>NZ_PKKS01000017.1:0-306646 GCF_002859085.1 Pseudomonas sp. QC2
CTATGTCTCGCGCTACAACATCAGCAGGCCTCACAGCTATAACGACTACAGGTCGCCGGTCGTGAAGGAAAGGTTGGCGGCGTGAACCGTAATCGGTGTCCAAGATTACTTGACCAGTTCAAGCCCCCTCCCACATTTGATTTGCAGCGCTTTCATGTCCGCGACAAATTGACCCGATAGACAAAAGGCACGGCTCACTCCGTGCCTTTTGCGTCCGGCTCTGAGAAAATGCCCGCACTTTTTTTGCGGATGCCGACATGACTGCCCTCAAGAACGACCGTTTCCTTCGTGCCCTGCTCAAGCAACCCGTGGACGTCACCCCTGTGTGGATGATGCGCCAGGCCGGTCGCTACTTGCCGGAATACCGCGCCAGTCGCGCCAACGCCGGCGACTTCATGAGCCTGTGCATGAACCCGGAGTTCGCCTGCGAAGTCACGATGCAGCCGCTGGACCGCTACCCACAACTGGACGCGGCGATCCTCTTCTCCGACATCCTCACCATCCCTGACGCCATGGGCCAAGGCCTGTACTTCGAAACCGGCGAAGGCCCGCGTTTCAAAAAGGTCGTCAGCACCCTGGCCGACATCGAAGCCCTGCCGATCCCTGATCCGCACAAAGACCTCGGTTACGTGATGGACGCCGTCAGCACCATCCGCCGCGAGCTTAACGGCCGCGTGCCGCTGATTGGCTTCTCCGGCAGCCCGTGGACCCTGGCCACCTACATGGTCGAAGGCGGCTCGTCGAAAGACTTCCGCAAGACCAAGGCCATGCTCTACGACAACCCGCAAGCCATGCACCTGCTGCTGGACAAGCTGGCGCAGTCAGTCACCAGTTACCTCAACGGCCAGATCATGGCCGGCGCCCAGGCGGTGCAGATCTTCGATACCTGGGGTGGCAATCTCTCGGCGGCGGCGTACCAGGAGTTCTCTCTGGCCTACATGCGCAAGATCGTCAGCGGTCTGATCCGTGAACACGAAGGCCGTAAGGTTCCGGTGATCCTGTTCACCAAGGGCGGCGGCCTGTGGCTGGAAAGCATCGCCGACGCCGGTGCCGATGCACTGGGCCTGGACTGGACCTGCGACATTGGTGAAGCTCGCCGTCGCGTTGGCGGCCAGGTCGCGCTGCAAGGCAACATGGACCCGACCGTGCTGTACGCCAAGCCGGAAGCGATCCGCACCGAAGTCGGCCGCATCCTCGCCAGCTACGGCAAGGGTACCGGGCACGTGTTCAACCTGGGCCATGGCATCACCCCGGAAGTGAACCCGGAACATGCCGGCGCCTTCCTGCGCGCAGTGCACGAACTCTCGGCGCAGTATCACGAATAACACGCAAAACAAATGTGGGAGGGGGCTTGCCCCCGATAGCGGTGTGTCAGTCACCAGATTCATTGGCTGACACACTGCAATCGGGAGCAAGCCCCCTCCCACATTAAAAGCAAGATCGCGTCAGGCCCGCACATTCCCCAACGGCGGCAACTTCGCCAACTTCAACGCCACCAGCAACGCGCCGATCAGCAGCGCGATGATGAACGCTCCAATCCCATTCCACCCGGCAAAGTGCCAGAAAAACCCGCCCGCCGTCCCCGCAATACTCGACCCCACGTAGTAGCAGAACAGGTACAGCGACGACGCCTGCCCCTTCGCCTTCAACGCGCGGCGGCCGATCCAGCTGCTGGCCACCGAGTGGGCGCCGAAGAAGCCGAAAGTGAAGATCAGCATGCCCGGCACCACCAGCCACAAGGGCGTGAACAGGGTCAGGGCCATACCGGCGAGCATCAGCACGATGGTGGCCCACAGCACACGGCGGCGACCGAGGCGGTCGGCCAGGGAGCCGATCTTCGCCGAGCTGTAGATACCCGAGAGGTACACCAGCGACAGCAGGCCGACCACGGCTTGGCTGAGGTCGTAGGGGTCGGCCAGCAGGCGATAGCCGATGTAGTTGAACATCGTCACGAATGCGCCCATCAGCAGGAAGGCTTCGAGGAACAGCCACGGCAGGCCGGCGTCCTTGAAGTGCATGACAAAGCCGTCCACCAGGTTGCGCGGCTTGAGGCTGCTGGCGCGGAAGTTGCGCGATTCCGGGAGGATTTTCCAGAACACCGTCGCGGCGATCAACGCCAGGGCGCCGATGATCAACATTGCCGTGTGCCAACTGACGAAGTCGATCAACACGCCGATGATCAGGCGCCCGCTCATCCCGCCAATCGCATTGCCGCCGATGTACAAACCCATCGCCAGGCCGATGTGCTGCGGGTGGATCTCTTCGCTCAGGTAGGTCATGGCCACGGCGGCCAGGCCGCTCAATGACAAACCCACCAGCGCGCGCATGAATAAAATCCCTTCCCAGGACGGCATCAAGCCACTGGCAATCGTCGCGAGCGCTGCGCAGAACAACGCGGCGACCATCACCGGTTTACGTCCAAGGGTGTCGGAAATCGGCCCGGTAATCAGCAGGCCCAGCGCGAGCATCGCGGTGGACACGGACAGGATCAGGCTGCTTTGCGCTGCATTGATGGAAAACTCGTGGGACAGCGCCGGCATCATCGGCTGCACGCAATACAGCAGGGCAAAGGTCGCAAAACCGCCGGAGAACAGCGCCAGCACCGTGCGCATGAACATCGGTGTGCCTTTTTCGATGTACGCGTCATTGAGCTGGGCCACCACCTCATCGAGGGCAGTGGGCGGGACTTCTTGAGCGAGTGGAGCGACAGCAGAATTCACGGGGACCTCGGGGAGGAAGGGCGTGCCAGGACCGGCCATGCAAAAAAGAATATAGCTGGCTAATGATTCTTTCCAATATATTGTTCGACCTGTTTGATAGCTTTTACGACCTAATGAGGCTTGCATGGAATTGCGTCACTTGCGGTACTTCATTGCCGTCGCCGAAGAACTGCACTTTGGCCGGGCTGCCCAGGTGCTGGGCATCTCGCAGCCGCCTCTGAGCCAGCAGATACAGGCGCTGGAGCAGGAGGTGGGCGCACGCTTGTTTGAGCGTACCAATCGTCGGGTTGAGCTAAGCGAGGCGGGGCGGTTGTTCCTGCATGAGGCGCGGTTGGTGCTGGCGCAGGTCGACAAGGCGGCAGATGTGGCGCGCCGGGCGCAGTTGGGTGAGCTGGGTGAATTGAAGATCGGCTTCACGTCATCGGCACCGTTTAACTCCAGCATTCCCCAAGCGATCTTTGCGTTTCGCCAGGCGTTCCCGGCAGTGCATCTCAATCTGCAAGAGATGAGCAGCACTGAAGTGGCTGATTCGCTGGTGGATGAGTCGATCCAGGTTGGGCTGATGCGCCCCCTGCCGTTGCCGGATTCGCTGAGTGTGGTCGAACTGATGCGTGAGCCGCTGGTGGCCGTAATGAACGCTGGCCACCCGTTGGTAGCAGGCAGTGAGCGTGGCCTGCACCTGGCGCAGCTGGCGGAAGAACCGTTCGTTTTTTTCCCGCGCAGCTACGGCAGTGGTCTCTACGCGCAGTTGCTAAGCCTGTGCCGTGACGCCGGTTTCAGCCCGCACTTCGCCCAGGAAGCGGGGGAGGCGATGACCATCATCGGTCTGGTGGCGGCGGGGCTGGGGGTATCGGTGCTGCCGGCGTCGTACCAGCGGATAAGGATCGATGGCGTGGTGTATCGCACGTTGCTGGACCAGGAGGCGATGACGGCGGTGTGGCTGGTGCAACGCAAGGGCGTGCAGACGCCCATGGCGAAGGCGTTTGTGGAGTTGTTGACGCGCAAGGCTATCCAATAACCTCCTGCAACTAGGCTGTTGTGGTGAGCGAGCTTGCTCGCGCTGGGCTGCGTAGCGGCCCCAAAGATCTTGGGAGCGCTTCGCACTCCAGCGCGGGGCAAGCCCGCTCACCACAGTGTTGTGCCAGGTTTTGGTTTTATTTCGAAGTACCGGTCTGCTCAAACAACTGCGCCGCCGTCCCCGCCTCATTCACGCCATTACTGCGCAACCCCGCCATGATGTCGCTGTCCAGATTGTTCACCCAACGGTTGTAGTTGCGATGGATCTTGCCGTCCTTGTAGCCCAGTTCGCGGCTGTCGCGGTAGGTGATCGCGTAGCTGTTGCGGGTGTAGCGGATGTCGATGGCCGCGTAGTACTGGTTACGCACGTTGATCTCGGCCTGCACCAGTTGCGGGCTCAGGCGTTGAACCGTCCATTCGCGTTTTTGCAGGGCGTTGACGATCACCGTTTTCATTTTTTCTTCGCTGACCTGGGCGTTGGCCGGCAGGTCGTGCTGGGTGTTGAGGATCGGCTTGCTGGTGCAGCCGGCGGTGACCAGCAGGGCCAGGGTGATCAGGGTGACGCGTAGCAAGGAAGACATTCCGTATTCTCCAATCGATTAAAAAGTCAGGACCAGCGGCGGAAGATCAGCGACGTGTTGACGCCGCCAAAGGCAAAGTTGTTGTTCATCACGTAGTCGTGGTGCATCTCGCGGAATTCACCTTGCAGGTAATCCAGCTCGCCGCATTGCGGGTCTACCGAATCCAGGTTGAAGGTGTGCACGTACTGGTCGCGGTTCATCATCTCGATGCTGAACCAAGACTCCAGCGCACCGCAGGCGCCCAGGGTGTGGCCGAGAAAGCTTTTCTGCGAACTGATGGGCATCCGGCTGCCGAACAGGCTACTGGTCGCCAGCGTTTCGGCGATGTCGCCTTGGTCGGTGGCGGTGCCATGACCGTTCACGTAGCCGATCGCGGAAGGCTCAAGCCCGGCATCTTCCAGGGCGAGCTCCATCGCGCGGCGCATGGTTTTCTGTTCCGGACGGGTGGTGTGCTGGCCGTCGGCGTTGCTGCCAAAGCCGACAATCTCGGCGTGGATATGCGCACCGCGCGCCAGGGCGTGTTCCAGTTCTTCGAGCACCAGCATGCCGCCGCCTTCACCGATCACCAGGCCATCGCGGCCGCTGTCGTACGGGCGTGGGCTGGTTTGCGGCGCGTCGTTTTTCAGGCTGGTGGCGTAGAGTGCGTCGAACACCATGGCTTCGGTGGGGCACAGCTCTTCGGCGCCGCCGGCGAGCATCAACGGCAGGCGGCCGAACTTGATCGCCTCATAGGCATAGCCGATGCCCTGGCTGCCGCTGGTGCAGGCGCTGGAGGTAGGGATCAGCCGCCCGGTGAGGCCAAAGAAGATGCTGATATTTGCCGCTGTGGTGTGCGGCATCATGCGCACGTAGGAGTTGGCGTTCAGCCCCTCGGCGACTGAGTTCAGCAGCATATTGCCGAACGCCTTGATCTCGTCGGTGCTGCCGGTGGACGAGCCACAGGCCACGCCCATGCGCCCGTCCTTGATCGACTCGTCGCCGAGCAAGCCGGCGTCCCGCAACGCCTGCTCCGCCGCCCACACCGCCAGGCGCGAGACGCGGCCCATGCTGCGCAGTTGCTTGCGCGTCCAATGGGCGGGCACGACGAAATCGTCGATCGGCCCGGCCAGGCGCGTGTTCAATTCGGTAAAGCGGTCCCACTCATCCATGCGGCGGATGCCGCTGCGGTTGGCGCGAAAGTTGGCCGAGATGGTCTCCCAATCGCCGCCCAGGGAGGTCATGCCGGCCATGCCGGTGACGACGACGCGTTTCATCAGCACAGGCCTCCATTCACGGCCAACACCTGGCGCGTGATATAGCCCGCCTCGGCCGACATCAGGAAATTCACCGCGCCGGCCACCTCTTCCGGGGTGCCCATGCGCTGCGCGGGGATCATCTTCATCAGCTCTTCCACGGGCACGTTTTCATCCAGCATCGCCGTGTCGATCAAACCGGGAGCCACGCAATTGACGGTGATTTTGCGTTTGCCCAGCTCAATGGCCAGGGCCTTGGCTGCGCCAATCAGGCCGGCTTTCGAGGCGCTGTAATTGACCTGGCCGCGGTTGCCGATCAAACCGGAAACCGACGTAATGCAGACGATACGCCCGGCCGCGCGACGACGAATCATCGGCATCATCACCGGGTGCAGCACGTTGTAGAAACCGTCGAGGTTGGTGCGCATCACCACGTCCCAATCCTCTTCCGACAGGGCCGGAAACGCACCGTCACGGGTCAGGCCGGCGTTGAGCACCACGCCGTAATAGGCGCCATGTTGCTCCACATCCGCCTCAAGGATTTCCTTGCACAGCGCGCGATCCGCCACATCGAATTGCAACACCCGCGCCTGGCGGCCCAGGGCTTCAACCTCAGCCTGCACCGCATCGGCGTCGGCACGGCCGCTGCGGCAGTGCAGCACGATGTCATGCCCGGCCTGGGCCAGGCGCAGCGCGATGGCGCGGCCGATGCCACGGCTGGAGCCGGTGACCAGTACGGATTCAGTCATGGCGTTACGTCCTTCGATTCTTCTAAATAATTGGCCGCCTGGGGCGGTCGAAATACATTCAAGCGGGCGCTGGCCTGGATACCGTCACCGGTCAGGTGACATTCGAACACACCCATGCCGTTGTCGTCTTCCAGGGATCGCAGGCCGTGGATGCTCAGCTCGGTGCCTGCCGGGAAAGACGCCACGTTGCATTCGAACTTACGTGTGCCGAGCAGGAAGCCCAGCGCCACGGCTTGAGCTTTCTGGCGCGCGTGGCAACCGGCGTAGGCCGCGACGCTTTGCGCCATCAACTCGATGCCGACCCAGGCCGGCAGGCTGCCGTCCGGGCGGTTGAACAGGCCGCCGGGCTTGACGAGGGTGCAGGTGCGGATCTGCTCTTCATCGAACGACAGCACCTGGTCGATCAGGATCATGTCGCCCGCGTGGGGCAGCAGTTCGGCGAGTGGCCAATCGATCATGGGGCCTCTCCGATAATCAGGCTGACATTGTTGCCGCCGAAGGCAAACGAGTTGCTCATCAGGCAGCGTTTTTCCAGGGTGGCGCCGGCGGTAGCCCAGTGCAAGGCGGGCAGCGCGGGGTCGGGCTGGCCGTCCCACACATGCGGCGGCAGCCGATTGTGAACCAGGCTCAACCAGCAGAACGCCGCTTCCAGCGCGCCGGCTGCACCAAGGGTGTGGCCGCTCATGGGTTTGGTCGACGAGCACGCCACCCCTTCCGGGAACAGGCGGGCGACGGCCAGGCTTTCCATGGCGTCGTTGTGCTGGGTGGCGGTGCCGTGCAGGTTCAGGTAACCGATCTGCCCAGGCTGCAATTTGGCGCTGGCCAGGGCCTTGCGCATGGATTGCAATGCGCCTTTGCCGGTAGGCTCGGGGGCGGAGATATGGTGCGCATCGCAACTGGCGCCGCTGCCCAGCAGGGCGATGGGCGCAGGCTCTTTGCTCATCAGAAACAGCACCGCCGCTTCGCCGATGTTGATGCCGTCGCGGTTCACCGAAAACGGCTTGCAGCGCTCGTTCGACACCGCTTCCAGTGAGCTGAAACCGTTAAGCGTCAGCTTGCACAGGCTGTCGACGCCGCCGCAGATCACCGCATCGCACACGCCCAAGTCCAGCAGGCGCTGGGCACTCATCAACGCGCGGGCGCTGGACGTGCAGGCGGTGGAGATCACATAGGCCGGGCCGCTCAATTGCAGCCAGTCGACGAGGAAATTCGCCGGGGCGCTGAGCTCCTGTTGCTGGTAGTCGTAGTCGTTGGGGAACTGATGGTCGCGCAGGTAATGGGCGATGCCGCGACTGGCCTCATCGATTCCCGAGGTGCTGGTGCCCAGCACAATACCGACCCGCGCTGCGCCGTGGCGCTGGATCGCCAGGCCGATCTCGCCCTCGATCTGCAAAGCGGCCTCCAGCAGCAACTGGTTATTGCGACTGCTTTGCTGGCCCAATTCGGGCGGGATGGTTGCCAAGTCGCCTTTCACGGCGCCCACCGGCAACACGCGCTCCGGCACCCAGCCGCTTTCGGGGCGCATGCCGGAGCAGTCGCCGGCAAACAGGCTGCGGCTGACCTCGTCCTGGCCACGACCGAGGGCGCAGATCACGCCGAGGGCGTTGAGGTAGGCGCTCATCGGGCCGCTCCAAGTGGCGTGATGCGATAGCTCAACGGCTGCCCGCTGATGTTCACGCGAAAGACCTCAGACGATTGATACACGATCTGCCAACGGCCCGGCAGAGTGCGCGTCAAGTCCATCGCCTGCGCGCTGGGGTACAGCGCGCGCAGGTCATCCGGCGAGGTCAGCGCGAACAGCAACGCGGCAAACAACTCACGGGCCTGGGGATTGGGCGGCAGCAAGCCATCGGCCTGCCATTCGCCATTGATCAGCTTCTGACGGGCCTGGGGGATGCCCAGCGGGTCCATCATCGACCAACGAATGCCCGCGCCTTCGCGCTGGATCACCAGCAGCCAGTCCTGGCTCTGGCCGTCGGCCAGGCGCTGCACATGCAGTTGCAGCGGCAAGGCCAGGGTTGGGGGTTTCTCGGGCAGCGGCGGTTGGCTGGCGCAGGCGCTCAGCAGCAACAGGCAACCGATCAAGAGCCAGCGCATCATGGTGCGGCACCCGCCAAGGGTTTGCGTGCCACGCAGTTGACCAGGGTTTCTTCGCGCTGGCCCACCGGCGGCGCCTTGCGCAGGCCCCAGCGTTCCAGCAGGCCGAAGTCGCTGGAGCGGCTCCACCACAAGTACGGGTACGAGACGTTCTGTGGGCCGAATTCAAAACCCTGCTCGCGGAGCATCTCCAGGTATTCTTCGGCGCTTTTTTGCACATGCATTGGGTGGCGGAACAGCCAGCGGATTACCCAGGTGTCGATATAGGCTTCTGTGGATTCGGCAAACAACAGATAGCCGCCGGGCTTGAGCACGCGGTAGAACTCTTTGAGGGCGCGGTGCTGTTCAACCAGATGGTGGAAGGTCTGGTGGCAGAACAGGATGTCGACGCTGGCGTCCGGCACGTCGAGGGTGGCGCAGTCGCTGCCGATCAGTTCTACGCTCAAGCCTTGGCGCGTGGCCTCAACCTGGCTCAACGCCAGGCTGTGGGGGTCGGCGTCCAGGCCTATCAACCGTGAAGGCGCAAATACCTGCTGCAACAGCGTGAAGGATTTGCCTTGTCCGCAACCGGCATCCAGCAATACCGGCGCCTCAGGCAATGGCTCCGTGAACAGGCTGCGCAAGTCGTTGATCGCCACGCGCAACACGCGATGCTGCCAAGTGTGACTGCGCAGGAACCAGAGGCCGAATTTGGTTTCTTCGACGTAGTGCTTACTTAAATAGTTTTTATCAAGAGTAGGACTGCTCATACCGGCTCACTCGCACAAATCTCCGACAACATCCGCAACCGCCGCTTGGGCTCACTCACAAACGGGTTGCGCTCATCCCACGCGTAGCCGGCGAGGATCGCACTGATCATCCGACGAATCTCCGGCGAGCTGCTCGGATGGAAAATCACATCCTGGAAGGTCCCGGCGTACCAGCCTTCAACGTAGCAGCGGAAGGTGTCGACGCCACGCTTCAATGGCTCGGCAAATTCGGTTTGCCAGTCCACGGTCTCGCCGTTGAGCTGACGGTGCAGCACACCGGCCGCCATGCTCGCCGAACGCATGGCGATGGTCACCCCGGAAGAGAAGACTGGGTCGAGGAACTCCGCTGCGTTGCCCAGCAGTGCAAAGCCCGGCCCGTGCAGGCTTTTGACATTGGCCGCGTAGCCGCCGATGGTCCGCGCCGGTGTATCCCATACCGCGTTTTTCAGCACGCCGGACAGGCTTGGGGTTTCGTCGATAAAACCGCGCAGGCAGGCGTCGAGGTCACTGTCGCGGCCGTCGAAGTGCTGTTTGGCCGCGACCACACCCACCGAGCAGCGACCGTTGCTGAACGGGATGGTCCAGAACCAGATATCGCGCTGCGTAGGATGGGTGGTGACCAGAATCTTGGTGCGATCGAAGCCTGAGTGTTCGATGCGGTCCTCGACGTGGGTGAACACCGCCTGGCGCACCGGAAAGTCCGACGGCACGTCCAGCTCCAGCAGGCGCGGCAGCACGCGGCCGTAGCCGCTGGCATCCAGCACGAACTTGGCCTTGAGGTGATACTCGCTGCCGTTTTCGCGGCGCACGTGCAGGTAGCGGGATTCGCCCTTGAAATCCACGCCGACGATGGTTTCGCCATAGCGGATTTCCACACCCTGCAGCGCGGCCTGATCCGCCAGCAGCTTGTCGAACTCGCCGCGCTGGACTTGGAAGGTGGTGGGCTTGCCGTTGCTGAACGTATCGCCGAAATCAAACGCGCTGTAGCGCTCGCCCCAGGCGAACGCAGCACCGGTTTTCACCTGGAAACCCGCGGCCTGCACGGCCTCCAGCATGCCGGCTTCTTCGATAAAGTCGATGCAGTGGGACAGCAGGCTTTCGCCAATCGAGAACCGCGGGAAATGCTGGCGCTCGACGATCAATACATCATGCCCTTTGCGCTTGAGCAGCGCGGCGGCGATGGCCCCGGATGGGCCGGCACCGATCACCACCACCTGGCGACGTTCCATTTCAACTGTGGGCACGAGGGCTCCTTGCCACATTGGCGATAATCACATTCATAAGGCGTGCTTCTGTTGCCCGGCCCAAGGCGCCAGCATAAAGCTGAATGCCAGGCCGAGGCTGACCGATAAGCCGAAATTACTCACTGCCGGCGTGCTGGACACCGCCAGCAGGCCAAACGACAACCAGGTCGTCAGCGCCGCCAGCAATGTGCCCAACAGGCTGACCGCAGGGCCGCCGATTTGCTCGCGCATCAGGATCGCGTAGTCGACGCTGATGGCCGTGACCAACAGCAGGCCGAACAGGCTGAACAGCGTCAGCGGCTGGCCCAGCCAGCCGAGGCTGGCCAGGCTGCACAGGGCTGCCAGCAGCGGCAGGGCGACAATGCGCAGGGCGCCGCCAAAGCCGAATGGCAGGATCAACAGCAGCACGATCAGCACGCACGACATCAACTTCAATTCGGCGGCGCTGATCTGCGTGTCGGCGAACACGCGGTTCAAGTCGCCCAGACGGTCGACCAATTGCACGCCCGGCAAATCCAGCGCTTGCACCCGCAGCAGCGCCGGGTTGTTCAAGCCCTGCAGACTGACCATCGCCGCCACGCCGCCGTCGACCGGACCAAGCCACAGGGTGCGCCAAGGTTCGGCCAACGGGCCCACCAGTGCGCTGTCGATGTCTTCGGTGGGCAGCGCTTGCAGTTGCGCCACTTCGGCTTGCAGGGCGCTGGCGGGGACGCCGAGGTCCAGCAGCGGGTGCCAATGTTCCGGGAGTTTATTCAGCGCATCACGCAGCTGTTGTTGCTCGGCGGGCAGGCTGACCAGTTGGTTGAGCGCCAGGTAGCCCTGGAGTTTGTCCATGTTCACCAACTGATCCAGGCGCTGGCCCAAGTCTGCCTGGCGCTCCAGCAACTGCTGCTGATTGTCCGCGCGAACCAGGAAGAACTGGCTGGTGGGCTGGAACCCGGTAATGCGTGCCACGGCCTGCGCTTCTTGCAGCAATTGCGGTGGTGCACCGATCCATTGGCGAATGTCGTTTTTGCTGTTCAGGTGCCATAGGCCGCCCGCGCAAAACAGCAGCAGCAACGCCAGCAGGATAGGGCTCGGCACGCGCTTGAGTAACGAGGCGCGTACCAGCCACAGGCATTCAGCGATGCGCAGCGGCCATTGCGCCGGGCGCAGTTCGACACCCTTGAGCAGCGCCGGCAACAGGCACACGGCAGACAGGTACGCACCGACCAGACCGGCAGCGGAGAACACCGCAATCTGGGTCAGCGCCGGGAACGGCGTCCAGGCCAGCGCCAGGTAACCGATGCAACTGGTCGCCAGGCTCAGGCTCAGTCCCGGCAGCGTCAGACGCAACGCCGGCCAACTGCGCCACGGCTGCAGGCTCCAGCTTTTCGACAGATAGTGCAGCGGGTAATCCACCGCCACGCCGATCAGGCTGGAACCCAATACCAAGGTCATCACATGCATATGGCCGAACAGTGCCACACAGGCCACCGCGCCAAACAGCATGCCCACCAGCACCGGCACAAAGGCCAGCAGCACGCGCCAGCGCCGGAACGCCAGCAACAGCAACAACAGGATGCCGACGGTAGCGCCGCCGCCCACCCAGGTGATTTCCCGCGTGGCCTGCTGCTGGCCATTGGCGGCGTAGAGCAAGCCGCTGGCGGCGAGCAACTGCACGCCTTGCCCGCTGGCCTGTTCGCGGCTGACCTGGAGCAGGTCTGCCACTTGCAGCGGCAGTGTCATGTCGAAGGCATTGCCGGTGGTGCGTGCACGCAGTAGCACCCAGCTTTTGCCGTCGGCATCGGCGATCAACGCGCCGCTGCCGATATCCAGTTGCACCGAGCCGTGTTGCGGCTGGCTGTTCTGGATACGCCCGGTCAGGCCCAGCCAGTCGTCCTGGCTCGGCACCAGGCTGAACCCGGTGAAGGGGTCGAACAGCGCTTGTACGCGCTGCTGGATAAACGCGTCGGGCTGTTTAACCAGTTGCTCACGGTCCTTGGCCGAGAGCATCGCCAGGCGGCCGCGCAGCAATTGCTCGCGCAGCGCCGGCAAGTCGGCTTGCAGGTTCCACTGCACCTTTTCAAACAGCCCACTGGCCTGCCAGCGCTCGCCTAACTGTTGCGCCACGGCGACGGCTTGCTGGCGGTCGGCATGCCCCACCAACACCAACATCTCGCGGTTCAGCGGCTCTTGCATGCGCTGTTCGGCTTTCTGTTCCAAGGCGTCCGGCGTGTTGCCCGGCACCAGTTCCATCAGGTTGGCCGACAAGGGCGCACCGTGGCGCCACTGCCAGCCGGCCAGGGCAAGCACGGCCACCAGCAGGATCAGGAACAGGCGGGGTAGCAGGCGTTCACTGGGCAAAATCGTGTTGCTCCGCTTCGCTCAACGGCAGGTCGGCGTGGCTGTCCTGCATGCGCAGCACGGTGCTGTCGCCCTGGGTTTCCAGCAATTCGATGTTCTGCACCAGGTCGCCACCGTCGATATTGATCTGGGTGAACACCTGCTTGAGCAGCAGCGAGCGCGGGACCAGGGTCAATGTCCATTGCTTGGCCTCGCCTTGCAGGTGCAATTCGAAGTCACGCTGCAAGCCGCTGCTGTCACCCTGCAGCACCGCAAGGAACAGGCGGTTCTGTTCGGCGCCGGCGCTCTTGTTCGGCAGCAGTTGCCAGCCGTTGGCGTCGCGGCGGGCAATACCTTGGGCGCTGATGCGGTAGTCCTGTTGCAGCGGGGTCTTCAGCAGCCACAGCAGGCCGTGGTCCTTGGCGAGCACGAAGGTGCCTTTGCTGACCAGCGGCTGGGGCAGGGCACGCAGGTGTTTTTCCTGGGTGAAGCTGCCGTGGATCACTGAGGGTTTTGCAAGTTGGTCGCTCAGCTGCTGCAAGTCAAAAGCATGTGCACTAAAGCTCAGGAAAAAACCGATCAAAAATGTGGGAGCGGGCTTGCCCGCGATGAGCCTGAGGGCGCTGCGTAGTGTCCGGCGGATCGCGTTATCGTTGAAGTCCATCGGGGGCAAGCCCCCTCCCACATGGGATTTCATTTCAGGGCCCTTTCGACGGCGTTGGTGAAGACTTTGGGAGAGGCCAGCTGCATTTCGCGAGTGGCGATTTCCACCGCCACCTGCACGGTGCTGGCACGGGTCAAACGCTCGCCACTGGCGAGGTCGGTGATCAGGTAATTAACCTTCAAGCGGTTCTCCCACTCCACCAGGCTGGCGCGCACGTTGATCGTCTGGCCGAACACGGCGCCGCGCACGTAGCGCAGTTGCATGTCGATCACCGGCCAGGCGTAGCCCGATTCGAGCATCGCCGTGTAGTTGTGGCCGATCTTGTCCAGCAGCGCGCAGCGCGCCACTTCCAGGTACTTCACGTAGTGCCCGTGCCACACGACGTTCATGGTGTCGACGTCAAAAAACGGCACGAGGATTTCGGTGTCGCTGTGCAACACGCCCTGGCTACGCATGCAGCCTCCAGTGTTGCTCGGCGATGCGTTGCAGGCACAGGCGCAGTTCGCCTTCCAGCGCGCGGTCTTCGATGACCGGCGGGAAGTCCTTGGCCAGTTCGTCATGCATGGCGGCCAGGGTTGGCGGCAGCGGGCGCGCGTCCTCGGCCTGGGCCCGCAGCCACACGCCTTGGTTGGCGGCGAGCAGGGTCGCGGCGGCGACCTGTTCGGTCAGTTCCAGTACGCGGATCGCATCGCGGGCGGCGATGGTGCCCATGCTCACCTTGTCCTGGTTGTGGCACTCGGTGGAGCGCGAGAACACGCTGGCCGGCATGGTGTTTTTCAAGGCTTCGGCGGTCCAGGCGCTGGTGCCGATCTGCACCGCCTTGAAGCCGTGGTTGATCATTGCGCGGTCCGCCGGGGCGCCGGACAGGTTGCTCGGCAGGCCATGGTTGTAACGCACGTCCACCAGCAGCGCGAGTTGGCGGTCCAGCAGGTCGGCGACGTTGGCGACCAGGGTCTTGAGGCTGTCCATCGCAAAAGCGATATGCCCGCCGTAGAAGTGCCCACCGTGCAGCACGCGTTCTTCTTCGGCGTCGATGATCGGGTTGTCGTTGGCGCTGTTCAGCTCGATTTCGATAAACGAGCGCAGCCAGTTCAGGCTGTCCGCCAATACGCCGAGCACGTGGGGCGCGCAACGCAGTGAGTAACGGTCCTGCAGGCGATGCAGCGGCGCGGTCGGCGCATCGATCGCCAGGTCCTTGCGCAGCCAGGCGGCGACCTGCATCTGCCCTGGGTGCGGCTTGGCGGCGAACAAGCGCTCGTCGAAGTGCTCCGGGTTGCCTTGCAGCGCCACCACGTTCAACGCGGTAATGCGCGTGGCCAGTTGCAGCAGGTAGTCGGCGCGGGCGAAGGCCAGGCACGCCAGGCCGGTCATCACGGCGGTGCCGTTCATCAGCGCCAGGGCTTCCTTGGGGCGCAGGACCAGCGGCTCCCAACCCAGCTCACGGTGCACGTCGGTCGCCTGGCGACGTTCGCCACGGAACATCACTTCGCGTTCGCCGGACAGGGTCGCAGCCACATAGGACAGCGGCGTCAGGTCGCCGCTGGCGCCGACCGAGCCTTCTTCCGGGATCAGCGGCAGTACGTCGTGCTCAAGGAACGCATGCAGGCGCTCCAGCAACTCCACGCGCACACCGGAAACGCCGTGGCACAGCGACTGCAACCGTGCGGCCAGCACCGCGCGGGTGGCTTGGGCATCGAGCAACTTGCCCAGGCCGCAACCGTGGAAGGTGTACAAATGACGGGGCAGGGCCTCGACGTGCTGCAACGGCACCGCCACCACGCAAGAGTCGCCGTAGCCGGTGGTGACGCCGTAGATCACGCCTTCCTTGTCCAGCAGCGAGTCGAGGAACTGCGCGCCTTTGGCAATGCGCTGGCGATACGCGGCGTCGCCCTGCAATTGGGTCGGCGCCTGACGGTTGGCCAGGGCCAGTACGTCTTCGATGCGCAAGGCGCGTTCGCCAAAGGTTACCGGCTCAAGATGCGTCGTCATCGGTCTTCCAGAAAGGGTAAAAGTTGAACCATTGTTGGGGCGCTTCCAGGCAGAACTGGCCCAGGCGTGCGGCGTAGTGCGCGGTCCACAGGGCGATGACCTGCTCGCGGGTGTTGCGTTTCCATTCGATCGATTCGGCGAAAGGCTCAATGCTCAGGCGATAGCGGCTTTTGTGCTTGAGGCACATCAGCAGGTTCACCGGGCATTTGAGCAAACCGGCCAGCAGCCACGGGCCTTGAGGGAAGGCGGCGTCATGGCCGAGGAAGTCCACGCGCACCGTGCGCCCGCCATGCAGTGGCACGCGGTCGCCGGCGATGGCCAGCCATTCGCCGTCGTCCAGGCGCTGGCTGAGCAGCAGCATGGTGGCCGGGTCCAGCTCGCTGACCTGGATCAGGCGCAAGTGGGTGGCGCCGGCTTCGCCTAGCAGGCGGTTGAATTGCTCGGCGTGCTTGGTGTGCACCAGCACGTTCATGGTGACTTGTTCACCGATCTCGGCGAGCGCGCGACACACTTCGAGGTTGCCCAGGTGTGCACCCACCAGCATCTGCCCGCGCCCGCCGCGCAGCTTCCCGCGCAATTGCGCCGGGTCGTTGATCTCGATCTGTTCCAGGCGCAGCTTGCCGTTCCACACGTCGAGTTTGTCGAGCAGTGAATCGGCAAACGCCATGAATTGGCCGAAGACTTTCCAGTGGGTGGGCCGCAGTTCCTCGCGCCCGCTCCACTCGGCCAGGCGCTGCTGGTATTGCCAGGCGCTCCGGCGTGCGGTGCGGCCGAACAGGAAAAAATACAACACGATGCCGTACAACAGCGGGCTCAACACGCGGCGGCCAAGGACCTTGGCGGCGAAGGCGGTGAGCTTCATCAGCCGGTAGCTGCCGCGCTCTTCGCGGTCGGCCCAGTGCTTGGTGCTGTCGCTCATGCCTGCCACCGTCGCCACAGGATCATCGGCGCGCGCACCAGCATGCCGAAGAACAACCGGGTGTGCATCGCCGAGATGCGCACGTTGTCCCGGAACAGGCGGAAGTGCGACAGGCCATCGGCGGGGTAGTGCACCTGGGTCGGCAGCCAGCGCATCGGCTGGTTGCGCCAGGCCAGGCGCACCAGGATGTCCGAGTCGAAATCCATGTGCGTGCCGATGTAGGCCGAGTCCATCAGCGCCAGCACCGGCGCCAGCGGGTAGACGCGAAAGCCGCACATCGAGTCGCGGATCTGCAACGACAGGGTGTTGATCCACACCCACACGTGGGTCAAGTAGCGCGCGTACAGGCGGCCTTTGGGCACGCTGTCGTCGTATTCCGGGTAGCCGCAGATGATCGCGTCGGGGTGCCGGCGCGAGGTGTCGATAAAGGTCTCGACTTCGCGCAGGTCGTGCTGGCCGTCGGCGTCGACTTGCAAGGCATGGCTGAAGCCCTGGCGTGCGGCTTCGCGGAAACCGGCCATGACGGCGCCGCCCTTGCCCTGGTTGCTTGGCAGGGTCAGCAGGGTAACGTTATCCAGGGTCGCCAATTGCGCCAGCACGGCGGCGCAGGCCGGGCTGCTGCCGTCGTCGACCAGCAGGCAGGGCAGGCCGCTGCCCAGCAGGCTGTGGACCACGGCGGGTACGGCGGCTTCGTGGTTGTAGACCGGGATCAGGGCGCAGGGGTTATGCATGAAATGGCCCCCTGTGGGGAGGGAGCTTGCTCCCGCTGGGCTGCGCAGCAGCCCCAACACAGGCGACCGAAATCATCCTGGTACAGTGCGGTGCCTGGGTTGGGAGCGCTTCGCACTCCAGCGGGAGCAAGCTTCCTCGCCACAACAGCTTATGCATGCGCTGGCTCCAGTTGAATCCGGCCGCTGGAGCAGGCGGCGACGCCATTGCGATACGCAAAGTAAAGCTTGCTGCGCTCCGGGTCGAAGCGCAGGTGCAGTTCGATCGCATCACCCGGCCGCACCAGTTGCTGGAACTTGAGCACTTCCATACCGGCAAAGGTCGGCGGCACATCGAGCAGTTGCTGGCCCAGGTTGAAGGCCCATTCCACCTGCACCACCCCCGGCAGCACCGGTGTGACCGGGAAGTGCCCGCTGAAATAGGCCAGGTCCGGCGGCACGCTCAGTTGCACGGTCCATTCGCCGTCGGCTTCGACGTGCTCCAGCACTTCCGGCGCCTTCGGCCGTGGCGCCAACAGCAGCGCCTCGACATCGGCCTGTGGCAGCTTGCCCTGGCTGTTCAGGGGCAACTGTCTCAGCAGTCGCCAGCGCCGTGGCAGCGCCAGGGCTTCGCAATGTTGGCTCAAATGCTGGCGCAGGGTCTGGGTGAGCGTGCGTCGCCCCTGATTGCGCAGGGCATGCAGGCCCTCGGCGCTCAACACCACCAGCGCGCCGAGAGAGGCGCGGTTTTCCTGCACCACGCCCAGCCGGGTTTCCGCGACCCACGGGTGGGCCATCAGCGCGTTTTCCAGCATGGGCAGGGAGATGCGTTTTTCTTCCAGCTTGACGATGCGATCCAGGCGGCCCAGCAGTTCGAAACGGCCATCGGCATGAATGCGTGCCGCGTCGGCGGTTTGTTCGACATGCCCCGCAGGCAGATACGGCGAGGCGATGCGCAGGGCGCCGTCGGCATCCTGGCTCAGGTGCACGTCGGCAAACGGCTGCCACGGCTGCGCACCCTGGCGCCAGGCGATACCACCGGTTTCCGAGCTGCCGAGGATCTCTGTCGGCCATTGTTGCAAGCGGTCGTACAGGCTGCCGGCGGCTTCCACCGGCAGCGCGCCGCCGGACGAAAACACCCGCGACACCTGGCTCAGCGCGGGCCAGTCAAGGTTGTCACCCATGCGCTTGAGCAGCGCCGGGCTGGCAACCCAGGCAAATTGCGTGTGCTCGCGGCTGGCGCGCTGCAAGTCTTCGGGGAAGGCCAGTTGTTTGCGCACAAAAGTGCGGCCGGCGCACAGCGGCCACAGCACGCGGAACAGCAAGCCGTAGATGTGTTGGGTGGCGACGCTGCCGATGATGCAGGCGTCTTTGAGGTCCGGGCCCCACAAGGTTTCCAAGGCCTCGACCTCGTTGGCCAGTTGGCGCAGGGTCTTGTCGATGCGCTTGGGTTCGCCGCTGGAACCGGAGGTGCACAGGCTCAGTTGGCACGCGTCCAGGTCGAGGGCGGCAGCGCTCAGTGGTGCCTGGTACAGCGCATCCAGGTCCTCAGCTTCGGTCAGCCAGGCGTCGACGGCTTCATCCCAGCGTTGGCGGGTCTGAGGTTGCAAGTCGGCGGGCAGCAACACGCTGACCCCGGCCCGCCACGCGCCCAGCAGGGCCACCGCCAGCAGGCCTGCATCTTCCAGGTACACGGCCAGGCGCCGGATACCCCGCGCTTGCAGGCCCGCCGCCAGGCTCAGGGATTGCTCCCACAGCTGGGCGTGACTCATTGCAGGTTCGGTGGTGACCGAACGCTGTTCCAGCGGCTCAAGCAGCAAGTGCTCAAGTTTCAACCCATTCATACGCGGCCTCGAACCCTTTGTCGTACCAGCCATTCCACGGCAAACAACAGCCCCATCAACCCGTAGGCAATCAGGCCGTTGTACAACGTCCACCAGCTCAGCGGCGCCCACAGGGTGAGGGCAGCGGCGAGCAGGCCATTACACAGAAAAAACACGCTCCACACCACGGTCACCCGGCGGGTATACACGATGGCATGGGGCGGCAACACAGGATCGGTCATGCGCGCCAGGCGCTCGACCATCGGCGGGCCGTACTTGAGGCTCAAGCCGAACAGCGCCAGCATGAACGCACTGACCAGGCTCGGGTACCACCGCAGCAGGCGGGGGTTGTCGAACCAGGCCAGCAGCAGGCAGAACACGATCACCGCCAGTGCCATCCAGCGGCTGCCGGGGCGTCGTGCTCCGGTCAGCGCACGCAGCAGCCATAGGCCGCCCAGCAGCAGGCCGAATTGCCATGGCGCAAAGTGTTCGGTGCCGTAATACACCGCAAAAGGGTACAGCAGCCCCGCCAGCAGCAGGCCAAGGCCGATCAGCCGGCTCATGCGGCAGGCTGGACCAGACGGTACACCGCCTCAACCACGTCGTTCACCGTACGCACCGCCTTGAATTCCTCGGCGGCGATCTTCTTGCCGGTCTGGCGCTTGATATGGTCGATCAAGTCGACGGCATCGATGCTGTCGATTTCCAGGTCCTGGTACAGGTTGGCGTCAAGGGTGACGCGTTCCGGCGGCAGTTCAAACAGTTCCACCAAGGCGTCGCGCAAGGTGTTGAAAATATCGTCACGAGTTTGCATGGTCCGGTCTCAAGCTGCCTGTCTGGCCGTGACGAACGCCGCAAGGCTGGCCACGTTGGTGAAGTGATTGCGCGTGTCCTTGGCGTCGGCATCGATCTTGATGCCGTACTTTTTCTGGATCGCCAGGCCCAATTCCAGGGCGTCTACCGAATCCAGGCCGAGGCCTTCGCCGAACAGGGTTTGCTCGCTGCCGATGTCGTCGACGCCGATGTCTTCCAGGCCCAGGGCCTCGATGATCAGCATCTTTATGTCGTGCTCAAGGCGGTGTTGGTCGCTCATCTTCGGCGAGCTCCTTAATAAAATAATGATGCAGGTAATCGTTGAGCTTGCGTGAGGCCTGAGGCGCGGGGCCCAGTGTTGCGAACGCATGTGGTTCTATATCGGCACCCACGCGCAAACTGAAGTGAAAGCGGCATTTTGGGATGCGATACCAGGGTTCGGCCTTGGTCAGCGTGGTGGGGCTCACCTTGATCACCACCGGGGTGATGATTGTCGCACCCCGCAGTGCAATGGCGGCGCCACCGCGATGAAAGGCAGGCGCCGCGCCGGGTGTGGTGCGGGTGCCTTCAGGGAAAATGATCAGCGTCTGGCCTGCGCGCAGGGCGTCGGCGGCGGCATCGAGCATGTCCGAACTGCCGTCATTGCTGATGTAGCCTGCGTCGCGCACCGGGCCACGCATGAACGGGTTTTCGAACAGGCTCTGCTTGACCACGCAGTTGGTCTGGCGCATCAGGCCGATCAGGAACACCACGTCGATCAGCGACGGGTGGTTGGCGATGATCATCTGGCCCGGGCGGCCGAGTTTTTCCGCGCCTTCGACGCTGTAGGTGAGCACGCCGGCGCGCTGCATCAGGCGGATAAAGAACCAGAACAGTTTGCTGATGGTGTGACGGGCACGGCGCTGGTGTTTTTCGGCGCTGCCTGGCAGGCAGCCGAGCAGCGGAAATACCAGCAAACGCAGGCACAGCCCACCGATGCCGAACACAAAGAAACTGGCGGCGGTGGCGAACAGGCGCCAGTAGTAAGCGTCCCGTGGCTTGTCGTTCACGGCTTGCGTTGCCAGTTCCATACTCGGTTCTTCCAGGCATGTTGGCAGGCACCCTGATCAGTGAGCAGGGTGCGCAGCAGGTTCAGGGCGTGGGGCCACTGGGCTTGTGTGAGTTGGACACCGCCGCTGTTTAGTTCCAGTTGCCACTCGTCGCCCGGTGTCAGCAACAGGCCGAGGGCGTAGGGGAAGGGCACGTCAACGATCCAACTGGCGTAGGCGGCAGGCGGCTGCTCTTCGGTAATCACCAGCAAAACGGCCGGCGCGCCTTCGTTGAGCAGCGCGGCGGCTTCGAGCATGCCGTGTTCCAGGCCGTCGCCTGCGGCGGCGAGGGCGGTCATTTCGCTGGTTTCATTGCGCAGGATCGACCACAGGCCTATCACCGCGTTGTGCACCGACAGGCTGAACTGGGTCGGCGACAGTGGCTGGTCGTTGGCCAGGTCGCTGAGGATATCGAGGGTGCGTGGGGTTTCGCCATGCCGGGAGATAAACACCAGCGGCAAGTCTTCCAAGCCCTCAGCCAGCGGCCAGCCCACACTGAATGCCATGCGCGCCAGGCGGCTGAGGCGGCGACGTTGCATGGCGGGTAGGAACGAGACGTCGGGGGAGGCTTCGCTTGCAGGCAGCAACACCGGGGCCTGGCACCAGGCGTGCCAGTCGTCCGCACTCTCCAGGCCAGGGGCCCAGGCGCGCCATTGGGCGATGTTGAAAGTGATCACTGAGACGTTATCCCGCCCCTGCGGGCTTCCATGTGCGGCAGTTGGCCCCGAATACCGGGACAGGGAGCAATAGCCGAATGGCGCGCATTATCCCGGTGCCGTGGGGTTCTAGCAAACTTTGGTAAAGAATTGTGCATAGGGAATTACAAATAGATGAAAAAGATTTACAGATTTTCCTTCACCTGGGGCTGGGATGGTGCGTGGGACGGTTCTTTTTAACCTGTGAGCTGTGTATGACAGCCAGATCGCCAATGGTTCGTGATGCAGCAGTGCATGGATGAACGAGGTAGCTAACAGGCGCTTTTGCCCTCTACACTCGGACATTCATTGATACACGGAGGTTTTTCCATGCGGCGTGTGGTGTTCAATCAGAAAGGCGGCGTGGGCAAGTCCAGCATCGCCTGCAACCTGGCGGCGGTGAGCGCCAGCGAAGGCTATCGAACCCTGTTGGTGGACCTCGATGCACAAGCCAATTCAACCCAGTACCTCACCGGGCTGACCGGCGACGATATACCGATGGGGATTGCCGAATTCTTCAAGCAGACCCTGTCTTCCGGGCCGTTTTCGAAGAAAAACCGGGTGGATATCTACGAAACCCCCTTCGACAACCTGCACGTCATCACCGCGACCGCCGAATTGGCGGACCTGCAGCCCAAGCTTGAAGCCAAGCATAAGATCAACAAGCTGCGAAAGCTGCTGGATGAGCTGAGCGAGGATTACGACCGGATTTACCTGGATACGCCACCGGCGCTGAATTTCTATGCGGTTTCGGCGTTGATCGCCGCTGATCGTGTACTGATTCCCTTCGATTGCGACAGCTTCTCGCGCCAGGCGTTGTATGGCCTGCTGGCTGAAATCGAAGAACTGAAGGAAGACCACAACGAAGGCCTGGAAGTGGAAGGCATCGTGGTCAATCAGTTCCAGGCCCGGGCGAGCCTGCCCCAGCAGATGCTGGATGAATTGATTGCCGAAGGCTTGCCGGTGCTGCCGGTGTACCTGGCCAGTTCCGTGCGCATGCGTGAGTCGCACCAGGAGAACAAACCCCTGATCCACCTGGACCCACGGCATAAGCTGACGCAGCAGTTTGTGGAGCTGCATAACCTGCTGGAAAACGCGTGATCTAAACGACAACACAAAACCCTGTGGGAGGGGGCTTGCTCCCGATTGCGGTGCTTCAGTCACAGATGTACTGACTGACCACGGCTATCGGGAGCAGGCCCCCTCCCACATTTTTATCGCGTTTCGGCAGATGGAAATGGATGTGTCCCACACAGTCTGTAGGACGGGTCTGGCAATAGGGGGTGTGTCTTGTAACGTTGCCTACAGGTAAGCCAGAATCCGCTGGCTTGTGCGTCTGGATGGGCGTCTCTAAGGTTCCTGGGTCGCTGAATGTTCAGTGATCGGGTTTAGTAGCCCCAACAGACGAAAGTATGTGCACTGCTCCAAAAGCATGGCGTTTTCTCGCCTATCTGATGGTGGCTGTGCGCAGGGCACCTTCGGGTGCGCCGGTTTTTGCTTTCGTTCCCGGTCTACTAACCTGCGTACAGCTGCCGCCCTCGTTTAGTAGCGAATAGGTGGTGGCCCTATCAGAGAACGAAAAGCATGTTATTCACCGTCACCCCCAACCTCCCCACCGAAACCCTCATCCTCAACAGCTACGAAACCTTCTCCTCCGTCCGAACCCTGTTGCTCAACCTGTCCAACGACCTCACCGGTGAACACCGCGACGTGGCCCTGGCCATCCACCAGTTAAGCGAACTCGGCGTCATGTTCGTCGGCCAAATAATGGATCGCGAAGCCCCGTTGGCCTAAAGCTGGAATGCGGTCAGTGTGGGAGCTGGCTTGCCTGCGATAGCGGTAGTGAATTCAACACTGCCATCGCAGGCAAGCCAGCTCCCACATTCGACCGTGTTTACACGCCCTGGCTACGCAACCAGCTCATCAACTGCGGCAATGGGAACGCTCCGCTCTGGCGGGCCACTTCGCGGCCGTTCTTGAACAGAATCAAACTGGGAATCGAGCGAATCCCCAACTGCGCCGACAACTGCTGATTGGCCTCGCTGTCCAGCTTGGCCAAGCGGCACTTGCCCGCCAACTGCCCGGCCGCCTGCTCGAACACCGGCGCAAACGATTTACACGGCCCACACCAGTCGGCCCACACATCCACCAGCAACGGCAAATCGCCTTTGATCTGGCTGGCGTAATCGCCTTGCTTCAGCTCAAAAGGCTTGTTCAGTAAAACCGGCTGCTTGCAGCGCCCGCATTTGGGCGCATCGCCCAGGCGTTCACCGGGTATGCGGTTGAGGCCGTTGCAATGAGGGCAGGGGATTACAAGCGGTTCGGACATGATGGGCTCCTTGGGTGTTGCCAATGGACTGTATCTGGAGTCGGGCGAGGTGTTTATCAAGGCGGGGAGAGGGTGACTTATCCACTGACAGTTTTGCCCGTGCTGATGTAGGGCCGCCTATCTAGGCTGTCAGAGCCTGTTCTGTTTTGAACCATTGGTCTGTTTGCGATTATCGCAAATTGCGATATTCGGAATTCGAGTTTAACCTTCATAGCAAGATGCGATAAGGATGTTGCATGCGAGTGATCAGCGAGAAAAGGATCTGGGAAGCGAAGGAAAAGTGGCCACGGTCAGCAACCGCGTTGGATCAGTGGTATCGAGTAATGAAGCGAAATGACCCCAAAGATTTCGCGGCGATGAAAGCCATGTTCCCCGCCACGGATAAGGTCGGGGAGTTTCACGTTTTCGATATTGGAGGCAATAAGCTGAGGTTGATTGCTGGCGTGGAGTATCAGGCGCAGCGCGTCTACATCAAGCATCTGCTTGATCACCGCGATTATGAGAAAGATAAATGGAAGGAAAACATCAGATGAGCGCGCTTATGCGAGTAGCCGCCGAACACTGGCAATTTGTTTCACCCGTGATGCGCAAACCAGAAAACGAGGCAGACTACGACGCGCTGGTATGTGGTTTGGACGAGTTGCTGAGTCTGATCGGTGAAAATGAAGACAGTCCGCTGATGAGCCTGGTGGATATCCTCAGTGACTGGATCGAAGCCTACGATCATAAGCACCGCCCAATGCCCGTCGCCAGTGGTGCTGATGTATTGCGCTACATGATGCGCGAACACAACCTCACTCAGAGCGACCTGCCGGGGGTTGGTGCCCAGTCGGTGGTCTCTGAGGTATTGAGTGGAAAACGCCAACTCAACATACGGCAAATTCGTTGGCTGGCTGAGCGCTTCGGCGTATCAGTAGAAACCTTCATTTAAAGGTTTACGACGAACAACTAATCTCCAAATGCTTGCCCCAATCCGGTGGCCGCTGCGCGTATTGCTCCATCCCCGCTTGTTCCTCGAACGGCTTTGACAGCACCTCATGCAACCGCCGCACTTCGCTGTAATCCCCTGACTCGGCGGCCGCGATAGCGTTCTGCGCCAGGTAGTTGCGCAGGATGTAAAGCGGGTTCACCGCATGCATCCGCGCACGGCGTTGTTCTTCGCTGTTGTCGCCATCCCGTTCAACGCGGGCCTTGTACTGCTCGGCCCAGACATCAAACCCGGCCAGGTCGACAAAGTCATCGCGCAGCCGCGTCACCGCCAGCGCCGCGGGCTCATCCCCCAGGCGCCGGAAGAACAGCGTGTAATCCACGCCGCTGTTCTGCATCAGCTTCAATAACCGCTCGACCAGCTTCTGGTCATCGTCTTCGGCGGTGGTCAGTCCCAGGCGGCGGCGCATCAGGTCCAGGTAATTGGCCTGGTACAGCGGCAGGTACAGGCCGAGCGCTTCCTTCAAGGCATCAACGCTGATGAACGGCGTCAGCGCCTGCGCCAGGGCGCTGAGGTTCCACTGGCCGATCGGCACTTGGTTGCTGAAGGAGTAACGCCCTTCGTGGTCGGAGTGGTTGCAGATGAAGTGCGCGTCGAAGTCGTCCAGGAACGCAAACGGCCCGAAGTCGAAGGTGATACCGAGGATCGACATGTTGTCGGTGTTCATCACCCCGTGGCAAAAGCCATAGGCCTGCCATTTGGCGATCAGTTCGGCATTGCGCTCGACGATTTCGCGGAACATGGCCAGGTAGGGTTCAGGCTGTTCGCGGCATTCGGGGTAGTGCAAGTTCAGCACGTGTTCGGCCAACTCGGCCTGCTGCTCGGGTTTCTTGGTGTAGTAGAAGTATTCGAAATGGCCGAAGCGGATATGGCTGTGAGCCATACGTAACACCATGGCGCCGCGTTCCTGCTTCTCGCGCCATACGGGTGTGTCGGAACCGATCACGCACAATGCGCGGCTGCTGGGGATGCCCAGGGCGTGCAGCGCTTCGGACGCCAGGAACTCGCGGATCGACGAGCGCAACACGGCGCGTCCATCGCCCATGCGCGAGTAAGGCGTCATCCCGGCGCCCTTGAGGTGCAGGTCCCAGTGTTCGCCGGCCTCGTTGTACACTTCGCCCAGCAACAACCCACGGCCATCGCCCAGTTGTGGGGTGTAGCCACCGAACTGATGCCCGGAATAGACCATCGCCCGCGGCTCGGCTTCGGCCCACAGCTTGTGCCCACCAAACAGCTCGGCGAATACCGGCGTTTCAGCCACCGCCGGGTCGAGGTCGAGCAACGCCATGGCAGCGTTACTCGCCACGACCAGGCGCGGCGCGTCGAGGGGCTCGGGCAATACGTGGGTTGAAAACGCGTCGCCCAGGCGTGCGAAGCGGTTGTCGAAGGTCAGTTCGTCGAGGGCTTTCACCGGCCATCTCCAGCAGAATGTCCGAGCATTCTGCTGGGGATAGCGCGGTTAGTCGAGTTTGCTCGGCGGCGGTTCCGGCGCGTCATCAACTTTGCTGGCTGGCGGCTCGGGGGCGTCCTGCTCCGGGGCCGGCCCAGCGATGGTCTTGCGATCATCCTCGACCGGCACCAGCTTGTACTCCTGACCGTGCATGTTCTTGAGGTACACCTCCATCTGCCGGAACGAGATGTTGATGTGCTGTTTCTTGAATTCACGGTTGATGTAGCGGTTGACCTCGTCCAGCACCGGGTTGCGGTCACCCAGGTCACGCACGTGCATGCGCAGTTCGTGGTCGAGGGTACTTTCGCCAAAGTTGAGGAAGTACACGTGCGGTTCGGGTTCTTTCAGTACCCGTGGGTTTTCCCTGGCGGCCTTGAGCAGCAGCTCCTTCACCAGGTCCAAGTCGGAGCCGTAGTCCACGCCGAGTTTCAGGGTGACCCGCGTGATGGTGTCGGTCAGCGACCAGTTGATCAGTTGCCCGGTGATGAAGGTCTTGTTCGGGACAATGATGTCCTTGCGATCAAAGTCGGTGATCGTGGTGGCGCGGATGCGGATCTTGCTCACCGTGCCCGACAGGTTGCCGATGGTGATGGTGTCGCCGATGCGTACCGGGCGTTCGAACAGGATCATGATGCCGGAGATAAAGTTGGCGAAGATCTCCTGCATGCCGAAGCCCAAGCCCACCGACAGTGCCGCCACCAGCCATTGCAACTTGTCCCAGCTCACGCCGAGGGTCGACAAGGTGGAGACAAAACCGACGCCGGCAATCACGTACGAAAGCAAGGTGGTGGTCGCGTAGGCGCTGCCCTGGGCCAGCTCCAGCTTGGACAGCACCAGCACCTCCAGCAGGCCGGGCAGGTTGCGCGCCAGCGCGAAGGTAATACCGATGATGATCAGCGCGCCGAGCAAGTCGCCGATGCTGATGGGCACCATGCTGATATTCGCGCCGGTGCCGCTGGTGTATTCGTAGAGGGTGACGTTGTCGAGGTAGGAAAACACCGAGATCAAGTCCGACCACACCCAGTACAGCGCTGCGATAAAGCCGCCGAGCAGGGCCAGGCGGATCAGGCGCATGGACTGTTCGTTGACCTGCTCGATGTCCAGGGTCGGCTCTTCGATCACCGCTTCACCGTCGCCGGCTTCCTTGGCGGCCTGGCGTTTGGCCAGGGCGCGTGCATAAGCCAGGCGCCGGGCGGCAACGCCCAGGCCGCGCACGAAGGTGGCTTCGATCACCAGCCAAAACATCAGCAGGTACAGGGTGTTGATCAGCCGGTCGCTGAGCTTGAGCGCGGTGTAGTAATAGCCGAAGCACACGGCGATAAACAACGCGACGGGCAGTGCGGTGAATAACAGGCCCACGGCCTTGCGAAACAGCGAGGCTTTTTCATGGGTCGGGCTATGCAGCAGCAGGCGACCCAGCAGCCAGGCCATCAGCGCATAACAGGTCAGTACCACGCCGATGCCCAGCACGTCGTCGGCGAGCGCCGCCGGTTGGTGCTCGGCAATCGCCACCACGGCCACCAGCGCGAGCACCACCAGCCCGAGCTTGCGCACCCAACCTTGCAGGAATTCGACCTGGGGCTTTTCCCAGCGGAAGTGCAGTTCGGCCACGCCGCCTGGCGCCAGGATGCGGTAGGCGGTGTAGAACACCAGCCACGCCTGGGCGATTTGCAGCAATGCCGCGCCCAAGTTGGCGTTTTGCCCCCGGGCGTCGATCTGCAGCGCGTAACCGCACAGCGCCAAGCCCAGGGACACCGGCATCGCCAGCAGGATATTGATCAGGATGGCCTGCGGCGTGTGCCATTGGCTGTCGCGCTTGAAGTGACCGATGTCCAGGTGGACCTTGTTCAGGCGCTGGTACAGGGCTTTGCGTCGCCACAGCAGCGCGCCGATCAACAGCAGCAGCGGCAGGAACAGCAGCGGGCGTTGGGTCAGGCCGTCGTACAGTTCGCTGACGCTGGACGCCCAGGGCAGGGTGGTGACTTGCTTGCTCAGGTGCGCCGGGACGGTTTCCAGCCACTCGGTATCCAGCGGCTTGTTGCTGGGAATCCAGAACATCTGCTCATCCAGCGTCGCCCGCAATGTCGTGGCGGTGCTGAGCAGTTGTTTCTGGTTCAGTTGCAGGGTGATGGACTCGTTGAGCAGCGCACTCAGCTCGCGGCTCAGGCGCTCCAGCAGGTCGCTGCGGGTGATCGCCAGTTCCAGCAAAGTACGGCGCAGTTGCGGGGTGACGTCTTCCGGCGATTGGTTCGCCAGCAAGTTATCCACATAGGCACTGGGCGAGCTGATCAGCTCGCGCTGCTGGTTGACCTCGAACTGGTACAGGCGAATGTTGGCGATATCGTCCGCCAGGTCGCGGTCGACCGTCAGGCGCGGCAAGGCCTGCTTTTGTTTGTAGAGGATCTTCGACAGCAGCAGGCTGCCTTTGAGCACGTTGATCTGCTCGTCGAGGGCCGAATCGCTCTGGGTTACGGTGTCGAGTTGCTGTTTGGTCTGCAGGTTTTTCTGGGTCAGGTCGTTGAGGCGGTCGGTGCTTTTGAGCAGGTAGTCGGACAGCTTCAGGTTGGCCGCGCTTTCCGTGGCCAGCAGGCTGCTGCCGCCGGCCTTTTGCGCTTCGATGGACTGTTGGGTCACGGTCTGCTGGGACTGGGCCAGGCGCTTCTGGTTGATCAGGGTCTGCAGGTCCTGGATCTCTTGTTCCAGGCGCGCGGTCTTTTCCATCACCAGGTCGTGCTGGCTGTTGCCCAGGTCTTGCAGTTGGCTGTTGCCGGCCAGTTCCTGGCGGCGCAGCGGGATCAGCGCGTTGAGGGCCGCGAGTTCGGCGTTGAGCTGGTTGCGCTGGTCGCCGCTGAGGGATTTACCGTTGTCTTTGCCGGCCTTTAGGATCGAATTGATCTGCTGGATACGCGTCTGGCTGCTGCTGATCTCGGTCTGGGCGCGCTCCGGGCGAGTCTGGGCAGCGATGGACAGGCTGTTGGCGTCGGCCAGTTCTTTCTGCAAGTCGCCTTGCTGAGTGCTGCGCTGCACCAGTAATTGCTCAAGCTGGGGCACCGGCAGGCTGGCGTAGCGCTGGGCGACCG
The DNA here is from genome assembly GCF_002859085.1 of Pseudomonas sp. QC2. Classification (NCBI taxonomy): domain Bacteria; kingdom Pseudomonadati; phylum Pseudomonadota; class Gammaproteobacteria; order Pseudomonadales; family Pseudomonadaceae; genus Pseudomonas; species Pseudomonas sp. QC2. The sequence goes on from NZ_PKKS01000017.1 coordinate 29,260, forward strand.
GGATGATTTTGGTGGCCTTGAGCCGGGTCAGCTCGCGCTGGTTCTCGACGGTCTGGCGCGGCGCATCTTCCAATTGGCGCTTGAGATCGACCAGCCGCTGCTCGTAATCCTGCTTGTTGCCGAGGTAGGTCAGGGTCTGTTGCAGGATGGTCTGCAGCGCCTTCATGTCGGCATCGGGCAGCTTGCGGTCAGGCAGCTTGTCCAGGGTTTGCTGGATGGCGTCGGCGCTGGGCGGGTCGGCCGCGTGAACGGTGCCGATACAAAGAGTCAAGCCCAGCAGGGCAGTGGCGAGAAAAGTGCGCAGGGTTGGCATAGAGACCGGTCGAGCAAGGTGAAGAATCGGGGGCGTCGTCGCCCCGCAGTTTAGAGGAAGAGTCCGGGGCCCGGGCGACTTCCTTCGGGGAATCTGACGCCGACTTTGCCAATCTTGTTCCCGTCCATGACCGCGACGGTCCAGATGGTGTTGTTCCACTCCACCTGGTCGCCGACGACTGGCGCCCCCCCCACTTTCTGGGTGATGAAGCGGCTCAGCGGCATGTCCGGGTCGATGCCTTCCAGCTTCAGGCCGTACAGGGCGGAAACCGCGCCCAGCTGGGCGTCGCCTTCGAGCACGAAGTCGCCGAAGAAGCGTAAATCCAAACCGCGTTGCGGTGCCTGGCTGAACAGTTTGCCGAGGGCCGGCAGGTTGTGTTCATGGCCGATCACGCAGAGCAAATCGCCGACTTCCAGCACGGTACTACCCGACGGATGGAGCAGTTGCTGGCCACGGAACAGCGCGGCGATCCGCGTGCCTTCAGGCATTTTCAGTTCGCGCAGGGCTGCGCCGATGCACCATTTTTCCGCACCGAGGCGGTAGACGAACAGCTCCCACTCGCTGGTGACATGCACTTCCAGGGCTGCGCGGGAAATCGGCGCCGGGTCCGGCGGCACGGTGACCTTGAGCAGTTTGGCCACCCACGGCAGGCTGGTGCCCTGCACCAGCAGCGAGACCAGCACGATAAAGAACGCCAGGTTGAAGTACAGCTGCGCATGCGGCAGCCCGGCCATCAGGGGGAACACTGCCAGAATGATCGGTACCGCGCCGCGCAGGCCGACCCAGGCGATAAAGGCTTTTTCGCGGCCGTGGAACGCCTTGAACGGCAGCAGGCCGACCATCACCGACAGCGGCCGCGCAAACAGGATCATCCACAGCGCCAGGCCCAGGGCCGGCAGCGCGATAGGCAGCAAGTCGTGGGGTGTAACCAGCAGGCCCAGCACCAGGAACATGCCGATCTGCGCCAGCCACGCCATGCCGTCGAGCATATGCAAAATGCCATGACGGCTGCGCACCGGGCGGTTGCCGATCACCAGGCCGCACAGGTACACGGCGAGGAAGCCGCTGCCGTGCAGGGCGTTGGTCACGGCAAACACGAACAGGCCACCGGCGATCACCAGGATCGGGTACAGGCCGGTGGCCAGGTTGATGCGGTTGACCATCTGCAGCATCAGCCAGCCGCCACCCAGGCCGACCACGCCGCCGATGCCGAACTCGCGCACCAGGTGCGTCAGCAGGCTCCAGTGCAGGCCGGTCTGGCCGCTGGCGAGCATGTCGATCAAGGTGACGGTGAGGAACACCGCCATCGGGTCGTTGCTGCCGGATTCGATTTCCAGGCTGGCGGTGACCCGTTCGTTCAGGCCCTTGCCGCCGAGCAACGAGAACACCGCCGCGGCGTCCGTGGAACCGACAATCGCGCCGATCAACAGGCCCTGGATGATATTGAGGTCAAACAGCCAGGCTGCCGCCATGCCGGTGAGGCCGGTGGTAATCAACACCCCCACCGTGGCCAGCGACAAGGCCGGCCAGAGTGCCACGCGGAAACTCGCCACCCGCGTGCGCAGGCCGCCGTCGAGCAGGATCACCGCCAACGCGAGGTTGCCCACCAGATAGGCGGTCGGGTAGTTATCGAAGATGATGCCGCCGCCATCGACGCCGGCGACCATGCCCACGGCCAGGATGATCACCAGGATCGGGATGCCCAGGCGGGACGACAGAGAACTTACCAGAATGCTCGCACTCACCAGCAACGCGCCGATCAAGAACAGGCTGTTGATGGTCGTCGCATTCAAAGGCAGTACTCCATGAGCAAACAAGACAGGGCGCAAACTGACCATGCAGTCTGCGTGCCAGCGATTCTAACCTGTTGAATTGCTGCGCTGTCAAAAAGCTTTTTCTGATTCACAGGGATCCGAATGCGGCAGGGCGCTTGTTGTGTTGGGCAGGCCTGTTGTGATGAGCAGGGCTTGTTGTGGTGAGCAGGCTTGCCCTGCGCTGGGCTGCGAAGCAGCCCCAAAACCATTCACCGCGGTCTACCTGTAAAAATGAGGTGTGACGGTTGGGGCCGCTTCGCAGCCCAGCGCAGGGCAAGCCTGCTCACAACAAAACTTTTCTGATGGGTGTCAGTTAGAGCTGGAAGCGTCCTACCAGCCCGTTCAGATCCACCGCCAGGCGCGACAACTCGCTGCTCGCCGCACTGGTCTGGCTGGCGCCGGTAGCCGACTGTACCGACAAATCACGGATGTTCACCAGGTTACGGTCCACTTCCCGCGCCACCTGCGCCTGCTCTTCCGCCGCGCTGGCGATGACCAGGTTGCGTTCGTTGATCTCCACAATCGCGGTGTTGATGGTGTCCAGTGACATCCCGGCGCCTTTGGCGATGTTCAGTGTCGATTCGGCGCGTTCGGTGCTGTTGCGCATCGAGTCCACCGCGTGCTCGGTGCCGGCCTGGATGCTGCCGATCATTCGTTCGATTTCGCTGGTCGACTGCTGGGTGCGATGGGCCAGGGCCCGCACTTCATCGGCGACCACCGCAAAGCCACGGCCGGCTTCACCCGCACGGGCCGCTTCGATGGCGGCGTTCAGGGCCAGCAGGTTGGTCTGGTCAGCCAGGCCGCGAATCACGTCCAGCACCTTGCCGATATCGCGCGATTCATTGGCCAAGTCGCCAATCAGTGTTGCGGTCGCTTGTACGTCGCCGCTCATGCGTTCAATGGCGCTGACGGTTTCCTGCACCAAATCACGGCCATCCCCGGCGGAGGTGGTGGCGTTGCGCGAAGCTTCGGACGTGCTGACCGCATTGCGTGCGACTTCTTCGACGGCACTGGTCATCTCGTTCACCGCCGTGGCGGCTTGTTCGATTTCGTTGTTTTGCTGGGTCAGGCCACGGGCGCTTTCGTCGGTGACCGCGTTCAGTTCTTCGGCGGCCGACGCCAACTGGCTGGCGGAACCCGCGATGCGTTGCAGGGTGTCGCGCAGTTTGTCCTGCATCTTGGCCATGGCCGCCAGCAGGCGTCCGGCTTCGTCGTTGCCGTCGACCTTGATCGGGCGGGTCAGGTTGCCTTCGGCCACTTCTTCCGCCGCTTCCAGTGCCAGGGAAATGGGCAGGGTGATGCTGCGGGTCAGCAGCCAGGCGAACAGCATCGTCAGTGCCGTGGCGATAATCAGCAGGCCAATCACCCAGTTGAAGGCCATGTTGTACTGGTCTTCAGCCTGTTGGTTGGTGGCAAGGGCGGCCTTGTTGTTGTAGTCCAGCAGGCGGTTGAGCACGGTGTTGACCTGCTCGGAGTTGCTCAACAGCTTGGTGTTGAGCAGGGTGCGCAGCTCTTCGACCTGGTTGGCGCGCGACAGGCTCTTCATGCGCGCTTCAATCTGTTGGTACTGGGCAAGCAGGCGGATGTATTCGTCGTAGATCGAGCGCTCCTCACTGCTGTCGATCAGTTTTTCGTAAGTGCCCTGAGCGGCGCGGATCTGCTGGTTGCGCAGTTCGAAGGCTTCCAGGGTCTTTTGCTGAACGTCCGGCTCGCGGTTGGTCAGCAAGCGATAGGACAACACCCGCAGGCGCAAGGTGAGTTGGGTGAAGTCATCAAGGGCGCGGATGCTCGGGACGCTGGACAGGGTGATGTCCTGGGTGGCGCCACGGATCTTGCTCATCTGATTCAGCGCGAAAATACCGAGAAGCAGCATCAATGCGCCAATAAACGCGAAGCCGAGGAAGGCCCTCGGAGCGATATTCATATTACGTAGCGACATGCGGGAATCCTGGGGGAGAGCGCGATCCGTGCGGCCATGAGACGGTCTGTGCCTCTCTATCGGTCGTACGACTAAAGTCTAAAGGGGCCTGTGCGGTTTTGTCGCATCTGACGAGGGGTTTGGCCGATTCAGGAACCAGATCGGGTAAATGCAGTCACTAAGGCTCGAAAGTGCGGCCCGGCCCTTAAAAAACGGGCTGTGCGCCGGGGATAACCCTGGCATCCGAGGTGAATTTTCTTTATCGTCACCGCCCTTTGAAAAAGCCCGAGAAATCAAAATGTTAGAAGCATCCCTCAGCCAATTGGAACAACTGGTCAGCGACCTCGTACAGCAGAATCAGGACCTGTTGGGCAGCAACGAATCCCTTAAGGCCGAACTGGCGCGTGCCAAGGATGAGAACGACAGCCTGCAACTGAACCTCATGGAGCAGGAAGAAAAACACGGCGCGACCGCCGCGCGTATCCAGGCGCTGGTTGAGCGTGTGAGCGCAGGGCCTGTCAGCGCATGAGTGAAGGGATAAAGGTCGTTTCGATTCTCGGAGAGGATTACTCGATCAAGGCACCGGCCGGCGAAGATAAAACCCTGATGCACGCCGTGACCCTGCTCAAGGCCTCCCTGGCCAACACCAAGAAAAAGTACCCGACCCTGATCGGTGACAAGTTACTGGTGCTGGCGGCGCTGAACCTGTGCGCCGAGCAGATCGAAATGCAGCAGGCGCACCAGCAGGAACTCGACCGTTACCAAGAGCAAGTCAGCGCCACGGTCGATGTGATTTCCAAGGCGATCGGAACGCCTTAGAACCACTCATCTTGCATACTGAGGCACGTATCATCGCGGGCCTCCAGAATTGCCAGCTCATGATGGCAGCTCGGTACTTCCCAGGTCAGGAAGTACCGGGCGGCCTGGAGCTTGCCTTTATAGAAGGCCACATCGGCCGCCTCGCCCTTGGCCAGTCCTTCTTCGGCGCGAATCGCCTGTTCCAGCCAGCGCCAGCCAATCACCGTATGCCCGAACACCTTCAAGTACAGCGCCGAGTTCGCCAGGCTGCTGTTGACCTTGCCGTGGGCGAGATCCGTCAGCAGGCCGATCGTCACGCTTTGCAGGCGGTTGACCAACTGTTCCAGCGGTTCCCTGAGTGGGCTGAGGCTTGGGTATTCCTGCGCGCGGGCACCGGTTTCGGCCATCAGCCTGATGAGTTGCTTCAAGCCCGCGCCACCGTTCTGCGCCAGCTTGCGCCCAAGCAAATCCAGGGACTGGATGCCATGGGTGCCTTCATGGATCGGATTCAGGCGGTTATCGCGGTAGTACTGTTCCACCGGGTATTCACGGGTGTAACCGTGGCCACCGAGGATCTGGATCGCCAGTTCGTTGGCCTTGAGGCAGAACTCCGAGGGCCAGGATTTGACGATGGGCGTCAGCAGGTCCAGCAGTTCGTGGGCGTGCTTGCGCTCGGCGTCGGTTTCCAGGGTGGTGGTGTCGTCGAACAGGCGTGCGGCGTAGAGGCCCAGGTCGAAGGCACCTTCCACGTAGGCTTTTTGCGTCAACAGCATACGTTTGATGTCGGCATGCTGGATGATCGAGACTGGCGCGGTCGTAGGGTCTTTACTGTCGGGCAGACGCCCTTGCGGGCGTTCGCGGGCGTACTCCAGGGAGTAGAGGTAGCCGGCGTAACCGAGCATCACTGCGCCCATGCCCACGCCGATGCGTGCTTCGTTCATCATTTGGAACATGCAGCTCAAACCTTGGTGCGGCTTGCCCACCAGATAGCCGACACAGTGCCCGTTATCGCCGAAATTCAGCGCCGTGGACGTGGTGCCGCGCCAGCCCATCTTGTGGAAAAGCCCGGCCAGCAGCACGTCGTTGCGCTCGCCCAGGCTACCGTCGTCGTTGACCAGGAACTTGGGCACGATAAACAGCGAAATGCCCTTCACCCCAGCCGGTGCGTCCGGCAGCTTGGCCAGCACCATGTGCACGATGTTTTCCGACAGCGGGTGATCGCCGCCGGAGATGAAGATCTTGTTGCCCTTGAGTCGATACGTGCCGTCGGCCGCAGGCTCTGCGCGGGTACGAATATCCGACAGCGATGAGCCGGCGTGGGGTTCGGTGAGGGCCATGGTGCCAAAGAAACGGCCGTCGATCATCGGTTGCAGAAAGCGCTGTTTCTGATCGTCGGTGCCGAAGCTTTCGATCAGGTTGGCGGCGCCCATGGTCAGGAACGGGTAGGACGTCGAGGCGGCGTTGGCCGACTGGAAATGCGCGAAACAGGCTTGAGACAGCAGCGTGGGCAGTTGCATGCCGCCCGCTTCGAAACTACGCGCCGCGTTGAGAAAGCCGGCTTCGAGGAACGCATCCACCGCCGGTTTCACCTCCGGAATCAGGATCGCCTGGCCGTCTTCGTAACGGGGTTCGTTTTCGTCGTTCTTGCGGTTGTGGGGGGCGAAATACTTCTCGGCGATCGTGCGGGCGGTGCTGATGGCCGCGTCGAAGGTTTCGCGAGTGTGCTCGGCAAACCGCTCGCGCTGGGTCAGGCCCTCGGCATCGAGGACTTCGTACAGCTCGAAAGCCAGATTGCGGGAACTGAGCAGCGTCTCGGACATGGCGGCTTACCTTTGGAGGAATTGGCCTGAGTCTAAGTGCGCGAATAGAAGCTGGATAGCAAGATTGATTTGGGTGATGCACAGGCAAATGTGGGAGGGGGCTTGCCCCCGATGGCGATGTGTCAGTCACCAAGTGCATTGGCTGATCCACCGCTATCGGGGGCAAGCCCCCTCCCACATGCCTGACTGCATTCCTTCAGGCAGTTAACCGATAGTCATGAGGCTGGCGTTACCGCCGGCTGCCGCCGTGTTAACACTCAACGCCCGCTCAATCACCAGACGCTCCAGCGCAATCGCCGTCTCGCCTTGCGACAAACCATGCACCCCAACAATCGCGCCACCACGCTGGGCCACTTGCTGGCACACCGCACGCAGCTGGTCGGAATCGCCGTGGTGCAGAACCGCGTCGAACACCACCTCGTCCTTGGTCCAGTCGGCCACGCGCTTGATCTTCGCCTGAATCTCCTTCGGCAGGCGTGGGAACAAGGCCTTGGTCAGGTCGGTTTCCGGCCATACCGCCGAGCCGCCGACGGCCAGCACCGCCGCCAGTTGAGTCAGCAGGTCGCCTTCCACGTCCGCCAGGCACAGCACGTGCTCGCGGGGCAGGATGGCGTAGCTGTTGCGCTCGCCGGTCGGGCCGGCCAGTTGGCGGGTGATGCCGCTTTGCGATTGCGCGGCGAACTGGCTGCACAAGGCGCTCAGTTCGCTGAGCTTATTGCTGTCGGCCCAGGTGTTCAGGGCGGTCAGCGGTTGGCTCATGGCGTCGCGCAGGCGCACGTCCGGTGCGGCCAATGCGTCGCCGCGTACGAAGGATTGCTCGATGGCATCCGTAGGACGAGTCGACAGCAGGCGATACAGGTACAGCGGGCCACCCGCTTTCGGGCCAGTGCCCGACAGGCCTTCGCCGCCGAACGGTTGTACGCCCACTACGGCACCGACGATGTTGCGGTTCACATAGACGTTGCCGGCATTGACGTTGTCGATCACCTTGGCGATGGTCTCGTCGATGCGCGTATGCACGCCGAGGGTCAGGCCGTAGCCGGAAGCGTTGATCTGGCCGATGAGCTGGTCGATCTCTTTGCGCTTGTAGCGCACCACGTGCAGCACCGGGCCGAAGATTTCACGTTGCAGTTCATCGAAGCTTTCCAGCTCGATCAGGGTAGGTGTCACGAAGGTGCCGCGCTTGATCTCTTCGCAGTCGGCAATCGCCACCTGGTACACGTTGCGGCCTTTGTCGCGCATGGCCTGGATGTGTTTCTCGATGCCGGCCTTGGCTTCGGCATCGATCACCGGGCCGATATCGACGGACAAGCGCTCCGGGTTGCCCAGGCGGCATTCCGCCATGGCGCCCTTGAGCATTTCGATGACGCGGTCTGCCGAATCTTCCTGCAGGCACAGTACGCGCAGGGCCGAGCAACGCTGGCCAGCGCTGTCGAAGGCCGAGGACACCACGTCGATGACCACTTGTTCGGTCAGCGCCGAGGAGTCGACGATCATCGCGTTCTGGCCACCGGTTTCGGCGATCAACGGAATCGGACGGCCCTGGGCATCCAGGCGACCGGCGACATTGCGTTGCAGCAGGCGCGCCACTTCGGTGGAGCCGGTGAACATCACGCCTTTGACGCGATCATCACCTACCAAGCGGGCACCGACGGTTTCGCCCTGGCCCGGCAGCAGTTGCAGCACGCCTTCCGGAATGCCGGCTTCCAGCAGGATGCGCACGGCTTGTGCGGCGACCAGCGGGGTTTGTTCGGCCGGCTTGGCCAATACCGGGTTGCCGGCGGCCAGTGCGGCAGCCACTTGACCGCTGAAAATCGCCAACGGGAAGTTCCACGGGCTGATGCACACCACGGGGCCCAGTGGGCGGTGGGCGTCATTGGTGAAATCGTTGCGCGCCTGCACCGCGTAGTAGCGCAGGAAGTCTACGGCTTCACGCACTTCGGCGATGGCGTTGGCGAAGGTCTTGCCGGCTTCGCGGGCCAGCAGGCCCATCAATGGCTGGATCTCACCTTCCATCAGGTCGGCGGCACGCTCCAGGATCGCGGCACGCTCGGCGGGCGGGGTGGCCTGCCAGATCGGACCGGCGCTGATGGCGCACTGGATGGCGTTGTCGACGTCTTCGACGGTGGCTTCCTGCACATGGCCGACCACATCACGCAGGTCGGATGGGTTCAGCACCGGCGCCGCCGCTTGCTCGCTGGCAGCGCAACCGAGCATCGGTGCGGCTTTCCAGTTGTTGTGCGCGGTCGCCAGCAGGGCGCAGGACAGCGATGCCAGACGGTGTTCGTTAGCCAGGTCAATGCCGGCCGAGTTGGCGCGGTCTCTGCCGTACAGGTCGCGCGGCAGTGGAATACGCGGGTGCGGCAGGCCGAAGCCGCCTTCCAGCGTGGCCATCTGCTCGATGCTGGCCACTGGATCGGCCACCAGCTCCTGGATCGAGATGGATTGGTCGGCAATGCGGTTGACGAACGAGGTGTTCGCGCCGTTTTCCAGCAGGCGACGTACCAGGTAAGCCAGCAGCGTTTCGTGGGTGCCGACCGGTGCGTACACGCGGCACGGACGGTTCAGCTTGCCGTCGGAAACCTTGCCGACCACCTGCTCGTACAACGGTTCACCCATGCCGTGCAGGCATTGGAACTCGTACTGGCCCGGGTAATAGTTCTGACCGGCGATATGGTAGATGGCCGACAAGGTGTGGGCGTTATGCGTGGCGAATTGCGGATAGATGACTTCCGGCACCGACAGCAGTTTGCGTGCGCAGGCAATGTAGGAAACGTCGGTGTACACCTTGCGGGTGTACACCGGGTAGCCTTCCAGGCCTTCGACCTGGGCGCGTTTGATTTCGCTGTCCCAGTACGCGCCTTTCACCAGGCGGATCATCAGGCGATGGCGGCTGCGGCGCGCCAGGTCGATGACGTAGTCGATCACGTACGGGCAACGTTTCTGGTAGGCCTGGATCACGAAGCCGATGCCGTTCCAGCCGGTCAGTTGCGGTTCGAAGCACAGGCGCTCGAGCAGGTCGAGGGACAGCTCCAGGCGGTCGGCTTCTTCGGCGTCGATGTTCAGGCCGATGTCGTATTGCTTGGCCAGCAGCGTCAGCGACAGCAGGCGCGGGTACAGCTCGTCCATCACGCGCTCGTACTGCGCACGGCTGTAGCGCGGGTGCAGCGCTGACAGCTTGATGGAAATACCGGGGCCTTCATAAATCCCACGGCCGTGGGAGGCTTTGCCGATGGAGTGAATGGCTTGTTCGTACGAGGCCAGGTACTTCTGCGCATCACGTTCGGTGAGCGCGGCTTCACCGAGCATGTCGTAGGAGTAGCGGAAGCCCTTGGCTTCGAACTTGCTCGCATTGGCCAAGGCTTCAGCGATGGTTTCGCCGGTGACGAACTGCTCGCCCATCAGGCGCATGGCCATGTCGACGCCCTTGCGGATCATCGGTTCGCCGCTCTTGCCGATGATGCGGCTCAGGGACGAGGTAAGCCCCGCTTCGTTATGGGTGGCGACCAGTTTGCCGGTCAACAGCAGGCCCCAGGTCGCAGCGTTGACGAACAGCGACGGGCTGTTGCCCAAGTGCGGCTGCCAGTTGCCGGTGCTGATCTTGTCGCGGATCAGCGCGTCGCGAGTGCCTTTGTCCGGGATGCGCAGCAGCGCTTCGGCCAGGCACATCAAGGCCACGCCTTCCTGGGATGACAGGGAAAATTCCTGCAGCAGGCCCTGAACAATCCCGGCACGGCCGCCGGCGCTTTTCTGATTACGCAGTTTCTCGGCAATCGACGCCGCCAGCTTGTTGGTGGCTTCGGCCATTGGCGCCGGCAGGCGGGCCTGCTCGATCAGCATCGGCACGACTTCCGGCTCTGGGCGGCGGTAAGCGGCGGTGATCGAGGCGCGCAGCACGGATTGCGGCAGGATGCTTTCAGCGAACTCAAGGAAGCACTGGTGGGCGTGATCCGTCTGGACGTCGCCTGCGTCGTCAGTGCCATTGCTGCTCAAACCATTGAGTTCAGTCAGGGTTGCACCACCCTCCAGTTTCTCCAGGTAATTGAAAATCGCCTGCTTGATCAGCCAGTGCGGCGTGCGATCAATGGAGGTCGCGGCCGCCTTGAGGCGCTCGCGGGTCGGGTCGTCAAGTTTGACCCCAAGGGTGGTCGTAGCCATTTTGTTATCCTCATGGGTGCCACTACCGAGTGGCATCAGCTGGCCGCCAGATTAGCTTTGCGCATGAATAGGTGCAACCGGGTGCAACCCATTTTGTGCATGAAATTTCTAACGCTTGATCGGAAATAATTTGGCCTTCGACAGAATCCGCTTCGCCCTGGTGCGTTTGCTTCTGAGATCGGCTGTTCTTGCTCCGAAAAGGAGCAAAAACGGGGTGTTTTGCACTTTTCACACCTGGGTGCAACTTATTCTCGCGAAACTGGTTGCACCTTATTTGCTTTGTTGAATAGCATTCGCGGCCAAGGTGCAACCACCTCCACGGGTCGGTTCATCGGCTGACGGCTTTCCTGGGGAAACGTCAGTCATAAATGCGCGGCACGCAGCTACGTCTACCTACTTCCAATGGGTGGCCGTCTGACAGACCGTCGCTACATAAAAACAAAGCCAGGGCGTCACTCTTATGAGCGTTAGTAATCCAACCCTGATCACGTTCGTGATCTACATCGCAGCAATGGTGCTGATCGGCTTCATGGCCTATCGCTCCACCAACAACCTTTCCGATTACATCCTGGGCGGTCGCAGCCTCGGTAGCGTGGTGACTGCCTTGTCGGCCGGCGCTTCCGACATGAGTGGCTGGTTGTTGATGGGCCTGCCGGGCGCGATCTACATGTCTGGTTTGTCGGAAAGCTGGATTGCCATTGGCCTGATCGTCGGTGCCTACCTCAACTGGCTGTTCGTCGCCGGTCGCCTGCGGGTACAGACCGAGCACAACGGCGACGCACTGACCCTGCCGGATTACTTCTCCAGCCGTTTCGAAGATAAAAGCGGCCTGCTGCGGATCATCTCCGCCGTGGTGATCCTGGTGTTCTTCACCATCTATTGCGCGTCCGGCATCGTCGCCGGTGCCCGCCTGTTCGAAAGCACCTTCGGCATGTCTTACGAGACTGCGCTGTGGGCCGGTGCTGCTGCAACGATTGCCTACACCTTCGTCGGTGGTTTCCTGGCCGTGAGCTGGACCGACACCGTACAAGCCACGCTGATGATCTTCGCGCTGATCCTTACGCCGATCATCGTGCTGCTGGCTACCGGTGGTGTCGATACCACCTTCCTGGCGATCGAAGCCAAGAACCCTGACAACTTCAATATGCTGAAAAACACCACCTTCATCGGCATCATCTCGCTGATGGGCTGGGGCCTGGGTTACTTCGGCCAGCCGCACATCCTCGCGCGTTTCATGGCGGCGGATTCGGTCAAGTCGATTGCCAACGCACGTCGCATCTCCATGACCTGGATGATCCTGTGCCTGGGTGGCACCGTGGCCGTGGGCTTCTTCGGTATCGCCTACTTCTCGGCGCACCCGGAAGTGGCCGGTCCTGTGACCGAAAACCACGAACGTGTGTTCATTGAACTGGCCAAGCTGCTGTTCAACCCGTGGATCGCCGGTGTACTGCTGTCGGCCATTCTGGCTGCCGTGATGAGCACCCTGAGCTGCCAATTGCTGGTGTGCTCCAGCGCCCTGACCGAAGACTTCTACAAAACCTTCCTGCGCAAAAACGCCTCCCAGGTTGAGTTGGTGTGGGTCGGTCGCTTGATGGTGCTGCTGGTTGCGCTGATCGCCATCGCCATGGCCGCCAACCCCAACAACCGCGTACTCGGCCTGGTCAGCTACGCCTGGGCCGGTTTCGGCGCCGCGTTTGGCCCTGTGGTGCTGATCTCGGTGATCTGGAAACACATGACCCGTAACGGCGCACTGGCCGGTATCCTGGTCGGCGCGATCACCGTGATCGTATGGAAACACTTCGAACTGCTGGGGCTGTACGAGATCATTCCAGGCTTTATTTTCGCCAGCCTGGCGATCTACTTCGTGAGCAAGATGGGCGCACCGACCGCAGGTATGGTCGAGCGTTTTGATGCGGCGGAGAAGGACTACAACCTCAACAAATGATTCGTCGGGCATTAATCGCCTGTTGAGTTGAGAGAAAGGCCCGCGTCCTACGGATAGCGGGCCTTTTTTTACCTGTGTTTTACGCCGCTCCGAAGAGGATTCCGACGCGTTTGTGTAGGGTTTTACTGATTTGTCCGGGGCGGGCCCAGGAGGGGGGAACAGTGATGCAAAATCAGCCCCCCACCCCTCGCAGAGAAACACCGGATGTTCGCTCCTGCCAATCAAAGTGCCTTTACCCTGTCCCTCGACGGTGAGCCCAGTGAACTCAAGGTGTTCGAGTTTACGGGCCGTGAATCCATCAGCCAGCCTTACCATTTTGATCTCGAGTTGGTCAGCGAACAGCCCGATCTCGACCTGGAAGGCTTGCTGCATCGCCAGGTGTATCTCGGTTTCGATGATCAGGGCCATGGTGTTCATGGGCTGGTCTACCGGGTGGCGCAGGGCGATTCCGGACGGCGCCTGACGCGTTATCAGTTGACGCTTGTGCCGCAGCTGGCCTATCTGGCGCACAGCAGCCACCAGCGCATTTTCCAGCACAAGACGGTGCCGCAGATTGTTGCGCAGGTACTGGAGGGGCAGGGCATCCAGAGTGACCGCTTCGAATTCCGGCTCAGCGGTGCCTACCCCGAGCGCGAGTATTGTGTGCAGTTTGGCGAGACTGACCTGGCGTTCATTCAGCGGCTGTGCGCGGAGTTGGGCATTCACTATCACTTCCAGCATTCGGCCGAAGGGCATTTGCTGGTGTTTGGGGATGACCAGGCGGTCTTTGCCCAGCCCGAACAGCCCACGCCTTACACCCCCGGTTCCGGGATGGTGGCGGATACCCCGGCAATCAAGCGGTTTGCGGTGCAGGTGCAGACCCGCACCACGGCCGTGAACCTGCGCGATTACGACTTTCGCAAGCCGAACCTGGGCCTGGAAAGCGCGGTCGCTGGCGAGCAGCTTCCGACGCTTGAAACGCAGGATTACCCTGGTCATTTCAGCGACCGCGCCCATGGCAAATACCTTGCGCAGCGAAGCCTGGAGCGTCATCGCAGTGATTACCGCATCGCCCATGGCAACGGTGATGAACCGGCATTGGCCAGCGGCAGGTTCCTCAGGCTGGCGGCCCACCCACGGGAAGAGTGGAATGGCCTGTGGTTGGCGACACACGTGACCCACGAGGGTAAACAACCGCAAGTCCTGGAAGAGGCTGTAACCGAGGTCGCCGGTGGGGACTTTCGCCAGGGTTATCGCAACCATTTTGTCGCCGCGCCGTGGGACGTGATTTTCCGCCCGTCTCTGGACGAGCATGCGCGCCCAGTGATCTCGGGTTATCAACATGCCGTGGTGACCGGCCCCGCCGACAGTGAAATCCATTGCGATGAGTACGGCCGGGTCAAGGTGCAACTGGCCTGGGACCGTGCCGGTGAACATAACGACCATTCCAGTTGCTGGCTGAGGGTTGCCAGTGGGTGGGCGCATGATCGCTATGGTTCGGTGCTGATCCCGCGAGTCGGCATGGAAGTGCTGGTGGGTTTCGTCAATGGCGACATGGACATGCCGTTGGTGATGGGCTGTTTGCCCAACGCGGCGACCCAGGTGCCCCTCGACCTGCCGGCGGACAAGACCCGCAGTATCTTGCGCAGCCAGAGCAGCCCAGGCGGCGGTGGCTACAACGAGCTACGTATCGAGGACCGCAAGGGCGCCGAGGAAATCTACCTGCGCGCCCAGCGGGATTGGACGCAGCATGTACTGCATGATCAACAGGTGCAGGTCGATAACGGGCGTCGTATCACCGTGGGTGGCGAGTCGCACCATGAGTTGCGCGGTGAAGAGCAGCGCATTACCCACGGCAATCGTCTGACGCAGCTCAAGCAGGATGATCACGTGGTGGTCGCCGGTTCGCAGCAGGTGCGCGCCGAGCGGGCTATTCAGATAGGGGCAGGGCAAAGCGTCGTCATTGATGCGGGCGCGACTGTCACGATCCAGGCGGGTGGGCAGTCGATCACGCTGTCGGCCGGTGGGATTTTCAGCAGTGTGCCGATCCAGCTTGGCAGCTCGCCCGCTCCGGCGGCCGCACCGTTGATGCCTGGCGTGAAAGAGACGTTACTGGCCGTGATTCCGGCGCCGCTGAGCCGTGTGCAAGTGGCCAGTTTCAAGCGCAGCGCACCGTTTTGCGAAGAGTGTGAGCGCTGCAAGAACGGCCAGTGCGATCTCCCCCGACACAGCAATGCACCCCAACCTTAAAAGGACTGTATGCCGATGCTTCAACCCTTGCGTGCGGGTGAACAGATCTTCGCGGTCATGGGCGCTGCCAGTGACGCCAAGCCCCTGGAGGCTTGGCGAGCGCTTGCCGCCGGAACCTCGCCACAATCCGTGTGGGCCGGCACGGCCTATGCGACGTGGGCGGAGGTCATGCCCTATGTGGCTGTTGTCGAGCCGGACAGCCCATTCCTTGAGTGGGCCGCTTCCACTGATGCTACGGATTGGGGCTGGCTGGCCGTATCGTCCAGCCCGCTGGAAAGCGTGATTGCACACCTGCAAAGCCTGACCAAGGTGTTCCTACCGGATGGCCAGGAAGTGTTTTTGCGCTTTTGGGATGGGGCGCAGTTTCTGCCGATCATTCAGCAGCGAAGTGATGAGATATTGCCGGTTTTCCAGCGCTACCTGATCAATGGCCAGTCGCTGGCGGGCGCGACGGGCCCGGTCACTGCGGCCAAGGCCAGCCCATGGTGGCGAGTGCCATCAGCGTTACTGGAGCACCTGGCTGAGCAATCGCCACACACCCTTATCCACAACCTGTTGCAATGGCTCGAAGAGCAACGACCCGACCTCTACACCGCCTGTGCACCGACGACCTTGCAGCACAAGGTCGCCTACTTCGCGCGCGGTGCGGATACCCACTATCAGGCGCTGGCCGACTACCTGGCCTCAGAGCTGAGTTGAACCCAGCGCCTGCTGCAGGTCTTCGAGCAGGTCTTCAATCGCCTCAATGCCGACCGACAGGCGAATCATCTCCGGCTTTACGCCGGCCTTGGCTTGCTCCTGCTCGTTCATCTGCCGGTGGGTGGTGGAGGCGGGGTGGCAGGCCAGGGATTTGGCGTCGCCGATGTTCACCAGACGCTTGAAGATTTGCAGTGCGTCATAGAAGCGTACACCGGCGTCGTAGCCACCCTTCAGACCAAAGGACAGGATCGCTGACGGTTTGCCCTGCAGGTATTTCTGCGCCAGTGCGTGGTGCGGATGATCCGGCAGGCCGGCGTAGCTGACCCACTCCACATCGGCATGCCCTTGCAGGAACTGCGCGACTTTCAAGGCGTTTTCGGTATGGCGCTCCATGCGCAGGGCCAGGGTTTCCAGGCCTTGCAACAGCAGGAAGGCATTCATCGGTGCGAGCGCGGGCGATGAAAGC
Organism: Pseudomonas sp. QC2; assembly: GCF_002859085.1. Classification (NCBI taxonomy): domain Bacteria; kingdom Pseudomonadati; phylum Pseudomonadota; class Gammaproteobacteria; order Pseudomonadales; family Pseudomonadaceae; genus Pseudomonas; species Pseudomonas sp. QC2. The sequence continues at coordinate 45,420 of NZ_PKKS01000017.1, forward strand.
GGCAGGGCCGAATTTTTCGGTGTAGACCACGCCGTGGTAAGCGGGCTCTGGGGTGTTGAGGCCGGGGAATTTGTCCGGGTAATCGGTCCAGGGGAAGGTGCCGCTGTCGACGATCACGCCGCCCAGGGAGTTGCCATGGCCGCCGATGTATTTGGTGACCGAGTGCACCACGATATCGGCACCGAACTGGATCGGCTTGCACAGGATCGGCGTGGCCACGGTGTTATCCACCACCAGCGGTACGCCGCGGGCGTGGGCGACGTTGGCCAGGGCTTCGATGTCGATGATATTGCCCGCGGGGTTGCCGATGCTTTCGCAGTACACCAACTTGGTATTGTCGTCGATCAGTTCCGCGATGGCGGCGGCAGAGTCATCACGGGCGAAACGCACATCGACGCCGAAGCTCGGCAGCAAGTGCGCGAACAAGGTGTAGGTGCCGCCGTAGAGCTGCGGGGTGGTGACGATATTGTCGCCCGCCCGGGTGAGGGTCTGGATCGCGTAGTGGATGGCCGCGCTGCCCGCCGATACCGCCAGGCCTGCGATACCGCCCTCGAGCGCGGCGATGCGCTGCTCCAGCACGTCATTGGTGGGGTTCATGATTCGCGTGTAGATGTTGCCAGGCACGTCCAGGTTGAACAGGTCGGCGCCGTGCTGGGCGTTGTCGAATTCGAACGCGACGTTCTGGTAGATCGGCACGGCGACGGCCTTGGTGGTCGGGTCCGACTTGAAGCCGTGGTGCAGCGCGATGGTGGCGTCTTTCATGGGGTTACTGACCTCCCTGGATGGTGGATCGCCACAATAAATCCGCCCCGGCGCCGGCATTTAGATTTTTTTCAGTCGCAAGCCTGCCTTTTCGACATAAGCACCGCCCGGCACGCCGCCCTGCACTTGAGCCCGCGTAAAAGGTAAACTTCGCCCCCTGCGCAGGAGCAACCATGAATTATCGTCACGCCTTTCACGCCGGCAACCATGCCGATGTCTTCAAACACCTGACCTTGACCCGTCTCATCGCCCTGATGTCGCGCAAGGAGCAGCCGTTCGCCTACCTCGACACCCACGCCGGCATTGGCCTGTACGACCTGCAGGGCGACCAGGCCAACCGCACCGGTGAGTACCTGGAAGGCATCGCCCGCCTGTGGGGCGAAAGCGACCTGCCGCCGCTGACCGCCGACTACATGCGCGTGCTGCATGAGATGAACCCGGATGGCGAGTTGCGCTACTACCCCGGTTCGCCGGAGCTGGCGCGACGCCTGACGCGGCCCCAGGACCGAGTGCTGCTCAATGAAAAGCACCCGGAAGACGGCGTGCTGCTCAAGGACAACATGAAGGGTGATCGCCGCGTCAAAGTGCACCTGGGCGAAGGCTGGCATGTGCCGCGTGCCTTGCTGCCGGTGCCGGAAAAGCGCGCGTTGATGCTGATCGATCCGCCGTTCGAGAAGCTCGACGAAATGCAACGCTGCGCCGCATCCCTCAAGGAAGCCGTGGGCCGCATGCGCCAGACCGTCGCGGCCATCTGGTACCCGGTCAAGGACCAGCGCATGCTGCGCCGTTTCTACCAGGACCTGGCCGGTACCGGTGCACCAAAGTTGTTGCGTGTGGAATTGCTGGTGCACCCGCTGGACACCCCCAACACCCTGACCGGCTCGGGCCTGGCGATCGCCAACCCGCCGTGGGGTCTGGAAGAGGAACTGCGTGAGCTGCTGCCGTGGTTGTCCAAGAAGCTTGGCCAGACCCAGGGTGGGTGGCAAATGGATTGGCTGATCGCTGAATAACTGTAGTGAGCGGGCTTGCCCCGCGCTGGGCTGCGTAGCAGCCCCAAAACCTCACACTGCGGTTTGCCTGAAACATCTCAGTGGATTTATTGGGGCTGCTTCGCAGCCCAGCGCGGGGCAAGCCCGCTCACTACACGACCCTGTTCGTCTGGGTATAGCGTCAGATTGGGCAGGTCACGCCCGTGCCGCCGATCCCGCAATAGCCCTGCGGATTCTTCGCCAGGTACTGCTGGTGATACGTTTCGGCGAAGTACACCGTCGGCGCCTCTTCGATCTCTGTGGTAATCACACCCAGGCCGGCCTTGGTCAATTCACCTTGATAAGCCTCGGCACTGGCCTGCGCCGCCGCCAGTTGCTCCGGCGTGGTCGCATAGATCACTGAACGGTACTGGCTGCCGATGTCGTTGCCTTGGCGCATGCCCTGGGTCGGGTTGTGCAGTTCCCAGAACATTTTCAGCAGGTCTTCGTATTTCACCTTGGCCTGGTCATACACCACCAGCACCACTTCGCTGTGGCCGGTCAGGCCCGAGCACACTTCTTCATAGGTCGGGTTCGGCGTATAGCCGCCGGCGTAACCGACCACGGTGCTGACCACGCCGTCGCGTTGCCAGAACTTGCGCTCGGCGCCCCAGAAACAACCCAGGCCGAAGATTGCAAAGCCGACGTCATCGATGAACGGGCCCAGCAGCGGGTTGCCGTTGACGAAGTGCGTCTCTGGCAGCGCCATTGGGGTTTCACGACCAGGCAGAGCTTGTTCTTGAGTAGGCAGCACGTTTTTGTTCACCAGAATTTCCGAGCGCAAGACCATGATCAGTCCTCTCGTCAGGTTGAGTTAGCAGTAAAGATTCAGACCGCCAGTGTGCCCGAGTGTTACGACGCTGTCAGGCGATTGGCCCGCGCGGGTAACGTTTGAGCATCGCCAGCAGCTCTGCGCCGGGGATTGGCCGGTCGAACAGGTAACCCTGGCCCACGTCGCAACGATGCCGGCGCAGGAACGCGAGTTGCTCGGCGGTCTCGATGCCTTCGGCCACGACCTTGAGCTTGAGGTTGTGGGCCATGGCGATCACGGCGGAGGTGATTTCCATGTCGTCCTGGTTATCCGGGATTTCGTGGATGAAGCTGCGATCGATCTTGATGATATCGATGGGGAATTTTTTCAAGTAGCTCAGCGACGAGTAACCGGTGCCGAAGTCGTCCATGGCCAGGGTCAGGCCGAAGCTTTTCAGCTGGTCGAGTTGCAGGCGCGTGTCTTCTGTGGCCTCCAGCAGCAAGCCTTCGGTCAGTTCCAGCTCCAGCAGGTTGGCCGGCAGCCGTTCTTCCTTGAGGATCGTGGCAATCGAGGCCACCAGGTCCGGGTCGGAGAACTGCTTGGGTGACAGGTTGATCGCCACCTGCAGGTTGCCCATGCCTGCGGCGGTCAACTGCCGGCTCATGCGGCAAGCCTGGCGCGCAATCCATTTGCCGATGGGGATGATCAGCCCAGTCTCTTCCGCCACGCTGATGAATTGGTCGGGGCGGATCATGCCCTTTTCCGGATGGTTCCAGCGTAACAGTGCTTCCATGCCCAGCAGGCGGCCGCTGCGCAGGCACAGCTTGGGCTGGTAGAACACGTCCAATTCGTTCTGGGTGAGGGCGCGGCGCAGGTTGTTCTCGACGAACAGCTTGTAGCTGGCCTCGGCGTTCAGCGCTTCGGTAAACACCTGTACCTGGTGTTTGCCGTTGGCCTTGGCCTTGTGCAGGGCCAGGCCGGCGTTGCGCATCAGGGTCTGCGGGTCGCGGCCATGCAGCGGCGCACAGGCCAGGCCCACGGAGCCAGTGACGCTGATCAATTGGTTGTCGACGAACATCGGTTTGTCGAGGGTCGCCAGCAGCTGGCTGGCCACCAGCTGGCCGGTCTCCAGGTCGGTATCGTCGAGCAACACCGCAAACTCGTTACTGGCAAAGCGCGCCAGGCTGCCGCCGGTACTCAGGCTGTTGCGCAAACGGCGGGCGAGGCTGATCAAGAGTTTGTCGCCGGTCTGGTGGCCGAGGCTGTCGTTGATGCGCTTGAAGTTGTCGATGTCCACCAGCAACAGGCTGATCGGGCTGTCGCTGTCACGTGCAAAGCGTTCATCGAGGTTGCGGATGAACGCCGGGCGGTTGCCCAGGTTGGTCAGGTTGTCGGTGTAGGCCAGGCGCTCGATGCGCTGCTGGGCCAGCTTGGTTTGGGTGATGTCTTCGTAGATGCCGATGTAATGCGTCAGCTCTCGGTTGTCGCCGTACACCTTGGAAATCGACAACTGGCCCCAGTAGGGTTCGAGGTTCTTGCGCCGGCTCTTGAATTCACCCTGCCAGCTGTTGCTCTTGGCGAGGCTCGACGGTGCGTCGAAAAGCAATTCGCTGAGGTTCTCCAGTGCCGGCAATTGCGCCAGGCGGTGGCCGTGGACTTCTTCGGCGCTGTACTGGGTGATCGCGGTGAAGCTCGGGTTGACGTACTCCACCACGCCGTCGCAGTTGACCAGCAGAAAGGCGTTGGCACTTTGCTCCACGGCGCGCTGGAACAGGTGCAGGGCGCTGGTGGCGGTGCGGCGGTTGTGGTTGTTGATGACTTGCGCGAACTGGTCCGCCAGCTCGCCGGCAAAGGCAATTTCATCGGCCTGCCAGGCGCGCGTGCAGCCGCTTTGTTCCAGGCACAGCACGCCGACTACCTGGCCATCGACGCGGATGCTCGCGTCGAGCATGGCGTGAATGTCTTTGTTCTCGGCCATTTCCCGGGTACGCGGATCGCGTAAGGCGTTGGTGGCGTCAATGGCGCGGCTGGTGTGCAGGGCTTCGAGGTAATCCGGGAAGCAGCTTGCGTCAATGGATTCGGGCAGGTGGTGCTGCTGGTCGTCGCGGTGGTAGGCCGAGATGGGCACCAGGCGTTGGCCTTCGAGGTTCCAGATGCTGGCGCAGTCGATCCGGTAGATGTCACAGGCGCTGCGGGTGATCAGCTCCGCCGCTTCTTGCAACGAGTTATGGGTGGTGTAGCGCTGTCGGGCCAGCAGCAGGATCAACTCCTGTTGGGCGCGGACTCGCTCCAGATGCTGCAGCTGTTCCTGTTGGGCGCGCTGGTTGAGCTCCAGGGCGATCTGCAGGCGACTGTTCTGGTTTTCCAGGTCTGCCGTGGGAACGGCAGTGGGGATTTCACTGAACAGGCCATCGACCACCATCAGGTAGCCGCGCAGCAGATGGCGATTGTGTTGTTTGTAGGCTTCGCCCATTTCCAGCAGGCTCAGTGGGCCGTCGCTGGTGTGAAGGGTGTAGCGCACCAGATAGTGAGGGCTCAGGGCCAGTTGCTGCTGGATGGTGTCGTGCAATTCGTAGCGCGCCTGGGGCTCCATCAGGCTGGCATATGGCGTACCGATCAGGGCGCAAAGCTCGACGGCTGACAGGCCGAATTGGCGTTCGCAATTGGGGTCGAGGTAAAGAAGGGCCCAGCTTGCCTCATTAAGCCGCTCGAAACGCAGCATACCGAGGCGCGAAGGCACCGGTAACTGCGTCACTACCTCGGCCGCCATTCGGGCGACATCGGGCTGGCTTTTCATGGGGAGACTCACTTGAAATAACGCACTTGGCGCCGGGCTCACGCCCTCTTTTCGGTTGCCTGCGGCAAGGTTGCATCATGCGGCGCGGGCTGACAAGAGAGGATGAAGGCTAAGTGCTATAAGGGGGTTATCGGCCGCGTGAGGGGTTTCTTCAATCGGAGCGATGGAAGGTGTACAAACCTGTTTGTATTGTCCAAATTCAGGCGCGGAACGCAGGCAAAAAAAGCCCCGCCAAGTGGCGGGGTTGAGGTACGAGCGTGGCGCTCGAAAATCGTTGCCGACAGGCCTCCTCGGTGCGGAGGAGGCCGCTGCGGCTTACAGCAGGATAGTGCGGATGTCGTTCAGCAGTTGGCTCAGGCGCTGCGTGAAGCGTGCAGCTGCGGCGCCGTTGATCACGCGGTGATCGTAGGACAACGACAGTGGCAGCATCAGCTTCGGTTGGAACGCTTTACCGTCCCACACTGGCTGGATAGTGGCCTTGGACACACCCAGGATCGCCACTTCCGGCGCGTTGACGATTGGCGTGAAGCCAGTGCCGCCAATGTGACCGAGGCTGGAGATGGTGAAGCATGCGCCCTGCATATCGTCTGCGGTGAGCTTCTTGTCGCGGGCCTTGGCAGCCAGCGCAGCAGCCTCAGCGGCAAGCTGCAGCAGGCTCTTCTGGTCGACGTTCTTGATGACCGGTACCAGCAGGCCTTCCGGGGTGTCGACCGCAAAGCCGATGTGTACGTATTTCTTGCGAATGATCGCCTTGCCGCTTGGCGCCAGCGAACTGTTGAAGTCCGGCAGTTCCTTGAGCAGGTGCGCACACGCCTTGAGCAGCAGTGGCAGCACGGTCAGTTTCACGCCGGCCTTCTCGGCCACGGCTTTCTGCGCAACGCGGAAAGCTTCCAGGTCGGTGATGTCGGCCTGGTCGAACTGAGTCACGTGCGGGATGTTCAGCCAGCTCGCGTGCAGGCTCGACGCGCCGATTTGCATCAGGCGGGTCATCGGCACTTCTTCGGTTTCGCCGAAGCGGCTGAAGTCCACGGTGCGGATTGGCGGAATGCCCGAACCACCGGTAGCGCCACTGGCAGCCGGCGCTTCCTTGGCTTTTTGCATCATGGATTTGACGTAGACCTGCACGTCTTCCTTCAGCACGCGGCCGTGAGGGCCGGTTGCCGACACAGCATTCAGCTCAACGCCGAATTCACGGGCCAATTGACGCACGGCAGGACCGGCGTGAACCTTGGCACCACTTGGCGCAGGCGCGGCAGCAGCAGGGGCCGGAGCGGCCTCAGCTTTTGCAGCAGGCGCAGGGGCGGCAGCAGCCGGAGCAGCTTCAGCCTTGGCAGCCGGAGCGGCGGCCGGTGCTGGAGCGGCTGCAGGCGCAGCGCCTTGTACTTTCAGCTTGAGGATGAAGTCACCGGTGCCGACTTCGTCTTCCAGCTTGACCGCGATGCTTTCCACCACGCCGGCGGCCGGCGAAGGGATTTCCATGGAGGCCTTGTCGGACTCCAGGGTGATCAGCGACTGGTCGGCTTCGACGGTGTCGCCGACCTTGACCAGCAGCTCGATGATCTTGGCCTTGCCCGACGAGCCGATGTCCGGGACGTGGATGTCCTGAACGCTGGCGGCGGCAGGTTCTGCAGCCGCAGGGGCTGCAGGGGCCTCGGCAGCAGCAGGTTTTTCAGCAGCCGGCGCGGGTGTGGCAGCGGCAGCAGGCGCCGCCGCAGGCGCTGCATCAGCAGCCCCTTCGATTTCCAGTTCCAGCAGTTCGTCGCCTTCTTTCAGGCGGTCGCCCAGCTTCACTTTCAGGCTCTTGACCACGCCGGCCTTGGGAGCAGGGATTTCCATGCTCGCCTTGTCCGACTCCAGGGTCAGGATGCTCTGGTCGGCTTCGACGGTGTCGCCGACCTTCACAAACAGCTCGATTACTTCACCTTCACCGCTGCCGATGTCAGGTACGCGAATGAGTTCGCTCACAAAAAGTCTCCTCAGCAGTCCAGTGGGTTGCGTTTTTCCGGGTTGATCCCGAACTTGACGATAGCGTCAGCCACCACCTTAGGTTCGATCTCACCACGGTCAGCCAAGGCTTCCAGGGCTGCCAACACCACGAAGTGACGGTCAACTTCGAAGAAGTGACGCAGCTTCTTGCGGCTGTCACTGCGGCCGAAACCGTCGGTGCCCAGGACTTTGAATTCCTTGGACGGGACCCACTGGCGAATTTGTTCAGCAAACAGCTTCATGTAGTCGGTGGACGCGATGACCGGACCTTTACGGCCGTTCAGGCATTCTTCGACATAGCTCAGTTGTGGCTTCTGGCCTGGGTGCAGGCGGTTGTTGCGCTCTACGGCCAGGCCGTCGCGACGCAGTTCGTTGAAGCTGGTAACGCTCCACACGTCAGCGCCGACGTTGAACTCGTCACGCAGGATCTTCGCCGCTTCACGCACTTCACGCAGGATGGTGCCGGAGCCCATCAGCTGTACGTGGTGCGCTGCTTCCTTGGTGTCTTCTTCGAGCAGGTACATGCCCTTGATGATGCCTTCCTCGACACCGGCCGGCATGGCTGGCTGCTGGTAGGACTCGTTCATCACGGTGATGTAGTAGAAAACGTCCTGCTGCTCTTCGGTCATCTTCTTCATGCCGTCCTGGATGATCACCGCCAGCTCGTAGCCGTAGGTTGGATCAAAGGTGCGGCAGTTCGGGATGGTGGCAGCCAGGATGTGGCTGTGACCGTCTTCGTGTTGCAGGCCTTCGCCGTTCAGCGTGGTACGGCCGGCGGTGCCGCCGATCAGGAAGCCACGGGTACGGCTGTCGCCTGCTGCCCACGCCAGGTCGCCGATACGCTGGAAGCCGAACATCGAGTAGAAGATGTAGAACGGCAGCATCGGTTGGTTGTGGCTGGAGTACGAAGTACCGGCAGCGATGAAGGAGCTCATGGCGCCCGCTTCGTTGATGCCTTCTTCGAGGATCTGGCCCTTCTTGTCTTCCTTGTAGAACATCACTTGGTCTTTATCGACTGGCTCGTAGAGCTGGCCGACGGAGGAGTAGATGCCCAACTGACGGAACATGCCTTCCATACCGAAGGTACGGGCTTCGTCCGGGATGATCGGCACGATGCGCGAACCGATTTCCTTGTCCTTGACCAGCTGCGCGAGGATCCGCACGAAGGCCATGGTGGTGGAGATTTCACGGTCGCCCGAGCCGTCCAGGATAGCCTTGAGGGTATCGAGTGGCGGTGTAGGAATGTCGAAGGACTTGGCGCGGCGCTGTGGCACGAAACCGCCCAGTGCGGCACGACGCTCGCTCAGGTAACGGGCTTCGGCGCTGTTCGGCTCCGGCTTGAAGAACGGCAGGTTTTCCAGCTCTTCGTCCTTGACCGGGATGTCGAAGCGGTCGCGGAACAACTTCAGGCTGTCGACGTCGACTTTCTTGGTGTTGTGCGCTGTGTTCTTCGCTTCGCCGGCACCGGTGCCATAACCCTTGATGGTCTTGGCCAGGATGACGGTGGGTTGTTCTTTGTGGTTGACCGCTTCGTGGTACGCCGCGTAGACCTTGTACGGGTCGTGGCCGCCACGGTTGAGCTTCCAGATCTCGTCGTCGGACAGGTCGGCAACCATCGCCTTGAGCTCAGGCGTGTTGAAGAAGTGTTCACGTACGAACGCGCCGTCTTTGGCCTTGTAGTTCTGGTACTCGCCGTCGATGACTTCGTCCATGCGACGTTGCAGGATACCGTCGACGTCCTTGGCCAGCAGTGGGTCCCAGAAACGGCCCCAGATGACTTTGGTCACGTTCCACTGAGCACCGCGGAACACGCCTTCGAGTTCCTGGATGATCTTGCCGTTGCCGCGAACCGGGCCGTCGAGGCGCTGCAGGTTGCAGTTGATGACGAAGATCAGGTTGTCGAGCTTCTCGCGGCCGGCCAGGGAGATAGCGCCCAGGGATTCCGGCTCGTCGCACTCGCCGTCGCCCAGGAAGCACCAGACTTTCTGCTTGCCTTCAGGGATGAAGCCACGGGCTTCCAGGTACTTCATGAAACGTGCCTGATAGATCGCTTGAATTGGACCCAGACCCATGGAAACGGTCGGGAACTGCCAGAAATCAGGCATCAGCCAAGGGTGCGGGTACGACGACAGGCCGTTACCGTCCACTTCCTGGCGGAAGTTGTTCATGTGTTCTTCGGTGATGCGGCCTTCCATGAACGCACGGGCGTAGACGCCTGGGGAGGTGTGGCCCTGGAAGTAGATCAGGTCGCCGCCGTGTTCGTCGGTCGGGGCCTGGAAGAAGTAGTTGAAGCCGATGTCATACAGGGTTGCGCTGGAAGCGAAGCTGGAGATGTGACCGCCCAGGTCCGAATCTTTCAAGTTCGTGCGCATTACCATCGCCATGGCGTTCCAACGTACCAGCGAGCGAATGCGGCGTTCCATGAACAGGTCGCCAGGCATGCGTGCTTCGTGGGTAACGGGGATGGTGTTGCGGTATGGCGTAGTGATGGCGTAAGGCAGTTGCGAGCCGCTGCGGGTCGCGAGTTCGCCCATACGGGTCATCAGGTAGTGAGCACGGTCTTCGCCTTCTTTGTCGAGAACCGATTCCAGGGCGTCCAGCCATTCCTGGGTTTCGACGGGATCGAGGTCTTGCATGGCTTGCTCCAGGGCGGAAAGGCTACCAGAATCGGTTGCCTGAAGTTTGCGACTGGCCTTGTGGGCAGACGACATAAATTCTTGGATGGCCGAAGGTTGCTTCGGCGTCCTGTAGTTTTACTACAAATCGTCGGCCATTTCAGCCTTTCGAATGTATATACGAGTAGTAAAACTACACAAGACTGAGCGTATGGCTCGGTCTGGCTGGTGAGCATAATCGTTATTGTTGATCTTTTGCGAACAAGAAAAGGTAGAAGTTTAATGTTCCCTGCCAACAACTATGAATTTTCAGCTATTTATAACCTTTGTTCGACAGTCCTTCATGTAGCGCCGGTATCACGTCCACAGCAACAAGCCATTTACGCGCCGATCAAGGATAGACCATGAGCCTGCCAACACTGGCCGAACTGCCGGCCATTCTCTTGCCAAAAGCCCAGCGGGCCGAGCAGTCATTTCGTGACGCCGTGGCCGCGCTGGACGACGATCATGGACTTTCTGCGTGGACGCCGCAACGGTGGGCCGACTTCACCCGCGTGTGCGCCGCCAGTGATTTCGTGATTGAACAGAGTGTTCGTGACCCTTTGATGTTGCTCGAGCTGGTGGCCTGGGGCGAGTTGGACCGTGGTTTCGCGCCCGGCGAGCTGTGTGGGCAGATTGCTGGCGCCGTGCAACAAGCAGAAACAGAAGACCAACTGGGCCGTGTCCTGCGTCGCCAGCGCACGCGCCAGCAGGTGCGCATCATCTGGCGCGACCTGACCCGCCAGGCCGACTTGGTGCAAACCTGCCGTGACCTCTCCGACATGGCCGATGCAAGCATCGACCAGGCTTACCAGTGGCTGTACATGCGCCATTGCGTACAGTTCGGCACGCCTACCGGGCGGCGCAGCGGCGAGCCGCAGCACATGGTGATCCTCGGCATGGGCAAGCTCGGTGCGGTGGAGCTGAACCTCTCGTCGGATATCGACCTGATCTTCGCCTACCCTGAGGGCGGCGAAACCGTCGGCGTCAAACGCGCCCTGGACAACCAGGAATTTTTTATCCGCCTTGGTCAAAAATTGATCAGGGCCCTTGACCCGATGACCGTCGACGGCTTCGTATTCCGCGTCGATATGCGCCTGCGTCCTTATGGTTCGGCGGGCGCGCTGGTGCTCAGCTTCAACGCGCTGGAACAGTATTACCAGGACCAGGGGCGTGACTGGGAACGCTACGCCATGATCAAGGCGCGCGTGGTTGCCGGCGACCAAGTGGCCGGTGCGCAACTGCTCGACATGCTGCGGCCCTTCGTTTACCGCCGCTACCTGGACTTTTCCGCCATCGAAGCGCTGCGCACCATGAAGCAGTTGATCCAGCAGGAAGTGCGGCGCAAAGGCATGGCCGACAATATCAAGCTGGGCTCGGGCGGCATCCGCGAAGTGGAATTTATCGCCCAGGCATTCCAACTGATCCATGGCGGCCGCGACCTCAGCCTGCAACAGCGGCCGCTGCTCAAGGTGCTCGGCACGCTGGAGGGCCAGGGTTACTTGCCACCGGCGGTGATTGCCGAGTTGCGCAATGGCTATGAATTCCTGCGTTACACCGAACATGCCATCCAGGCGATCGCCGACCGCCAGACGCAAATGCTCCCGGACGACCCGGAAGATCAGGCGCGCATTGCCTTTATGCTGGGGTTCGCCGACTGGGCCGCGTTTCATGAGCGCCTGATGTACTGGCGCGGGCGGGTGGACTGGCACTTCCGCCAAGTCATTGCCGATCCAGACGAAGAAGAGGGTGAAGAGAGCGAACTGGTCGTGGGCGGTGAGTGGTTGCCGCTGTGGGAAGAATCCCAAGACGACGAAGCTGCGTGCCGCCAATTGGCCGAAGGCGGTTTCAGCGATGCGACCAAGGCCCTCAAAGCGCTGACCGGCCTGCGCAACAGCCCGCAATTGCGTGCCATGCAGCGCCTGGGCCGCGAGCGCCTGGATGCATTTATCCCGCGCCTGCTCGCCCAGGCCGTCGAACATGCCAACCCGGACCTGGTGTTGGAGCGCGTGTTGCCGCTGGTGGAAGCTGTCGCCCGGCGCTCCGCCTATCTGGTACTGCTCACGGAAAACCCCGACGCCCTGCGTCGCCTGTTGACCCTGTGCGCCGCCAGCCCGTGGATCGCCGAGCAGATCACGCGCTTCCCGCTGCTGCTCGACGAATTGCTCAACGAAGGCCGCCTGTTCAAGCCACCGTTGGCGCCGGAGTTGGCCGCCGAGCTGCGCGAGCGGCTCACGCGTATCCCCGAAGATGACCTTGAGCAACAGATGGAAGCCCTGCGTCACTTCAAGTTGGCACACCGCCTGCGCGTGGCCGCGTCGGAAATAGCCGGCAGCCTGCCACTGATGAAAGTCAGTGACTATCTCACCTGGCTCGCCGAGGCCATCCTCGAGCAAGTGCTGGCCCTGGCCTGGCGCCAGACCGTTGCGCGCCACGGCTCGCCGCAGCGGTTGGACGGCACGCTGTGCGATCCTGGGTTCATCATTGTCGGTTATGGGAAAGTCGGCGGGATCGAACTGGGGCATGGTTCGGACCTGGACCTGGTGTTTATCCATGACGGCGACCCGCAGGCTGAAACCGATGGCGCCAAGCCGATCGACGGTGCGCAGTTTTTCACGCGCCTGGGCCAGCGCATCATTCACCTGCTGACCACCCAGACCAACTCGGGCCAGCTGTATGAAGTGGACATGCGCCTGCGACCTTCCGGCGCGTCCGGGCTGTTGGTCAGTTCATTGGGCGCATTTGATCGTTATCAACAAAATGAAGCCTGGACCTGGGAACATCAGGCCCTGATCCGCGCGCGGGTGCTGGTCGGCAGCCAGGACGTGGGCCAGGCGTTCGAGCAGGTGCGGGCTAAAGTATTGGGGCGCGAAAGGGACTTGGCGAAGCTGCGCCAGGAGGTCAGCGAGATGCGCGCGAAAATGCGTGACAACCTGGGCACCAAGGCCACGACGGCCGGCACCGGCGCCAACGCCTTTGAAGCCACGGCGGCGTTCGACCTCAAGCAGGACGCCGGAGGTATCGTCGATATTGAATTTATGGTGCAATACGCGGCTTTGGCGTGGTCTGCGCAACATCCATCGTTGCTGCGCTACACCGACAATATCCGCATTCTGGAAGGCTTGGAGCAGGTGGGTTTGATGCCCGCCGCCGATGCCCATTTGCTGCGTGAGGTGTATAAGGCCTACCGTTCCGCTGCACACCGCCAGGCCTTGCAGAACGAGGCCGGTACGGTGGCCGGGGATCAGTTCGCCGACGAACGGCGCCAAGTGATGCGAATCTGGCAGGCGCTGGGGTTGAGCTGAAACACTATTAGGGCGGGGAGGCATAAGCCTCCCCGCATCGTTTGTGGAAACTACATGAATATTCTGATCGTTGGGCCCAGTTGGGTCGGTGACATGGTGATGGCGCAGACACTGTTCCAGTGTTTGCGTATGCGCTACCCGGACTGCCAGATCGACGTGCTCGCCCCCGAGTGGAGCCGGCCGATCCTCGAGCGCATGCCCGAGGTGCGCAAGGCCTTGAGCTTTCCGCTCGGCCACGGTGCCCTGGAACTGGCGACCCGCCGTCGCATCGGTAAATCCCTGGCGGGGCAATACGACCAGGCAATCCTGCTGCCCAACTCGCTCAAATCGGCGCTGGTGCCGTATTTTGCCGGCATCCCCAAACGCACCGGCTGGCGTGGCGAGTTTCGCTACGTGCTGCTCAATGATGTGCGCACGCTGGACAAAGCCCGCTACCCGCTGATGATCGAACGCTTCATGGCCCTGGCGTACGAGCCGGGTGCCGAGTTGCCCAAGCCGTACCCGCGCCCCAGCCTTCAAATTGACCCGCAGAGCCGCGACGCGGCCCTGGCCAAGTTCGGCCTGGCACTTGATCGTCCGGTCCTGGCGCTGTGCCCTGGCGCCGAGTTTGGCGAGTCCAAGCGCTGGCCGTCGGAGCACTACGCCAAGGTCGCCGAGGCCAAGATCCGCGAAGGCTGGCAGGTGTGGCTGTTTGGTTCGAAGAAGGACCACCCGGTGGGTGAAGACATTCGCCAGCGCCTGATCCCCGGTCTGCGCGAAGAAGCGGTGAACCTCAGCGGCGACACGTCCCTGGCCGAGGCCATCGACTTGTTGTCCTGCGCCGATTCGGTGGTGTCCAACGACTCCGGGCTGATGCACGTGGCTGCCGCGCTGAACCGCCCGCTGGTGGCGGTATACGGTTCCACCTCGCCGGGGTTCACCCCGCCATTGGCCGACCAGGTCGAAGTGGTACGCCTGGGCCTGGATTGCAGCCCGTGTTTTGATCGCACCTGCCGTTTCGGCCACTACAACTGCATGCGCCAGTTGCTGCCGCAGCCGGTGAACGAGGCCTTGCAGCGGTTGCAGGGCTCTGCGGTCGAGGTCCGATAGTTTGCGCGTACTGGTAATCAAGACCTCATCCCTGGGCGACGTGATCCATGCCTTGCCGGCACTGACCGATGCCGCGCGGGCGATCCCCGGCATTCAATTCGACTGGGTGGTGGAAGAAGGCTTCGCCGAGATTCCCACCTGGCATCCGGCGGTCGACAAGGTGATCCCGGTGGCGATCCGCCGCTGGCGCAAAAACCTCTGGCAGACCCTTAAAAGTGGCGAATGGCGGCGTTTCAAACAACGCATCCAGTCGACCAAATACGACTTGGTGATCGACGCCCAGGGCCTGCTCAAAAGCGCCTGGCTGACCCGCTATGTGCGAGCACCGGTGGCGGGTTTCGACAAGCACTCGGCCCGCGAGCCCATCGCCGCGCGCTTCTATTCCCGGCGCCTGGCCGTGGCCCGTGGGCAACACGCAGTGGAGCGCCTGCGCCAGTTGTTTGCCGTCGCCCTCGGCTACGACTTGCCCAAAGGCCTGGGCGACTATGGCCTGAGCGTCGACAAACTGCTCGGCCTGCCGCCGAAAAAACCGTTCGTGCTGCTGCTGCACGGCACCACCTGGGACACCAAGCATTGGCCCGAAGCCTATTGGCGTGAGCTGGCCGAACGCATGGGGCGACTGGGCGTGGACGTGAAGTTGCCGTGGGGCAACGCTGATGAAAAGGCCCGCGCCGAGCGTCTGGCCCAAGGCCTGCAAAACGCTGAAGTACTGCCCAAATTGAACCTGGCCGGTGTCGCCCGTGTATTGGCCGGCGCTCGTGCTTGTGTGGCTGTGGACACCGGTCTCGGTCACCTCGCTGCCGCGCTGGATGTGCCGACCATTTCCCTGTTCGGCCCTACCAACCCCGGGCTCACTGGCGCCTACGGCAAGGGCCAGATTCATCTGGCGAGTGACTTCCCCTGCGCACCGTGCCTGCAAAAACACTGTACCTACCAACCGACGGCCGACGACCTGCGTCGGTTCGACCTCAAGCGCGAGTCGCCCCTGTGCTTCACGCGCCTGAACCCTGAGCGTGTGGCCAGCCGACTGAGCACGTTGTTATTGGCTGAGGAGCTGCACTGATGCAACTGGCTTTTGTTCTGTACAAATACTTCCCCTTCGGTGGCCTGCAGCGTGACTTCATGCGCATCGCCCTGGAGTGCCAGCAGCGCGGCCATCAGATTCGTGTGTACACGCTGATCTGGGAAGGCGACATCCCGCCCGGCTTCGAAGTGCTGGTGGCGCCGGTCAAGGCGTTCTTCAACCATCGGCGCAATGAAAAACTCAGCGCCTGGATGGAAGCCGACCTGGCCAAACGCCCGGTTGATCGTTTGATTGGCTTCAACAAAATGCCCGGCCTGGATGTGTACTACGCTGCCGACGGCTGCTTTGAAGACAAGGCGCAAAACCTGCGCCACTCGCTCTACCGCTATTTTGGTCGCTACAAGCACTTCGCCGAGTACGAGCGTGCGGTGTTCGCCAAGAACGCCAAGACGGAGGTCTTGATGATTTCCGAAGTGCAACAGCCGCTGTTCATCAAGCATTACGACACGCCGCTGGAACGCTTCCACCTGCTGCCGCCGGGCATTGCCCAGGACCGCCGTGCGCCGCCGAATGCCGCCGAGATTCGCGAGGGTTTCCGCCAGGAATTCAACCTCGGCGACGACGACCTGCTGCTGGTGCAAATCGGCTCGGGCTTCAAGACCAAAGGCGTCGACCGCAGCCTCAAGGCCGTGGCCGCGCTGCCGTCTGAGCTGAAAAAACGCACGCGCCTGTTTGTAATCGGCCAGGACGACCCCAAAGTATTCCAACTGCAAAGCGCGACGCTGGGGCTGGGGGACAACGTGCAGTTCCTCAAGGGCCGCAGCGATATCCCGCGTTTCCTGCTGGGCGCCGACCTGTTGATCCACCCGGCGTACAACGAAAACACCGGTACTGTATTGCTCGAAGCCCTGGTAGCCGGGTTGCCGGTGCTGGTCTCTGCCGTGTGTGGGTATGCCCACTACATTGCCGAAGCCGACAGCGGCCTGGTGCTGGACGAGCCGTTCGAGCAGAACCAGCTCAACCAGTACCTGACGCACATGCTCACCGACACTGCACAGCGCGCGGCCTGGAGCCGCAATGGGTTGGCCTTTGCCGAGACGGCCGACCTCTACAGCATGCCGCAGCACGCTGCGGATGTGATTCTGGCGGAGCCAAAACGATGAAATTGATTCTTGCCGAACCGTTCAAGACGTTGTGGGCCGGGCTTGATGCCTTTGCCGAAGTCGAGAAACTGCAAGGCCAGGTCTTCCGTGAGTTGGCGGCGCGTCGCACGTTGCGCACCGAGGTCGCTGGCCGCCCGTATTTTGTGAAAATCCACCGCGGCATTGGTTGGGCGGAAATCTTCAAGAACCTGATCACCGCCAAGTTGCCGGTACTGGGTGCCGGCCTGGAGTGGGACGCCATCCACCGCTTGCAGGCGCTTGGCGTACCGACCATGACCGGCGTGGCCTTCGGCGAAAAAGGCAGCAACCCGGCAGACCAGCACTCGTTCATCATCACCGAAGAGCTGGCGCCGACCATCAGCCTCGAAGACGTGACCCTTAACTGGGTCGCCGAACCGCCAACACCTGCGTTGCGCCACGCCCTCACGGCCGAGTTGGCGCGCATGGTCGGCGACATGCACCGGGGTGGCGTCAATCACCGCGATTGCTACCTGTGCCACTTCTTGCTGGACACCTCCAGCCCCATCGACGCGAACAACATCAAGCTGTCGGTGATCGACCTGCACCGCGCCCAACTGCGTGCCCATCTGCCGTTGCGCTGGCGCGACAAGGACCTGTCCGCGCTGTACTACTCGGCGCTGGAGATCGGCCTGACCCGTCGCGACAAACTGCGCTTCCTCAAGGGTTACTTTCGCCAGCCATTGCGCCAGATCCTGGCCGAGCAATCGGCATCGTTGAGCCTGATGCAGCGCAAGGCCGACAAGCTGTATGCGCGCAAGCAACGTTATGGGGACGCGATCTGATGGCGGGTTGGAACCTGGAACCTGCTTACGCCACCCTGGCGGATGATTTTGGAAGCCTCGAAGCGGTATTCGCCCTGCAAGGCGAGCGGCTGACCCGCGACCCGTTGTCGGAAGTGATCCGCGTGGAGCGCGGCGGGATCAATTACTACGTCAAGCGCTACACCGGCGCCGGCAAGGGCCTGCGGCGTTACCTGGGCAAGCCGCGGGTCAAGTCCGAATGGCAGAACCTCAAGCGTTTCGCCAAGTGGGGCATTCCCACCGCTGACGTCGTGGCCTGGGGGCTGGAGCGTAAGGGCCTGGCCTACGAACGCGGCGCGATGATCACGCGCGAGTTGCCGAAAACCGAAGACCTTTCGGTATTGGCCGAGCGTAACGATGCACGCCTGCGCGACCCCAAGTGGGTCGACGCGGTGAGCCGCCAGCTCGCCGAATACACGCGCACCATGCACGATCACCGCTTTACCCATAACGACTTGAAGTGGCGCAACCTGCTGATCGACGACCAGTCCACGCTGTACCTGATCGATTGCCCCAACGGCGATTTCTGGCGCGGGTTCTGGCTCAAGTACCGTATCACTAAAGACCTGGCCTGCCTGGACAAGGTGGCCAAGTATCACCTGTCCGCCACCCAGCGCCTGCGCTTCTACCTGCAGTACCGTCAGAGCCGGCACCTGAGTGCGTCGGACAAACGGCGTATTCGCCACGTGGTGAAGTTTTTCGAGGGACGCGAATGAGTGATTTCCTGGCGGCTGAAGACCGTGCGCTGATGGAGCGCAACGGCCTGGCGACGTTCGACGCCTTGTGGGCCAAGCAGCTGGAGGCGGTGGACGAGCCCAATACCAGCCGTGGCGGCTGGAGCAGTGTGTTTCGCCTGGAGCTCGACGGCCACGGCTACTACCTCAAGCGCCAGAGCAACTACCTGACGCGCAGCCTGCACCGTCCGTTTGGCGAGCCGAGTTTTTCCCGCGAATTTCGCAATATCAGCCGTTACCGCACCCTTGGCATTCCAGCGTTGCAGGCGGCGTTCTACGGGGAGCGCAAGGTCGCTGGCGAGCACCGCGCGATGCTGCTGACCCGCGCGCTCGACGGTTGGAATGACCTGGATTCCTTGCTGGAGCAGTGGTCGCAACTGAGCGACGCCCAGCACTGTGCAATCCTGCTGGCCTGCGGCCAACTGGCACGCCGGCTGCACAGCGTCGGCCAGGTGCACGGCTGTTTTTACCCCAAGCATATTTTCCTGCAGGCGACCGGTGACGGTTATGCCGCGCAATTGATCGACCTGGAGAAAACCCGCCCGTTGCTGTTTGGCTGGCGTGACCGGGTCAAGGACCTCGAGCCGCTGTTGCGCCGGGCGCCGCAGTGGTCGGACGCGCAGGTGCGTCAGCTGTTGGCCGCTTACCTCGATCAGCCTGAGGACAGTGCACTGGTCGGCAGTTGGCTGCAGCGCCTGACGGCCCGACGTAGCCACAAGGAGAACCGTTGATGCGCCTGTCCGAGCTGAAAAGCGCCGGCCGCACCCCGAGCCTGCCCCTTACCCTGGACCTGGCGGATGCCGCAGGCCCTGGCCAACTGCAACTGCTCAGCCTGCTGCGCGTGTTGCCGGGCGAGCGGTATGTCGGCGCAGCGGTATGGCGCGGGCGTCCGGTACTGGCCAAGTTATTGGTGGGCAGCAAGGCCGCGCGGCACTTCCAGCGTGAACTCAGCGGCGTGCGTTTGCTGGCCGAGCAAGGCCTGACCACGCCATTGTTGTTGGCCGATGGCTTGCAGGAAGGCGAGGGTGGCTGGCTGCTGTTCGAATTCATCGAGGGCGCCGAGAGCTTGGCAGATGCCTGGCACGCCGTCGAAGCGTTGCCGCCGTTGGCTGACGAACAAACCGCCGTGCTGGCTGAAGCGCTGGGTGCGATTGCGCAGATGCACACCAAAGGGCTGTGGCAGGAAGACCTGCACCTGGACAACCTGCTGCGCCAGAACGGCAAGCTGTATTTGATCGACGGTGCCGGGATTCGCGTCGAAGAGGCTGGCAAGCCGCTGTCGCGCAACCGCGTGCTGGAAAACCTCGGGGTGTTTTTCGCTCAGTTGCCAA
Organism: Pseudomonas sp. QC2; assembly: GCF_002859085.1. Classification (NCBI taxonomy): domain Bacteria; kingdom Pseudomonadati; phylum Pseudomonadota; class Gammaproteobacteria; order Pseudomonadales; family Pseudomonadaceae; genus Pseudomonas; species Pseudomonas sp. QC2. The sequence goes on from NZ_PKKS01000017.1 coordinate 64,865, forward strand.
AAAACCTTGAGCCGTTTACCGAAGAACTGCTGGTGTACTACCTGCTGAGCAACGGCGAGCACGCCCTGCCGCTGGAAGCCCTGGAGAAACAGGTGCGCAAAGTCAGCGCCTGGCGCCTCAAGGACTTTTTGAACAAGACCGGCCGCGAATGCACGCTGTTCAGCGTGGTGCGTGGCGCCTTTGCTTTGCGCGCGATTCGTCGTGAAGAAGCGCCGGCGATGTTGCCGGTGCTTGAGCAGGCCGATGCGCTGCTGGACCAAGGCCATTTGTATAAAACCGGCGGCGCCGCCAGCGTCGCCAAAGTCGAAGTTGCTGGCCGGCCGCTGGTGATCAAGCGCTACAACATCAAGGGTTTTGCCCATTGGCTCAAACGTTTCTGGCGCCCGAGTCGAGCCTGGCATTCCTGGCGCGAAGGCAACCGCCTGGCGTTCCTCGGTATTGCCACGCCAAAGCCGCTGGCCGTGCTGGAGAAGCGCTTTTTCTGGCTGCGCAGCCGCGCGTACCTGATCACCGAATACCTGCCGGGCCCGGACATCATCGAACGCTTCGCGCCGTATGTTGAAAGCGGTGAAGCGCCGGAAAACGAACTGCAGGCGCTGGATCACCTGTTCGCCGAACTGATCCGCGAGCGCATCAGCCATGGTGACTTCAAGGGCCACAACCTGTTCTGGGACCAGGACCGCTGGTCGCTGATCGACCTTGATGCGATGTGCCAACACACCTCCGCCGCCAGCTTCGCCCCGGCGTATGCCAAGGACCGTGCGCGGTTCATGCGTAATTGGCCGCAGGACAGTGCGTTGTACCAACTGATTGATCAGCGCTTGCCTAAGCAGATCACCGGACCCCTGTAGGTGCCGCAGCAAGGCTCAAGGGCCTCATCGTCTACCACTGTAGTGAGCGGGCTTGCCCCGCGCTGGGTGGCGAAGCCGCCCTAATAAAACCGCCGCGTTTTTTCAGCAAGACCGAGGTGCTTGGGTTTGGGGCGGCTTCGCCACCCAGCGCGGGGCAAGCCCGCTCACTACAGGATGCTCGTGCTCCTATCAAAAGATGTGTAGGTACCTATGCTCATCGCCTGCAAGTGTTGCGTGAGCAACAGTCGGTGGGCAGTTGTGCCCAAGAACGACAGTCTATTTTCATCCAGGGTTTTTATATCGTTGATTTAATGCGATAAAAATCCTGGCACGGGCTCTGCAATGTCACTGGGTGAACCCTTTCACCGGTGGCTCAGGAGCCCTGTATGCCTTCCAGCCTTTCCTCGTTTTCCCGTTTGATCTGCCTCGGCGCCGCGCTGTTGTTGAGCGGCGCGGCCTATGCCGCAGACGGTGACGACACCGTGCCGTCCCTGGCCGGCAAGCGCATCGCTGTGAGCATGACCGGCACCAGTCACTACTTCGATATCAAGGCATTCCAGGCGCAGGTCGATGAGATCAAGCGCCTGGGCGGCACGCCGATCACCCTTGATGCCGGGCGCAACGACAAGAACCTGGTGACGCAGCTGCAAACCGTGGTCACCCAGAAGCCCGACGCGGTGATCCAGACCCTCGGCACCCTCAGCGTGATCGATCCCTGGCTCAAGCGCATCAGCAAGGCCGGCATTCCGCTGTTCACCATCGACGCGCCGTCGCAATACAGCCTCAACAACACCACCTCCGATAACGTCGCCACCGGCAAGGCGCTGGCCGATCAGTTGATCAAGGACGCCGGCGGCAAGGGCAAGATTCTGGTGTTCAACGGCTTCTACGGTGTGCCGGTGTGTGCGATCCGTTATGACCAGTTGAAGCTGGCACTCAAGGACCACCCGCAGTTGGAGATCATCCAGCCCGAGTTGCGCGATGTGATCCCCAATACCGTGCAGGATGCCTATTCCCAGGTGTCGGCGCTGCTCAACAAGTACCCGGCGGGCAGTGTTTCGGCGATCTGGTCGGCGTGGGACATTCCGCAGTTGGGTGCGAGCAAGGCGTTGATCGATGCCAAGCGTACCGAGATCAAGACCTATGGCGTCGACGGCACCCCCGAAGTGCTCGCGCTGCTCGGCCAGACGAACTCGCCGGTCGGTGCAGTGGTGGCGCAACAACCGGCGCTGATCGGCAAGACCGCCGTGCAGAACGTGGCGCGTTACCTGGCCGGGCAACGTGACTTGCCCAAGGAGACCCATGTGGCCACGTTGCTGACCACCGCCGACAACCTGGCGCAGGTCCAAGCACTGCGGGGTGACTGATGGCGGCGTTGCACCTGCAGAATCTGCACAAACGCTTTGGCGCCACGCTGGCACTGGACGATGCGAGCCTCAAGGTCGAGCGCGGCACCATCCATGGCCTGGTCGGCGAGAACGGCGCAGGCAAGTCGACGTTGATCAAGGTGCTGGCCGGCATCCACAAGGCCGATGCCGGGCAGGTGAGTATCGACGGTCAGTCGTACGCCGCACTGTCACCGCGTCAGGTCGACGCATTGGGTGTGCAGTTCATCCATCAGGAGCGCCTGTTGCCAGCGAGTTTTACCGTGGGCGAGGCGTTGTTTTTCGGCCATGAACTGCGCCGTGGGCCGTTTGTGGATCGGCGTCGACAGCAGCGTGAAGCCGATCGTTTGCTGGCCGAATATTTTGATGTGCAGCTGCCTGCCGGTGCGCTGGTGGGCGAGCTGAACAGCGCCGAGCGCCAGGTGCTGCAAATCACCCGGGCGTTGATTCGCCAGCCCAAGATCCTGGTGTTCGATGAACCCAGCGTCGCGCTGGTCAAGCGCGAGGTCGACCAGTTGCTGCGCATCGTCAAGCGCCTGCGCGACCAAGGCCTGTCGATTCTGTACATCTCCCATTACCTGCAGGAAATCGACAGCCTGTGCGATGAGGTCACGGTGCTGCGCAATGGCCGCGATGTGGCGGTGGTGCAGCCTCGGCATACGTCCAGCGCCGAGATTGCGCGGCTGATGGTCAACCGCGAGGTGCAGGAGATGTACCCCAAGGTGAAGGTCGAGCTGGGCGAGCCGTTGTTGCAAGTGCGCGGGTTGAGCCTGGCGCGGCGCTACCGGCAGATTGACCTTGAAGTGCGCCGCGGTGAAATCGTCGGCCTGACGGGGCTGGTGGGGTCGGGCGCCAAGGCGTTGTTCAAGACCCTGTTTGGCGTCGAGCAGGCTGACAGTGGCAGCGTTCATCTGCACGGGCGGTTGCTGCGCCTGCGCTCGCCAGGCCAAGCGATTGCCGAGGGCATTGCCTTGGTGCCCGAGGAGCGTCGTAGCCAGGGGATTGCGCCGGTTCTGTCGGTGTTGGAAAACCTCACACTGGCGGGGCTGGGCCGGTTCAGCCGCTGGGGCTGGTTGAGTCGCGCCAAAGAGCAGGCGGAAAGCTTGCGGCTGATGGAGGAATTGGCGATCAAGGCGCCGGGTCCGCACGCGGCGGTCAGCCAGCTCAGTGGCGGCAACCAGCAGAAGGTTGCCCTGGGGAAATGGCTGAGCCGTCGCTCGGCCGTGTACCTGCTCGATGAGCCGTGTGTGGGCGTGGATGTCGGCGCCAAAGTCGAGATCTATCGTTTGATCGGGCGCCTGGTGGAGGAGGGGGCGGCGGTGTTGGTGTTGTCGTCGGACTTGCCCGAATTGCTCGGGATCAGCGATCGCATCCTGGTGCTGCATCGCGGTGAGATGGCCGGTGAGTTTCGTGCGGGAGAAGCCGACAGCGACCAGTTGCTGGCGTGTGCCACCGGCGCTGTACCGGCCGCCGCTGCGCCGGTGCGGGAGGTCGAGCATGCTTGAAGCCATACTGCGACGAGGTTCGGTGGGGGTGTTTCTGGCGATTCTAGTGGGGTTTGCCGTGGCGGCGCCGAATTTCTTGTCGGTGGGCAACCTGGCGAATGTGTTCAGCCAGTCGGCGATTCTTGGTGTGCTGGCCTTCGGGTTGACCTGCGTGATCATCGGCGGAGGTTCGAACGTGGTCTCCGGTGGGCTCGACCTGTCGCTGGCGGCCAACCTGGGGTTGTGCGCGGCGGTATTCAGCCGTCTCAACAATGCCGGCCTGGAGCTCTGGCTGACCGTGCTGCTGACCCTGGGCTGCGGCCTGGCGGTCGGCCTGCTCAATGGACTGGCCGTGGTAGTGCTGCGTTTGCCGCCGCTGTTGGCGACGCTGGCGAGCATGAACGTGCTGGCCGGGCTGGAACTGGTGTTGACCGAAAACACCGTGGTGTCCACTGACTCGCCGCTGCTGGATGTGCTCAGTGGCGGCACTGGGTTAGGTGTGCCTGCCTTGGCATGGGTGCTGTTGGTAACGGCGGCGCTGCTGACCTTGCTGATCCAGCATTCGCCCTACGGGCTGCGCCTGCACGCCGTCGGCGAATACCCCCAGGCGGCCGAAGCGGCGGGCATTCGTGTGCCTGGCTATGTGCTGTCGAGTTACCTGCTGTCGGGACTGTCTGCTGCCGTGGCGGCGTTGTGCTCGGCGGCGTTTTTCAGCGGCAGTACCACCGGGTCGGGCGACATGCTGTTGTCGGTGGTGGCGATTGCGTTTCTTGGCGTGGTGTTTTCCCGCCGGCTGGTGGCGAGTATTCCAGGCACGTTGCTGGCGGCGCTGTTGATCGGGTTTCTGATCAATGGCTTTCAACTGCTTAACCTGTCGAACTTCTGGGTCAATGGTGTGCAGGGCGTGTTGATCTTGTTGGTGGTCGCGGCGTCCAGCGCGCTGAACCGGGGAGCGACGACATGAACCTGCGCGCCTGGTTACCGCTGACATTACCCCTGGTGTTCGCGCTGATCGTCGGCGTGTTTGCGTTGCAGGCGCCGGGCTTCCTCAGCGCCGGTAACCTGCAAAGCCTGGTGTTGAACAATTTCGTGTTGCTGGCGATTGTGGCCATCGGCATGACCTACGCCGTGGCGGCCGGCGGCATTGATCTGTCGGTGGGCACGGCGTTGGACTTCGCCAGTTTCAGCTTTGTGGTGCTGCTCAATGGCGGGCATGGCTGGGCGTTTGCCGCGACCGGTGCGTTGCTTGCCGCGCTGCTGGTGGGCCTGGTGAACGCGGGGCTGATCGCCGGGCTGCGGATCAGCCCGTTCCTTGCCACCCTGGGCACATTGTTCATCGGCACCAGCGCCCAGCAATTGCTCTCGGACGGGGGCCAGCCCATCTATATCGTCCAAGGTCTGAAACCTGAACTGACGGGGCTGGCGCCGTTGTCGATCGTGTTGGGGCTGGCGCTGTTCTACGGTGTGGCACTGGCGCGCGGACGCCTGGGGCGGGAGTTGCTCGCACAAGGTACGCAGCCGCTGCTGGCGTATTACTCAGGGTTGTCGGTGCGGCGTATCGTCACCGTCGTGGCCTTGGCCACTGCGTTGGCGTGTGGGGTGGGCGGGGTGCTGCTCAGCTCAACGGTCAGCGCCTATGTGCCGCTGTCCGGCAACGCATTTTTGCTCAACGCGATTGGCGCGGTGTTCATCGGCACAACCCTGAGCCGACAGGGTCGGGCGAATATTCCAGGGACCCTGCTGGGCGTGCTGTTCATCAATGTAATCGCCAACGGCCTGCTGCTGATTGGCTGGAATTTCTACTGGCAGCAGGTGGCGACCGGTGTGCTGATTTTCGGGGTGTTGACCTTCAGCTTTGCCAGTCGGCGCCTGCTTGAGCGCTATTGATCGGCGCTATTGTGCGTTGACCAGCGTCGTGCGGGTTGTGTATTTGCCCTTGACGACGTCCTGCTGGGTGAAGAAATACCCGTAGTCCTGCAGGTACATGACTGTGCTGGTCGCCTGGTAGTTATCACCCGTCGTGGTGCAATTGAGCGCCTTGGCAGTGCCACTCAGCGCCGAGTTGATGTCGCTGGCCGGCACTTCGCGTGCTACCACACACGTCGCGTCGCGGGACAGCACGCGGTCCTCTTCAGCCGTGTTGCGATTGAGCTCTTTGAGCTTGAACCCCAGCGTTGTCCCGATCGGCATGTGCTTCCAGTCGCCGCTGAAACTGAGTTGCTCAACCGTGCTGGCGGCCGAGACGTTCATCCCGCGCAGTTCAAATTCGCTTTGGAAGGTCAGGCTGAACAAGCCTCTGAATGTCGTGATCTTGGCACTTGAGGATGGGGTGGCACGGCGGAGTTTAAGCAGGTTGTTCCCCGCCCCGGGCTCAATGAACACCTCAGTGCGCAAGCTGGAGGAGCCCAATTCGCGCTTCTCCACAAGGTGGTGCAGAGGCTTGGCTGGGGCGGGCATGCCCAGTGCGGAGATCGCCTCCGTCACCGTTGCCGGGACAGGCGCGGGTGTCAGGGTTTGCATGAGCTTGGTGCGCGTAACGGCTACCGGCAGCTGCGCTGCTGTTGGCGAGCACGCGGCCTTGAGCAGGGTCCGGGTGTCCGCCTCGGCGGTGCTGAAGGGCTGGTCGATGGGAACGGCTACCACGTTGCCGAAGGTCACGGTGTTTTTCGGCGTGAGGCTGAAGGCGGCCAGGGTCCGATAGGTCTGGCGGCTGCAACTGACCTCCCAGTGCAGGCGGGTCTGGGCATACGGCATTTTTTTGAGTGTATTGATCAGAATGAGCGGCTCATCGTAGGCGCCCCAGAACTCGATTTTCTCGCCCACGGTCTTGAGGCTGGCACGGTCGATCAACAATTGGCGTTGGGTGTCTGTCGTGCTGACGAGGCGCCAGTCCGGGCGCGGCGTGCGGGCGCACGCGTCGGTAAAGCTGGCGTTCTGTTGCAGTTCGCCGATCACTTCCGGCGCCAGGTTGCGCATGACAGTGATGCGCGTGGGCTGGCCATCGGCACCTGGGGTGCCGGGGGCCTCCATATACAACAGGCTCCCGCTCGGGGTGGCACAGGACGCCTGAAGCTGTGCGATATCCGGCACGGCGACATTGTCGGTCAGCGTGACGTGAACCTGGTAACTGAGGTCGTCGCCGTCACGCATGACCGAGTCGGCCAGCAGCGGCTTCTTGAGCATGTCTTTATACGGGGCCTCGGCCGTGCCGCCGGGCTTCATGCCTTGCACGCCACAACCGCTGAGCAGGCCCAGGGCGACGATAACCGCGATGTGTTTCATGAGCGTTCCTTGCAGAGAGGACAGGTGATCAGGGGCTTTCGACCGCCCGCAGGCTTTTTTGTGCGGGCGCACTGATCAGAATGAGTACTCCGCACCGGCGCCTGCATACCAGGAACGCCCTGGCGCCGCTTCGTAGTAGCGGTTGTTGCCATCGCCGACGATCACTGAGCCGACGTACTGACGGTCGAGCAGGTTATCCAGGCGCAGGGTCTGGTGGAAGGTCCAGTGTTCGACCTTCTGTTCGAAACGGGCGCGCCAGTTGAATACGCTGTAGGCCGGTGCGGCGTGCTGGCTATTGGTGTCCTCGACGTAGACCTTGCTGCGGTACAGGCCTTCGATGGCAGTGCTGACCCAGTCGCGGGGTTTCCAGTTCAGCTCGGCGAACAGCGTGGTTTGCGGCACGCCGGGCAGGTAGTTGCCCTTGTCGACGGCGGTGCTGCCGCCGCTGACGAAGTCACTGTCGTAGGTGGCTTGCAAGCGGGTGTAGGCGAGGTTGGCGGACCACTGTTCGCTGAGTTGGCTTTCGACGCCCAGTTCGAAGCCGCGACGCAGGGTGCGGCCGGCGTTTTGGTAGCTGGTGCGGCCGCCCAGTGATTGGTTGACCACCAGTTCATCTTCGGTGGTGATCTGGAATACGGCAGCGTTGATTCGCGTGTTGTTGAGCTGGGCTTTCAATCCCACTTCATACTGGGTGCTTTCCGATGGCTTCAGACCGAAGTTGAAGCCCTCGACGCTGCCCGGTGCGTAGGCCAATTCGGCCTGGGTCGGCGTTTCGAAGCCTTTGCCGGCACTGACATAACCATGCAGCTGCGGCGTGAACGCATACATCACGCTCATCGACGGCGTGTTTTTTTGATAGGTCTTGTTGCCGCTTGAATCGCCGTTGCTGAGGAATTGGTCGTCAACGTCCAGCGCCATGGTGCTATGCCGAACGCCGGCTTGCAGGGTCCAGCGGTCGAGGGCCCAGTTGGCCTGGATGTAAGGGTCAAGACTACGCGCCGTGTCGATTTCATCGCGACGCAGCTGACCTTTTACGCCAAGGGTGTTGCCGCTGTAATTCTGATAGCCATGGCGGCTGTCTTCGCTCTGGTCGAAGTCCAGGCCGGTGATGATCATCAGCTCGCCGGGCGCGCGCTCGACAGGCTGCATCCAGCGCACGCTGCCGCCATAGAACTTGCGGTCGAATTGCACCACGCCGCCGCCGCGCTCGTTGGCGGGTGTGCCCTTGGGAATCGACAAATACTGAATCACACTCCGCCGCCCCGTATACCCATTCACCTGCAACGTCGCATCCCCGAAATAGCGGGCGTAATTCATGCCCAATTGCTGGTGATCGATGCTTTTACGCGTGTTGTACGTCAGCGCGTTGGCACTCACCGAGCGCGGATCAGCCTTGTACGCCGCCCACGTCTGCCCCAGCGGGTCCTGCGTGCCGTTCTGCTCCAGGCTGCTGTAGATCAGCGCCAGCTTGCTGTCGTCATCCGGGCGGAAGTTGAGCTTGGCAAAGGTCTGGTCTCGCCGCGCGCTGCTGTGGTCGCGATAGCCGTTGGTGTCCATCCGCGAGGCGTCCAGCACGAAACCTGCGCCGTTGGCGGCGCCTTCGGCGGTCAGGTGGTTTTTGTTCAGACCGTCGCTGCCTACCAGGGTCTCGGCGCCGATACGGGGCGAGCCTTCGCCGTCGCGGGAAAACATCTGGATCACGCCGCCGGCATTGCTGCCATACAAGGTGGCTGCCGGGCCGCGCAGCACTTCGATACGTTCGGCGGTGTCGAGGTTGAACGTGGCTGCCTGGCCCTGGCCATCCGGGGTGCTGGCGGGAATACCGTCGGCGATCAGCTTGAGTCCGCGCACGCCGAAGGCCGAGCGGGCGCCGAAGCCACGGGAAGAAATCTGCAGGTCCTGGGCATAGTTCTGACGGTTCTGCACCACCAGGCCGGGCACGCGGGACAGGGCTTCGGAGGCGTTGATGCCCAATTGGCCGTCGCTGATCTGCTCGTGGCTGATGCCGTCCACCGAGTAGGGCAGATCGAAGGTCGGGCTGGCGCTGCGCGAGCCGGTGACGACGCTGGGGTCGAGGATCAGGGCTGTGTCGTCTGCCTGGGCGGTGTCGCACAAGGCGAGCAGGCTGGGCAACAACAGGGTAAGACGGGTGAGGTTGTTCATGAGTCAGCCGGAATCCGTGGCGCTTAGTGTGTAAACGCGCAAAAGGTCGCGAGTTTAGTGAGTCAGGCGATTTTTATCATTTAGGAATCAGCCTACGGTGCGAATCGGTGCTTCGACACTGGGGCTCCAGGCCCGTCGATGTTAGCGTGAGCCGCTTCGTCGATAATGGCCGATGGGTCAAAAGGAGTGGTTCGTGAGGCGTGCATCGAACGTCCTGTGGCTGGTTGCCTGCCTGGTACTTGCCGGTTGCGGAACCATCAACACCGTTTTCCGTCCCGACGCCGTGGCCAGTCAGAACCTTAAGGATTCGCGCAGTCACTGCGAAAACGTGCCGCGCATCTACAGCGGGGTGATGTACGGGTTCTGTACGCTCAATGGCGAACCCAAGCCTGAAAAAAGCCTCAACGATGTAAGCCTGATAGACCTCGGTGCCGTCCCTATCATCGCCATCGAATTCGTGGCCTCCGGCGTGCTGGACACGCTGGTGCTGCCCTACACGATCTACCGTCAAAACAAGGACGGCAGCATCGAGATCTTCCGCTAGTCCCTCTTGACGCTTGCCGCTAACAGTTTCCCACCTCTTTTACGCTATAATCCCGCCCTTTAGCTGTTTCCTGCCCAGGCGGGAAGCACACTTTTTTCAGGCGCAACCCGCCTGCATGCAGACTAAAAGAGGCTAGACCCCTGTGGCATTGACGATTCTTGGCCTGTCCGGCGCCCTTAGCCATGATCCTTCCGCAGCCTTGTATATCGACGGCAAGCTGATCGCGGCCGCCGAAGAAGAGCGCTTCGTGCGCGACAAACATGCAAAGAACCGCATGCCCTACGAGTCGGCGAAGTTCTGCCTGGAGCAGGCCGGCATCAAGCCTTCCGACGTTGACGTGGTGGCGATCCCGTTCGCCCCGATCAGCCTGTTCGGCGAGGCGCGCTGGCACTACGCCAAACGTTACTGGTACGCCCCGGACCGCGCCCTCGACGCGATCCTGATGGGCAACCGTCGCTACAAGCGCTATCGCAACAAGATCGTCTGGTGCCTGGAGCAACTGGGCTTCGATCCGAAGAAAATCAAGATCGAGCCGGTTGAACACCACCTGGCCCACGCTTCCAGCGCCTACCACTGTTCCGGCTTCCAGGAAAAAACCGCGATCCTCGGTATCGACGGTAAAGGTGAGTACGCCACCACGTTCTTCGGCTACGGCGAAAACGGCAAGATCCACAAGATCAAGGAATTCTACGATCCGGACTCCCTCGGCGGCCTGTACGGCGCGATCACCGAGTTCCTCGGTTTCGAGATGCTCGACGGTGAGTTCAAGGTCATGGGCATGGCGCCGTACGGCGACGCCAGCAAATACGACTTCTCGCGCCTGGCCTCCTTTGAAAACGGCGAACTGGTGATCAACACCGACTACGCCAACGTCATCGGCCTGCGCCGTTATAAAGAGAAGGGCAAGGGTTTCTACTTCTCGCCCAAACTGATCGAGTGGCTGGGTCCGAAGCGCGAAGGCGATATCGCCGACGAACCGTACATCCACTACGCGGCCAGCATGCAGGCGCTGTTCGAGAAGCTGGCCCTGCAGATGATCGACCACTACCTGGGCGACATCCTCAAGGACACCGGCAAGCTGGCCTTCGCCGGCGGTTGTGCACTGAACGTCAAGCTGAACCAGAAGATCATCGCCCGTGACGACGTGAAAGAGCTGTTCGTGCAGCCGGCGTCCGGCGATGCCGGCACCGCGGTAGGTGCGGCGGCCTATGTGTCCCACGCCCGTGGTGTGCCGGTCGAGAAGATGGAACACGTCTACCTCGGCCCGTCCTACAGCAACGAAGACGTGATTGCCGCGTGCGCCAAGCACGAGAGCAAGCCGAACTGGCGCAAGATCGAAAACATGCCTAAGCGCATCGCCAAGATCATGGTCGACGGCAACCCGGTGGCCTGGTTCCAGGGGCGCATGGAGTTTGGCCCGCGTGCCTTGGGCGGTCGTTCGATCATCGGTTGCCCTAGCGCTACCGGCGTGGCTGACCGCATCAACCACCAAATCAAGTTCCGCGAGCGCTGGAGGCCTTTCTGCCCGTCGATGCTCGACACCGTGGCCCCGCAGATGATCAAGGTCGATCACCCGGCGCCGTTCATGACCTTCACCTTTGAAGTGTCGGAAGAGTGGAAAACCCGCGTGCCGGAAGTGGTCCACGAAGATGGTACCTCCCGCGCCCAGGTGCTCAAGCGCGAGTACAACCCGCGCTACTACGACATGATGAAAGAGCTGGAAGTACTGACCGGTAACGGCGTGTCGCTGAACACCTCGCTCAACCGTCGTGGCGAAGCGATGATCTGCTCGCCGACCGACGCGCTGAACATGTTCTTCGGCTCTGACTTGCAGTACCTGATCATGGAAGACATCCTGGTCGTCAAGGACGGCGTGGACCCTTATGACGCTGTGGTCTAAATGCTGAACCGCTTCCAGGCTTGGCGTGAGCGTGGCTGGGCGCCTGTCGAGGCCGAGGTTTACGCCCAGGCCTGGCAGCGGTTTGGCGGCAGCGTGGCGACCCATCCGCAGGTTGTCGAGCGGTTGGCGGACCTGGCGCAGATTCCGGTGCGTTACCTGGGCTGGGAACAGGACGGCGAACTCAAGGGGGCAATTGCCACCTGGGGACGCGACCTGGCCCTGTCCAAGGACGTGCTCAAGCGCAGCGGCAAGAAAGGCCTGTTTGACCTCGGCAATGCCGAGATCATCCTGCCGATCGCCGCCGATGCGCAGTTGCCGGTGCGCCATCGTGGGCGTTACTTGTCAGCGCTGAACGAGGGCCGCATCAGCACCCTCAAGCCGCAGGCCGAGCAGTTGGCCATGGCGCGCACCCCCGAAGACCTGTCGAAGAAATTTCGCTACAACCAGCGCCGCGAATTGCGTCTGCTGGAAGAGGCGGGTGGCGTGGTGCGGGCGGTGAATGAGTTTTCCAGCACGGAACTGGCGGCCATCTACTGCGATCTGTTCCAGCGCCGCTGGGGTTTCCCCGCCACCGGCGCCGAGCGCCTGGCTGAGGTGCTGGCGTTGCTCAAGGATTTCCTGATGGGCTCGGTGCTGTTTCTCAACGATGCGCCGATTGCCGTGCAGCTGGTGTATCGCGTCGAGTCGCCTGAGTGGGTCAGCATTGAATACGTCAACGGCGGTGTCGACCCTGAAACCCGTGCATTCAGCCCCGGCAGCGTACTGAGTTTTCTCAATACGCAAAGCGCCTGGGAACAGGCGCGGGCGGTGGAGAAACCGCTGCGCTTTTCCTTCGGGCGTGCCGACCGCGAGTACAAGGAGCGCTGGTGCAACCCAGTGCCGGTGTTCAGCGTATGAGCCGTAAACAGCAACTGCTCAAGCGCCACCGCCGCAATAAACGCATTGCGCTGCTGATCGGCCTGCTGGTGTTGATTGCGGCCGGTGTGCTGGTGGCCTGGTGGCTGCCGTTGATCCTCGCGATTGTGCTGTGGGTGGCCCATGAAGCCTGGTTTGCCGACCATCTGTTTTATTCGCCCAAGGATGACTACCACTACCGTTTTGCGTCGAGTGGCCAGCAGGTCGGCTTGCGTCTGGAAGGCGGCAAGTTGCTCGCCGATACGCCGCTCGAGCTGGCTGGCGATGAAACGCTGATCGTCGAAGTACAGCTCAAAAGCAACCTATGGGGCCGTTTCTTTGATCCTGCGGTTGAGTTTCTGGACGATCGCCAGGCGTTCGAGCGCGGCGTGGCCGGCAAGCGTTACCTCAACCTCACCGGTTCGGCGGCGGCATTGGCCGGCGGTGAACTGCGCCTGCGCGGTCGTTTTTGCCGCGTGATCGGCCAGCCTGTCTTGTGGGTCTTTCGTCAGCCGGACGCTGCCCGCCAGCGGGTGATGGTGATCGCGCCCCATGCCGACGATGCCGAACTGGCCGCCTTCGGCCTGTATGGCCAGGCCGATGAAAGCTGGATCGTGACCCTGACCGCCGGTGAAATCGAGGCCGAACACTATCAGCAGATGGGCATGCCCCCGGCTGTAGCGGCGCGGATCAAAGGGCGCCTGCGTGCCTGGGACAGCATTGCCGTGCCGCGTTGGGCCGGCGTGCCCGAGGCGCACTGCGTGCAGTTGGGGTATTTTTGCCTGCAGCTGCCGGCTATGCGCGACGCCCCCGATCAGCCCCAGGTCTCGCGCGAAGCGCAGTTGGACGATACGCGGCTGTTCCGCCAGTTCAATGCCTTGGCATTGCCGGGCGATGTGGACGGCGCGCCGACCTGGGACAACTTGATTGCCGACCTGCGCGCGGTGCTGCTCAAGGCGCGCCCCGAGGTGATTGTGTTGCCGACGCCGGTGCTCGACCCTCACCCGGACCATATTTGTGCACACACTGCGGTGGTGCAAGCGTTGCAGGGGCTTGAGTGGCAACCGGGTACCTTGCTCGGCTATGCCAACCATCTGCATGATAATGACCGCTGGCCCATGGGTGATTCAGGCGCCGGCATCGCTTTGCCGCCGCAGTTCGATGCCGCCCAGGTGCTTGAGCCTTATTGCCGGGTGCTGAGCCTGAGCCAGCAGCAAGACAAGGCCATGGCGTTGGGCATGATGCATGACCTGCAGCCCCGTGCGCCGTTCAAGCGTCGGGTACGTCGCCTGTTGCAGCAATTACTGGCGGGTCGTGGTCCATCGCCTTACGGCGAGAACGAATTTTTCCGCAAGGCCGTGCGCCGTCACGAGCTGCTTTGGGTGCTGAAGCAGGACTGAAATTGACTTTTTTCGTCGGGCTGCCCGCGTGTAGCAGCCCGATTGCCTCATGGAGTGATATGAAGCCTCGTTTCAAGGTTTTGCAGTTGCAGCCGGACTACAACGTCAAGCTCAATGATTTCGCCGACCTCGGCGAGCAGATCGTCAAGGCGCTGCCGACGGAGCGCTTTGAGGTGACGTCGGCCTTTCTCAGCGGGCGACCGCAGCCGGGCCAACCGTTGAGCGTGGCGGACCACTCCAAGTATTTCGAGTTTCCCGAGAAGGCGCTCAAGGGCATTCGCCTGGGCGCCATGTGGGAGATCTACAAGTATTGCCGCGAGCAGAAGTTTGACGTGGTCATCTGTAACCGCTTCAAATCAGTGAACATGATGCTGTCCCTCAACCGCTGGTTGAAGATCCCATTGTGCATCGGGATCTCCCATGGTTTTGGCGAGTACGAGCGCGCCTATCGCCGGCGTCAGACCCGCCGGTTGGTCAGCCCGGCCTGGCGGTTTGTCGGGGTGTCGGCGGCGGTCAGGGATTACCTGGTCGGCCTCAACTGCGGCTTCACCCGCGAGAACACCACCTTCGTCACCAACGCCATCGATATTCCCCAGGCCGAAGCCTTGCAGCTGCCGCGTGAGCAAGCGCGCCAGGCACTCGGGCTGCCGCTCGACGCACGGATCATCGGCGCGCTGGGGCGCCTGGTGCCGATCAAGGGCCATACGCACCTGCTGCAGGCGTTTGCCCGTCTCAAGGACAAATACCCCAATGCCCAGGTCGGCATCATCGGTTCCGGCCGTGCCGAAGCAGACTTGCGTGCGGACATCGAGCGCCTGGGCCTCACCGGCCGCGCGCACCTGCTGGGCTTTCGCGAAGACGGTCTCAAGTATGTGCGCGCCTTCGATATCTGGACCATGCCTTCCTTGCTTGAAGGCCTGGGCCTGGCGCTGCTGGAAGGCATGAGCGGGCGCTTGCCGGTGATTGCTTCCAACGGGCCGGCCATGCTGCCGCTGGTGGAAGGGGCGGGCGGGTTGTCCCACGAGCCCGGCAATGTCGAGCAACTGACAGTGGCCCTGGACACTTACCTGGCCATGAGTGACGAACAATTGCGTGCCAAGGGTGAACAGGTGTTCCGTTACCTGGAAGAAAACCACGCCCTGGCCGAATTCCAGCAAAAGTACCTGAACCTCATTGAAACCGGTTTGAAAGAAGTAGGTAGAGCATGACAGCGCAGCAACCCCTGGTCTCGGTGATTATCGCGTCCTACAACCACGGCCGGTATATCGAAGAGAGCATCCTCAGTGTGCTTGGCCAGACGTACCCGAATATCGAGCTGCTGGTGGTGGACGACGGCTCCAAGGATGACAGTGTCGAGCGCATCCAGCGGCTGCAGGCCGAGCACGGTTTTGATTTCCAGGTGCAGCAGAACCAGGGCCTCACCGCCACGCTCAATGGTGCCATCGCCCGCGCCAAGGGCAGCCTGATCGCCCCGTTCGGGTCGGATGACATCATGTTGCCGGACCGCATCGCCACCCAGGTGGCCTACATGGAAGGCAAGCCAACGGTGGGGATGTGTGCGGGTAACATCGAGCTGATCGATGGCGACGGTAACCTGCACCCGGAGAAAAAACAGCGCCGCGACGTGCCGTTCCGCAGCCTGGATTTCGACGACATGTTCATGGACCGCAAGCCTTTTCCGCCGGCGCCGACCATGCTGATTCGCCGGGAAGTGCTGGAGGAAGTCGGTGGGTTCGATCCGCAAATTCCCCTTGAAGACCTGCTGATCCAATTGAAAATCACCGCCGCGGGCTACACCATCGACGCCCTCGGCGTGGTGATGGCGCGCTATCGGCAGCATGCGGCCAACACCTACAAGAACCACCGCTACATGATCCAGAACATTCTCAAGACCTACGCCAAGTTCAGCGATCACCCGGCCTATGACGCGGTGCGCTACAACTTCCTGAACTCGATGTTCCTCAAGACGGCCGATCGTGATCGGCCACTGGCGCGGGAGATCCTCAAGCAGATCCCGCTGAAGTTCTGGGGGCGCAAGACCTTGCGCGGGTTGGTGCGGTTATATCTGGCGCCCCTCAAGAAGTGAGGTAGCGAGGGGAATGAAAAAGGCGACTATCAGCAGTGATAGTCGCCTTTTTTATCAGGCGGCGGGACTGGCCAATGCCAGCACTTGCTCACGGATCTTGGCTGTGGCGCCTTGGCTGGCAACGGACGCATAACCTTTGGCGAGCTGTTCGAAGTGTGTCTCGAACAACCAGGCGCGGTCCTGCGGGTAGCGTTGCATATGGCGCAGGTTGCGCTGGCGCAAAGCATTGCGCAGCGGCGACGGGAAGATGCGCAGGTCGGCGATATCGATCAGGCCGAACTCCCCGTCATCCATCAGCAGCACATTACCCAAGTGCAGTGAGCGGAAGTACACGCCGCGCTCATGCAGCTGGGCCATGAACTGGCCGAAGCGTTCGATCAGCGACTCGCGCAGGCTGCTGTCCAGGCTTTGCAGGGCCTGGCGCAGGGTCAGTCCGGGCAGTGGCGTGTAGCTGACGGCGCTGCTGGCGTCGCGCAGACCATAGAGGCCCAGGATCTGCGGTGTGGGGATGCCCAGGGTGCGCAATTGCTCGGCGTTGCTGGCAAACCGTTCGGAGTAGGGGTTGAAACTGCCCGAGGTGTACCAGCGGCGCGGACGGAAGATCTTCAGGAAGCGGCCGTCGGCCAGACGCAGCACCTTGGGCCCCAGGCCGTCGGCTTCAATCACTTGGGCATCGCTGCACAGTCGGTCGAAAGCCTCGGGCTTGAGCGTTTGCACCGGCATGCGCAGCACGCTGCGGCGGCGCTGGGCGATGCTCAGGCCGGCGATGATGGCCAGCGGGATCCACAGCAGGAACCAATGCTCCTTGGGCCGCGACAGGATGCCACCGCCCTCGGTCAGCCCGGCGCCGATACCGTAGGTGAGCAGGGAGGACGCCAGGATGAACAGTGGCTGGGCGCGTTCTTTCAGGCCTTTGTAGAGTCCCCAGCCGATCATGAAGATCCATGGGATAAAGCCGATGATGCCGACGTAATACAGCACGCCCAGGGCAAAGCTGTGCGGTTCGCGCAGTTCGTAGCCGTCGGCCAGGGTCAGGTACAGCTCGGAATCGTAGCTGTGGCCGATCCATGGGTGTTCGGCGATGCGTTGCAGTGACATGCCCCAGAGCTCGAAGCGGAACGAGCTGCCGCGGTTGGTGATCAGCTCCGGGTAGAACAGCAGGAGCCCCGCGGCGCCCAGGACCATGCCGGCGATCAGCAGGGCCGAGCGGCGGTTGCGGCTGACGAAGGTCATCCAGAGAATGGTCAGGGTCAGCGCGACCAGTGGCGTGCGAGAACCGGTGGCCAGCACCGTCAAGGTCATGATTGCCAGGGCTGGAATGCTGAACCACAGCACCTGCAGGCGCTGGGTGGTCATGCAGATGTACAGCCAGTAGACGCAGAAAAAGCCGAAAACGTGGGAGCTCAGTAGCGGGTTGTCGAGGGCGCCACGGCCACCGATCATGCGCATGCCCGTGCCGGGTTCAAAACCCTTGGAGAACGCCACGAGGTTGCACACGCACACCACCAGCGCAATCACGGCGGCGCTGAAGAAGACCGGCTTGAACAGCTCATTGCGGTAATGCAGCAATAGCCCGCAGCCGGCAAACAGCATGAAGGTGTGCAGTGGGCGCTTGAACAGGTCGGTGTCGGCGTGATGCTCCGGGCTCCACAGCAGGCTGGTCAGCGCCCAGGCGGAAAACACCAGGAACGCGATCGCCAGAGGCTCGCGCAGCAGCTCCTTGATTTCCCTGGGGCGCAGGCACAGCAGCAACAGGGTGGGAGCACTGAACAGGCCGTAGTAGAACTTGTGCAGCACATTGCGATTGGTGACGAAGAACAGCGAGCTCAGCAGCAACAACAAGCCAATGGGCAAAATCCACAGGACCAGGAAGTCGAAAACGCGATTTGAGCCATAGATCAGGCGCTTGGAGTGCATACAGTAAAAGCCATTCCAGATTGAGAAAGCCGACCATCTTAAAGTAGTGGCTATATAATGTCGCCGGTTGGATCCAACCGGGCTACGGGTCATGCAGGGTGCAAGTACAACAGAGAAGCTGTGCTAAAGTCAGCCTCCTTTTTCAAAACGCCGCGTGATATGACCGACTCCAGTCCGAGCGCAAGCCCTTCGAGCTTGAAAATATACTTCCGCCTGCTCAGTTACGTTAAGCCTTATGCCGGCTTGTTCGCATTGAGTATCGTCGGATTTCTGATTTTCGCGTCGACCCAGCCAATGCTGGGGTACATCCTCAAGTACTTCGTCGACGGCCTTTCCAACCCTGAAGCCGTGCTGTTCCCCAGCGTGCCATTCCTGCGCGACCTGCAATTGCTGCAAGCCGTGCCGCTGCTGATCATCCTGATTGCCGCCTGGCAAGGCCTCGGTTCGTTCCTGGGCAACTACCTGCTGGCCAAGGTTTCCCTGGGCCTGGTCCATGACCTGCGCGTGCAGTTGTTCAACAACTTGCTGACGCTGCCCAACCGCTACTTTGACAATCACAACTCCGGGCACCTGATTTCACGCATCACCTTCAACGTGACCATGGTCACGGGGGCGGCGACCGATGCGATCAAGGTGGTGATCCGTGAAGGCATGACGGTGATCTTCCTGTTCGCCTCGCTGCTGTACATGAACTGGCGTCTGACGCTGGTGATGATCGCCATCCTGCCGTTGATCGCGGTGATGGTGAGCACGGCCAGCAAGAAATTCCGCAAGCAGAGCAAGAAGATCCAGGTGGCCATGGGCGACGTCACGCACGTCGCCTCGGAAACCATCCAGGGCTACCGCGTGGTGCGCAGCTTCGGGGGTGAGGTCTATGAGGAAAAACGCTTCCTCAAGGCCAGCCAGAGCAACACCGACAAGCAACTGCGCATGACCCGCACCGGGGCGATCTACACGCCGGCGCTGCAACTGGTGATCTACACCGCCATGGCGGTGCTGATGTTCCTGGTCCTTTATCTGCGCGGCGATGCTTCGGCCGGTGACATGGTGGCCTACATCACCCTGGCCGGCCTGCTGCCCAAGCCGATTCGCCAGCTCTCGGAAGTCAGCTCGACCATCCAAAAGGGTGTGGCGGGTGCTGAAAGCATCTTCGAACAGCTGGACGAAGACGTTGAAATCGACAACGGCACCGTCGAGCGTGACAAGGTCAGCGGTCGTCTTGATGTGCGCAACCTGAACTTCACCTACCCCGGCACCGAACGCCATGTGCTCAAGGACATCAGCTTTACCGCCGAGCCTGGGCAGATGATCGCGCTGGTCGGGCGCTCGGGCAGCGGTAAATCGACCCTGGCCAGCCTGATCCCGCGTTTCTACCACCATGCCAGCGGTGAAATCCTGCTGGACGGCGTCGAGATCGAGGACTACAAGCTGCTCAACCTGCGCAAACACATCGCCCAGGTGACCCAGCACGTGACGCTGTTCAGCGACACGGTGACCAACAACATCGCCTACGGCGACCTGGCCGGCGCGCCAAGGGCGGACGTTGAAGCGGCAGCGGCGGATGCCAATGCCAAGGACTTCATCGACCAACTGCCCAAGGGCTTCGACACCCAGGTTGGCGAAAACGGCGTATTGCTGTCCGGTGGCCAACGCCAGCGCCTGGCGATTGCCCGTGCCTTGCTGAAGAACGCGCCGTTGCTGATTCTCGACGAGGCCACCTCGGCCCTCGACACCGAGTCCGAGCGGCACATTCAGGCGGCGCTGGACAAGGTCATGCAAGGCCGCACCACCCTGGTGATCGCGCACCGTTTGTCCACCATCGAGAAGGCCGACCTGATCCTGGTGATGGACGACGGCCGGATCGTCGAGCGTGGCACCCACAGCGAGCTGCTGGCGCAGAACGGCTACTACGCCCGCCTGCACGCCATGGGCCTGGATGCGCCGGTGTCAGCTGACATCACCTGATCCAATAGCTGCACAAGCCTCATGTGTGCGGGCTTCCTGTAGTGAGCGGGCTTGCCCCGCGCTGGGCTGCGAAGCAGCC
The DNA here is from genome assembly GCF_002859085.1 of Pseudomonas sp. QC2. Lineage (NCBI taxonomy): Bacteria > Pseudomonadati > Pseudomonadota > Gammaproteobacteria > Pseudomonadales > Pseudomonadaceae > Pseudomonas > Pseudomonas sp. QC2. The sequence goes on from NZ_PKKS01000017.1 coordinate 84,815, forward strand.
CCATTGGATCTTCAATGTACCCGCCGGGAGGGGCCCGTCGAATCCTTGCCCCGCCCCTCACCACAGCAAGCCCGCTCCCCCATTTGACCCTCAGCGGATTCACTGCTCCACAAGCCTCCTGTAACCCTGTGCTAATATCGCGCCCCTGTTCATTTTGTATGTGGGTTGCTCCATGAAGTTGTCCATGCCGCGATTCGATCAAGCCCCTGTCTTGGTGGTCGGCGATGTCATGCTCGACCGTTACTGGCATGGCGGTACCTCACGGATTTCCCCTGAGGCGCCGGTACCGGTAGTCAAGGTCGAGCAAATCGAAGACCGTCCAGGTGGCGCTGCCAACGTTGCCCTTAATATTGCCGCCCTCGGCGCCCCGGCCTCCCTGGTCGGTGTGACCGGCGACGACGAAGCCGCCGAAAGCCTGGCCAACAGCTTGCGCGGTGCTGGCGTGCGCGCACTGTTCCAGCGCATTGCCCACCAGCCGACCATCGTCAAGCTGCGGGTCATGAGCCGTCACCAGCAATTGCTGCGTATCGATTTTGAAGAACCCTTCGCCACCGACGCCCTGGCCCTGAACGGTCAGGTCGACGAGTTGCTCGAAGGCGTCAAGGTGCTGGTGTTGTCGGACTACGGCAAAGGCGCCTTGAAGAACCACCAGGAACTGATCCAGGCCGCCAAGGCCAAGGGCATCCCGGTATTGGCCGATCCCAAGGGCAAGGACTTCTCGATTTATCGTGGAGCCAGCCTGATCACGCCTAATCTCAGCGAGTTCGAAGCCATCGTCGGCGGTTGCGCCGATGAGCACGACCTGGTGACCAAGGGCGCGGCGCTGATGGCCGACCTCGACCTGGGCGCCTTGCTGGTGACCCGTGGTGAGCACGGCATGACTTTGCTGCGCCCCGGCCACCCGGCCATGCACTTGCCAGCACGGGCCCGTGAAGTGTTCGACGTCACCGGCGCTGGCGACACCGTGATTTCCACCCTGGCCGCCTCGATTGCGGCGGGTGAAGAACTGCCCCACGCCGTGGCCCTGGCCAACCTGGCGGCGGGCATCGTGGTGGGCAAGTTGGGTACCGCCGCGATCAGCGCGCCTGAATTGCGCCGTGCGATCCAGCGTTCCGAAGGTTCGGAACGTGGTGTGCTGACCATCGAGCAACTGCTGCTGGCGATTGACGATGCGCGTGCCCACAACGAAAGCATTGTGTTCACCAACGGCTGCTTCGACATCCTGCACGCCGGTCACGTGACTTACCTTGAACAAGCGCGTGCCCAAGGCGATCGCCTGATCGTTGCGGTCAACGACGACGCTTCGGTGAGCCGCCTGAAAGGCCCTGGCCGCCCGATCAACAGTGTCGACCGGCGCATGGCCGTGCTGGCTGGCCTGGGCGCGGTAGACTGGGTGATCAGCTTCCCGGAAGCGACCCCGGAAAACCTGCTGGCCCAGGTCAAGCCGGATGTGCTGGTCAAAGGCGGCGATTATTCCGTCGACCAGGTCGTGGGGGCAGATATCGTCAGTGCCTACGGTGGCAAGGTCAAAGTACTGGGCTTGGTCGAGAACAGCTCGACCACCGCCATTGTCGAGAAGATCCGCAACAATGAGTAAGCAGGTTCTTATCACCGGCGGCGCCGGTTTTATCGGCTCGCACCTGGTCGATGCGCTGCTTGCCAAGGGCTACGGCGTGCGGGTGCTGGACAACCTGTCCACCGGCAAGCGCAGTAACTTGCCGTTGCACGATCCGCGCGTCGAACTGCTGGAAGGTGATGTGGCCGATGCCGATTTGGTAGCCCGTGCTGCCGTCGGCGCAACGGCTGTGGTGCACCTGGCGGCCGTGGCCTCGGTGCAGGCGTCAGTGGATGACCCGGTCAGCACGCACCAGAGCAATTTCGTCGGCACCTTGAATGTCTGCGAAGCCATGCGCAAAGCAGGCGTCAAACGCGTGGTGTATGCCTCCAGCGCTGCGGTGTATGGCAACAACGGCGAGGGTGCTTCGATTGACGAAGAGACCACCAAGGCGCCGTTGACGCCCTATGCGTCCGATAAGTTGGCCAGCGAGCACTACTTCGACTTCTACCGCCGCCAGCACGGTCTGGAGCCGGTGATCTTCCGCTTCTTTAATATCTTCGGGCCACGCCAGGATCCTTCATCGCCGTACTCCGGCGTGATCAGTATCTTCAGCGAGCGCGTGCAGCAGGGCGTGCCGATTGCCGTGTTTGGCGATGGCGAGCAAACCCGTGACTTCATGTACGTGGAAGACCTGGTGGATGTGCTGGTGCAGGCCATCGAAGCGCCAGCTGCGCCGCTGGGCGCAATCAATGTGGGTTGGAACCGCACCACTACGCTCAAGCAAGTGTTGCAGGCTTTGGAAGAAGTGGTGGGCACATTGCCGACTATCACTTACGGGCCGGCGCGCTCTGGTGATATCCGCCACTCGCGGGCGAATAACCAGCGCTTGCTGGCGAGCTTCACGCTGCCCGAGCCCACCCCGTTGAAGGTCGGACTGGAACGCTTGCTCAACGGCTGACGCAATGTGTAGTGAGCGAGCTTGCCTCGCGCTGGGTGGCGAAGCCACCCCAAACCCGACAACGCGGTGTGCCTGACACAATGAGGCGGCCCTGTTGGGGCGGCTTCGCCACCCAGCGCGGGGCAAGCCCGCTCACTACAGTCCTTAGCCCTTGGTTTGCGTAGCCAATCCCCTCACGGGCGAATAACCATCGCTTGCTCAACGGCTGACGCGATGTGTAGTGAGCGGGCTTGCCTCGCGCTGGGTGGCGCAGCCACCCCAAACCCGGCAACGCGGTGTACCTGACACAATGAGGCGGCCCTGTTGGGGCGGCTTCGCCACCCAGCGCGGGGCAAGCCCGCTCACTACAGTCCTTAGCCCGTGGTTTGCGTAGCCAATCCCCTCACGGGCGAATAACCAGCGCTTGCTCAACGGCTGACACGATGTGTAGTGAGCGGGCTTGCCCCGCGCTGGGTGGCGCAGCCACCCCAAACCTCACAACGCCGTGTGCCTGACACAATGAGGCGGTCCTGTTGGGGCGGCTTCGCCACCCGGCGCGGGGCAAGCCCGCTCACTACAGTCCTTAGCCCTTGGTTTGCGTAGCCAATCCCCTCACGGGCGAATAACCAGCGCTTGCTCAACGGCTGGCACGATGTGTAGTGAGCGGGCTTGCCCCGCGCTGGGTGGCGAAGCCACCCCAAACCCAACAACGCAGTGTGCCTGACACAATGAGGCGGCCCTGTTGGGGCGGCTTCGCCACCCGGCGCGGGGCAAGCCCGCTCACTACAGTCCTTAGCCCTTGGTTTGCGTAGCCAATCCCCTCACGGGCGAATAACCAGCGCTTGCTCAACGGCTGAGACGATGTGTAGTGAGCGAGCTTGCCTCGCGCTGGGTGGCGCAGCCACCCCAAACCCGGCAACGCGGTGTACCTGATACAATGAGGCGGCCCTGTTGGGGCGGCTTCGCCACCCAGCGCGGGGCAAGCCCGCTCACTACAGTCCTTAGCCCTTGGTTTGCGTAGCCAATCCCCTCACGGGCGAATAACCATCGCTTGCTCAACGGCTGACACGATGTGTAGTGAGCGAGCTTGCCTTGCGCTGGGTGGCGCAGCCACCCCAAACCTCACAACGCGGTGTGCCTGACACAATGAGGCGGCCCTGTTGGGGCGGCTTCGCCACCCGGCGCGGGGCGAGCCCGCTCACTACAGTCTGATTCAGCCCTTGGCTTTTTTCTTCGGCACGATCTTGCGCAGTACCCGCTGGGCCAGGCGCTTTAGTTTCGATTCTTTCTCAGGCGCTGCCAGGCCTTGCTGACGCAGCCAATCCTTCCAGCGAATCCGCTCCTCACGCACCAGCCAGCCTTCCTGCTGGGCGAAGCTTTCCGCCAGGTACAAACCCCGCGTGCTTGCTGGGTACAGCTGGTCTTTCTTGACCGTGTAGAGCTCAGCCTGGGGTTGGCCGTCTTTCAGCGGCATCAGGTACAGGTCGGGGCGCTGACGGTCGAGGCGGGCAACCAGTTGGTCGCCTTCCAGGCGCTCGTCCACATGGAACAAACTCAGGGATTTGGCTTCCTTGGGGACTTCAAGACGCAGGTCGTAAATCAATTGCAGCGATGCGGTGGGCAAGTGCACATAGGCGCGCGGGCGTTCGATCAACTGCGTGGTGGCGCATCGAACCGGGCGGGCTGCACCGGACAGCGGGCTGAGGCGAAAGGGCAGGGCTTCGCGGTAATGCAGCGCGGCCGAGTAGGGCGCCGGCAGCCACGTGTCGTTGAAGCGCCCGCTGAGCCAGCCTTCCGGGGTCTCCAGCAGGCATTCTTCGGCGATTTCCTGGATGGCGGTGTGCAGCGGCAGGTTCAGTTCATGGGCGGGCACGTAGCCGGAGATCAGCTTGAGCACCACGTCGCCACGGTCCTGCCGGCGCTGGCGCACCAGCACCCAGTAGTCCTTGTTTTGCCAATGCAGGGTGAGGCGCACCGACACGCCGAGGTTGGCCAGTTCCAGGGCGAAACGCTCGGGGTCGGCCACCTCCACCGGCTTGCGTCTTTGCAGGGTCTGGGCAAAGTTGAGCGGCATGCCAACGCTCTGATAGCTCAGGCCTTCGGGGGTGGCTTCGACGTGCAGCGGCAGTGTTTTAAAGTTGCTGGGGTTTTTTCTTATGAGCGTTCGCGGCATGTCGGCTCCTTCTTGCGACGGGGTCGGCCGCGTCGGCGGCATCAGAGTTGACGAATGACTTGGGCAGCGGTCGCCACGTTATGGGCCAGGTGCAGCGGATTAATGGTCCCGACAATAGCACTGGCGACGCCCGTTTGCGCAAACAACAACATGAAACTGGCACGAATTGGATCCATTCCCGGCTCCAGGCACACGTGACCGCTTGCCAGGGCTTTTTTCACCAGGATGCCCTTGCCGTGTGCCGCTGCATACTCAATGACGGCTTTCTCGGCCTGTTCGTTCAGATTGTAGGTGACCATGGCGCAATCGCCCTGTTCCAGAGCCTTCACGCCGCCCTCGACGGTTTTCCCGGAGAAGCCGAAACCACGGATCTTACCTTCCTGCTTCAGCGCCGCCAGCGTGTCGTACACCTCGCAGTCGTTGAGGATGTGCAGGTCGTTGCCGTCGGAGTGCACCAGCACCAGGTCGATAAAATCAGTTTCAAGTCGTTTCAAGCTGCGCTCGATGGACATCCGCGTGTGAGCGGCGCTGAAGTCGTGGCTGGACGCGCCATTCTCGAACTCTTCACCGACCTTGCTGACAATCACCCAGTCCTTGCGCTGGTCACGCAGCAGCGGTCCCAGGCGTTCCTCGCTCATGCCATAGGCCGGCGCGGTATCGATCAGGTTGATCCCCAGTTCGCGAGCCTGGCGCAACAGCATGCGGGCTTCGTCGTCACCGGGAATCTGGAAGCCACTGGGGTATTTGACCCCTTGGTCGCGCCCCAGCTTCACGGTGCCCAGGCCCAGCGGCGAGACCAACAGGCCGGTGCTGCCCAGGGGGCGATGCAGGTCGTGCAGGGTGGGTAGGCTCATGGCAACAGTTGCTCCCAGGCAGGTACGCCCATGGCGGGTTTTGGCAGGTCGGGCAACGGCTCGCTGGCGCTTGGGCGGATGCCGTCACGTTCAAGGCTGCCGATGACGCGATCAGCGAAGTCCGGTGCCAACGCCAGTTTGGTCGGCCAGCCCACGAGCAGGCGGTCTTGCTCGGCGAGGAAGGCGTTGTCGGGGCGGCTCAGGCCCGATTGCAGCGGCTCGGCACGGTCGACGCGCAGCGTGGCCCATTGGGTCTGGCTCATGTCGATCCACGGCAGCAATTGCGCCAGCTCTTTCTGGGCCGTGGCGATCTGTTCCTGCGGTGTGCGGGCCACGCCATCGGCCTCGGCGATGTCGCCGCCCATGTACCAGACCCAGTTGCCATCCGCCGCCGGGTGCGTGGTGACGGTGATGCGCGGCTTGGTGCCGCCGCCCAGGCAGTGCGCGTACAGCGGTTTCAGGCCGGGGCCTTTGGCGATGATCATGTGCAAGGGGCGCGTCTGCATGGCCGGCTGGCTCAGGCCCAGCGCGGACAGCAGATCAGCCGTGCCGGCGCCGGCACTCAGCACGATGCGCTGGGCGCGGATCTCGCGACCGTCGACCTTCAGGCCTACCAGTGCGTCGCCTTCGCGCAACGGTTCGATGTGTTGCCCGGCAAGCAAACCATCGCCGGCCAGTTGCGCCAGGCGATCAATCAGGCTCGGCACATCGATGACCAGCTCCGCCAGGCGATAGACCTTGCCCTTGAAGCGGCGGTCTTGCAGGGCCGGGGGCAGGTCGTCGCCCTTGACCTGGTCGACACGGCCGCGCACGGCCTTGCTGGCGAAAAAACTGGTGAGGTTGCCGGCGAGGGTGCCGGGGGACCACAGGTAATGCGCTTCGGACAGCAAGCGCACGCCGGACAGGTCCAGCTCGCCACTGCCCGCCAACGCTTCACGCCAGCGGCGCGGCATATCGGCAATGGCTTCGGAAGCGCCGGTGAGCGCGCCGTGCAGGGCGTATTTCGCACCGCCGTGAATAATCCCCTGGGACTTCACGCTTTGCCCGCCCCCCAAGGTGGCGCTTTCCACCACCACCGTGGAAAACCCCTGGCGGCGCAGGCGCGCATTCAGCCAGAGGCCGGCAACCCCGGCGCCGACAATCAGAACGTCGGTGGAAATAACGGATGGCATGGGCGACCTCAGTGTTCAAGACAAGAGGCGCAGTATACAGGCTGTTGAGAGGTGGTCAGTGCCCGGCGGTTTTCGAGAACAACTGAATCACTACCACGCCCAGCACAATCAGGCCCATCCCCAGCATCGCCGGAATATCCAGCTTCTGCCCGTAGATAAACAGCGCCGCGATGCTCACCATCACAATGCCCATCCCGGCCCACACCGCGTAGGCCACGCCCACCGGCACCGTGCGCACGACCAGCGTCAGCATCCAGAACGCCACGCCGTAGCCGACGATCACCAGCAGCAGTGGGATCGGCGTGCTCCAGCCCTTGATGGCTTTCATGGAAACGGTGGCGATCACTTCCGAGCAGATGGCAATGGCCAGGTAGCAGTAAGCGGCGTTCATGGGTCAATCCTCGGGGTAATGCAATCAGATAAGGCTGGCATTCTAGCCTTCAATCAGATGGGGTAAAGTCATTACCTATCCGAATTAGAGATGGGTTGAGCCATGAGCGTGCAATGGGATCTGGAGCAGATGCGCCTGTTTGTCAGCGTCGCCGAGCAGCGTTCGTTTTCGGCGGTAGCGCGCCAGCAGCGCAAGGCCCAATCGGCGGTCAGTAACGCGATTGCGATGCTGGAGACGGACCTGGGCGTGAGCCTGTTCGAGCGTAGCAGCGGCCGCCAGCCGCGGCTGACCGAAGCCGGCAGTGTGTTGCTGGAGGAAGCGCGCGAAGTGCTGCGCCAGTGCGAGCGGCTCAATGGCCGGGCGCTGTCATTGACACGCGGCGAGGAGGCTTGCCTGCGCCTGGCCCAGGATGAAGCGATGTTGTTCCAGCCGGTGCTCGATAGCCTGGAGGCACTGGCCGTGCAATACCCGTTGCTGGAGGTGCAACTGTCCAGCGCGGCCCAGGGCGATGTGGCGCGCAAACTGGTGGAGCGCCAGGCTGATTTAGGCTTGCTGTTCTACCACGACCAGATCCCCGAAGCCCTCGAGCGGCGGGTGGTCGGCAGCGTGGAGATGGTCACCGTGTGCGGCGTTAATCACCCGCTGGCCAAGGAAACGTACGTGACCTGCCAGCGCCTGGCGCAGTTCCGGCAGTTGCTGATGTCGACCCAGACCAGTGTCTACCCCGGCAGCGAAGCGGCCAGTCCGCTGGTGTGGCGTGCCGACAGTTTCTACGTGCTGGCCGAATGGTTGATGAGTGGGCTGGGCTGGGCCTGGCTGCCCCGGCATATCGTGCAGTACCCGACCTATCAGCAACAGATGGTGGAACTGGACAGCGAATGGACCCCGCCGGCCCTGGTGGTGGAGCTGGTGTGGCGGCGCGACGAGCATCTGGGGCCCGCCGCGCGCTTCCTGGCCAAACGATTTGCCGAGTGCTTGCAGGCGATCGACTGAAAAAGCCGATAAACTCCGCCGCCATGAATAGAACTCTCTACAGCTGTCTGTTTTACCTGGCGCTGCCCTTGGTGGCGTTACGTCTGTGGCTGCGCGCGCGCAAGGCGCCGGCCTACGCCAAGCGCGTTGGCGAGCGCTTCTCCTATGGCTTGCCGGTGATGCGGCCGGGCGGGATCTGGGTGCATGCGGTATCGGTGGGCGAAAGCATCGCTGCCGCGCCGATGGTGCGCGGGTTGCTGGAACGCTATCCGACGTTGCCGATCACCGTTACCTGCATGACGCCGACCGGTTCCGAGCGCATCCAGGCACTGTTTGCCAATGAACCTCGAATTCAGCACTGCTACTTGCCCTATGACTTGCCGTGCGCCGCCAAGCGTTTCCTTGATCGTGTGCAGCCGAAACTGGCGGTGATCATGGAAACCGAGCTGTGGCCCAACCATATCCACGCCTGCGCCCAGCGCGGCATTCCGGTGGCATTGGCGAATGCGCGGTTGTCGGCGCGCTCGGCCAAGGGCTACGCGCGCTTTGCCAAGCTGACGGCGCCGATGCTGTCTGAGATGAGCTTGTTCGCCGTGCAGACGCAGACCGAAGCCCAGCGCTTCCTGAGCCTCGGCGCCCGACCGGAAACCGTTGAAGTCACCGGCTCGATCAAGTTCGACCTGACCATCGACCCCCAGTTACCGGTGCGTGCGGCGGCGTTGCGCGAGCAATGGGGCGCCAGCGAGCGTCCGGTGTGGATCGCCGCCAGCACCCATGAAGGTGAAGATGAAGTGGTGCTGGCCGCCCATCGTCAACTGCTCGAAAGCTATCCTAACGCGCTGCTGATCCTGGTGCCGCGTCACCAGGAACGCTTCGGCCCGATGTTCGAACTGTGTGAGCAGCAAGGTTTTACCACGGTGCGTCGTTCCAGCGGCGAGCCGGTCACGGCGGGCACTTCGGTGTTGCTCGGCGACACCATGGGCGAGCTGCTGTTTCTCTATGCCTTGGCCGACAGCGCCTTTGTCGGCGGTAGCCTGGTGGCGACCGGTGGGCATAACCCGCTGGAGCCGGCCGCGCTGGCCAAGCCGGTGATGATGGGCCCCCACGTGTTCAACTTCCTCGAAATCACCGCGATGATGCGTGAAGCGGGTGCGTTGCGAGAAGTGGAGGACGCTGAAGGATTGGCTGAGGCCGTACGGCAGTTGTTCGAACTGCCGCAGGATGCCCGCAAGATGGCGCAGGCGGGGCTCAAGGTGATGCAGGCCAACCAGGGCGCGTTGAGGCGTTTACTGGATGGTTTAGGTCGACTGCTAGCTAACTGAATCACCACCTAACCAAATGTGGGAGGGGGCTTGCCCCCGATGGCGGTAGATCAGTCACCTATACAGTGCCTGACACTCTGCTATCGGGGGCAAGCCCCCTCCCACATGGGTTTGCAGTGGATTCAGTTGGCGGGGCGGGCCTTGAGCTGTTCGGCCGCCGCCTTGGCCAGGTCCGGCGGCAGGAAGTCGCGGTCGGGGTTGTAGTCAGCCTTGAGGTAGCGCGCCAAGTCCTGCAGGTCACCTGGGTTCAAGGTGCCCGCCGCCTGCTTCAAGCGCAGGTTGTCGAGGATGTAGTCATAGCGGCTGTTGTTGTAGTTGCGCACCGATGCGTAGAGCTGGCGTTGGGAATCCAAGACGTCGACGATGTTGCGCGTCCCCACCTGGTAACCGATTTCCGTGGCTTCCACCGCGCTCTGGTTGGAGATGATCGACTGGCGGCGTGCCTGTACCTGTTCCACATCGGTGTTCACCGCACGGTGCAGGTTGCGGGTGTTTTCCACCACCTGGCGGCGCAGGCCTTCGCGCTGTTGCTCGGTCTGGCCCAGGCGCGAGTAGGATTCACGCACTTGTGAACTGGTCAGCCCACCGCTGTAGAGCGGGATGTTCAGGCGCAGGCCGATGGTGCGTTGTTCCACATCGCCGCGATAGGGGGTGCCGAAGGCATTCGGGTTGCTGAAACCAAGGGCGTCGTTATCGCCTTTTTCATATTGCGCCACTGCGTCGAGCGTCGGGGCATGCCCGGCCTTGCGCTGCTTGAGGGTTTCTTCGGCGGCGGTAACGGCGTAGTTGCTGGCGAGCAGGTTAAGGTTCTGGCGGCCGGCGGTTTCAACCCAGGCCTTGGCGTCGTTTGGCAGCGGCGGTAGCACCGGCAGCGTGTGGACAATGCCCTGGATCGAGTTGTACTGGCGGTTGGTCAGGGTGATCAGTGCTTCAAAGGCGTCTTCCACTTGGCGCTGGGCCAGGATCCGATTGGCACGGGCAGTGTCGTAGCTGGCTTGGGATTGCAGCACGTCGGTCTTGTCCGACAGGCCCACGTCAAAGCGCTCGTTGGACTGGTCCAGCTGGCGCTTGAAGGCGTTTTCTTCGGCCTTGGTCGAGGCCAGGTTGTCTTGGGCGCGCAGCACGGCAAAGTAGCTTTCGGCGCTTTGCAGGATCAGGTTTTGTTCCGTGGCCGACAATTGCAGCGCGGCCTGTTCGTTGGTGGCCTCGGCAGCCTGCAACTGGAACCAGCGGTCGGCGCGGAACAGCGGCTGGCTCAAGGTCGCGCGCCAGGAATGCGCATCGCGGTTGGCGGTGGCGGCCGGGGTGTCGATCTGGGTGCGCACGTTGTTGATATCGGCACCGCCCGACAGGTTGGGCAGCAGCCCGGCACGGGCCTGGGGCACCACTTCTTTTTGCGCGCCGTACTGGGCGCGGGCAGCGGCCAGGTCGGCGTTGTTGTCCACCGCTTCCTGGTAGACGCTGACCAAGTCAGTTTTGGCGGACAAGGGCGCTTCAGCTGCCCAGACCATTCCGTTGGTCGCACAAGACACGGCGAGAGCCAGTGAAAGTTTGCGCAGCATGAGGCGATCCCTAGTTTGAATATTACGATTGTAATTTGGCGCTCAAGGCTAAGGCGGCGAACGCCTAGCGTCAAGGGCTTGAGCAGTCACCGAGTGTAGTGGCGCGATCACCACACAACAATCCTGCAAAAGAGCCATTCATCACGCTGAATGCACCGCCATTGGCAATTTCCCCATGGCATGGTCTAGACTGGCCGCGTTCTTGTCGGGGTGCCTTGTTGGAAGGCTGAGATCGGTAAATACCGGATCCCGTTGAACCTGATCAGGTTAGCGCCTGCGTAGGGAACAAGATTTCTCGTCACCCGGCGAGTCCTCTTGTGCTTCGTCCGGGATGCTGTTCGACCATCGAATAGCCCTCGTGCATAGCACAGCACTGGTTTCAGTGCGTCCATCCGTCACAGGTTCGCTCCGACAAAAATCCACCGCCTGGATAGTTGGAGAGCCCGTGATGAGCACAGAAATAAAAAGTACAAAACTGAAAAACACCGTGCACTTGAGTGAATCGGCCAAGGTCGACTCCGGTTCCGTGCAGCCGTTTACCCGCTCGCAAAAAATCTACGTGCAGGGCACTCGCCCGGACATCCGCGTGCCGATGCGCGAAATCAGCCTGGACGTCACCCCTACCGACTTCGGCGGTGAAATCAACGCCCCCGTGGTGGTCTATGACACCTCCGGCCCGTACACCGACCCGAATGTGATCATCGATGTGCGCAAAGGCCTGGGCGATGTGCGCTCGCCGTGGATCGAAGTGCGTGGTGACACCGAGCGCCTGTCCGGCCTCAGCTCGCATTTTGGCCAACAGCGCCTCAGCGACGCCGAACTGACCGCCCTGCGCTTCGCCCACGTGAAAAACCCGCGCCGCGCCAAGGCCGGTGCCAACGTCACGCAGATGCACTACGCACGCAAAGGCATCATCACCGCCGAGATGGAATACGTCGCCATCCGCGAAAACATGAAGCTGGAAGAAGCCCGCGCCAGCGGCCTGCTCGACCAGCAACACGCCGGCCATAGCTTCGGCGCCAGCGTGCCGAAAATCATCACCCCTGAATTCGTGCGCGAAGAAATCGCCCGTGGCCGCGCGATCATCCCGGCCAACATCAACCACACCGAACTGGAACCGATGATCATCGGCCGTAACTTCCTGGTGAAGATCAACGGCAACATCGGCAACAGCGCCCTGGGTTCGTCCATCGAAGAAGAAGTGGCGAAACTCACCTGGGGCATTCGCTGGGGCTCGGACACGGTGATGGACCTGTCCACCGGCAAGCACATCCATGAAACCCGCGAGTGGATCATCCGTAACTCGCCCGTGCCAATCGGCACCGTGCCGATCTACCAGGCCCTGGAAAAAGTCGGCGGCGCCGCCGAGGACCTGACCTGGGAGCTGTTCCGCGACACCCTGATCGAGCAGGCCGAGCAGGGCGTCGACTACTTCACCATCCACGCCGGCGTGCTGTTGCGCTATGTGCCGCTGACCGCCAAGCGCGTCACCGGCATCGTGTCCCGTGGCGGTTCGATCATGGCCAAGTGGTGCCTGGCGCATCACAAAGAGAACTTCACCTACACGCATTTCGACGAAATCTGCGAAATCATGAAGGCTTACGACGTCAGCTTCTCCCTCGGTGACGGCCTGCGCCCTGGCTCGATTGCCGACGCCAACGACGCTGCGCAGTTCGGCGAGCTGGAAACCTTGGGCGAACTGACCAAGATCGCGTGGAAGCACGACGTGCAAACCATGATCGAAGGCCCTGGCCACGTGCCGATGCAGTTGATCAAGGAGAACATGGACAAGCAGCTCGAGTGCTGTGACGAAGCGCCGTTCTACACCCTCGGCCCGCTGACCACCGACATCGCGCCGGGCTACGACCACATCACCTCCGGCATCGGTGCGGCGATGATCGGCTGGTTCGGTTGCGCCATGCTTTGCTACGTCACGCCCAAGGAACACTTGGGCCTGCCGAACAAGGATGACGTGAAGACCGGGATCATCACCTACAAGATCGCTGCCCACGCGGCTGACCTCGCGAAAGGCCATCCGGGCGCGCAGATCCGCGATAACGCCTTGAGCAAGGCACGCTTCGAGTTCCGCTGGGAAGACCAGTTCAACCTCGGCCTGGACCCGGACACCGCGCGTTCGTATCACGATGAAACCCTGCCGAAGGACTCGGCAAAGGTCGCGCATTTCTGCTCGATGTGCGGGCCGAAGTTCTGCTCGATGAAAATCACCCAGGAAGTGCGTGAATACGCGGCCAACCAACGGATTGAAGCGGTGGACGTGGAGGTGGCCAAGGGCTTGGCCGAACAGGCGGAGCGGTTCAAGCAGGAAGGCAGTCAGCTGTACAAAAAGGTCTGACCCTAGACCTGTGGCGAGGGAGCTTGCTCCCGTTGGAGTGCACAGCACTCCCCCTGCCTGCAAGGGTGTTTTTACTGACACGCTTCGGTTGCCGGTTGTGGGGCGGCTTCGCCACCCAGCGGGAGCAAGCTCCCTCGCCACAAGGGCTTACAACAATATTCCTCAGAGATAACCCCCTTGAGCATTCAACCCAGCACCTATTCCCCGGACATCGCGGTTCCCGCTGACAAACGCGTCTTCGGCGCCCGCGACCTGTTCTCCCTATGGTTCTCCCTCGGCATCGGCCTGATGGTCCTGCAGACCGGCGCGTTACTCGCGCCGGGCCTGGGGCTGTCCGGTTCGTTGCTGGCGATTTTGCTTGGTACCCTGGTCGGCGTGCTGCTGCTGGCCGCCGTCGGCGTGATCGGCAGTGATACCGGCCTGTCCGCCATGGCCGCGCTCAAGCTCAGCCTGGGCGCCAAGGGGGCGAGCCTGCCGGCACTGCTCAACCTGCTGCAGCTGATCGGCTGGGGCTCTTTCGAAATCATCGTGATGCGCGACGCGGCCAGTCTGTTGGGCACGCGGGCGTTCAGCGACAGTAGCCTGCTGGCCAGCCCATTGATGTGGACCCTGTTTTTTGGCGGCCTGGCGACCCTGTTGGCGGTCAGCGGTCCACTGACCTTCGTGCGCCAGATCCTGCGCAAATGGGGTATCTGGCTGCTGCTCGCCGCCTGCCTGTGGCTGACCTGGAACCTGTTCGCCAAGGCGGACCTCGCCGCTCTCTGGGCCCAGGCCGGTGACGGTTCGATGCCGTTCGCGGTGGGCTTTGATATCGCCATCGCCATGCCGCTCTCATGGCTGCCGCTGATTGCCGATTACTCACGCTTCGGCACGCGCGCAAAAAGCGTGTTTGGAGGGACGGCGTTGGGCTTCTTTATCGGTAACTTCTGGCTGATGAGCCTGGGCGTGGCCTACACCCTGGCGTTCGCGCCGAGCGGTGAGGTGAATGCGCTATTGCTGGCCTTGGCCGGTGCGGGCCTGGGCATTCCGCTGTTGCTGATCCTGTTGGATGAGTCGGAAAACGCCTTTGCCGATATCCACTCGGCGGCGGTGTCCAGCGGGATTCTGTTGCGCTTGAAGGTTGAGCACCTGGCACTGGCCATCGGTGTGATCTGCACCCTGATCGCCTGTTTGGCGCCGTTGGCCCAGTACCAGAACTTCCTGCTGCTGATCGGTTCGGTGTTTGCGCCGCTGTTTGGCGTGGTGTTGGTGGATCACTTCATCTTGCGTCGCCGTGGCCGAGGGGCGATCGCCGCTCTGCGTTGGCCGGCGTTGTTGGCCTGGCTGGGTGGCATCGCGACTTACCACCTGCTGGCCAATCTGTATCCGGACATCGGCGCGACCCTGCCGGCGCTGGTGCTGGCAGGGCTGTTGCAGCTCATCCTGGGGCGGGCCTTCAGCGGCGCGCCGGCACCAGCTCAGGCCTGAGGATGCCATCGAGGCGCGAGTAGGGGATCTGCAACTCGACATGGCCCAGGGCATACGGCGCGATGGTGCTGGTGGGGTACTTGAGGATCACGCCACCATAGGTCAGCGCCACGTTTGGGGTTTTCTGGAAGGGGTAGGTCTTCACATACTCCGGCTCCAGGCTCAGGCGGGTGCTGATCAGCCAGCTGTTGTGTGCCACTTGGGCGGCTTTCCAGAACGCGTCTTCCTTGCCGGGTAACAGCATATCGGTCAGGGTCAGGGCTTTTTGTTGCTGGCGCGAATAGTTGATGAAGGCACGGCCAGGCTCGCCGTGGGTGGCGCCCTGGTCCAGGTAACTGGACAGCTCGATGATCACCAAGCCGTCATGCTGCTCACGTACCTTGGCCTGCAAGTACATGCTGTTACGCGGGGCGGCGGTGCGCAGGAATTGCTCTCGGTAGGTGTCAAGGCTGGTCGGCAGCGGGTCGTTAGGGCTGGTGCTGGTCATTTCCAGCAGGCGCTGTTCGATCAGCGCATCGAGCTTGGGCTCCTTGGCAAAGTGCACCGTGTCGATATTCACCAGCGGGCAGTCGGCGCTGGCGCAGCCTGGCTTGCTTTGCTCGGTGGCGTCGCGAGTGGCTTCCAGCGGGGTCTTGAAGCTCGGTTGGAACAGGCTCTGGCAAGCGCCGAGGGTCAATGCGATGCAGGCCACGGAGGCGATTTTTAAAAGCGACATGTAAGTCCTTCGTCTATCGATAAGAGCGAAATTTGTGCAGCTTCGACTGCCAGCACGGCAGTCAGTTCGCCACTAAGCTGATTAGAGTGTGTTTGACGCCCGCCGTCTATCCCGGCAACCGGAAAGGGGCTGCGCCAAGGTGCAGGAGCGCGTTAGGATGGCGCCCATTGCGCAGGCTAAACGAGGATGGGACATGACGGACTTTGCAAAATCGACGCCGAGCAAGATCGAGATTGTTCAGCGCGAAAATGCCTACAAGGGCTTCTATAAGCTTGACCGTGTGCAGCTGCGCCACGAGAAATTCGATGGCGACATGAGCCGGGTGATCAATCGGGAAGTCTTCGTTCGTCACGACGCTGTGTGCGTGCTGCCCTACGACCCGCAGCGCGATGAAGTGGTGTTGATCGAGCAGTTTCGCGTCGGCGCCATGGGCCGCACCGACAACCCGTGGCTGGTGGAAATGGTCGCAGGCCTGATCGACAAGGACGAAGAGCCCGAGGAGGTTGCACACCGCGAAGCCGAGGAGGAAGCTGGGCTTACATTCTCCGCGCTGTGGCCGATCACTAAATATTTTCCATCGCCCGGTGGCAGTACTGAATTCGTGCATTTGTACCTAGGCCGTTGCGACAGCTCGGGCGCGGGTGGCGTCCATGGATTGGAAGAAGAAGCTGAAGATATCCGCGTCACCGCATGGGCCTTCGAAGACGCCCTGCAAGCGGTGCGTGACGGCAAAATTTCCAACGCAGCCAGCATTATCGCCCTGCAATGGCTTGCGCTTAATCGCGCGGAAGTGAGGGGGTTATGGCAGTAAAGGCACGGGAACGTTATCGAGTCGACCTGATCGGGCTGCAAGCGGCGTGCGAGGCCAACTATGCGCGGCTGATGCGCCTGCTCCCCGACATGCGCCACGCCCCCGAGGCGCGGCGCATCGGCGTCACCCATGGCGACCAGATGCTCGGCGTGCTGGCCCTGGAAGTCATCGTCAATTGCCCCTACACCACCACCCTGCGCGTGCGCCAGGAACACAGCCTGCCGTGGCTGCCGGTGCCGCAGCTGGAAGTACAGGTGTACCACGATGCGCGGATGGCCGAAGTGATCAGCGCCGAACATGCGCGACGCTTCCGCAGCATCTATCCTTACCCTAACGTGTTCATGCACCAACCCGATGAGAAAGCACAGCTCAATGTGTTCCTCGGTGAATGGTTGAGCCACTGCCTGGCCCTGGGCCATGAGTTCGAAGCTGTGCGGTAGATGTGAACTGCGTCTGCTTCCTGGGTTTCCCCTTTGTGTCCTGCCCCAGCATAATCACGCCAAACGACCCTTTACTGTGATTGCCTTGGGAGAGCGCCTTGCCGAGCGTATCCACTGTGAACCCCGACGGTTCAGCGTTGCTGGTGCAACTGTCCGACAGCCATCTGTTTGCCAAGGGCGACGGCACGTTGCTGGGCATGAACACCCGTGACAGCCTGCAAAGGGTGATTGAGTTGGCGCGCGCGCAGCAGCCGCGGATCGACCTGGTGCTGGCCACGGGGGATCTTTCCCAGGACGGCACACTGGAGTCGTATCAGCAGTTTCGCGATATGACTGCACCCATCGGCGCCCCAACGCGCTGGATTCCTGGTAACCACGATGAGCCGCAGATCATGGCCTATGCTGCCGTGCACAGCGATTTTCTGGAGCCGGTAGTCGATATCGGTCATTGGCGCATCACCCTGCTGGACTCCGCTGTACCCGGTTCGGTGCCCGGTTACCTTCAGGACAGCCAACTGCAACTGCTCGCCCAGGCCCTGAGCGAAGCGCCGAACCTTCACCACCTTGTGTGCTTCCACCATCATCCGGTGTCCATCGGTTGCGCCTGGATGGAGCCGATTGGCCTGCGCAACCCTGAAGCCCTGTTTGCCGTGCTCGATCGTTTCCCCCACGTGCGCGCGGTACTTTGGGGTCACGTGCATCAGGAGATCGATCGCGAGCGTGACGGCGTGCGCCTGCTGGCGTCGCCGTCCACCTGCATCCAGTTCGCGCCGGGCAGCGAGGATTTCAAGGTCAGTGAGCAAGCGCCGGGGTATCGCTGGCTGCGCCTGCATGCCGACGGACGGTTGGAGACGGGGGTGGAGCGCGTCCAAGACTTCGAATTTACCGTGGACTACGGCAGCAACGGCTACTAAAAGCTGTAAACACCGATCAAAAATGTGGGAGGGGGCTTGCTCCCGATAGCGGGGTGTCAGGCAATACATAGGCTGGCTGACCCACCGCTATCGGGAGCAAGCCCCCTCCCACATTGGATCTTCGGTGTATTGAAGGCTGAGGTCATCACACAAGGCTTGGATCCCTGTAAACTGCGCCTCTTTGGCTGAGTCATGGAGAGCCCGGCATGTCCGCTTCGATCCTGTATATCCACGGTTTCAACAGCGCGCCGGCGTCCAACAAGGCCAGCCAGCTGATCACCGTGATGGACAACCTTGGCCTGGCCGAGCAACTGCGCGTACCGGCCCTGCATCACCATCCCCGTCAGGCGATTCCTCAGTTGGAAGCGGCTATCGCCGAACTGGGGCGGCCACTGCTAGTCGGCAGCTCACTCGGCGGCTACTATGCAACCCATCTTGCCGAACGCCATGGCCTCAAGGCGTTGCTGGTGAACCCGGCGGTCAGCCCTCATCGGATGTTCGACGGTTACCTGGGCACCCAGAAGAACCTCTACACCGATGAAACCTGGGAACTGACCCACGACCACGTCACGGCGCTGGCTGAGTTGGAAGTACCGGCTCCCCAGGACGCCGCGCGTTATCAGGTGTGGTTGCAGACCGGCGATGAAACACTGGATTATCGCCTCGCCCAGCAGTATTACCGGGCCTGTGCCTTGCGCATCCAGGCCGGCGGCGACCATGGGTACCAGGGGTTCGCCCAGCAATTACCGGCCATGTTGAGCTTTGCCGGCATTGGCGCAGATCAGTATCAATCCTTCGATTTTTCTTCATTGTAAGAATCGCAGGTCATTATTTAATCGAACGACTCACGACGAGACCCCATGGCCACTCCCAGCGCTAGCTCTTATAACGCCGACGCCATCGAAGTCCTCTCGGGCCTCGACCCGGTGCGCAAACGCCCCGGCATGTACACCGACACCAGTCGGCCGAACCACCTTGCCCAGGAAGTCATCGACAACAGCGTCGACGAAGCCTTGGCCGGGCACGCCAAATCGGTGCATGTCATCCTTCACGCTGACCACTCCCTGGAAGTGTCCGACGATGGTCGCGGCATGCCGGTGGACATTCACCCGGAAGAGGGGGTGTCGGGCGTTGAGCTGATCCTCACCAAGCTGCACGCCGGCGGCAAGTTCTCCAATAAGAACTACCAGTTCTCCGGTGGCTTGCACGGTGTGGGTATTTCCGTGGTCAACGCCCTGTCCAACCACGTGCGGGTCAAGGTCAAGCGCGACGGCAACGAGTACGAGATGACCTTTGCCGATGGCTATAAAGCCACCGACCTGCAGGTGATCGGCACCGTTGGCAAGCGCAATACCGGCACCAGCGTGTACTTTGCTCCGGACCCGAAATACTTCGATTCACCGAAATTCTCCATCAGCCGCCTCAAGCACGTGCTCAAGGCCAAGGCCGTGCTGTGCCCGGGCCTGCTGGTGACCTTTGAAGACAAAGGCACGAACGAGAAGGTCGAGTGGCACTACGAAGACGGCCTGCGCTCCTACCTGGAAGACTCCGTCAGCGA
The DNA here is from genome assembly GCF_002859085.1 of Pseudomonas sp. QC2. Classification (NCBI taxonomy): domain Bacteria; kingdom Pseudomonadati; phylum Pseudomonadota; class Gammaproteobacteria; order Pseudomonadales; family Pseudomonadaceae; genus Pseudomonas; species Pseudomonas sp. QC2. The sequence continues at coordinate 104,014 of NZ_PKKS01000017.1, forward strand.
TTTTGAACGCCTGCCCAACGAGCCGTTCTGCGGCAGCCTGGCCGGTAATAAAGAAGCAGTCGACTGGGCGCTGCTGTGGTTGCCGGAAGGCGGCGACAGCGTGCAGGAAAGCTACGTCAACCTGATCCCTACCGCCCAGGGGGGCACCCACGTCAACGGTTTGCGCCAAGGTTTGCTGGATGCCATGCGCGAATTCTGCGAATACCGCAGCCTCTTGCCGCGTGGCGTGAAGCTGGCGCCGGAAGACGTGTGGGAGCGCATTGCGTTCGTGCTGTCGATGAAAATGCAGGAGCCGCAGTTCTCTGGCCAGACCAAAGAGCGCCTGTCGTCCCGTGAGGCGGCGGCGTTTGTTTCCGGTGTGGTCAAGGATGCCTTCAGCCTGTGGCTCAACGAGCACCCGGAATTGGGCCTGGCCCTGGCCGAGCTGGCGATCAACAACGCCGGCCGTCGTTTGAAAGCCAGCAAGAAGGTCGAGCGCAAGCGCATCACCCAGGGCCCGGCGCTGCCCGGCAAGCTGGCTGATTGCGCCGGGCAGGACCCGATGCGCTCCGAGCTGTTTCTGGTGGAAGGTGATTCCGCCGGCGGTTCCGCCAAACAAGCGCGGGACAAAGAATTCCAGGCGATCCTGCCGTTGCGCGGCAAGATCCTCAATACCTGGGAAGTCGACGGCAGCGAAGTCCTGGCCAGCCAGGAAGTGCACAACATCGCCGTGGCCATTGGCGTTGATCCAGGCGCGGCGGACATGAGTCAGCTGCGTTACGGAAAAATCTGCATCCTCGCCGACGCCGACTCCGACGGCCTGCACATCGCCACCTTGTTGTGCGCGCTGTTCGTCCAGCATTTCCGCCCGTTGGTGGATGCCGGTCACGTCTACGTCGCGATGCCGCCGCTGTACCGCATCGACCTGGGCAAAGAGATTTTCTACGCCCTGGACGAGGCCGAGCGTGACGGCATTCTCGACCGCCTGGTGGCCGAGAAAAAACGCGGCAAGCCACAGGTCACGCGATTCAAAGGCCTGGGTGAAATGAACCCGCCGCAACTGCGCGAAACCACCATGGACCCGAACACCCGGCGCCTGGTGCAGTTGACCCTGGATGACTTCGCCGCCACCTCGGAAATGATGGACATGCTGCTGGCGAAGAAGCGCGCGCCGGACCGCAAGTCCTGGCTGGAATCCAAAGGCAACCTGGCTGAGGTTCTGGGCTGATGCGCACAGGTTTCGCCCTGGCGATCCTGATAGTGAGCGGGCTGGTGACCACCCACGTGGTTGCCGCGCCCGTGGCTGAGCTCAAGCTGGTGTCCGAACACCCGGTGGACGGCATGCGCGGCGGAAACCTGTCGGGCCTGGCGCTGTGTGGCCAGGCATTGTGGACAGTCTCCGACCGTGATGACGACCAGATCTACCGCCTGGATATCAGCGCGCCGACCTGGCAAGCCGAAACGGTCAAGATCGACGTGCCGCCGGTGCCGGAGTCCGGGCTGCCTTGGGGCTTGCGTTCGCGCACCAAAGCCGCCTCGTTGATTCGCGGTGGCGACCTGGATTTCGAAGGCATCACCTGCGACGCCGCCGGCAACCGCTACATCGTCAGTGAAGCCCATGCGGCGGTGCTGCAAGTGCCGGTGACCGGTGCGCCGCAGTGGTTGAAGATTGCCCCGAGCATGGTCAGGGAGGCCCGGGCGAGCGGCATGTTGCTGCACTTCAACGCGTTGTTTGAAGGCCTGGCGATCAACCCCGAAGGCAATCAGATGTGGTTGGCGGCCGAGCGTGAGCGACGCGGGCTGATTTCGATCAAGCGTCCGCAAAGCCTGTGGGACTGTGACGGTCCGTGTGTGTTGTTGAGCGAGGCCGGCCAGGAAGTGCAGCCGGCCAAGTTCCCCAATGCCAAGGCGGTGTCCAAGGACTTCGCCGACCTGGCGCTGTTCAACGGCAAGCTGTTCACCCTTGAGCGCAATGCGTTCCAGATATGCCGGCGCGATGCGGCCACGGCCAAGGTCGAACTGTGCTGGTCGTTTGCCGATGAGACGTTGACGCCCGAGCGGCGTTACCCCCAAGCCTATGGCCTGGCCGAAGCCCTGGTGGTGGATGCCGAGGGTGCCTGGCTGGGTATCGACAATAATTTCGGCGCCCGCGCCGATGGTGAAAAACGCCCCGTGGTCTATCGTTTCGCCGCCCCTGCCGGCGGCTGGAGCGCCCAGCCATGAGCCCCGCTTTTTTTGAATTGACCCGGTGCAGCGGCAGTTCCGCTGCGCCTTACCAAACAATGATGAGGCCCGCATGAGTGACATCCTCGCAGACAGCTTAGACGGCGTAGAACGCCGGTCGCTGGCTGACTTCACCGAAAATGCCTACCTCAACTACTCCATGTACGTGATCATGGACCGTGCCCTGCCGCATATCGGCGACGGCCTGAAGCCTGTACAGCGGCGCATTATCTACGCCATGAGTGAGTTGGGCCTGGACGCCGATTCCAAGCACAAGAAATCGGCGCGTACCGTCGGTGACGTGCTCGGTAAGTTCCACCCCCACGGCGACTCGGCGTGCTACGAAGCCATGGTGCTGATGGCCCAGCCGTTCAGCTACCGCTACACGCTGGTGGACGGCCAGGGCAACTGGGGTGCGCCGGATGATCCAAAGTCCTTCGCCGCGATGCGTTACACCGAAGCGCGTCTGTCGCGTTACTCGGAAGTACTGCTGAGCGAGCTGGGGCAGGGCACTGCGGACTGGGGGCCGAACTTTGACGGCACTCTCGACGAACCGCTGGTGTTGCCGGCACGTTTGCCGAATATCCTGCTCAATGGCACCACCGGTATCGCCGTCGGTATGGCCACCGATGTACCACCGCACAACCTGCGGGAAGTCGCCACGGCCTGCGTGCGTTTGCTTGATGAACCAAAGGCCACGGTGGAGCAACTCTGCGAGCACATCCAGGGCCCGGACTACCCGACCGAAGCGGAAATCATCACGCCGCGTGCCGACCTGCTGAAGATGTACGAAACCGGCAAAGGCTCGGTGCGCATGCGTGCCGTGTACCACATCGAGGATGGCGACATTATCGTCACCGCGCTGCCGCACCAGGTGTCGGGCGCCAAGGTGCTGGAGCAGATCGCCGCGTTGATGCAGGCCAAACCGTCGAAACTGCCGCAGGTCGCCGACCTGCGTGACGAGTCCGACCACGAAAACCCATGCCGCATCGTGATCATCCCGACCAACAGCCGGGTCGACCACGAAGTGCTGATGCAACACCTGTTTGCCAGCACTGAGCTGGAGTCCAGCTACCGGGTCAACGTCAATATCATCGGCCTGGACGGTAAGCCGCAGCTGAAAAACCTGCGCAACCTGCTGGTGGAGTGGCTGGAGTTCCGGATCAATACCGTGCGCCGCCGCCTGCAATTCCGTCTGGATAAGGTTGAGCGCCGCTTGCACCTGTTGGACGGCTTGCTGATCGCCTACCTCAACCTGGACGAAGTGATCCACATCATTCGTACCGCCGAGCACCCGAAAGCCGAGCTGATCGCGCGTTTCGAGCTGAGCGAAATCCAGGCTGACTACATCCTCGACACCCGCTTGCGCCAATTGGCGCGACTGGAAGAAATGAAGCTGCGTGACGAACAGGACGCGTTGCTCAAGGAACAAGCCAAGCTGCAAGCGCTGTTGGGCAGCGAAGCCAAGCTCAAGAAGCTGGTGCGCAGCGAGCTGATCAAAGACGCCGAAACCTATGGCGATGACCGCCGTTCGCCGATCGTGCAGCGTGCAGAGGCGAAAGCGCTGACCGAAACCGAGCTGCTGCCGAACGAGAAAATTACCGTCGTTCTGTCGGAAAAGGGTTGGGTTCGTTCCGCCAAGGGGCATGATATTGACGCCACTGGTTTGTCGTACAAGGCGGGTGACGGGTTCAAGACCGCTGCCGCCGGGCGTTCCAACCAGTTTGCGGTGTTTATTGACTCCACCGGACGCAGTTATTCGGTGCCGGCCCACACCTTGCCATCGGCACGGGGCCAGGGCGAGCCGTTGACGGGGCGGCTTACGCCGCCGCCGGGGGCGAATTTTGAATGTGTGCTGCTGCCGGACGACGACGCGCTTTACGTGATCGCCTCCGACGCGGGTTACGGTTTTGTGGTCAAGGGTGAAGACCTGCAGGCCAAGAACAAAGCGGGCAAGGCCTTGCTGAGCTTGCCGAACAACGCCAAGGTGATCCTGCCGCGGCCAGTGGACGACCGTGAGAGCAACTGGCTGGCGTCGGTGACCACCGAAGGGCGTTTGTTGGTGTTCAAAATCAGCGACTTGCCGCAGTTGGGCAAAGGTAAGGGTAACAAGATCATTGGTATTCCCGGCGAGCGGGTGGCCAGTCGCGAAGAGTACGTGACCGACATCGCAGTGATCCCGGAAGGCTCGACCTTGGTGCTTCAGGCCGGGAAACGCACGTTGTCACTGCGTCCCGACGACCTTGAGCACTACAAGGGCGAGCGTGGTCGGCGTGGTAACAAACTGCCTCGGGGCTTCCAGCGAGTGGATGCGTTGCTGGTGGAAACGCCGGTTTAACGCGTTTTAGAGCCCTCGATCTACGATTTAACGCGTAGATCGACGCTTTGGCGCTGGAGTCATGGCGCATATTCACGGATGATATGGCCTTTCCAGCGCCGGCGTGGCCGAGCGTGTTTAGGTTATTTTTAGTATTACATTGTGGTTCGCCTTGTGGCAGCCACCTGGATGGGATGATGACTGCTCCACGCCTTCCTTTTATTTTCATGCTCGCTGGCCTTTTGGGCCTGGCGGGTTGCAGCACACACCAGCCGGTGTCGCTGTACCAGTTGGACAGCGGAAGTCCAGCTCAACCTGCGCAGACTGCCGGCATGGCGGTGTTGCTGGGCCCGGTGGTCGTCGCCGACTACCTGCAACGTGAAACCCTTCTGCAACGTCAGAACGACGGCAGCCTGCAAGGTTCCACCGATGGTCGTTGGGCGGGCAGTTTATCGTCCGACATCAACCAACTGATGTTGCGCCAGGTGGCGGGTCAGTTGGACAGTCAGCGTGTGGTCCTGGCGCCGGCGCCAGCCGGTTTTTCGCCGGATGTACAGGTCTTGCTGACCATTACCCGGCTCGACTCCGGTACGTCGCAACCGGCGATCCTCGATGCGCAATGGCGCTTGATCGACCGTCGTGGCCAGGTACGCGATAACCGCATCGTGCACCTGCAGGAAGAACACACCGGTAGCACCGCGTCCCAGGTCCAGGCACAGGGCGTGTTGTTGCAGCATTTGGCGCAGCAGTTGTCGGTGGCTCTCAAGCCATTGGCCAACCAACCGCCGATTGCCGAGGCGCCCCGCAAGCAGAGCGCCCCGGTACAGGCCAAGCCGGCAGAGCCGCAGAAGCCGAAGATGCCGATGGCTACGCCGATCCGTACGGACATGGAAGTGTTCAGGTTCTGATCTGAATCGCGCATAAAAAAGGCCCGCTGACTCAGCGGGCCTTTTTATTTGTGCGCGGTTTGAGCCACGCCGCGGACCCAATGTGGGAGGGGGCAAGCCACCTCCCACATGAGTTCTACCGTTTTATTTGGTGCGGGTCTCATGCATCCGCGCCAACTGCCGTTCCAGCATCGACGGGTACGGCTCCATCAACCGCTCCACGCAACTGGCACCCTCAGGGCTGGCAATCGGGCGGATGCGCGCGCGTTGGCGGATCAGCGTGTCTTCGCTGATCTTGCGCTCCACCAGCAGCAGGTTGCGGCTGTGTTGTGAGAGGGCCAATGCATCCTGGGCCATTTCGGTCAGCAACAGGTCGATCTGGCTCATGCCGAACAGGTCGTCGCCTACCGTCAGGCCGAGCTGCAATTGCAGGGTGATGCCGCTGTCGGCCACTTCGATCTGCAATTCATGGCCCAGGGCGCGCAGCAGCTCGCCGCAGCAAATCGCGTTGGTCAGGTAGTCTTCGCCGCTGTCTTCGCTGTGGAACAGCATCAACGTGCTGCCATCGTTCAGGGTATGCAGTTCGCTCTGGTACAGCGAAGCAGCCTGGTCGAGGCAGTCACGGTAGCGTTCCAGCAATTCGGTCAGGCGGGCGCGGGGCAGGCGGCGCAGTTGGTCCTGGGCGCCCAGTTGTACGGCGAGCACTGCACTGTATTGCGGCTCGGTGCTGCGTACCGGGGCCGGCTTGGGCGCAATGGCGCTGCTGTCGGCGGACGTATCACGCAGGTCGGCAAAGGGATCGTCTTCGTCCAGCTCGTCTTCTTCGGCCTTGAATGCATGGCGCGGCGCAGGCTTGAGGCCCGCCACCGGAGGGCGCTCGTCGAAACCCGGATCACGCAGGTTGCGTACTTCAAACTCCGGCTCTTGCTCGTAGTCGGTGTCGTCGAACTCCGGCTCCGGCTCAACTTCAGGCACCACGGGTTCCGGGGCAAAGCTGGCGTGTAACTGGCGGGCGAGGTCGCCGATTTCATCCTGGCGGTCGGTGGCCGGTGTGTGCTCGTCAATGTCCCGCAGCCAGATACGCAGTTGCATCAAGGGCGTGGAAATATGCCGACCCAGGCGTAAGCTCAAGGCCAGGGCCAATGCCAGCAGGATCGCGCTGAGGATCCCCATGCTCTGCAGGCTGATGGTCATCGGCTGCTGGAATTGCTGCATGTCCAGGCTGATGCGCAGTTGGCCGGCCTTCACATCCTGAAAGGTAATGTTGCTCTGGTAGAGGCCTTCGGCTTCACCCAGCAAGCCGTTTTTCGGGCGTTGCCCGGCCTCGGCCATGATCCGGTTGTCCACGCTGTAGATGGCGGCGTGGGCCACCAGCGGGTTCTTGGTCAGGTTGTTGAGCAGCACGTTGAGGCTGAGGATGTCGTTGGACACCAGCAGCTCAGTCGCCGAGGTGGCGGTCTGGGTGGTCAAGCTCTCGCCCAGGGCATCGGCTTGCTCGTGCATGGCCTGCTTGAACTGCAAACCCATCACGCAGGCGTAGATCACCAGGGCCAGGGCGACCAGGATCACGTTATGGCTGGCGATGCGTAATGCGATCGGTACACGGCGGTGGCGCAGTGCCCGGAAGATCAGCAGGAAGAAATTATCGGTTTTTACTGGCGTGGGCCGGTTCACTTGCGCTCGGCTCTTGGTCCGTGAAGTTGACGCGCAGTATAGCGACAGCCCTAGGACCGGCAAAGCGCTGGCTGTGCCCGATGGTCACTGAAAGTGGGTAGAATGCGGTTTTTTTCCAGCCTGGGGGTGCGCCTTGCGCGAAATTGTCCTGATTAACATCACTGGTGAAGACCGCCCGGGTCTTACTGCGGCTATTACGGGAGTGCTGGCCCAGGGTGGTGTGAACATTCTCGACATCGGCCAGGCGGTGATCCACGACACCCTGTCGTTTGGGATCCTGGTCGAGATCCCGAGCACGGAACAGGCGTCTTCGGTACTCAAGGACATCCTGTTTACGGCTTACAAGCTGGACCAGCAGGTGCGTTTCACGCCAGTGTCCGAAGAGGACTACCAGCAGTGGGTCGCCGGCCAGGGTAAGAAACGCCATATCGTGACGCTGCTGACCCGCAAGGTCACCGCCGAGCAACTGCAGCGCGTCAGCTCCATCACCGCGCACTATGGCCTGAATATCGACCATATCGACCGTCTGTCGGGTCGCATGCCGCTGGACACCCCGGCCGACAAGGGCAAGGGCTGCATCGAGTTCTCCGTGCGCGGTGAACCGGCCGACCCGCAAGCCCTGCGTGCCGAATTCCTCAGCGTGGCCCAGGAGCTGAACGTCGATATCGCCTTCCAGGAAGATTCGCTGTTCCGTCGCAACCGTCGCCTGGCGGTGTTCGACATGGACTCGACGCTGATCGAAGCTGAAGTCATCGACGAACTGGCCAAGGCGGCCGGCGTGGGCGAGCAGGTTTCCGCAATCACCGAGCGCGCCATGGCCGGTGAACTCGATTTCCGCGCCAGCTTCAAAGAGCGCCTCGCGCTGCTCAAGGGCCTGGACGTGAGCGTGCTGGACGCCATCGGCGCCTCCCTGCGCCTGACCGAAGGCGCCGAAACCCTGTTCGCCGAACTCAAGCGCCTGGGTTACAAGACCGCCATTCTGTCGGGCGGCTTCACCTACTTCGCCAAGCAATTGCAGGCCAAGCTGGGCATCGACTATGTGTTCGCCAACGAGCTGGAAGTGGTGGATGGCAAGGTGACCGGCGTGGCGGTGGAGCCGATTGTCGACGCCCAGCGCAAAGCGGACTTGCTGAAGGAACTGGCCCACAAGGAAGGTTTGCGCCTGGAGCAGACCATTGCGGTCGGCGATGGGGCCAATGACTTGCCGATGCTGGCGATTGCCGGGTTGGGCGTGGCGTTCCGTGCCAAGCCGCTGGTGAAACAGTCGGCCAAGCAGGCGATTTCGACGTTGGGGCTGGACGGGGTGTTGTATCTGTTGGGCTTCCGCGACCGCGATGGTCAGCTTTAACTGAATAAACGCAGTTCAAAATGTGGGAGGGGGCTTGCCCCCGATAGCGGTGTATCAGTCAGCAGATAAGTTGGCTGACACACCGCCATCGGGAGCAAGCCCCCTCCCACATTGAGTTTGCGTCAAGCTTTAGGCGCGGCGATGCCTTGGCCCATTTGCACCGGGCTGCCCGCCACCAATTCTTCCGCCCACTTCACCTGATCCGGCCCGAACAGCACGATCGCGGTCGAACCCAGTTTGAAGCGACCCAGCTCCGCACCCTTCTCCAGGTGAATCGGCGCACGTGCTGCTTCGTCATAGCGGAAGGTTTTCAGCTCGCGCTTCGGAGGCGTCACCAGCCCGGCCCACACGGTTTCAATCGACGCCACAATCATCGCGCCCACCAATACCACGGCCATCGGGCCGCGTTCGGTGTCGAAGATGCACGCAACGCGCTCGTTACGTGCGAACAGCTCGGGTACGTTTTCCGCGGTGGTCTGGTTCACCGAGAAGATACGTCCAGGGATGTAGACCATCTCGCGCAGAGTGCCGGCGAGTGGCATGTGCACGCGGTGGTAGTCTTTCGGCGACAGGTAAACGGTGGCGAAATCGCCGCCCATGAACGGCGCCGACAAGGCCGCATCGCCACCCAGCAGTTCCAGCACGCTGAAGCTGTGGCCTTTGGCCTGGAACACACGACCATGCTCGATCGGGCCAAGCTGGCTGACTGCGCCATCGGCGGGGCTCAACACCGCACCAGGGGTTTGATCCAGTGGGCGTGCGCCGTCTTTCAATGCGCGAGTGAAGAAGGCGTTGAAGTGCTCATAAGCGGTCAGGTCCTCAACCAGGGCCTGGGACATGTCCACTTGATAGCGCTTGGCGAACCAGGCGGTGAAGGCATTCTTGAACCAGCGCACGCGGCACTCGGCAATGCAGCCTGCCAGGCGCGACAGCAGGTGGTGCGGCAGCAAGTACTGGCTGAGGATAAACAACTGCTTTTTCATTTACTGTCCTTAAACCTTAAATCTCGACGGGGGTGTCGGGGTGGTTGCCCCATTCGCCCCAGGAACCGGCATAACCTTTGACTCGCGGATAACCGAGCGCCTTGGCCACCAGGTAGGTGAAGCCAGAGCGGTGGTGAGTCTGGCAGTGGGTGATGATTTCTTTGTCTTTGGTCAGCCCGAGGTCTTCGAGGATCTGCGGCATGTCGCGGCGGATACGCAGGTTGCGTGCCTTGTCCATGCCGGCCGTCCATTCGAAGTTCACCGCGCCGGGGATATGCCCGCCTTTGGCCGCCAGCACCTTCTCGCCGGAATACTCCAGCGGGCCGCGTGCGTCCCAGATGCCCAGGTCGGCCGCGCCCAGGCGGCTTTGCAGGTATTCACGGGTGGCGGTGGGGCCGTCGTGCAGCGTCAGGCTGACCGGGCCGCCGACTGGCGCGGGCACGTCGGTGGAGACCGGGTGTTTTTCGTCCAGCCACGCCAGCAGGCCGCCGTCAAGGTAGTGGTATTTCTGGTGGCCGATCACATCGAGCATCCAGATAAAACGCCCGGCCCAGCCGCCGCCTTCGTCGTCATAGACCACGTAGGTGGCGTCGGGGGTATGGCCCAATTCGCCGAACAGTGTTTCCAGGTCAGCTTTGTTGGGCAGCAAACCGGGCGCCGGCGCCTGGCCCAACTGGGTGCGCTTGGGGTCAACGAAATGCGCGCCGGGGATATGCCCTTCGGCGTAGCGGGCGGCACTGGTGAGGTCCACCAGAATCAGGTGTTCGGCCTCCAGGCGGCCGAGCAGGTCGCCGGATTCGATCACCAGCGGCAAGCCAGAGAAGTCAGGCATGTGAGGTCTCCTGGGCACAAATGTTGGCATTAAAGGACCGCGATTGTAGCGCAAGCATCAGGCGCTGCGGTTGGTAAAGCAGTGCAGGGCTTTCTCGATGCATTGGGCGGTTTTGCCGAAGGCCTGCACGGTGGTTTCCGAGAACGGCCCGCCACCCTGGTCGGCCACCATCAGCATCACCACCTTGCCATTGCAGCTCAGGGAGCGCAGCAACAGGTGTTCGCCAGTAAACAGGCGGCGCAGGATCGGCGGCAGCAGCGCCGAGAACTGCGCATGGTTGTCCGGTGTGAGGCGCACCTGGGCGGACTTTTCCAGCAGGCGTTGCAGCAGCGTGCTGTTGACCACGTCCAGGCTCAGGTTGGCTGCGTCTTTCGGCAGGCCGTCGACCTGGTGCACGCGCAACATGCTCTGCGCGCGATCGGTCATCAGCAGCATGACCCGCTGCATGCCGCTGGCCACCAAGGCCTCCTTGGCGCACGTGGTCAGGTGCATGGCGTTGGCAAAGCGGCTGGGCTCTACCAGCAGCTCGGTGCAGCGCTTGCGCCACACGGCCAGGGCCTCGGCGGTGGGCGGTGGCGCGGGTAGCAGGCCGCGATGAATTTTCTGCACATGCCAGGGCCAGATCAGCGACAGCGCCGGGTGCCAGAGGTCAGGCATCAACGTGTTGCGGGCGCTGGCGACGGCTTGCTGGTGAACCTGTTGTTGCACCTCGCCCAACGGCTGTTGCAGGTACAGCGCCGTGAGGCGCTGCCAGCGCTCGGTATGCGGGCAGGTCCAGGACTCCTGGGCCGACATCGCCAGGCCGTTGGCCAGCAACACCGTATTGGCCGGCTGGTTGAGCCAGCGGCGCAGGTTGGGTTCGGCGTCGAGCAATTGTTGATGGCGCAGGGAGTCATCTTCGCGGGCGATATGCAGCGCCTTGACCAGCAGACGCTGTTCGGTCAACAGCAGCTTGTAGCCCTGGGATACCCAGATCGGCAGGTGCCAGGCGTCGGTCAGGCCGACGCACAGGTCCAGCAGGCGCACGCCGAATAAGGCCTGTTCCACCTCGCGGGCCGAATGGCCTTTGTGGATCACCCGCAGTTCCCATTCTTCCAGGAGTTTGGGGTACGCGATCGCCATCGGCCACAGCGGCGACAGAAACAGCAGGCTACCCCAGTGAATGTCTTGCCACAGGCGCGCCAGGCGGCTGCCGAACAAACCGTTGGCTTGCTGCGAAGCGTGCTGGCTCACCAGCAACAATTGGCGCAGTGCCACGGGAATCTCGTTTTCGGGCACTGCGGGCAAGCGCGCCAGCAGTTCTTCGGCGCGCTTGAGGCCCAGGCGGTTAAGCGCCACTTCGAGATTTTCTGCCGGCTCAGCCAGGCTGCCGTGGGTGTGGCTGTTGGCCTCGCGCATCACGCTGAGCACTAGCGCCGGGCTGTCTTGCATCAGCTCGGCAATATCCCGCAATGAACTGCGGCTGTCGCGGATGCCCTTGCACACACGGTCGTGGCTGGCCTGTGGAACAGGCAGCAGCACATCGTCCAGGCGCTTGATCCAAGCGGCGAGAGAGGTAGGTTTAGCAGTTGGGACTGTCGTTTCATTAGCCATGATTGGGGCGCGATCATCACTTGCGGTCAACACACCCGGAGCGGGCCGAACTGGCTTTTCGCCTTAACGGGCTATAGTCTGGCGCAGTTTTGCCGATAAGAGGAACAAGAGTTTTCAGTTCCCCCCAATATGTCCATGAACCCGACGGCGCAAGTACTCATCTCCTATGGCTAAAATTATCGGCATCATTGTCGTCATCGCAAGTGTGCTCGGTGGGTACGTCCTGTCCCACGGTAAAATTGCTGCGCTGATCCAGCCCTTCGAAGTGCTGATCATCGGTGGTGCGGCATTCGGCGCATTCTTGCAGGCGAACCCCGGCTACATGACGATGCACGTGGTCAAGAAATCCCTGGGCATGTTCGGTTCACGCTTCACTCACACCTTCTATCTGGAGGTGTTGGGCCTGGTCTACGAGATCCTCAACAAGAGCCGCCGCGAAGGCATGATGGCCATCGAAGGTGACATTGAGGACGCTGCGGCCAGCCCGATTTTCGCCAAGTACCCGGCCGTGCTCAAAGATGAGCGCATGACCGCCTATATCTGTGACTACTTGCGCATCATGTCCTCCGGCAACATGGCTCCCCATGAGCTGGAAGGCCTGTTCGACATGGAGTTGTTCAGCCTTAAGGAAGAGCTGGAGCACCCGTCCCACGCCGTGACCGGTATCGCTGATGGTATGCCGGGTTTCGGTATCGTCGCGGCGGTACTCGGTATCGTGGTGACCATGGCCTCCCTGGGTGAAGGCGACCAGGCCGCCATCGGTATGCACGTCGGTGCGGCACTGGTCGGTACCTTCTTCGGTATTCTCGCGGCTTACGGCTTCTTCGGTCCGTTGGCCACCTCCCTGGCCCATGACGCCAAGGAAGAAATCAACCTGTACGAATCGATCAAGGCCAGCCTGGTGGCTTCCGCTTCCGGCATGCCGCCGTCGCTGGCGGTGGAGTTCGGCCGTAAAGTGCTGTACCCCAAGCATCGCCCAAGCTTCGCCGAGTTGGAACAAGCGGTTCGCGGTCGCTAAGCCATGGAAAACAACCAGCCGATAATCATCAAGCGCGTCAAGCGCTTCGCTGCGGGGCACCATGGTGGCGCCTGGAAAATCGCCTTCGCCGACTTTGCGACGGCGATGATGGCGTTCTTCCTGGTGCTGTGGCTGATGTCCACCGCCACGCCGGAACAGAAGATTGCCATCGCCGGCTACTTCAAAGACCCCATTGGTTTCTCGGAAAGTGGCACGCCCTTCGTGATCGACCTGGGCGGTTCGCCGCAGTTGGCGCCTGAGCGCACTATCAACCCGGAAGTCAAAACCGAAGCGCCTCAGGAAAAGATCCCGATCGAGCGCGATACCGTTGAGGCCATGGCGGAGCAGGTCGAGCAAGAACGGCTGGAACTGTTGCTGCAAGAACTGCAGACCAAGGTTGAGGAAAACCCGCAACTGCTGAAGTTCAAGGACCAGATTTCGTTCGAGATCACCCCGGACGGCTTGCGCATCCAGATCACCGATGCGGCCAACCGGCCGATGTTCGACTCCGGCAGTGCGCGCCTGAAGCCGTACTTTGAAGACATCCTGCTGGCCATGGCCGACACCATCAAGGCGGTGCCGAACAAGATCAGCATCAGCGGCCACACCGACGCCAAGCCGTATGCGGGCCAGGGCGACTTCGGCAACTGGGAGCTTTCGGCCAACCGTGCCAACGCCGCACGTCGCGCGCTGGTGGCCGGCAGCTACCCGGACCCGCAAGTGGCGCGGGTGGTGGGCTTTGCATCGTCGCAGCTGTTTGATCACAAGGACCCGTTCAACCCGATCAACCGCCGTATCGATATCGTCGTGCTGACCAAAAAGGCCCAGCGTGCGATTGAAGGTGATCAGCAGCCGGCTCCGCCGCCCACTCCGGGTGCAGGCGCACCGGGTGAGGTTCCGACCGATCCGAACGCCATTCCGCCAGGGCAAGAGCCATTGCCGGCGCATGAACTGCGCCAGAAGCTGAATCTGTTTGATGAGGGTGGGGTGAAGGATCCTACGGTGCCTAAGGCTGGGTCGTAAGCCACATCCTATAGGCACCACCCATTAAAACGCCCCGACTGATCGAGGCGTTTTAATTTCTGGTCAGAGCGGGAGATAGGCTTTGACACCGCTGATGACGCCTCGCATGTCCTCGGTGCAGAGGCGTGGGACGAAGTACTCGCGCCCTTTCGATCGGGTCTTCCTATGGAGTTTGTCGAGGCGCTCGAAGCTGACGGTATAAATCATGTCGCACTTCACCCACAGCGCCTTGTAGCCATCGGATTGAAGTGGATTTGTACGTAGCAAGTGGTGCCAGTCGTGCTGTATCTCGGGAGCGGTAGATGAGATCGGCACCACGGTGCAGAGTTTGCGATTATGGGTTGCAGTAGGGGATATCACGACGACCTTGCGGATCTTCAGCATCTCCGGGGCAACAAAACCTCGTGTGAAGTCGCAGAGCAGTACATCGCCTTGTTTGGGGTGATAGTAGAGAGCCAATCGTTAATTCCCCACAAAAAGCAAAGCCGCCCGAAGGCGGCTTCATTCGACGCGCAGTGGAGCTTGCTTCGCCCCTTCTGCGCCGCTGGATCAACCCCGAGAAGGATCCAGACTCCTGCCAGCTTGCGCTGGTGACGGAGAGATTATGAGCATCAGGGATTTCGAATTCAAGCTGGCTTGCGTCGACGAGCCACCCAGTTGTTTCGAATTCTTGATGCCAGCCCCCGTTAAATCAATGGACTAGCGCGCTTTGCGCCGCCATTTATATGTGTCAAGAAATGGCCGCTCAATAACTGCTTTCGGGCAAACTCGCAATAATCGACCGATAGCTATTCATCCGCTGCTGCTGCACACGCCCATCTTCCAAGGCCTTGAGCAGCGCACAGCCCGGCTCGCGGTCGTGTTTGCAATCGCGGAAGCGGCAGGTGCCGATCAGGTCGTTGAATTCGATAAAGCCCGCTTCCACGTCGCTGCGGCTGACGTGGCCGAGGCCGAATTCGCGGATACCCGGGGAGTCGATCAGCTCACCGCCGCCGGGGAAGTGGAACAGTCGCGCGGTGGTGGTGGTGTGAGTGCCCTGGCCGGACAGTTCCGACAGTGGGCCCACGCGGGTGTCGACTTCCGGCAGCAGGCTGTTGACCAGCGAGGATTTACCCACGCCCGATTGGCCGACAAACACGCTGATACGTCCGTCCAGCTGCTGTTGCAGCTGTTCCATGCCATTGCCGTGATGCGCCGACACTTCCAGCACTGGGTAGCCGAGGGTGCGGTACACCGCCAGCAAGGCGTTGAGCGCTGGGGCGTTCTGCTCGTCAATCAGGTCGAATTTGTTCAGCAGCAGCAGCGGACGAATGCCCGCGTGCTCGGCGGCGACCAGGTAACGGTCAATCAGGTTGGCATGGGGCTCGGGCAGCGGCGCGAACACAATGACGATCATGTCGACGTTGGCCGCTACCGGCTTGAGCTGGCCACGACTGTCCGGGCGACGCAGTTCGGTGGTGCGTGGCAACTGGGCGACGATCACGCCGATACCCTGGTTGCCGGCCCGCCATACCACTTTATCGCCGGTGACCAGCGCAGGAAGGTTGGCGCGCAGGTGGCAACGGGACACTGACCCTGCGAGTTCGCCTTCGAGCGCCTCGACTTCGACCTGCACACCAAAGTGCGCGATCACCAGGCCCGTCTGCTCGGGGCCCAGGTCGCCGCCCTCGAGCGCTTCCACGGCGGAGGATTCACGTTTGGCGGCGCGTGCGGCGCGTTCGCCTTGAATCTTTTCGATGCGCCAGTTTTGGCGACGGTTGAGCTGGCGTTTGGCCATTGGTGTTCCGTGTCGATAATGCAAAGGTTAGGTAAAACGGTCGCGAGTCTAGCACGCCCCTGCCTGCTAAACTGCGCAGCTACGCCAAGGTGCCAAGAGAATCAAGCCATGCAAAACCCACAGAACCTGATTTGGATCGATCTGGAAATGACCGGTCTGAACCCCGACACCGACGTCATCATCGAGATGGCGACCATTGTCACCGACAGCAACCTCAACACCTTGGCGGAAGGTCCGGTGATCGCCATCCACCACAGCGACGCCGTACTCGCCACCATGGACGAGTGGAACACCCGCACCCACGGCAACTCCGGCCTGACCCAGCGCGTGCGCGACAGTCGCATCAGCATGGCGGAGGCCGAGGCTGAAACCATCGCCTTCCTGGAAAAGTGGGTGCCCAAGGGCAAGTCGCCGATCTGCGGCAACAGCATCTGCCAGGACCGGCGCTTCCTTTATACGCACATGAAGGGGCTGGAAAGCTACTTCCACTACCGCAATCTGGATGTGTCCACCTTGAAAGAGCTGGCTGCGCGCTGGGCGCCGGAAGTCAAAGACAGCTTCCATAAAGGCAGCACTCACTTGGCGCTGGACGATATTCGCGAGTCGATTGCTGAGCTGCAGCATTACCGCAAGCATTTCATCAAGGCCTGAGTGTTTGGCGCCTGTATCGGCCTCATCGGGGGCACGCCCCCTTCCACACCTTGATGTGTGAACGCAGTCAAATGTGGGAGGGGGCTTGCCCCCGATGACGTGACGCGGTCTTTCGCCAAGCGCCCCCTTTTGGTGCCATCAGCAAATGATTAGACTGCCGGCCTCAATGCAAGGATCGCCCTCATGCTGCTGATGCTCTACCTCATCGCCATCACCGCCGAAGCCATGACCGGAGCGTTGTCCGCCGGGCGGCGTGGCATGGACTGGTTTGGCGTGGTGCTGATCGCGTGTGTGACGGCGCTGGGCGGCGGTTCGGTGCGTGACGTGCTGCTCGGCCATTACCCGCTGACCTGGGTCAAACACCCGGAATACCTGGTGCTGACCTCCGTTGCCGCGCTGGTGACGATCTTCATCGCCCCACTGATGCGCCATCTGCGCTCGCTGTTCCTGGTGCTCGACGCCGTGGGCCTGGTGGCCTTCACCCTGATCGGCTGCATGACCGCCCTGGAAATGGGCCACGGCATGCTCGTGGCGTCGGTCAGCGGGGTGATCACCGGCGTATTCGGCGGCATCTTGCGCGACATTTTCTGCAACGATATCCCGCTGATCTTCCGCCGCGAGCTGTATGCCAGCGTGTCGTTCCTCGCCGCCTGGTTCTATTTGCTCTGCCTTTATCTGGAGTTGCCCAGCGAACAAGCGATTCTGCTGACCCTGTTCAGCGGTTTTCTATTGCGCCTGCTCGCAATCCGCTTTCACTGGGAAATGCCCAAGTTTGTCTACAACGACGACGTGCACTAGCGCGAAGCGTGCTGGTTCAGCGCCCATTCCACGTGCTCGCGCACCAGCTCGGAGGGGTAATCCTGGCGTGCCTTCAAGGCTTCCAGCACCGGAATGCTCGACGGCGCGTTGCCCAGGCCTACCGCCAGGTTGCGTAACCAGCGCTCATAACCGGCGCGACGTAGCGGCGAGCCTTCGGTGCTGCTGAGGAATTTATCCTCGTCCCACATAAACAGTTCGGCCAGTTCCGCGTTATCCAGGTTGTGGCGTGGCTTGAAATCGCTTTCGGCGGTGGCGCCGGCGAAACGATTCCACGGGCAAACGATCTGACAGTCATCGCAGCCAAACACGCGGTTGCCGATCAACGGGCGCAAGTCTTCGGGGATCGCGCTTTTGAGCTCAATGGTCAGGTAGGAAATACAGCGCCTCGCGTCCAGCACATAGGGGCCGACGAAGGCATTGGTGGGGCAGATATCCAGGCACGCCGTGCAGCGCCCGCAGTGTTCGGTGCTGTGGGGCGGGTCCACTGGCAGCGGTAAGTCGACAAACAGTTCGCTCAGGAAGAAGTAACTGCCGGCCTTGCGATTGAGGACCAGGGTGTTTTTACCGATCCAGCCCAACCCGGCTTTTTCGGCGATGGCTTTTTCCAGCACCGGTGCGCTGTCGACGAAGGCGCGGAAACCAAAGGGGCCGATCTGCGCTTGAATGCGGTCGGCCAGTTGCTGCACGCGCTTGCGGATCAGCTTGTGGTAGTCGCGGCCCAGGGCGTAGCGCGAGATATAGGCTTTTTCCGGCTTGGCCAGCAGCTGCGCCATCTGCGTGTCGCCGGGCAGGTAGTCCATGCGCAGCGAGACCACGCGCAAAGTACCGGGCACCAGCTCTTCGGGGTGCGAGCGTTTGCTGCCATGGGCGCCCATGTACTCCATCTCGCCGTGGTAACCCGCGTCGAGCCAGCGTTGCAGGTGCTGTTCATGCTCGGCCAGGTCCAGGCCGCTGATGCCGACTTGTTGAAAGCCCAGCTCGCGGCCCCAGTCTTTGATCGATTGGGCGAGGGCAGGCAGATCGGTGGTGATGGCAGGCATGAGACAAGGGAAACCGCAGGTTAGATAGGTATAATTCTGCCAGACATCGGAGCTTGAAGACGCATGCCGCAGACAAAACACGCAATAACCGACGTACAGCCCCTGTTGCACGGCCACTTGCCGCAACTGGCCGCACGTTCCCCGGACGCCCATAAAGGCCAGTTCGGCCACCTGTTGGTCATTGGCGGTGACCGCGGCTTTGGCGGCGCAGCGCTGTTGAGTGCCGAAAGTGCCCTGCGCAGTGGCGCCGGCATGGTGTCCCTGGCGACCCGCCTGGAGCACGTTCCCGCGGCGTTGACGCGTTTGCCGGAGGTCATGTCCGTTGGGGTGAGCTCGGCCAATCAACTGATGAGCCTGTTGGAAAAAATCTCGGTCATTGTGATCGGTCCCGGCCTGGGCGATGCCGCTTGGGGCAAAAGCCTCTTGTCCGTTGCGGCCAACGCCAAGCAGCCGCAAGTCTGGGATGCCGACGCGCTGAATCAACTCGCCACCGGCAGCGTCGTCCTACCGGACAACTGCGTGATCACTCCGCATCCGGGGGAGGCTGCGCGCTTGCTGGGTATGTCGACAGCCGAGGTTCAGGCTGATCGTCTTAAGGTAGCGCGCGCGTTGAGCGAGAAATTCAACGCCGTGGCTATCCTCAAGGGGGCTGGCAGTTTGATTGCCAGCCCGGACGGACGTGTTTCGCGATGTGACCAAGGCCACCCGGCCATGGCCGCGGCGGGGCTCGGTGACGTGTTGGCCGGCCTGGTGGGTGCACTGCTTGCCCAAGGCATGCCGGCTTTTGAGGCAAGCTGCCTGGCCGTGTGGTTGCACGCCACCGCGGGGGATCGCCAGGGGACCTTTGGTCGCGGGCTGGCGGCAAGCGACCTGATACCCGCCATTCGTCAATTGCTGGAGGAGCAGTCGCCGTGTCTGAAGTAATCCTTTTCCTGGCCGATGAAGAGGCCATGGTTGCTTTCGGCCAGCGCATTGCCCAGGTCACCGCCGGGGCAGGGCTGATCTTTCTGGAGGGCGACCTGGGGGCGGGCAAGACCACACTGTCCCGGGGGATCATTCGCGGATTGGGGCACGCCGGGGCGGTAAAAAGCCCGACGTTCACCTTGGTGGAACCCTATGAAATTGGCGAGGTGCGGGCGTTCCATTTCGACCTCTATCGCCTGGTCGATCCCGAAGAGCTGGAGTTCATGGGCATCCGTGATTACTTCGATGAAGATGCGTTGTGCCTGATCGAGTGGCCAGATAAAGGCACAGGCTTTTTGCCAAAGCCGGACCTGACCATTACCATTACGCCGCATGAGCATGGACGTCAGCTGAAGTTGTTGCCCCAAAGCGCGCGCGGCCAGTCGTGGTGCGCCGCTTTGGCATTGGAATTCAAATAATTGGTGGGGTTAGGTATGCGCTTTCGCGCGTTGGTTGCTGTCGTAGGGGTGTTGCTTGCGGCAATGACTGTCAATGCTCTGGCTGCTTCACAGGTGAAAAGCGTTCGCCTGTGGCGAGCGCCGGATAACACGCGACTGGTGTTCGACCTGTCTGGCCCGGTCCAGCACAGCGTCTTTACCCTGACGGCGCCTGATCGCCTGGTGATCGACATCAACGGTGCGACCCTGGCCGCGCCGCTGAAAGTCTCCACCGCCAACACCCCGATCACCGCCATGCGCTCGGCCCAGCGTACGCCGACCGACCTGCGCGTGGTGATCGACCTGAAAAAGGTCGTGACCCCGAAAAGCTTCTCCCTGGCGCCAAACGCACAGTATGGCAACCGCTTGGTAGTTGACCTGTTCGACAATGCCGCCGATGCCGCACCGCCACCCGCGCCAACCCCAAGCGTCGCAACGGTGCCGGCCGTGCCGGTCAGCCCGTCGCAGCCGCAGGTCAAGCTGCCACCGCCGCCACCGGCTCCGGCCGGCAAGCGCGATATCATTGTGGTGATCGACGCCGGCCACGGTGGCGAGGACCCGGGGGCCTCCGGCTCGCGCGGCCAGCATGAGAAAGACGTGGTGCTGGCCATCGCCCGCGAGTTGCAGCGCCAGGTCAATGGCATGAAAGGCTATCGCGCGGAGCTGACGCGTACCGGCGACTATTTCATTCCATTGCGCGGGCGTACCGAAATCGCCCGCAAGAAAGGCGCCGACCTGTTTGTGTCGATCCACGCCGACGCCGCGCCTTCAGCGGCTGCCTTTGGCGCGTCGGTGTTTGCCCTGTCGGATCGCGGCGCTACGTCCGAGACTGCGCGTTGGCTGGCCGACAGCGAAAACCGTTCCGACTTGATCGGCGGCGCCGGCAATGTGTCCCTCGATGACAAGGACAAAATGCTCGCCGGCGTGCTGCTCGACCTGTCGATGACGGCCTCGCTGACGTCCAGCTTGAACGTTGGCCAAAAAGTATTGAGCAACATCGGCCGGGTGACCTCGCTGCACAAGCAGCGCGTGGAGCAAGCCGGGTTCATGGTGTTGAAGTCGCCGGACATCCCGTCGATCCTGGTGGAAACCGGGTTTATCTCCAACTCCAACGAAGCCTCGAAGCTGGCCAGCGCCAGCCATCAACAGGCGCTGGCACGCTCGATCAGTGCCGGTATTCGCCAGTTCTTCCAGCAGAATCCGCCGCCGGGCACCTACATCGCCTGGCTGCGTGACTCGGGCAAAATCGCCCAGGGCCCGCGTGATCATCGCGTGCAGCCCGGCGACACCCTGGCGATGCTGGCGGTGCGGTTCCAGGTCTCGGCCGCTACCTTGCGCAGTGCCAACAACCTGAAAACCGATGAGCTCAAAGTCGGCCAGGTGTTGACCATCCCCGGCACTGAATTGGCGGCACAGTAATGAGCGAATCAACCTTGAACAGTGGGTCGCGTATCGAGCTGCTCAGCCCGCGCCTGGCGAACCAGATCGCAGCGGGGGAAGTGGTTGAGCGTCCCGCATCGGTGATCAAGGAGCTGCTGGAAAACAGCATCGACTCAGGCGCCAAGCGTATCGATGTCGACGTGGAACAGGGCGGCGTCAAGCTGCTGCGGGTGCGTGACGATGGCAGTGGCATCTCCTCCGACGACCTGCCGTTGGCCCTGGCCCGTCACGCCACCAGCAAGATCCGCGACCTGGAAGACCTTGAGCGCGTGATGAGCCTGGGCTTTCGCGGTGAGGCCCTGGCGTCGATCAGCTCCGTAGCACGTCTGACCCTGACGTCACGCACCCGTGACGCCGATCAAGCCTGGCAAGTGGAAACCGAAGGCCGCGACATGGCGCCTCGAGTCCAGCCGGCCGCCCACCCGGTGGGGACGTCGGTGGAAGTGCGCGACCTGTTCTTCAACACCCCGGCGCGACGCAAATTCCTCAAGGCCGAAAAAACCGAATTCGATCACCTGCAGGAAGTCATCAAGCGCCTGGCCCTGGCCCGTTTCGACGTGGCCTTCCACCTGCGCCACAACGGCAAGACCATCCTCAGTCTGCATGAAGCCCATGACGACGCAGCGCGTGCTCGCCGGGTGTCGGCTATTTGCGGCGCGGGGTTCCTGGAGCAGGCGCTGCCGATTGAAATCGAACGCAATGGCCTGCGGCTGTGGGGCTGGGTCGGTTTGCCGACGTTCTCCCGCAGCCAAGCGGACCTGCAGTACTTTTTTGTGAACGGCCGTGCAGTGCGCGACAAGCTGGTAGCCCATGCGGTGCGCCAGGCGTACCGCGATGTGCTGTTCAATGGGCGGCACCCGACGTTTGTGCTGTTCTTCGAGGTCGACCCGTCGGTGGTGGACGTCAACGTGCACCCCACCAAACACGAAGTGCGCTTCCGTGATGGGCGCATGGTGCATGACTTCCTTTACGGCACCTTGCACCGCACCCTGGGCGATGTGCGTCCTGATGATCAGTTGTCTGCCCCAATCGTAACGGCAGTGGTGCGGCCGAGCGGCCCGGAAGCCGGTGAGTTCGGCCCCCAGGGCGAAATGAGCCTCGCGGCCAACCTGCTGCAATCGCCGCAGCCGCAACCGTCGTACACCGCGCCGGGTTCCGGTTCGGGGGCGGGTTATCAGTACCAATACACGCCGCGTCCGCAATCGGCGGTGCCGGTGGCCGAGGCCCAGGCGGCGTACCGCGAGTTTTTTGCGCCGCTGCCGGGGGCTGAGCCGGGTGCACCTGTCGCCTTGCCGGAGGGCGGTGGAGATATTCCGCCGTTGGGTTATGCGCTGGCGCAGCTCAAGGGTATCTACATCCTGGCGGAAAACGCCCATGGCCTGGTGCTGGTGGATATGCACGCCGCCCACGAGCGGATCATGTACGAGCGCCTCAAGATTGCCATGGCCAGTGAAGGCCTCAGTGGCCAGCCGCTGCTGGTGCCGGAATCCCTGGCGGTCAGCCAGCGTGAGGCTGATTGCGCAGAAGAGCACCACAGCGTGTTCCAGAAGCTGGGCTTTGAACTGCAACGCCTGGGCCCGGAAACCCTGGCCATCCGCCAGATCCCCGCACTGCTCAAGCAGGCCGAGGCCAATCGGCTGGTAGCCGACGTACTCGCCGACCTGATGGAGTACGGCACCAGTGACCGTATCCAGGCGCACATCAACGAATTGCTCGGCACCATGGCCTGCCACGGTGCCATCCGCGCCAACCGCCGCCTGGCGCTGCCGGAAATGAACGGCTTGCTGCGCGACATGGAAAACACCGAACGCAGCGGGCAATGCAACCATGGCCGGCCGACCTGGACCCAGATGGGCCTGGACGACCTGGACAAACTGTTCTTGCGCGGCCGTTGATGAGTGCCTTGCCCCCCGCGATCTTCCTGATGGGTCCTACGGCCGCCGGCAAGACCGACCTGGCCATCGAGCTGACCAAGGTGTTGCCATGCGAGCTGATCAGTGTGGACTCTGCCCTGGTTTACCGGGACATGGACATTGGCACCGCCAAGCCTTCCAAAGCGCTGTTGGCACAGTATCCGCATAAGTTGATCGACATTATCGACCCGGCCGAGAGCTATTCGGCGGCGGATTTCCGTACCGACGCGCTGGCCGCCATGGCCGAGATCACCGCGCGGGGCAATATTCCGCTGCTGGTGGGCGGTACGATGCTCTATTACAAGGCTTTGCAGGAGGGACTGGCGGATATGCCGGCGGCCGACGCCCAGGTGCGCGCCGAGCTTGAGGAAGAGGCTGCACGCCTTGGCTGGCAAGCCCTGCACGACCAGTTGGCGGCAATAGACCCGGTATCCGCCGCGCGCATTCACCCCAACGACCCCCAGCGCCTTTCACGGGCCCTGGAAGTCTGGCGTGTGAGTGGGCAGACCATGACTGAACACCGGCTGAAACAAAGTGCGCAAAGTGCTGACGCAGGCGCATCTGGGCAGTCACAATTGCCCTATACTGTGGCGAATCTGGCCATCGCTCCGGCAAATCGCCAGGTGCTGCATGAACGAATTGCACAAAGATTCACAATTATGTTGGAACAGGGGTTTGTGGACGAGGTCGTAGCACTGCGTTCAAGAGGTGACCTGCATCTAGGGTTGCCGTCGATACGTGCTGTAGGCTACCGCCAAGTCTGGGATCATCTGGATGGAAAGCTGACGTCAGCTGAGATGCAGGAGCGCGGCATCATTGCCACGCGCCAATTGGCGAAACGCCAGTTCACCTGGTTGCGCAGCTGGAGCGATTTACACTGGCTGGACAGCCTGGACAGCGACAATCTGTCACGCGCCTTGAAATACTTGGGAACGGTCTCCATATTGAGCTGAGTCCTTGCAATTGCCGTCTATCCTTGGGGGTGTGACGGCCATAAGCTATCTATTTTCCGATTTTTTATTATTGATCCTTAAAGGAGTGCGGCACATGTCAAAAGGGCATTCGCTACAAGACCCTTACTTGAATACTTTACGTAAAGAGAAAGTGGGGGTTTCCATCTACCTGGTCAACGGTATCAAGCTGCAAGGCACGATCGAGTCGTTCGACCAGTTCGTGATCCTGCTGAAAAACACCGTCAGCCAGATGGTATACAAGCACGCTATCTCGACAGTCGTCCCCGTTCGTCCAATCCGTCTGCCTAGCGCAGCAGGTGATGATGCAGCTGACGCTGAGCCAGGTAACGCCTGATAGGAGTCTCCTTTGTTCTTTGAGCGCCACGGTGGTGGTGAGCGAGTAATCCTCGTTCACTTGGATGGACAGGACCCTGAGGCGCGCGAAGATCCGCAGGAGTTTCAGGAGTTGGCAAATTCGGCCGGCGCCGAGACCGTTGCGTTTTTTAACGTGCCGCGTCATCGGCCAACCGCCAAATACCTGATTGGCAGCGGCAAGGTCGAGGAACTGCGCGACCTGGTCCACGCTGAAGAAGCCGATCTGGTGATCTTCAATCACACCCTCACGCCCAGTCAGGAACGTAACCTCGAACGTGTCTTCGAGTGTCGCGTGATCGACCGCACCGGTCTGATTCTCGATATTTTCGCCCAACGCGCCCGTACCCATGAAGGCAAGCTACAGGTCGAACTGGCCCAGCTTGACCACATGAGCACGCGGCTGGTCCGCGGCTGGACTCACCTTGAGCGTCAGGGTGGCGGTATCGGCATGCGGGGGCCGGGTGAAACCCAGCTCGAAACCGACCGCCGCCTGCTGCGGGTCCGCCTGCGCCAGATCAAGGGCCGCCTGGAGAAAGTCCGCAGCCAGCGCGAGCAATCGCGACGTGGCCGTTCGCGCGCAGATATCCCTACCGTGTCCCTGGTGGGCTATACCAACGCCGGCAAATCCACGCTCTTCAACAACGTGACGAAATCGGACGTGTACGCGGCCGACCAACTGTTCGCCACCCTTGACCCGACCTTGCGCCGTCTGGATCTGGACGACCTGGGGCCGATTGTCCTGGCCGATACCGTGGGGTTCATTCGTCACTTGCCGCACAAGCTGGTCGAGGCATTTCGGTCTACGCTCGAAGAGTCGAGCAATTCCGACCTGCTGTTGCACGTGATCGATGCGGCCGAACCGGATCGCATGTTGCAGATTGAACAGGTGATGCTGGTGCTGGGCGAGATTGGTGCCCAGGACTTGCCGATCCTCGAGGTCTATAACAAACTCGATTTGCTTGAAGGCGTTGAGCCACAAATCCAGCGCGACGAGAATGGCAAACCCCAGCGGGTGTGGTTGTCGGCGCGAGATGGCAGTGGTCTTGAGTTGCTTGAACAAGCGATTGCCGAGTTGCTCGGCGGTGATTTGTTCGTTGGCACCTTGCGCTTGCCCCAGCGTTTTGCTCGACTGCGTGCACAGTTTTTCGAGCTGGGCGCGGTCCAGAAAGAAGAACACGACGAAGAAGGTGTCAGCTTGCTGGCCGTTCGATTGCCGCGCTCGGAGCTGAATCGGCTGGTCAGCCGTGAAGGTGTGGTACCGACAGAGTTCATCGAACAACACACTTTGCAATAAAAGCCTCCGAAAGCGGTTGTGCCGCAGTGGCAGGCATTCTGTAGCATTGGTCGGCGCGCCGTGGGTGCGTCTTTGCTTTATCAGATGGAGAGCGCTATGGCTTGGAATGAGCCGGGTGGCAACTCGAATAATCAGGATCCTTGGGGTGGTAAACGCCGCAATAATGGCGACCGCAAGGGGCCACCAGATCTCGACGAGGCCTTCCGAAAGCTGCAGGAAAGCCTGAATGGGTTGTTCGGTGGTGGGAAAAAACGCGGTGGTGACGAAGGCGGTCGCACAAGCAAGGGCGGCGGCTACGGCCTGCTGGGCCTGGGTCTTGTCGTGCTGGCGGCCGTATGGCTGTACAGCGCCGTATACGTAGTGGACGAGCAGGAGCAAGCCGTGGTGCTGCGCTTCGGCAAGTACTACGAAACCGTCGGCCCAGGCCTGAATATCTACTTCCCGCCGATCGACAAGAAGTACATGGAGAACGTCACGCGTGAGCGTGCCTACACCAAGCAGGGCCAGATGCTGACTGAAGACGAGAACATCGTCGAAGTGCCGCTGACCGTGCAGTACAAGATCAGCAACCTGCAGGACTTCGTGCTGAACGTCGACCAGCCGGAAATCAGCCTGCAACACGCCACCGAAAGTGCCCTGCGCCACGTCGTCGGTTCCACCGCGATGGACCAGGTGCTGACCGAAGGTCGTGAATTGATGGCCAGTGAGATCAAGGAGCGTCTGCAACGCTTCCTCGATACGTACCGCACCGGTATCACGGTTACCCAGGTCAACGTACAAAGCGCAGCCGCACCGCGTGAAGTACAGGAAGCCTTCGATGACGTGATCCGCGCCCGTGAAGACGAGCAGCGTTCGCGCAACCAGGCTGAGACCTACGCCAACGGCGTCGTGCCGGAAGCCCGTGGTCAGGCCCAGCGCATCCTCGAGGATGCCAATGGTTACCGCGACGAAGTGGTCTCCCGCGCCAAGGGTGAGGCGGATCGCTTCACCAAGCTGGTTGCCGAGTACCGCAAGGCTCCAGAGGTGACGCGTGAGCGTCTGTACCTGGACACCATGCAGGAAGTCTTCAGCAACACCAGCAAGGTCCTCGTGACCGGCAGCAAAGGTGGGCAGAACAACCTGCTGTACCTGCCGCTGGACAAGATGATCGAAGGTGGTCGTAGCAGCACCAGCGCACCGTCCACCGGTTCCAATGCCGCTGCCAACGAAGCGAGCGCCCGTGCGGCCGCCGACTTGCTGCAACAGCAAACACGTACCAGGGAGAGTCGTTGATGAGCAATAAATCGCTGACCGCCCTGATTGTGGGCGTCGTCGTGGTCATCGCTGCCTGGAACTGCTTCTACATCGTGGCTCAGACCGAGCGTGCGGTGCTGCTGCAATTCGGTCGCGTGGTCCAGGCGGATGTCCAGCCGGGCCTGCATGTGAAAGTCCCCTACGTCAACCAGGTGCGCAAGTTCGACGCGCGCCTGATGACCCTGGATGCACCTACACAGCGCTTCCTGACCCTGGAAAAGAAAGCCGTGATGGTTGACGCCTACGCCAAGTGGCGCGTCAAGGATGCCGAGCGCTTCTACACCGCGACCTCCGGCCTCAAGCAGATTGCCGACGAGCGTTTGTCGCGCCGTCTGGAATCGGGCCTGCGTGACCAGTTTGGTAAGCGCACCCTGCACGAGGTGGTGTCCGGTGAGCGTGATGCGCTGATGGCGGACATCACGCGCTCGCTGAACACGATGGCGGAAAAAGAGCTGGGCATCGAGGTGATCGATGTTCGGGTCAAGGCTATCGACCTGCCGAAGGAAGTGAACCGCAGCGTGTTCGAGCGTATGAGCACCGAGCGTGAGCGTGAGGCTCGTGAGCACCGCGCCAAGGGTAACGAGTTGGCTGAAGGTATCCGTGCGGATGCCGACCGTCAGCGTCGTGTACTGCTGGCAGAGGCCTATCGCGAGTCTGAAGAGGCGCGTGGTGATGGTGATGCCCAAGCTGCGGCGATCTACTCCAAGGCGTACGGCCAGGACCAGGAGTTCTACGCGTTCTACCGTAGCCTGCGCGCCTACCGTGAAAGCTTCGCGAACAAAACCGACGTCATGGTGCTGGACCCAAGCAGCGAGTTCTTCCGCTACCTGGAAAAGTCCAAGTAACCGGCCTGTGATTCTGTAGGGCTCACTCCCGTCGGGCGGCTAAAACGCCTGGCGGGGTGATCCTTTCAGAAAACGGGTGTATGATGCGGCAGCCGGGAAATTCCCGGCTTTTTTGCGTCTGCATGTTTGATTCGGCAGGCGTGACAGGTTTTTCGAGGAAAGTGCCCGACGAGGCCGCTTGCAGGTCGTTCGTCACGTCGCTCTTGCGCGTGGTTTATGCAGGGGGCGGGTGTTTTCTGCTTCACTCAAGGCTCGGCCGAGGGCTGGCCGCCCGGATCATAGGGGAATGGCGTAATGGCAACGGTAGACCGCTGGCTGCTGCCAGATGGCATCGAAGAAGTACTGCCACCAGAAGCTGCGCGCATTGAAGTAGCGCGTCGCCAGGTGTTGGATCTGTTCCAGAGCTGGGGTTACGAGTTTGTCGTGACCCCCCATATCGAGTACCTGGAATCCCTGCTGACCGGCGCGGGCCAGGACCTGGATCTGCGCACCTTCAAGGTCATCGACCCGCAATCGGGCCGGCAAATGGGGTTCCGTGCCGATATCACGCCGCAAGTGGCGCGCATTGATGCGCACACCCTGCGCCGTGAAGGTCCGAGCCGCCTGTGCTATGCCGGCAGCGTGCTGCATGCGCAGCCGCGTGCATTGTCGTCTTCACGCAGTCCGATCCAGTTGGGCGCCGAGTTGTACGGTGACGCCAGCCCGAGCAGCGACGTGGAAGTGATCAGCCTGATGCTGGCCATGCTGCAACTGGCTGACGTGCCGGATGTCCACATGGACCTGGGTCACGTCGGTATCTACCGTGGCCTGGCCCGTGCGGCCGGGTTGTCCGGTGAAGTGGAGCAACAGTTGTTCGATGCCCTGCAACGCAAGGCTATCGATGAAGTTATCGCGCTGACCGAGGGCGTGCCTGCGGATCTCGCCGGCATGCTGCGTGCGCTGGTGAACCTGTGTGGCGGCCGTGAAGTGCTGGTAGCTGCGCGTGAGCGCCTGGCCAATGCGCCGGCGCCGGTACTGGCGGCACTGGACGACGTGCTGGCCATTGCCGAGCAACTGTCGGCGCGCTTCCCGCAGTTGCCGCTGTATTTTGACCTGGGTGAGTTGCGCGGCTACCACTACCACACCGGTGTGGTGTTCGCGGTATTTGTACCGGGTGTTGGCCAAGCCATCGCCCAAGGCGGTCGTTATGACGATATCGGCGCCGACTTCGGTCGTGCGCGTCCGGCCACCGGTTTTTCCACCGATTTGAAAACCCTGGTGACCCTGGGGCGTGCTGAGGTCGAGCTGCCGTCTGGTGGCATCTGGATGCCCGACAGTACGGACGCAGCACTCTGGCAGCAGGTTTGCCAGTTGCGCAGTGAGGGTCAGCGTGTTGTCCAGGCCTTGCCTGGCCAGCCATTGGCCGCCGCCCGTGAAGCGGACTGCGACCGGCAATTGATTCTGCAGAACGGGCTTTGGCAAGTATCGCCACTGGCTTCTTGAGTTTTCCTGCCGGCTCATTGCCGGCACCAAGTTTGCGCGAATGAGGACAAGTGTTATGGGTAAGAATGTCGTAGTCCTGGGCACCCAATGGGGTGATGAGGGCAAAGGCAAGATCGTTGATCTGCTGACCGAACATGCTGCCGCCGTAGTGCGCTACCAAGGTGGCCACAATGCTGGCCACACCCTGGTCATCGATGGCGAAAAAACCGTTTTGCACCTGATTCCGTCGGGCGTACTGCGCGAAGGCGTGCAGTGCCTGATCGGCAACGGCGTGGTGGTTGCACCTGACGCCCTGTTGCGCGAGATCACCAAGCTGGAAGAGAAAGGCGTACCGGTGCGCGAGCGCCTGCGTATCAGCCCATCCTGCCCGCTGATCCTGTCCTTCCACGTTGCGCTGGACCAGGCCCGTGAAAAGGCCCGTGGCGAGCTGAAGATCGGCACTACCGGTCGCGGTATCGGCCCGGCTTACGAAGATAAAGTTGCACGTCGTGGCCTGCGTGTGGGCGACCTGCTCAACATGCCGCGCTTTGAAGACAAGCTGCGTGAACTGGTGGATTACCACAACTTCATGCTGGTGGGTTACTACAAAGAGCCGGCCATCGAGTTTGAAAAGACCCTGGCTGAGTGCAAGGAATACGCTGAGCTGCTCAAGCCGCTGATGCTCGACGTGACGGCTGAGCTGCACGACCTGCGTCGCGCCGGCAAAGACATCATGTTCGAAGGCGCCCAGGGGTCCCTGCTGGACATCGACCACGGCACCTACCCGTACGTGACCAGCTCCAACACCACCGCGGGCGGCGTTGCGACCGGTTCGGGTGTTGGTCCGATGTTCCTGGACTACATCCTGGGCATCACCAAGGCTTACACCACGCGTGTGGGTTCGGGTCCGTTCCCGACTGAGCTGTTCGACGAAGTCGGTGCGCACTTGGCCAAGCAAGGTCATGAGTTCGGTGCGACCACTGGCCGTGCGCGTCGTTGCGGCTGGTTCGACGCGGTTATCCTGCGTCGCGCTATCGATGTGAACAGCATCTCGGGCATCTGCTTCACCAAGCTGGATGTGCTCGACGGTCTGGAAACCATCAACATCTGCGTCGGCTACAAAGACGCAGACGGTAACGATGTTGCCCCGACTGACGCTGACAGCTACGTGGGCTTGCAGCCGGTGTACGAAGAAGTGCCGGGCTGGACCGAATCGACCGTGGGCGCCAAGACCCTGGAAGAGTTGCCGGCTAACGCCCGTGCGTACATCAAGCGCGTTGAAGCGCTGATCGGCGCACCGATCGACATTATTTCGACGGGCCCGGACCGCAACGAGACCATCGTTCTGCGTCACCCGTTCGCTTAATAAGCTGTTGATGTAAAAAGCAAAGGGCTCCTTCGGGAGCCCTTTGTCGTATCTGTTCGCCAAGCGGCACGACCCTTGCTGTGTTTCTCTTTTTCGCGGTGCTATCAAATTAATGGCACCCGTGGTGGAGGGATTCCCGATGTCTGCCGTTCTCTCATTGTTACAAAGCCGTTTGTTGCGGCCGGTGTTCGTTACCCTAGGTATCGCTCTTTTAGTGCAAGTGCTGGTGGCCGTCGCTCTAACCCGGAGCACGGTCACGGCGTTGGAAGCGGATTTGGGCAATCGCCTGGGAATCGACAGCCAGAAGCTGTCCGGCGAATTGGCCCAGGCCGGCAAGGAAGTCACCTCCAGCCTGGACAGCCTGTCCACCAGCACCCGTCAGCGTCTGACGGCGGGGCTGTCGACCCGCCTGCAGGAAGAGCAGAAGCAACTGCGTGCGACCTTGGAAAAAGACCTGCAGGACTCCGCCAATGACATGGCGCAGTTACTGGCCTCAGTGGCGCCCCGCGCCATGTGGGACAGCGACGTGCCGACGTTGTCGGAGTTTGCTCGACGCGCCCAGCGCAATCCCAATGTGCTGTTTGTGGTCTACGACGACGCGGCTGGCGAGCACCTGACCCGCTACCTCAACCGTGAAAACCCGATCAATCAGGCGCTGCTGGCAAAGGGCGCCGGTGACCGTGCACTGGATAAAGTGCTGGATGCGGCTAAGAGCGACTCTTCTGTTTACTACGTGGAAGCATCCATCAGCCCCAATGGGGTAGAGATCGGCAAGGTGCGCATGGGCGTTTCGACCGCCTCGGTTGAAGCGGATCTGCAAGCGCTCGACAAGCGCTTCGCAGCCCTGATCGCCAGCGGTGATCAACTCGTCGGCGATAGCCTCAAGGGTGCGGCAGCCGACAGCGCTGCTGCCATGGGCGCCCGTTTGCAGTCCGCCCAAGCCACCGCCACCCAGATGACCGCCAACACCACCAGCGCCGTTCAGGACGCTGCTGGCACCTTGCGCTGGCGCATCGGCATGGGGCTTGCGCTGGTCGGTCTAGGCGTATTGCTGTTGATCGCCATCGTGCTGGGCCGCCGTGTGGTCAACCGCCTGAAGCTGCTGATCGCAGCCATGGATGATTTGGCGGCGGGCGAGGGGGACCTCACCAAGCGCGTGCAGATCAGCAGCAAGGACGAAATCGGCGATATGGCCTCGGCGGTCAATCGCTTTGTGGATAAGTTGCAGCCTATCGTGCGTGAGGCGGGAGATGTGGCCCAGCGTACCGGCGTGGAAATCGGTGCAATGACCTTGCGCAATGCCGGTGCTGACGCAGCGGCCGGCTTGCAGCGTGATGAGGTGGCTGAAAGCCTGCGCGCACTGTCGCAAATGGCCGACGAGGCGCAGGCCGAAAGCCATGCGATGCAGGCGGCGTTGCAGCAGGTGGTGGATATTCGCCAGGCCACGGATGAGAACTCGCGCACGTCAGCCGAAGTCGGCAGCCTGATCGAGGCGCTCGCGGGCCAGGTGCAGGCAGGCTCTCAGGTCATCGAGCGGCTGGCTCAACAAAGTGAGCAGATCGAGGTGGTGCTGACCGTGATTCACGGCATCGCCGAGCAGACCAACCTGTTGGCGCTCAATGCGGCCATCGAAGCAGCGCGTGCCGGCGAGACCGGGCGTGGTTTTGCGGTGGTGGCGGATGAGGTGCGTGCGCTGGCCAGCAAGACGCAAAGCTCCACGGGCGATATTCAGGCGCATATCGTGGCGTTGCAGCAGGGCGCGCGCGAGGCGGTGGAAACCATCGGTAAGGCCGGGCGCCAGGCCAGCGAAGGTTTGCTGGTGCTGCGCGACAGCGTGCGCCTGCAACAGACGGTGCAGGCTTCGGTGGAGCAGGTGCATGCGGCGATTGGCTTGGCGACGCGCGCGGCTGAGCATCAGGCGCAAGGTGCGCATGCGGTGCGTGGGCGGGTTGAGGTGATCCACGCCCAGGCCGAGCGGGCTGCGCAGGCGGTGGTGGAAACGACGGCCAGTGGCAAGGTGCTGGATGGGTTGGCAGCGCAGTTGAAGGCGAGCTTGGGGCAGTTTAGGGCCTAGTATCGCCTGTACCGACCTCATCGGGGGCAAGCCCCCTCCCACATTTACCTGCATTCCAGCGTTGGAACTCGGTCAACTGTGGGAGGGGGCTTGCCCCCGATAGCGGTTTCAGCGGCTCAAATACATCCGTGTCGTGAGCAGGTAAACCGGCAACCCCGACACCACTATCAACAGCGCCGCATACGGCGCCGCCGCCGCGAATTCCACATTCGAGGTGTGCGCCCACACCGCTGTCGCCAATGTATTCAACCCTGTCGGACTGAGCAGCAATGTCGCCGTCAATTCCTTCATCGCATCCAGGAACACCAGCGCAAACGCCGCGCCCAAGGCCGGGAAAATAATCGGCAAGGTAACCCGACAAAACGCGC
The DNA here is from genome assembly GCF_002859085.1 of Pseudomonas sp. QC2. Classification (NCBI taxonomy): domain Bacteria; kingdom Pseudomonadati; phylum Pseudomonadota; class Gammaproteobacteria; order Pseudomonadales; family Pseudomonadaceae; genus Pseudomonas; species Pseudomonas sp. QC2. The sequence goes on from NZ_PKKS01000017.1 coordinate 136,960, forward strand.
TGAACGACGACGCCCCGAGCGTGCGTGCGGCCTCTTCCAGTTGCGGCGCCGCCTTGTTCAGGGCCGTACGAATCGGTGCCTGAGCCAGCGGTAGAAACAACAACGCATACGCGATCAGCAACAATGCCGACGTCTGATACAGCGCCGGCACGTAATGCAGTGCGAAGTACACCAGCGTCAGCGCAATCACCAAACCGGGCAGCGCGTGCAGCAAGTACGGCAGACGCTCGGCCCAGATCGCCAGTTGGCCTTTGTGGCGCACCACCAGCAGCCCCACCGGCACCGCCAATACCAGGCACAGTGCGGCGCCGCCGAGCGACAGCGCCAGGGAGGACAGCAGTGCCTCGCTGATCTCGGCGACCGGGAATGCGGCGGAAGAGCCCACCGCCAGCCAATAACCGAGCATCCCCAGCGGAATGCCACTGCCGATGATTGCCAGCGCCAGGCAATAGGCTTGGCCGAGCGGTGCCCACTTGCCCAGTCGCACCTGCTCTGCATGCCGCGCAGCGCCCTGGCCGATACGAACATGTCTGCCCTTGCCGCGTACCCGTAGCTCCAGCCATAGCAGGGTCAGGCACATCATCAGCAGCACTGCCGACAGCATCGCGGCATTGGCATTGCTGAATTCCAGCTCGAATTGTTGATAGATCGCGGTGGTAAAGGTCTGCAGGCCGATGATCGACAAGGCGCCGAACTCCACCAGCATATGCAAGGCGATCAAGAGGGCTCCCGCCAGTAGCGAAGGCCACAGCAAAGGCAGCGTAATCCGAAAAAACACGCCCCAGCGATTCAGTCCCAGCGTTCGTGCAGACTCCTCCAGGGATGGATCAAGATTGCGCAATGTCGCCGCCACCGGCAGAAACACCAGCGGGTACTTGGACAGGCTCATCACCAGGATGGCGCCGCCCAGCCCTTCGAAATGGGCGCTGAGCGACACCCAGGTAAAGCTGCTGACAAAGGCGGGTACCGCAAACGGCAGGCACAGCACCACGCCCCAGATACGTCGCCCCGGCAGGTTGCTGCGTTCCAGCAACCAGGCCAGGGACAGGCCGACCACGCCGCATACCAGCGTCACGCCGACCATCAATGCCAGGGTATTGCGCAGCAACCCGAACACATACGGCCGCCACAGCAGATGCACCGCCTCCGCCCAGCCGGCCTGCCAGGCCTTGAGTCCGACATACACCAGCGGCAGCAGGCTCAAGCCCACCAGGAACAGGACGGGCAGCACCAGCCAGATCGACGGGCGCTTGCGCCTTGGGCGCAACCCCCCGTGCAGGGCGGAAGCGGGTAGCGATGGGTTCATCAGTTCAAGCCAACGTCACGTTCCAGGTCCAGGGCTTCTTCGGCGTTGCCCAGGTCGGCGGGGGTGACTTTCGGCGGTTGCAGCTCACTGAAAGGCTTGAGGCCGCGGTTGGATTCCATGCCTTTACGCAGCGGGTATTCCGCCGAGGTGTTGGTAATCACGCGTTGGCCTTCTTCACTGGCCATGAATGCCAGCAGTTGCTGGGCTTCCTTGGGATGTTTGCTGGATTTCAATGCGGCGGCGGAGGACACGGTGATCAGGCCGCCAGCATCGCCGTTGGTGAAGTAATGCAGTTGGGAATCCAGGTTGGTTTTTTCCTTTTTCAGGGCAAACCAGTAATAGTTATTCACCAGCACAGTGGCCACTTCGCCATTTTCCACAGCCTTGAGGGCGACCATGTTGTTGCTGTACACCTTGCCGAAAGCGCGCAAACCGGTCAGCCATTCTTCAGCCGCCTCGCGACCGTGCAGCTTGATGATCGCCACGGCTTGTTCCTGGAAGGCGCCGCTGGTGGGGACAAAGCCGACTTTGCCTTGCCACTCGGGACCGGCGAAATCCAGAACCGACTTGGGCAAGTCTTTTTCAGCAATCAGTTTCGGATTAAAGGCCACGACGCGGGTGCGTGCGGTCACGCCCATCCAGTCGCCATGGGCGCCAACATAGTCCTTGGGCAATACGTCGAGTGTGCTGGCGTCAATCTTGGCCAGCAGGCCTTGCTCGCCGAGTTTGTTCAGCGGCGGCGACTCTTCGGTGTAGATCACGTCGGCGGGGGAGCGGTCGCCTTCTTCGACGACCTGGCTGGCCAGCTGGTTGCTGCTGCCTTTGCGCACGTTGACGTGGATACCGGTTTTGGCCTCAAAGGCCTTGGCGAGCTCGTCGCCGACCTCTTTGTGCTGGCCGTTGTACAGGGTCAATGAGACCTTGTCGGCGGAATAGGCGGTAGGCGAGAGCAGGGTCAGGCCGAGCAGGGTGATGGTCAGGCCACGCAGAAGGGATGTCTTGAGACGGGTATCGCGGATCATCATCCGGGGTGTTCCTCACTTGTATGCAACAAATACTTACAAGGATAAACGATAAAACTTCTCAAGTGCGGACGAGGGGCAAATCGCTGGGGAAGTTTCCACGCTGATTTTTTCAAACCCCAGAAACGAAAAAACCCGCTTTCGCGGGTTTGATCTAAATTTGGTGCCCAGGAGAAGACTCGAACTTCCACGACCTTGCGATCACCAGCACCTGAAGCTGGCGTGTCTACCAATTTCACCACCTGGGCATTATCAACGCTTGCGCTGTTGATGGAGCGAACTATACGGAGGGCTTTTTGATCTGTAAACCCCTGATTCAAAAAAATAAATCAAGTTTTCTGTTGAAAATCAAAGGCCTGAAACGAAAAAACCCGCTTTCGCGGGTTTGATCTGAATTTGGTGCCCAGGAGAAGACTCGAACTTCCACGACCTTGCGATCACCAGCACCTGAAGCTGGCGTGTCTACCAATTTCACCACCTGGGCAGCATCAACAACGTTGCCGTCGTCGATGGCGCGCACTATACAGAGGGGATTTTAAGCTGTAAACCCCCGCCATGAAAAAAGCCTGGAAAATTTCGCCAGTGGTCGTGCAAGGTGTGCGCTGGGGGCTTTAAAAGGCTTGTTGACGTCTGAAATTTCCCGTTTCAATACGCGTATGCCAAACTAACCCGCATATAGACAAGGTGAAAACTCTCTAATGGCCGATTGGCAGTCCCTCGATCCCGAGGCCGCTCGTGAAGCGGAAAAATATGAAAACCCTATTCCTAGCCGCGAACTGATCCTGGCGCACCTCGCCGATCGGGGTTCGCCTGCTAGCCGCGAGCAGCTGGTTGAAGAGTTCGGTCTGACCACCGAAGACCAGCTCGAAGCCCTGCGCCGCCGTTTGCGTGCCATGGAGCGCGATGCTCAATTGATCTATACCCGCCGTGGTACTTACGCGCCGGTGGATAAGCTCGACCTGATCCTGGGCCGCATTGCCGGCCATCGTGACGGCTTCGGCTTCCTGATCCCGGACGACGGCAGTGACGACCTGTTCATGAGCCCGGCGCAAATGCGCCTGGTGTTCGATGGCGACCGTGCCCTGGCACGCGTGTCGGGCCTGGACCGTCGCGGTCGTCGCGAAGGTGTGATCGTCGAAGTGGTGTCCCGTGCCCACGAGTCCATCGTCGGCCGTTATTTCGAAGAAGGCGGCATCGGCTTTGTGGTGCCGGATAACCCGAAGGTCCAGCAGGAAGTGCTGATTACCCCGGGCCGCAATGGCGCCGCCAAGGTCGGCCAGTTCGTCGAGGTGAAAATCACCCACTGGCCAACGGCACGCTTCCAGCCTCAAGGCGATATCGTTGAAGTGGTCGGCAACTACATGGCGCCGGGCATGGAAATCGACGTCGCGCTGCGCACCTACGATATTCCTCACGTCTGGCCTGAGGCTGTGCTGAAAGAAGCCGCCAAGCTCAAGCCGGAAGTTGAAGAGAAAGACAAAGAAAAACGCATCGACCTGCGCCATCTGCCGTTCGTCACCATCGACGGCGAAGATGCCCGCGACTTCGACGATGCGGTCTACTGCGAAGCCAAGCCTGGCAAGCTGCGCCTGTTCTCCGGCGGCTGGAAGTTGTTCGTCGCGATTGCGGACGTGTCCAGCTACGTGAAAATCGGTTCGGCCCTGGACAACGAGGCTCAGGTGCGCGGCAACTCCGTGTATTTCCCTGAGCGCGTGATCCCGATGCTGCCTGAGCAGCTGTCCAACGGCCTGTGCTCCCTGAACCCGAAAGTCGACCGTTTGGCCATGGTGTGCGAGATGACCATCTCGAAAACCGGCGAAATGACCGATTACCAGTTCTACGAAGCGGTGATCCATTCCCAGGCGCGCCTGACCTACAACAAGGTCAGCACCATCCTGGAACAGCCAAAAACCAGCGAAGCCAAAGCGCTGCGTGGCGAGTACGGGCATGTCGTGCCGCACCTCAAGCAGCTTTACGCTTTGTACAAAGTCTTGTTGGGCGCACGTCATGTGCGGGGTGCGATCGATTTTGAAACCCAGGAAACCCGGATTGTCTTCGGTTCCGAGCGCAAAATCGCCGCCATCACCCCGACCACGCGCAACGACGCACACAAACTGATCGAGGAATGCATGCTGGCGGCCAACGTGGCCACCGCTGAATTCCTGAAGAAGCACGAGATCCCTGCGTTGTACCGTGTACACGACGGTCCGCCGCCGGAGCGTCTGGAAAAACTGCGCGCGTTCCTCGGTGAGCTCGGCCTGTCCCTGCACAAAGGCAAGGACGGCCCGACGCCCAAGGATTACCAGGCATTGCTGGCGAGCATCAAGGACCGTCCGGATTATCATGTGATCCAGACCGTCATGCTGCGCTCCCTGAGCCAGGCGGTGTACAGCGCCGACAACCAGGGCCACTTCGGCCTGAATTACGAGGCGTACACCCACTTCACCTCGCCGATTCGCCGTTACCCGGATCTGCTCACGCACCGCGCGATCCGCAGCGTGATCCACTCCAAGCAGAACACGCCGCACGTCCAGCGCGCCGGTGCCATGACCATTCCGAAGGCACGGATCTATCCGTACGACGAAGCGGCCCTGGAACAGTTGGGCGAGCAGTGCTCCATGAGCGAGCGCCGCGCCGATGAAGCCACCCGTGACGTCGTGAACTGGCTCAAGTGCGAGTTCATGAAAGACCGCGTGGGCGAGTCGTTCCCAGGTGTGATCACCGCCGTGACCGGCTTTGGCCTGTTCGTCGAGCTGACCGATATCTACGTCGAGGGTCTGGTGCATGTCACCGCCTTGCCGGGCGACTACTACCACTTCGACCCTGTGCATCACCGCTTGGCGGGCGAGCGCACCGGTCGCAGCTTCCGCTTGGGCGACACGGTTGAAGTGCAGGTGATGCGCGTCGACCTCGACGAGCGCAAGATCGATTTCGGCATGCCTGACAAACCCGCCGAAGCGCCGAACAGCCGTAAAAAGCGTGGCAGCGAACCTGCTGCGCCAGCCAGCAAAGGCAAGGGCGCTCCTGCGAAAGCAGCGGCTGCCGAGCCTGCGCCGGCCAAGGCCGGTCGTCGTTCTTCTGCCAAGGACAAGGCCCCCGAAGCCTACCGCCCAAGCGACGCAGCGGCGAAGAACGCCGAACTGCGCAAGAGCCGTGAGTTGAAGCAGCAGTTGCTCAACGAAGCCAAAAGCGGTGGTAAAGCGGCGTCTGGGGGAAAGTCCCGCGAGGCGGAAAAACCGTCGAGCAAGCCAAGTAAACACCGTAAAGGCCCGCCCAAGGCGGGTTCGGCTCCCGCGAAAAGCGGCGGGTCGCGCAAACCTAAGGCCAAGTCATGAGTCTGGAAAAAATCTACGGCGTACACGCCGTAGAAGCACTGCTGCGTCACCACCCTAAACGCGTCAAGCAAGTGTGGTTGGCAGAAGGTCGCAGCGAGCCGCGCGTGCAAGCGCTGGTCGAGTTGGCCACCCAAAACAAAGTTGCCATCGGCCAGGCCGAGCGTCGTGAAATGGACGTGTGGGTTGAAGGCGTTCACCAGGGTGTGGTGGCGGACGTCAGTCCTAGCCAGGTCTGGGGCGAAGCCATGCTCGACGAGCTGCTCGACCGCACCGAAGGCGCGCCGCTGTTGCTGGTGCTGGACGGCGTGACCGACCCGCACAACCTCGGCGCCTGCCTGCGTTCGGCGGATGCTGCCGGCGCGTTGGCGGTGATCGTGCCTAAAGACAAGTCGGCGACCCTGACGCCGGTTGTGCGTAAAGTCGCCTGTGGCGCGGCCGAAGTGATTCCGCTGGTCGCCGTGACCAACCTGGCGCGCACCCTGGAGAAGCTCCAGCAACGCGGCCTGTGGGTCGTGGGTACGGCGGGGGAGGCTGAGGTCAGCATTTATGACCAGGACCTCACCGGCCCGACCATCCTGATCATGGGTGCAGAAGGCAAGGGCATGCGTCGCCTGACCCGCGAGCATTGCGACTACCTGGTGCATTTGCCGATGGCCGGCAGTGTCAGCAGCCTCAACGTGTCGGTCGCGACCGGCGTGTGCCTGTTTGAAGCCCGGCGCCAACGGGGTGCCAAGGCCAAGACCAAGAAGTAGTCAGGCCTGGCGCAAGACTCAATGTGGGAGGGGGCTTGCCCCCGATAGCGGTGTCTCAGTTGCATATAATGTGGCTGATCCTTCGTAATCGGGAGCAAGCCCCTTCCCACATTTGCGTTTGTGGTGTTTGGGGGGTTGTTCAAATAATCACCAATCACCTTGCGCGCTTCCTCCCCCTTCTCTACAATTGCGCCCCTTGCCTTCCTGGCGGGCACCGATGTGCCTCCCTGCGGCAAGATCCATAAGTGTCATTCACTCCTTGTCTGACCGTTTTTGAGCGGCAGGCTACAACCCGTAAGGAGCATTCATGCGTCATTACGAAATCATCTTTTTGGTCCACCCGGATCAAAGCGAGCAAGTCGGCGGCATGGTTGAGCGTTACACCAAGCTGATCGAAGAAGACGGCGGCAAAATCCACCGTCTGGAAGATTGGGGCCGTCGTCAACTGGCCTACGCAATCAACAATGTTCACAAGGCTCACTACGTGATGCTGAACGTTGAGTGCACTGGCAAGGCCCTGGCCGAGCTGGAAGACAACTTCCGCTACAACGATGCAGTGATCCGTAACCTGGTCATCCGTCGCGAAGAAGCCGTTACCGGCCAATCCGAGATGCTCAAGGCTGAAGAAAACCGCAGTGAGCGCCGTGAGCGTCGCGACCGTCCTGAGCACGAAGGCGCTGATAGCGCTGACAGTGATGACAGCGACAACAGCGATAACGCTGACGAGTAATCCACGGACCTTTTAAGGAGCCTATCAAATGGCACGTTTCTTCCGTCGTCGTAAATTCTGCCGCTTCACCGCTGAAGACGTGAAAGAGATCGATTACAAAGATCTCAACACTCTGAAAGCCTACGTATCCGAGACCGGCAAAATCGTTCCAAGCCGTATCACCGGTACCAAAGCACGTTATCAGCGTCAGCTGGCCACCGCTATCAAGCGCGCCCGCTTCCTGGCCCTGCTGGCCTACACCGACAGCCACGGCCGCTGAGACCGGGCAGTCGACAAGTAGTAAGGGATTGAATGCATGCGCGCCTTAGCTGAGTTCATCATGCGCGGTCGCGTGCAGGCCACTCTGGTAGTGGCTGGATGTGCAGCATTGCCGTTGTTGTATTGGTTGGGTGCTGCCGCTGGATGCCTTGTGCTCCTGCGGCGCGGTTTGCGGGACGCCTTTGGCGTCCTGGCCCTGGGATTGCTGGCCGCCTTGATTTGGTGGCTGCAATTGGGCGAACCCAAGGTACTTTTGGTACTGCTGGGGTCGTCGAGCCTTGCGTTGGTTTTACGCGCAAGTGAGTCCTGGGTCCGCACGCTGCTGGTCAGCGTGGCATTGGGGTTGGTGTTTTCGGTGTTGATTGACGCGGCTTTCCGCCCGCAAATCGAGGCGCTGTCGCAAGAGATCGTCAAGATCCTGCCGATGGCCCTCGGGGAACTCTACCAGCAGCTGTCGGTAGAAGAGCGAGCGCGACTGGCAACACTGATTGCACCGGCCCTGATCGGCCTGATGGCGGTAATGATGCAGATCGTCAGCGTGCTGAGCCTGATGCTTGGGCGATATTGGCAGGCGTTGTTGTACAACCCGGGTGGTTTTGGTCGCGAGTTTCGCAGTATCAGAATCCCCGTGGGCCCGGCGATGTTGCTGCTGGCTCTCATGGTTATCGGGCCGAACCTCGGTTCGCAGATGGCCTTGATGGTGCTGTTTTGCAGCGTACCGCTGGTGTTTGCCGGGCTGGCCCTGATTCATGGGCTGGTCGCGCAGAAGCGCCTGGCCAAGTTTTGGCTGGTGGGGATGTACGTAACGATGTTGCTGTTCATGCAGCTGATCTATCCGTTACTCGTGGTTCTGGCCATTGTCGACGGCCTGATTGATTTTCGCGGTCGTCTGGCGCCGAAAGACGCCGATAACGCGAACGGTGAAGGTTAAAAGTTAGAGGATTTTCACATGCAACTGATCCTTCTGGAAAAAGTCGCCAACCTGGGCAACCTGGGCGACAAAGTGAACGTTAAGGCCGGTTACGGTCGTAACTACCTGCTGCCATACGGCAAAGCCACCGCTGCAACCGCTGCCAACCTGGCTGCGTTTGAAGAGCGTCGTGCTGAGCTGGAAAAAGCAGCAGCAGACAAAAAAGCTTCGGCCGAAACTCGCGCTGCCCAACTGGCTGAGCTGGAAGTGACTATCACTGCCACCGCCGGTGACGAAGGCAAGCTGTTCGGTTCGATCGGCACCCACGACATCGCTGATGCACTGACCGCCTCCGGCGTTGAAGTGCAGAAGAGCGAAGTTCGTCTGCCGAACGGCACCATCCGCAACGTAGGCGAATTCGACGTAGCCGTGCACCTGCACGCCGAAGTTGAAGCCACCGTACGCGTTGTCGTGGTAGCAGCTTAAGCAGCACCTAACTGACTGGCACCTCGCGTGTCAGGCAGTTAACATCGGGCACGATCCTGTTTACAGGTCGTGCCTTTTGTTTTTCTACACACCCCTAATTCCAAGTGGCCATGAACGATATTTCAGCTCCTGAGCAATACGATCTGCAAACCGCTGCCCTGAAGGTGCCGCCGCATTCCATCGAGGCCGAACAGGCCGTGCTCGGTGGTTTGATGCTGGACAACAACGCCTGGGAACGCGTGCTGGATCAAGTCTCGGACGGTGATTTCTATCGTCATGACCACCGCCTGATCTTCCGGGCCATCGCTAAGCTGGCCGACCAGAACTCGCCGATCGACGTGGTGACGCTGGCCGAGCAGTTGGACAAGGAAGGCCAGACCTCCCAAGTTGGCGGCCTGGGCTATCTGGGCGAACTGGCGAAAAACACGCCATCTGTCGCCAACATCAAGGCCTATGCCCAGATTGTCCGTGAGCGGGCCACCCTGCGGCAGTTGATCGGCATCAGCACCGAGATCGCCGACAGCGCCTTCAACCCCGAAGGCCGCACCGCCGCCGAGATTCTCGACGAAGCCGAGCGCCAGATCTTCCAGATCGCCGAAGCGCGCCCGAAAACCGGCGGACCGGTCAGCGTCAACGACCTGCTGACCAAGGCCATCGACCGCATCGATACGCTGTTCAACACCGATGCCGCGATTACCGGTATTTCCACCGGTTATGCCGACCTGGACGAGAAAACCAGTGGCCTGCAGCCTTCCGACTTGATCATCGTCGCCGGCCGTCCGTCCATGGGTAAGACCACCTTTGCGATGAACCTGGTGGAAAACGCCGTATTGCGCAGCGACAAGACCGTCCTGGTGTACTCCCTCGAGATGCCAGGTGAATCGTTGATCATGCGGATGCTCTCGTCCCTGGGCCGTATCGACCAGACCAAGGTGCGCTCCGGCCAGTTGGAAGACGACGATTGGCCGCGCCTGACGTCGGCGGTCAACCTGCTCAACGATCGCAAGTTGTTTATCGATGACACCGCCGGTATCAGCCCCTCGGAAATGCGCGCGCGCACCCGCCGCCTGGTGCGTGAGCACGGCGACATCGCGCTGATCATGATCGACTACCTGCAGTTGATGCAGATCCCGGGCTCCAGCGGTGACAGCCGGACCAACGAAATTTCCGAAATTTCCCGGTCCCTCAAAGCCCTGGCCAAGGAATTCAACTGCCCGGTGGTGGCGTTGTCGCAGCTCAACCGTTCCCTGGAACAACGTCCCAACAAGCGCCCGGTGAACTCCGACTTGCGGGAATCCGGAGCGATCGAGCAGGACGCCGACGTAATCATGTTCGTGTACCGCGACGAGGTGTACCACCCCGAGACCGAGCACAAGGGCATCGCCGAGATCATCATCGGCAAGCAGCGGAACGGCCCCATCGGGTTTATCCGGCTGGCCTTCATTGGTAAGTACACCCGCTTCGAAAACCTTGCGCCGGGCAGCTACAACTTCGACGACGACGAGTAACCCGTCTGCTCAATTCCGACCATTACCGTCGGAATTGGTCAAAATTTGTGCTATATTCCGCGCCCGCGATTTTTCATCTCAACACCGGTCACCGTCATGCAAACAGCCAAGCCGTTATTTGACTATCCCAAGTACTGGGCCGAATGTTTCGGCCCTGCGCCATTCCTGCCGATGAGCAGGGAGGAGATGGATCAGCTTGGCTGGGATTCCTGCGACATCATCATCGTCACCGGTGATGCGTACGTTGACCATCCGTCGTTCGGCATGGCGATCATCGGCCGGCTGCTGGAGTCCCAGGGCTTCCGCGTCGGGATCATTGCGCAGCCGAACTGGCAGTCCAAAGACGACTTCATGAAGCTCGGCGAGCCGAACCTGTTCTTCGGTGTCGCGGCCGGCAACATGGACTCGATGATCAACCGCTACACTGCCGACAAGAAAATCCGTTCCGACGACGCCTACACCCCCGGCGGCATGGCCGGCAAACGCCCGGACCGCGCGAGCCTGGTGTACAGCCAGCGTTGCAAGGAAGCCTACAAGAACGTGCCGATCGTACTCGGCGGCATCGAAGCCTCCCTGCGCCGCATCGCCCACTACGACTACTGGCAGGACCGTGTGCGCAACTCGATCCTGATCGATGCCACCGCCGATATCCTGCTGTACGGCAACGCCGAGCGCGCTATCGTCGAAGTTGCCCAGCGCCTGTCGTGGGGCCACAAGATCGAAGACATCACCGACGTGCGCGGCACCGCGTTCATTCGTCGTGATACGCCTGCCGGCTGGTACGAAGTGGACTCCACGCGTATCGACCGTCCGGGCAAGGTCGACAAGATCATCAACCCGTACGTCAACACCCAGGACACCCAGGCCTGCGCCATCGAGCAGGAAAAGGGTCCGGTTGATGATCCGGAAGAAGCCAAGGTCGTGCAGATCCTGGCCAGCCCGCGCATGACCCGCGACAAGACCGTGATCCGCCTGCCATCGGTGGAAAAAGTCCGTGGTGATGCGGTGCTCTATGCCCACGCCAACCGCGTGCTGCACCTGGAAACCAACCCAGGCAACGCCCGCGCCCTGGTGCAGAAGCACGGTGAAGTCGACGTGTGGTTCAACCCACCACCGATTCCGATGACCACCGAAGAAATGGACTACGTGTTCGGCATGCCTTACGCCCGCGTCCCGCACCCGGCGTACGGCAAGGAAAAAATCCCGGCCTACGACATGATCCGTTTCTCGGTGAACATCATGCGTGGCTGCTTCGGCGGCTGCACTTTCTGCTCGATCACCGAGCACGAAGGTCGCATCATCCAGAACCGCTCCGAAGAGTCGATCATTCGCGAAATCGAAGAGATCCGCGACAAGGTCCCAGGTTTTACCGGCGTGATCTCCGACCTCGGCGGCCCGACCGCGAACATGTACCGCATCGCCTGCAAGAGCCCTGAGATCGAATCCGCGTGCCGCAAGCCGTCGTGCGTATTCCCTGGCATCTGCCCGAACCTGAACACCGACCACTCGTCGTTGATCCAGCTTTACCGCAGCGCTCGTGCCTTGCCGGGTGTGAAGAAGATTCTGATCGCTTCCGGCCTGCGCTACGACCTGGCCGTTGAGTCGCCGGAGTACGTCAAAGAGTTGGTCACCCACCACGTCGGTGGCTACCTCAAAATCGCCCCGGAACACACCGAGGAAGGTCCGCTCAACCAGATGATGAAGCCGGGCATTGGCAGCTATGACAAGTTCAAGCGCATGTTCGAGAAGTACACCAAGGAAGCGGGCAAGGAGCAGTACCTGATTCCTTACTTCATCGCCGCCCACCCGGGCACCACCGATGAAGACATGATGAACCTGGCCCTGTGGCTCAAGGGTAACGGCTTCCGCGCCGACCAAGTGCAGGCGTTCTACCCGTCGCCGATGGCCACTGCCACCGCGATGTACCACTCGGGCAAGAACCCGCTGCGCAAGGTCACCTACAAGAGTGACGCGGTGACCATCGTCAAGAGCGAAGAACAGCGCCGTCTGCACAAGGCCTTCCTGCGCTACCACGACCCGAAAGGCTGGCCGATGCTGCGTGAAGCGTTGACCCGCATGGGCCGCGCCGACCTGATTGGGCCGGGTAAGGACCAGTTGATCCCGTTGCACCAGCCGTCTACGGACAGCTACCAGAGTGCGCGTCGTAAGAATTCGACGCCGGCCGGCAGCCACAAAGTGGCCAAGGAAACGACGACCAAGATCCTCACCCAGCACACGGGCCTGCCACCTCGCGGCAGCGATGGCAGCAACCCGTGGGACAAGCGGGAACAAGCCAAGGCCGCGGCCCAGGCGCGCAACAAGCAGGCAGCCAAAGAGCGCACTGATGCGGCCAAGGGCAAGGGTGGCAAGCCTGCGCGCAAGCCGGTCGTGCCGCGTTGAGTCCAGCCTGAACCTGCCAAACGCCAGCCTCGTGCTGGCGTTTTGCTTTCTAGTCGATGGGTAGCCTGTTTGTTAAGGTGGCGGCCATTGAATCGCTATCGGGGGCAAGCCCCCCTCCCACATTCGACCGCATTCTCATGCTGGAACTCGGTCAACTGTGGGAGGGGGCTTGCCCCCGATGAGGCCCCACCGGCCACTATTACTTTCAAGGAAGAACACCCATGGGCAACCCCCTGGCCGGCATCGGCATGGACACCAACCGCTCGCAGTTCATGGCGCGCCAGCGCATTGAAAGCCAGATCAACCTGCCGCGCCTGTTCGCCGCCATCGATGCCGACCCCGGCATTGTTGGTGCGGGTGTTGTGTATATCGACGCCGATTTCAACGTGGTCACCCTGCGCGAATTCCAGCCGATCTGCAGCATTGCCCCCAAACGCATTATTTTGCGTGAAGCGCAGAAATACATCGCCCCGGCGCAGTTTGCGCAACAGGTGCAGGACAATCCCCGCGAATCGCGCCTGGTGGGAGAGGCGATCAACACCTCCCTATCCTGTGCAGGCGCGATCCTCGGTTGGCTTGTGGTGCTCAGCGGCACCGTCGCCGTGCCGTTCACGGCGGGCGCGAGCAGCGTGGTGACGGTTATCGGCTATACCGCTGCCACCGCCAGCACACTCCAGTGTTTTGCCAGTGGCTATCGCGTCAGCAATGAGATCAGTAATCCCGCCAAAAATGACAAGCTCGACAGCTCGGAGTGGTATCAGTACACGATGATCGCGCTGGATGCTGCGTCTTTGATCGGGGTCGGTGCCTCGACGTTGACCACGGTAAAACTGGTGCGGTTGAACCAGGCCACCACCGGTAAAAGCGTTAGGGAAGTGCTGCGCGGATTGAATCGGCAAGAGCGTGCCAAGCTGACGAAGGAGCTGCTCAGCATCCAGGATCCGCGCATGAGCGCCAAAATGCTCAAGTTGAAACAGCTGTCCGGCGAGGCGACCAAGCGTTTCACTCCGGCGCAGGTCAAGCATGCAACGGTGACCCAGATACAGGATGCCCTTGGCGCTGCCATCGGGTTTACCGGCAGTGCGCTTTCGGGGAATGTGCGCACCATTGCCGTGGGGTTGTATGAGGAAATGAGCGATGAATGAGCTGCCCAGCATTCGTAGTTTTCTGGCGCACTATTTTCCGGTCTTCATGGGCGCGATTTTCGCGGCCGTGTTTAGCCTGGTGTTTGCGGTGCCGCTGATTGTCGACAGTTATTTCCCACGCTTGCCGCTGGACGATAACCTCCAGTATTCCTTCTTGGGTGGCCTCGCGCTGACGTGGGGCATCGTGCAGTGCAATTTCATGATCGCGCGCGGGCGGCCGCAGTGGGTATGGCCGCTGGTGATGCTGCTCGCGCTTTGTGTTCTGGCGGCGCTGCCCACTATCGCCTTTGGTCCGCATTGGCTGTCCTATGGCTTGAGCGTGTTGTTCCCCCTGCTGGGATTGCTGTTGCTCAACAGCAGGCGTCACCGCGAAATGCGCCAGAAACTGGTTGAAGTGCGACGGCTGCGCCAAGCCATCATCGCAACGCAAAAAGCGCGCTAGCTGGGTAGATTCACCACTGATCCTCACACGCACGCCACAAATATGTGCGTTACTTGCACCATGGCACCCCCCGCTGGCGCCGTTTTGGTGCTGTACTGCACCGGGTCTTACGATAAAGCGCAACGACGGCCGCTCTGGCATAAGTCTTGCGCGGTTTGTGTCCATGCCCTGGCTCGCAGGAGGCCGCCGTGTCGATTCATGTCGCGTTGCACCACGTTACGCATTACCGTTACGACCGCGCGGTCGAACTCGGCCCGCAGATTGTGCGGTTGCGTCCGGCTGCCCATAGCCGTACGCGGATTTTGTCCTACGCACTGAAAGTGCTGCCCGAGCAGCACTTCATCAATTGGCAGCAAGACCCTCAGGGCAATTACCTGGCGCGCTTGGTGTTTCCGGAAAAGACCGATGAACTGCGCATTGAGGTCGACCTGGTCGCCGAGATGGCGGTGTTCAACCCGTTCGACTTTTTCCTCGAGCCCTATGCCGAAAAAATCCCCTTCCGCTACGCCGCCGATGAACAGCGTGAGCTGGCGCCGTACCTGGAAACCCTGCCGCTGACGCCGAAGTTTGCCGCGTACCTGGCGGGTATCGACCGCACACCTTTGCCGGCGGTGGACTTTCTGGTGGGCCTCAACCAGCGCCTGGCGGCCGATATCGGCTACCTGATCCGCATGGAACCGGGCGTGCAAACGCCGGAATTCACCCTCGAAAACGCCTCCGGCTCGTGCCGCGACTCGGCTTGGCTGCTGGTGCAATTGCTGCGCAACCTCGGGTTGGCGGCACGGTTTGTCTCCGGTTATTTGATCCAACTGACCGCTGACGTCAAAGCCCTTGACGGGCCATCCGGCACGGAAGTGGACTTCACCGACCTGCACGCCTGGTGCGAAGTGTATTTGCCCGGCGCGGGATGGATCGGCTTGGATGCCACCTCCGGGCTGTTCGCCGGTGAAGGCCATATTCCATTGGCCTGCAGTCCCGATCCCTCGTCTGCCGCACCGATCAGTGGGCTGGTGGAGCCGTGCGAGTGCGAATTCACCCACGAAATGTCGGTAGAGCGGATTTGGGAAGCCCCACGGGTCACCAAGCCCTACACCGAAGACCAATGGCTGGCGATCCAGGCCTTGGGCCGGCAGATCGACGGTGACCTGCTCAAGGACGACGTACGCCTGACCATGGGGGGCGAGCCGACCTTCGTGTCCATCGACGACCCCGACGGTGCCGAATGGAACACCGCTGCGCTCGGGCCGGATAAACGCCGCTTGTCTGCCGAACTGTTCCAGCGCATGCGCAAGCACTACGCGCCCAAGGGCCTGGTGCACTTCGGCCAGGGCAAGTGGTATCCCGGCGAGCAGCTGCCGCGCTGGTCGCTCAATTGCTACTGGCGCCGCGACGGTGTGCCGATCTGGCACAACAGCGCGTTGATCGCCGATGAACAGCAGGACTATGGTGCGGACGGCGCGCTGGCCGGGCGTTTCCTGGCCAGCGTCGCTGAACGCCTTAAACTGCCGGCGCGCTTTGTGTTCCCGGCCTTCGAAGACAATTTCTACTACCTGTGGCGTGAAGGCGCGCTGCCGCAAAACGTCACCGCCCAGGACCCGCGCCTGAGCGATGACCTGGAACGCGAGCGCCTGCGCAAAGTGTTCGCCCAGGGCCTGGATAAAATCATCGGCCAAGTGCTGCCCTTGGCGCGCACGGCGGCCAATGACCGCTGGCAAAGCGGGCGCTGGTACCTGCGCGACAACCATTGCCGCCTGGTGCCGGGCGACTCGCCGCTGGGCTACCGCCTGCCATTGGCCTCGCAGCCTTGGGTGACGGCGGCGGAATATCCATTTGTGCACCCGACGGACCCTAACCAGGACCAGCCGGAGCTGCCGACCACCTCCCAACTGCAAAGCCACGGCGAACCCGCGCCGTTTGATGAACGCGTGCCCAAGGTGGACGAGTCCGCCGATTGGCTGACCCGCACGGCCCTGTGCGCCGAAGCACGGGAAGGGCGCCTCTATCTGTTCATGCCGCCCCTGGAACGCGTCGAAGACTATCTGGAACTGGTGGCTGCTATCGAGGCGACGGCCGAGGAACTGCACTGTCCGATGTTGCTGGAAGGCTATGAACCGCCAGCCGACAACCGCCTGAGCAACTTCCGCGTCACCCCGGACCCCGGTGTGATCGAGGTCAACGTGCAGCCGTCCGCCACCTGGGATGAGTTGGTGGAGCGCACCGAATTCCTCTACGAAGAGGCCCGGCAAACCCGCCTCACCACCGAGAAATTCATGATCGACGGGCGCCACACCGGCACCGGCGGCGGTAACCACTTTGTGCTCGGCGGCGCGACGCCCAAGGACTCGCCGTTCCTGCGCCGACCCGATCTGCTGCGCAGTCTGATCAGCTACTGGCATAACCACCCGTCGTTGTCCTACCTGTTCTCCGGTCTGTTCATCGGCCCGACGTCCCAGGCGCCGCGTGTGGACGAGGCGCGCAACGATGCGCTGTACGAGCTGGAAATCGCTTTCGCGCAAATGCCCGAACCCGGTGAAGAATGCCCGCCATGGTTGGTCGACCGCCTGCTGCGTAACCTGCTGATCGACGTAACGGGCAACACCCATCGCGCCGAATTCTGCATCGACAAGCTCTACTCGCCGGATGGCGCCACCGGCCGCTTGGGCCTGCTGGAGCTGCGCGCCTTTGAGATGCCGCCCCACGCACGCATGAGCCTCACGCAACAGCTACTGCTGCGCGCCTTGGTCGCGCGCTTCTGGCGCGAACCCTATGCACCGCCGAAGCTGGCGCGCTGGGGCACCGAGCTGCACGACCGTTTCCTGTTGCCGCACTTTATCGAGCAGGACTTCGCCGACGTGATCGTCGAACTCAACGCGGCCGGCTACCCGCTGCGCGCCGAATGGTTCGCCGCGCACCTGGAATTCCGTTTCCCCAAGGTCGGCGACTATGCCGTCAGCGGTATCGAACTGGAACTGCGCCAGGCCCTGGAACCCTGGCATGTGCTGGGCGAGGAGGGCGCGGTGGGCGGCACGGTGCGCTATGTGGATTCGTCCCTGGAGCGCCTGCAAGTCAAATTGACCGGGCTGCCACCGCAACGCTACCTGCTGACCTGCAACGGCATCCCGGTGCCGCTGCACGCGACCGGGCGCGTGGGTGAGTTCGTCGCAGGCGTGCGTTATCGCGCCTGGCAGCCGGCCAACTGCCTGCAACCGACCATCGCGGTGCATGCGCCGTTGGTGTTTGATCTGCTGGACACCTGGATGCAACGCTCGCTGGGCGGTTGCCAGTACCATGTCGCCCATCCGGGCGGGCGCAATTACGACAGCTTGCCGGTGAATGCCAACGAGGCCGAAAGCCGGCGCATGGCGCGGTTTTTCCGCTTGGGGCACAGCCCAGGGAAACTCCCCGTGCCAAGCCTGGTGATCAACGATGAGTTGCCGATGACCCTGGATCTACGGCGTTTCCCCAATAAAAAAGACTAAACACGATACAAATGTGGGAGGGGGCTTGCTCCCGATTGCGCTGAATCAGCCGATACATGAGTTGACTGACTCACTGCCGTCGGGAGCAAGCCCCCGCCCACATTAGATTTCGGTGAATTTGAATTAAACTGAGCCCCCTTGCCCCTGCCGAGCGTTCCATGTCCGACTTGCTCGACCGTTACCCGCTGACCGCGGGCACCTATCACGAATTGCTGGACGACAGCGGTGCGGTACGTGCCCATTGGCGACGCCTGCTTGACCACCTGCAACGCAGCACCCCCGCGCAACTGGCCCAGCGTCAGGCGTTGCTGACGCGGCAGATCCAGGAAAACGGCGTGACCTACAACGTCTACGCCGACCCCAAGGGCGCCGACCGTCCGTGGGAACTGGACCTGCTGCCCCATGTGCTGGCCGCTGATGAATGGCGGCACCTGTCGGCCGGTATCGCCCAGCGTGCGCGCCTGCTCAATGCCGTGCTCGCCGACTTGTACGGCCCGCAACGCCTGATCAAAGAGGGCTTGCTGCCGGCCGAGCTGGTGTTCGGGCATAACAATTTCCTGTGGCCGTGCCAGGGCATCCAGCCGCCGGACGGTGCGTTCCTGCACCTGTACGCCGTGGACCTGGCGCGCACCCCGGATGGCCGTTGGTGGGTCACCGCGGACCGTACCCAGGCGCCGTCGGGTGCTGGCTATGCATTGGAAAACCGCACCATCGTGTCCCGTGCCTTTCCGGACCTGTACCGTGACCTGCAGGTGCAGCACCTCACCGGTTTTTTCCGCACGCTTCAGGAAACCCTGGCCCGCCAGGCGCCCAGTGATGACCAGCCGCCATTGATCGTGCTGCTCACGCCAGGCCGTTTCAACGAAAGCTACTTCGAACACCTCTACCTCGCGCGCCAACTCGGCTACCCGCTGGTGGAAGGCGGCGATCTCACCGTGCGCGACAGCACCGTGTTCCTGAAAACCCTCAGCGGCCTGCGCCGGGTACACGCGATCATGCGCCGCCTGGATGACGATTTCTGCGACCCGCTGGAACTGCGCACCGACTCGGCCCTCGGCGTGCCTGGCCTGCTCGATGCCGTGCGCCAAGGCAATGTGCTGGTGGCCAATGCCCTGGGCAGTGGCGTGCTGGAATCCCCGGGCTTGCTTGGCTTTTTACCCAAGATCAACGAATTCCTGTTCGGTGAAACGCTGATCCTGCCGTCTATCGCCACGTGGTGGTGCGGTGAAGCACCGGTGCTCGCCGAAGCCCTGGAGAAACTGCCGGAACTGCTGATCAAGCCCGCGTTTCCGTCGCAAAGTTTCGCCCCGGTATTTGGCCGTGACCTGAACGATGAACAGCGCCAGGCCTTGGCCGAGCGCATGCGCGCGCGCCCTTACGCCTACGTCGCCCAGGAACTGGCGCAATTGTCCCAGGCGCCGGTATGGCACACCGTGGATGACCACCTGCAGCACCGCGCCATCGGCATGCGCGTGTACGCCGTGGCCAGCGCCGAGGGTTACCGTGTGCTGCCTGGTGGCCTGACGCGGGTGGCCGCCGAGGCTGATGCCGAAGTGGTGTCGATGCAGCGCGGTGGGGCAAGCAAGGACACGTGGGTGCTGGGTGAACGCGCCGCCGGTGGCGAGCAGTGGCGCGCGCAGCGCGCGATCGGCGCCCACGACCTGGTGCGCCGCGATCCTTATCTGCCGTCCCGCGTGGTGGAAAACCTGTTCTGGTTTGGTCGTTACTGCGAGCGCTGTGATGACAGCGCGCGCTGGTTGCGCATCGTGCTGGCGCGCTATGTGGATGGCGACGATCCGTTGGCCTTGCAAGCGGCCGTCGAGCTGGGTGAAAACCTGCGCCTGCTGCCGGAGGAGGGCGAGTTGCCCGAACGCCTGCTGGCTGCGCTGCTCGGTGACGACTGGCCGTCGAGCTTGCGCGCCAACCTGCAACGCTTGCAGTGGGCGGCATCCCAGGTGCGCGGCAAGTTGTCCAGGGAGAACTGGCAGGCCTTGGTAGAGCTGCAGCGCGAAGCCATGGAGCTGGAAAGCGACACCCCGGACTTTGGCGAATTGCTGGATTTCCTCAACCGCCTGGTGATGTCCCTGGCGGCGCTGTCCGGGTTTGCCCTGGACGACATGACCCGCGACGAAGGCTGGCGCTTCTTGATGATGGGCCGGCGCATCGAGCGCCTGCAATTCCTCAGCAGCAGCCTCGCGGCGTTTTTACGTGGCGTGGCGGTGTTTGATCAGGCGGGGTTGGAGTGGTTGCTGGAGCTGGGCAACAGCAGCATCACCTACCGCTCGCGTTACCTGGCCGTGCCGCAGTTGATCCCGGTGCTCGACCTGCTGCTGCTGGACGAGCAGAACCCCCATGCAGTGTTGTTCCAATTGAAACTGGTGAGCCGCACCCTGCGGCGGCTCAACGATGATTTCGGCGTGCCTCGGGAAACCGGTCTCGCCCCGTTGATCGAACGTTTGGCGCGTTTCGACCTGGGCTGCCTGGAGAACCCGTTGTTTGGCGAGTCCAGTGTGCGTGCTGCGTTGGATGGCCTGGCGGACCTGCTGCAAGCGGTCGCCGATGAGAGTGGGCAAGTGTCGGATCGCCTGGCCTTGCGCCATTTCGCCCATGTGGATGATGTCAGCCAGCAAACGGTGTCGGTGTGATGAGTGCGCGCTACCAGATTTTCCACGATACCCATTACCACTACGACAGCGCGGTGTCCCTGGCCCAGCAGTTGGCGCACCTGTGGCCTCGGCCGTGCGCCTGGCAGCGCTGCAGTTCGCAGCAGTTGGAGATCAGCCCGCAGCCATCGTCACGTCGCGATGAGCTGGATGTGTTCGGCAACCCGATAACGCGCCTGGCCTTTGAGCGACCCCATGATGAATTGCTGGTGAACGCCGGGCTGACCGTGGAAGTGCTGGCGCGGCCGGCATTGGATTTCCGGCAGTCGCCGCCCTGGGACCAGACCCGCGATAGCCTCACCTACAGCAGCCAGGCCATGTCCGCTGAGCTGATCGAGGCTTGCCGCTACCGTTTTGAATCGCCCTACGTGCACCTGAAAAAAACCTTCGTCGAGTTTTCAGAAAGTTGTTTCCCGCCGGGCAAACCGTTGTTGCTGGGGGTGCAGGCGCTGATGGAGAAAATCTTCAGCGAGTTCACCTTCGATGCCGAAGCCACCCAGGTCGCCACGCCGCTGGTAGAGGTGCTGGAGCGACGACGCGGTGTGTGCCAGGACTTCGCCCACCTGATGCTCGCCTGCCTGCGCTCGCGCGGGCTGGCGGCGCGCTACATCAGCGGCTACCTGCTCACCCAGCCACCGCCCGGCCAGCCACGGCTGATCGGCGCCGATGCGTCCCATGCATGGGTGTCGGTGTATTGCCCGGTGTCGGGCTGGGTGGATTTTGATCCGACAAACAATGTGCAACCGGCACTGGAGCACATCACCCTGGCCTGGGGCCGGGATTTCTCTGATGTGTCGCCGTTGCGAGGGGTGATTCTGGGAGGGGGGAACCATGACCCGGAAGTGCGGGTGACGGTGATGCCGCTGGAATAACGGTTGATTGTGCCGAGCCGGAGGCGCCGGCTCAGCACAAAGGAAATTATTCAGCCGGATCTTTTGGTGTTTCGGTCGCGTCGCTCGTTACTTCAACATCACCCTCAGCATCCGGGTTCAGTGCGCCGGCTTCTTCATCTGCAGCGGCTTTCTTGCGTTGCAGTTTTTCCTCTTTCTTCTGTTCCTTGGCCAAGTCTCTCTGACGTTTGGCGAAGGAGTAATTAGGTTTGGCCATGGGCGATCCTCTAGGGTCGAAGGTGAGGGTGGCGGCACGCAGCTGCCTTGGGACGACATGGTAGCAGCTTCAAGGTGCGCTTGGCCTTCACTTACCGCAGGCGTAGGCAGCCAACAGGCCGTTGAACAGTTGATTGAGGTGCATGGCTCGGACTCCAGTGGGTGATGGGCCGATCATAGGCAGGTGGCAGTACTTTGGCTGGTTGATTGTGTTGATCAGTCTGATAGCCTAAAGTTGTATACAATCTGTTGATTCAGATCATAAGAATTTATGCCTGTATCAGGCACCCTTGTCGCATGACGTATTGTTTAAACCCTGCCTTGGAGATTCACATGTTTGCCAAACTCGTTGCTGTTTCCCTGCTGACTCTGGCGAGCGGCCAGTTGCTTGCTGCAGAGTGCAAGGTCACCGTCGACTCCACTGACCAGATGTCCTTCAACACCAAAGCCATTGAAATCGACAAGAGCTGCAAGACATTCACCGTCGAGCTGACTCACTCCGGCAACTTGCCGAAAAACGTCATGGGTCATAACTGGGTGCTGACCAGTGCGGCCAACATGCAGCCGGTGGCCACCGATGGCATGGCTGCCGGTATTGATAAGGACTACCTGAAGCCAGGTGACGACCGCATCATCGCCCACACCAAAATCATCGGTGCCGGCGAGAAAGACTCGGTGACCTTCGACGTGTCGAAGCTGGCCGCCGGGACTGACTATGCGTTCTTCTGCTCGTTCCCAGGCCACATCTCGATGATGAAAGGCACTGTGACGGTTAAGTAAGCCGACGCCGGTCGAAAAAAAAGCGCCCTGAAGGGCGCTTTTTTGTGGGCGGTCAGTTGAACCGAGTCATCGTTCATCGCAGGCAAGCCAGCTCCCACATTCCACCGCATTCTCATGCTGGAAGCCGGTCAACTGTGGGAGCTGGCTTGCCTGCGATAGCGGTCTAACAGTCAACGCCAGCCTATCTGGTTCACCTCACGGCGCAAACGGCATGACCCGCTTGTGCTCAGTCTTGCGGTACGTCTCGCAGATAATCTGGAACGCTTCCTCACGCACCGGCTCACCGTGCAGAAAGGCATCGATCTCGGCGTAGGTCACGCCATGGGACGCTTCATCCGGCTTGCCCGGCGACAAGTCTTCCAGGTCGGCCGTCGGAACCTTCTCCACCAGCGACTCCGGCGCCCCAAAGTGCCGTGCAATCGCACGCACCTGGTTCTTCACCAGCCCGCTCAACGGTGCCAAATCGCAGGCCCCATCACCGAACTTGGTGAAAAAACCCATCACCGCTTCCGCCGCATGGTCGGTACCGATCACCAGCCCACCCGCCGCGCCCGCGATGGTGTACTGCGCCACCATGCGCATGCGCGCCTTGGTGTTGCCCAGCACGAAATCGCGGGACACCGCCGCCTTGCCTTCGAACGCCGCCACTTCATTGGCCAGGGCTTTCACCGCTGGGCCGATGTTCACGGTGTGACGCTCGTCGGGCTCGATAAAGTCCACCGAGGCCTGGGCGTCGAGCTCATCGAACTGGGTTTCGTAGGGCAGGCGCACGGCGATAAAACGGTAGGCCTCATCACCGGTGCTGGCGCGCAGTTCCTGCATCGCGCGTTGGGCGAGCAGGCCGGCAGTCAGGGAGTCGACGCCACCACTGATGCCCAGCACCAACGTTTTGAGCCCGGAATTGCGCAGGCAATCCTGGATAAAGGTCACGCGGCGGGCAACCTCGGCCTCAAGGGCGGCCTGGTCGTTAAACGGCGCTTGGACCTTGAGCTGTTCAGCAATCTCACGCTGTACGGCTTGCATGATTCACTCCTTGCTAGAGATGGCAGGTACTTTG
Organism: Pseudomonas sp. QC2; assembly: GCF_002859085.1. Taxonomy (NCBI): domain Bacteria; kingdom Pseudomonadati; phylum Pseudomonadota; class Gammaproteobacteria; order Pseudomonadales; family Pseudomonadaceae; genus Pseudomonas; species Pseudomonas sp. QC2. The sequence goes on from NZ_PKKS01000017.1 coordinate 160,339, forward strand.
AAAACATGACGCAAATAGGCGACGAAATTCGGGTCGGTGCAGTGGGTCTTGCCCGCTTCATCGGAGATCTTCGCGACGGGCTGGCCATTGCAGGCGGTCATTTTAAGCACGATGCTCATCGGCTCGACACCTGGAATATCGCAGGTCAGGTTGGTGCCGATGCCAAAGCTCACATTGATCCGACCGCGCAGCGCACGGAATATTTCCAGGGCCTTGGGCAGCGACAGGCTGTCGGAGAACACCAGGGTCTTGCTCATCGGTTCGATGCCGAGCTTGTGGTAGTGGGCGATGGCTTTTTCCGCCCACTGCACCGGGTCGCCGGAGTCATGGCGCAGGCCGTCGAAAAGCTTGGCGAAGTACAGGTCGAAGTCGCCGAGGAACGCGTCGGTGGTGATGCAGTCGGTCAGGGCGATACCCAGCAGGCCACGGTATTCGCGGACCCAGCAGTCCAGCGCGGCGATCTGGCTGTCGATCAGGCGCGGGCCGAGCTGCTGGTGGGCCATGATCCATTCGTGGGCCATGGTACCCAGCGGCTTCATATCGAACTCGCGGGCCAGGTGCACGTTGCTGGTGCCGACAAAGCGCCCAGGGAAGTCATGCTTGAGCACGCTGACCACCTCTTCCTGCACCCGGTACGAGAAGCGTCGGCGCGTGCCGAAGTCGGCCACTTGCAGCTCGGACAGCTCGTCGCTGCTGGCGTTGGCGGTCAGCCAGTCGAACTTGCGGTACAGCTGTTCGCGGGCCTGTTCGAGGATCACGGTCTGGTAGCGGTAGCGGTTGCGCACTTCGCTGACGATGGCCAGCATCGGCACTTCAAACAGGATGACATGCAGCCACGGCCCGCGCAGGCGGATGAACAGCTCGCCGTTCTCGATGCCGGTCTGCACATAACGCAAGTTGAAGCGGAACAGCCCGAGGAACCGCAGGAAGTCCGGCTTCATGAAGCTGATGCGCTCCAGGAAGCCCAATTGATCCGGGCTCAGGCTCAGCTCGGCGAGGCGTTCGATCTGGTAACGGATCTCCGCCAGGTACGGGCGCAGGTCTTCGCTGTTGCGGCAACGAAACTCCCATTCAACTTCCACGTTGGGGTAGTTGTGCAGCACCGCCTGCATCATGGTCAGCTTGTAGAAGTCGGTGTCGAGCAAGTTCTGCACGATGCGATCGGCAAACACACTCTCGCTCATAACGGGAATCTCCAGACAGGTCGGCGATGGGTGCCGACCTTTACGCACAATTAAGGAAGGGGGCTAGTGGCGCATAGACGTGGGTCGGTTTGCCAGTGATTTTTTTGCCAAGGCCACCGGCGCCATCGGGAGCAAGCCCCCTCCCACAGTTGAAATGCATTCCAAATGTGGGAGGGAGCTTGCTCCCGATAGCGGTATTCCAGGCACTAAATAACTTGCTCCATCATCCACTTCACAAAATCCCGCACCTTGGGCACCTCCGCCGAATGCTCCGGGTAGGCCAGGTAATACGCGTCCTGGCTCGGCATCGCATGCTGCCAAGGAATCACCAACTTACCGTCGGCCAATTCCTCCTCCACCAGAAACCGCGGCAGCAGCGCGACACCACACCCAACTTGCGCGGCCCGAATGCACATATAGAAGGTGTCGAAACGCGGCCCGTGATAGCTGTGCTCGGTGTGGAAGCCCTGGCTGGCGAACCAGTCATGCCAGCCCTGTGGCCGCGAGGCGTTTTGCAGCAGCACCAGGTCGCTCAGTTGCGTGGGATCGGTGAACGGCTGCGCCGGCAAGCTCTCCGGCGCGCACACCGGCACCAGCTCCTCGCTGAAGAGTTTCAGGCTCTCGGTGCCGGGGCGTGAGCCCTGGCCGAAGTAGAAGGCCATATCGGCCTTGCCTTGCAGCAGGTCGTCCGCGTCCTGCTCGTTGCACAGGTCCAGATGGATCTGCGGATGACGCAGCCGCCAGCCCTTGAGTCGCGGCACCAGCCAGCGCGCGCCGAAGGTGTAGGGCGTGGAGACGCGCAACACTTCTGTCTCGCCGCCATAGGAGCGCAAATAGTGGGTGGACATCTCCACCTGCGTAAGGATCTTGCGCACCTCCACCAGGTACAGGTCGCCCGCCGGGGTCATTTGCAAGCGGCGGCGCACCCGACGAAACAGCAGGTGTTGCAGCAGTTCTTCCAACTGCGCCACCTGCTTGCTCACCGCGCTTTGCGTGAGGTTCAGCTCCTCGGCGGCGCGGGTAAAGCTGAGGTGGCGGGTCGCGGCTTCGAAGCACTGCAGGGCAGTGATCGAGGGCAAATGTCTTTTGTTCAGCACGGCACGCCTCTTTTTATTCTTTGCATGAATAAACGGAATGATATCTCGCCTAATCGTCGTTTGTTGGCAAGTCTTGGGCCAGCTACAAATAAGGCCTGGATCGCCGTGCGGGCCGCGGCGCAATTTTTTGTTTGCAGATTGAAGGAGTGACCCATGGTTGCCGCATTGCTTGATCGTCTCGGGGTAAACCCGGCGCTGTACCAGTCGGGCAAACAGCCTGTGCATTCGCCGATTGATGGCAGTCGCATCGGCGCCGTGGACTGGGAGGGCGCGGCCGAGGTGGAGCAACAGGTCAGTCGCGCCGAGCATGCATTCGAAGCCTGGCGCAAAGTGCCGGCACCGCGCCGTGGCGAATTGGTACGTCAATTTGGCGATGTACTGCGTGAATACAAGGCCGACCTGGGCGAGCTGGTGTCCTGGGAAGCCGGTAAGATCACCCAGGAAGGCCTGGGTGAAGTGCAGGAAATGATCGACATCTGCGACTTCGCCGTCGGCCTGTCGCGCCAGTTGTACGGTTTGACCATCGCCTCCGAGCGTCCGGGCCACCACATGCGTGAAACCTGGCACCCGCTGGGTGTGGTCGGCGTGATCAGCGCCTTCAACTTCCCGGTGGCCGTGTGGGCGTGGAACACCACCCTGGCCCTGGTGTGCGGCAACGCGGTGATCTGGAAACCGTCGGAAAAGACCCCGCTCACCGCCCTGGCCTGCCAGGCGCTGTTCGAGCGCGTGTTGAAGCAATTCGACGGCGCTCCCGAGTACCTGAGCCAAGTGATCATCGGCGGCCGCGACGCGGGTGCCGCGCTGGTGGATGACCCGCGCGTTGCCCTGATCAGCGCCACCGGCAGCACGCGCATGGGCCGTGAAGTGGCGCCGAAGGTCGCCGCACGTTTTGCCCGCAGCATTCTTGAGCTGGGCGGCAACAACGCGATGATCCTCGGCCCAAGCGCCGACCTGGACATGGCCGTACGCGCGATCCTGTTCAGCGCCGTCGGCACCGCCGGCCAGCGTTGCACCACCTTGCGCCGCCTGATCGCCCACGCGTCGGTCAAAGAAGAAATCGTCACGCGTCTCAAGGCAGCCTATTCCAAAGTACGCATCGGCCACCCGCTGGAAGGCAACCTGATCGGCCCGCTGATCGACAAGCATGGTTTCGACACTATGCAGGACGCCCTGGAGCAAGCCCTGAGCGAAGGCGGCAAGGTGTTCGGTGGCAAGCGTCAGCTGGAAGACAAGTTCCCCAACGCCTACTACGTGTCGCCGGCCATTGTGGAAATGCCCGAGCAAAGCGATGTGGTGTGCACTGAAACCTTCGCCCCGATTCTCTATGTGGTGGGCTACAGCGACTTCGCCGAAGCCCTGCGCCTGAACAATGCCGTGCCGCAAGGCTTGTCGTCGTGCATCTTCACCACCGACGTGCGTGAAGCCGAGCAATTCATGTCGGCGGTCGGCAGCGACTGCGGCATCGCCAACGTCAACATCGGCCCGAGTGGCGCGGAAATCGGCGGCGCGTTTGGCGGTGAGAAAGAGACCGGTGGCGGACGTGAGTCGGGTTCGGATGCGTGGCGCGGGTACATGCGTCGCCAGACCAATACCGTGAACTACTCGCTGGAGCTTCCTTTGGCTCAAGGCATCACCTTCGACTGATCCCTTAAGTTGGAGTGAGGTCAAAATGTGGGAGGGGGCAAGCCCCCTCCCACATTTGATCTCATTTACACATCAAGATTGTTGTTTGTTAGGTCTCATCGGAGTCTGGCAATGGCACTGCGCGAAACATGTTTGTGGGAACACCTCACCCCCAGCCGGCCGGATCGCGCTGCGCTCAGCGGCGAGGTCAAGGTCGATGTGTGCGTGATTGGTGCCGGCATCACCGGCCTGTCGGCGGCCATTCATTTGTTGGAGCAGGGTAAAAGCGTTGCCGTGCTGGAGGCCCATCGTACCGGCCATGGCGGTTCGGGCCGCAATGTCGGGCTGGTGAACGCGGGGATGTGGATCCCGCCGGACGAGATCGAAGCCGGTTTCGGCGAGGCGGTGGGCAGTCAGCTCAACCGGATGTTGGGCGCGGCGCCGTCGCTGGTGTTCAGCCTGATCGACAAGTACAACATTGATTGCCAATTGCGCCGCGAGGGCACCTTGCACATGGCGCACAACGCCCGTGGCGAGGCAGATTTGCGCAGCCGTGAACAACAATGGAAGCGTCGTGGCGCACCGGTGGAATTACTCACCGGCCAGGCCTGCGAGGACGCTACGGGCACGCGCAAAATCGCCGCCGCCTTGCTGGATAGACGTGCCGGCACCTTGAATCCGATGGCTTACACCAGCGGTTTGGCCAACGCGGCAGTCGACCTGGGCGGGCAGCTGTTCGACCATTCTCCCGTCACCCAACTTGAGCGCCAGGGTGCGCACTGGTCGGTGCAAACCGCGCAAGGTTCAGTGCAGGCTGCACAGGTGGTAATTGCATCCAACGCCTACACCGAAGGCGAATGGACCGAGCTGCGGCGTAATTTCTTCCCCGGCTATTACTATCAGGTCGCGTCGGCCCCGCTGATCGACGACGCCGCCAGGCAAATCCTCCCCGGCGGCCAAGGCTCTTGGGACACACGCCAGGTCTTGAGCAGCATCCGCCGCGATGCCGATGGCCGCCTGTTGCTCGGCAGCTTGGGCAACGGCAACCAGAAACCCGCCTGGTTCCTCAAGGCGTGGGCTGATCGGGTGCAGCGGCATTACTTCCCGTACCTCAAATCGGTGCAGTGGGAGTTCACCTGGACCGGTTGTATCGCCTTCACCCCGGATCACTTGATGCGCCTGTTCGAACCCGCTCCGGGACTGTTGGCCGTCACCGGTTATAACGGGCGCGGCGTGACCACTGGCAGCGTGGTCGGCAAGGCGTTTGCCGACTATGTGTGTCACCAGAATCCCCAGGCGCTGCCGATTCCATTTGCGCCGATGCAACCGTTGGCCGGCGTAGGCCTGCGTAGCTGTCTATATGAAGCTGGATTTTCGCTGTATCACGCCGGGCAATGCCTGAGGATCGTGATCTGATCAACGAAATACCGCTCAAAAGCCTGCATTTTCTTAGCAGCCTACTAATCTGTATTGGTGCAAGTCGTAGCAATCACGCACTGTAAATGTGCAGTTCCGTTACGCATGCTGTTACAGCTGTAGGAGCTGTCGTTTATCCCTCTGGTTGCAGGTGCCACCTTCCAGGGTTGTACTTTTTGCAGTCATTGGTTGCACCTCCGTGTGCCAGGCGGTTGCACGTCCTGGCAAAAAGGCGCCGAAACGCCTGCAATAACAATGACACCGTGTCTTTTTGAAGAATAAAAACCTAATGGCACGCGCTTTGCTCTGGGCTTTCAGTGAAAAGTTTGAACGCAAGTTGTCGTGCCAAAAATCAAAAATATCGGAGCACCACTCATGTCCCAGACGTTTTACAAGAAAGGTTTTCTGGCCCTCGCCGTTGCTGCGGCGCTGGGTGTTTCTACGTTTGTTCAAGCTGATGTGAAGATTGGCGTTGCGGGGCCGATGACCGGTGCCAACGCCGCTTTCGGTGAGCAGTACATGAAGGGTGCCCAGGCGGCAGCCGATGTGATCAACAAGGCCGGCGGTATCAACGGCGAGAAAATCGTGCTGGTTGCCGGCGATGATGCCTGCGAACCCAAGCAGGCCGTGGCCGTGGCCAACCGCCTGGCGGACCAGGACAAAGTGATCGGCGTGGTCGGGCACTTCTGCTCCTCTAACACCATTCCGGCGTCCGAGGTGTATGACGAAGCGGGCATCATCGCGATCACCCCAGGTTCCACCAACCCACAAGTGACCGAGCGCGGCCTGGGCGCCATGTTCCGCATGTGCGGCCGCGACGACCAGCAAGGCATCGTCGCCGGCGATTACATCGTCGACGTGCTGAAGGGCAAGAAAGTCGCGGTGATCAACGACAAGGACACCTACGGCAAAGGCCTGGCCGACGCCACTGCTGCCCAGTTGACCAAGCGCGGCGTCAAGCCGGTGCTGGAAGAAGGCCTGACCCGTGGCGAGAAAGACTTCAGCGCCCTGGTCACCAAGATCCGCTCCATTGGTGCCGACGTCGTCTACTTCGGCGGCCTGCACCCTGAAGCCGGCCCACTGGTCCGCCAGATCCGTGAAGCCGGTCTCAAGGCCGCATTCATGTCCGACGACGGCGTAGTGACCGACGAACTGGCGAAAACCGCCGGTGGCAACCAGTACGTCGATGGCGTCTACATGACCTTCGGTGCCGACCCACGCCTGTTGCCAGACAGTAAGGCGGTCGTTGACGACTTCCGTAAGGCCGGCTACGAGCCGGAAGGCTACACCCTTTACGCCTACGCCTCGGTCCAGGCCCTGGCCGCCGGCTTCAACGGTGCCAAATCCAACAAAGGCGAAGATGCCGCCAAGTGGCTCAAGGCTCACCCGGTGAAAACCGTCATGGGCGAGAAGACGTGGGATGCCAAGGGCGACCTGAAAGTCTCTGACTACGTGGTTTACCAGTGGGATAAAGACGGCAAATACCACCAGTTGGAAAAACAGAAGTAAGCAGAACGCCTGATCCCTTGTAGGAGCGGGCTTGCTGTGGCGAGGGAGCTTGCTCCCGCTGGAGTGCGTAGCACTCCCAAACCATTCAACGAGTTACACCTGGTGTATCTCGATCGCCCAGTTTGGGGCTGCTTCGCAGCCCAGCGGGAGCAAGCTCCCTCGCCACACAAGCGTGCTCCGACAGGAGCAAACCTCTGTTTTCCTCCAGAAGCGCCGCACACCCACCGGTGTGCAGGTGCTCACCGCGTGAGATTGCGTTATGGATGGTATTTTCCTGCAGCAACTGGTCAACGGCCTGACCCTCGGGTCGGTCTATGGCCTGATCGCCATCGGCTACACAATGGTCTATGGCATCATTGGCATGATCAACTTCGCCCACGGCGAGGTTTATATGATTTCCGCTTACCTCGCGGCGATCAGTCTGGCACTGCTGGCTTACTTCGGCATCGAATCCTTCCCGCTGCTCATTCTTGGCACTTTGGTCTTCACTGTCGTCGTCACTGGCGTCTACGGTTGGGTCATCGAGCGTGTCGCCTACAAACCACTGCGTAATTCCACCCGCCTGGCCCCGCTGATCAGCGCCATCGGTATCTCCCTGATCCTGCAGAACTACGCGCAGATCGCCCAGGGCGCGAAACAACAAGGCATTCCCACCCTGCTGGCCGGGGCCTGGCGTGTCGACATCGGCAGCGGGTTCGTGCAGCTCACGTACACCAAGGTGTTCATCCTCGTGGCGGCGTTTGCCGGCATGGCGCTGCTCACTTACATCATCAAGTACACCAAGCTCGGCCGTATGTGCCGCGCAACCCAGCAAGACCGCAAGATGGCCTCGATCCTCGGCATCAACACCGACCGGGTGATCTCCTACGTGTTCGTCATCGGTGCCGCCATGGCGGCATTGGCCGGTGTGCTCATCACCCTCAACTACGGCACCTTCGACTTCTATGCCGGCTTCATCATCGGCATCAAGGCGTTTACTGCGGCGGTACTCGGCGGCATCGGCTCCCTGCCTGGGGCAATGCTGGGTGGGATCATCCTCGGTATCTCCGAGTCGTTGTTCTCGGGGTTGATCAACTCTGACTACAAAGACGTGTTCAGTTTCTCCCTGCTGGTGGTGATTCTGATTTTCCGTCCTCAGGGCCTGCTTGGTCGCCCACTCGTGGCGAAGGTGTAAACATGTCTGCTGCCAAACCCATCGATATCAAGAAAAGTGTGGTTGATACGGTCCTCGCCGGGCTGATTTCGTTGATCGTGTTCGGTCCGATCGTCGGCGTTGTACTCGACGGCTACAGCTTCAACCTGGAACCGGCCCGCGTGGGCCTGCTGGTGGCCATCGTGATGGTTGGCCGCTTTGCCATGAGCCTGTTCCTGCAAACCCCCAAGGGCCTGAAGATCCTGCAGGGCTTCGAGAGCAGTGGCTCTGGCGTGCACGTGCTCGCCCCGGACTACAAGTCGCGACTGCGCTGGATCATCCCGGCACTGATCGTGATCGCCATCGTGTTCCCGATCTTCGCCAACAAGTACCTGCTGACGGTGGTGATCCTCGGGCTGATCTACGTATTGCTCGGCCTGGGCCTGAACATCGTGGTGGGCCTGGCCGGCCTGCTCGACCTGGGTTACGTGGCGTTCTACGCCATCGGCGCCTACGGTCTGGCATTAGGTTATCAATACCTGGGCCTGGGCTTCTGGACGGTGCTGCCACTGGCGGCCATCGCTGCGGCGTTGGCGGGGTGCATACTCGGGTTCCCGGTGTTGCGAATGCACGGTGACTATTTGGCCATCGTGACCCTGGGCTTCGGTGAAATCATCCGCCTGGTGCTCAACAACTGGCTGTCGTTTACCGGTGGTCCAAACGGCATGCCGGTGCCGTCGCCGACCTTCCTCGGCCTGGAGTTCGGCAAGCGCGCGAAGGATGGCGGGATTCCTTTCCATGAGTTCTTCGGCATCGACTACAACCCCAATATCAAATTTCTCTTCATCTACATCGTGCTGTTCCTGGTGGTGCTGGCCGTGCTCTACATCAAGCACCGCCTGACCCGCATGCCGGTCGGCCGCGCCTGGGAAGCCCTGCGCGAAGATGAGATCGCCTGCCGTTCCATGGGCCTGAACCACGTGCTGGTCAAGCTCTCGGCATTCACTATCGGTGCATCGACTGCCGGTTTGGCCGGTGTGTTCTTCGCCAGCTACCAGGGCTTCGTCAACCCGTCGTCGTTCACCTTCTTCGAATCGGCGCTGATCCTGGCCATCGTGGTGCTGGGGGGCATGGGTTCGACGGTGGGCGTGGTGATTGCGGCGTTCGTGCTGACCGTTGCGCCTGAACTGCTGCGCAGCTTCTCCGAATACCGCGTGCTGCTGTTTGGCGTGTTGATGGTGGTGATGATGATTTGGCGACCGCGCGGCTTGATCCGCATCAGCCGTACCGGTGTGACCCCACGTAAAGGAGTGGCGCCATGAGCAAGGAAGTCGTGCTCTCCGTGGAACACCTGATGATGCACTTCGGTGGCATCAAGGCCTTGAGCGATGTGAGCCTCAAGGTCGAACGCAACTCGATCTTCGCCCTGATCGGCCCTAACGGTGCCGGCAAGACCACGGTGTTCAACTGCCTCACCGGCTTCTACAAAGCCAGTGGCGGCAAGATCGAACTCAACATCCGTGGCCAGCAGACCAACGTGATCCAGCTGTTGGGCGAGCGCTTCAAGGCCATCGACTTCGTGTCACCCAAAAGCTTTTTCAGCCGCGTGTACTACAAGATGTTCGGCGGCACCCACCTGGTCAATCGTGCCGGTCTGGCGCGGACTTTCCAGAACATTCGCCTGTTCAAGGAAATGTCGGTGCTGGAAAACCTGCTGGTGGCCCAGCACATGTGGGTCAACCGCAATATGCTCGCGGGTATCCTCAACACCAAGGGCTACCGCAAGGCTGAAAGCGACGCCCTTGACCACGCCTTCTACTGGCTGGAAGTCGTCGACCTGGTGGACTGCGCCAACCGTCTGGCCGGTGAGCTCTCCTACGGCCAGCAGCGTCGCCTGGAAATCGCCCGCGCCATGTGCACCCGGCCGCAGATCATCTGCCTGGACGAACCCGCTGCGGGCCTCAACCCCCAGGAAACCGAAGCCCTCAGCGCGATGATTCGCCTGCTGCGCGACGAACACGACCTCACGGTGGTGCTGATCGAACACGACATGGGCATGGTGATGAGTATTTCCGACCACATCGTGGTGCTCGACCACGGCAACGTGATCGCCGAAGGGGGGCCGGACGCGATCCGCAACGACCCGAAAGTGATTGCTGCCTACCTGGGCGCCGACGAAGAGGAGCTGGTATGAGCGGACCTATCCTCGAAATGAAGGACCTGGACGTGTTCTACGGCCCGATCCAGGCCCTGAAAAAAGTCTCACTGCACATCAACGAAGGCGAAACCGTCAGCCTGATCGGCTCCAACGGCGCGGGCAAATCCACGCTGCTGATGTCGATCTTCGGCCAGCCACGGGCCGAGTCGGGGCAGATCCTCTACAACGGCGTGGACATTACTCACAAGTCGTCCCACTACATCGCCTCCAACGGCATTGCGCAGTCGCCGGAAGGGCGGCGGGTGTTCCCCGACATGACCGTCGAGGAAAACCTGCTGATGGGCACGATCCCCATTGGCGACAAGTTTGCCCAGGAAGACATGCAGCGCATGTTCGAGCTGTTTCCACGGCTCAAGGAGCGGCGTAACCAGCGTGCCATGACCATGTCCGGCGGCGAACAGCAAATGCTTGCCATCGCCCGTGCACTGATGAGCCGGCCGAAGCTGTTGCTGCTCGACGAGCCGAGCCTGGGGCTGGCGCCGATTGTGGTGAAGCAGATCTTTTCCACACTGCGTGAGCTGGCGTCCACCGGGATGACCATCTTCCTGGTGGAGCAGAACGCCAACCATGCGCTGCGCCTGTCGGACCGGGCTTATGTGATGGTCAATGGCGAGATTCGCCTGACCGGTACCGGTAAGGAATTGCTGGTGAACGAGGAAGTGCGCAACGCCTACCTCGGCGGTCACTGATCTAACTCATAATGCAGGACCCCTGTGGGAGGGGCGGTGCCCCTCCCACATTGAGCAGATCCAGATTTGTTTTTAAGGTGTCCACACGCGCTCCACCAAATTGTGGAAAACAAATCCAGCCCGCCTCCAAAGCGCGACATATAGCCGCCGCAAATCCCTGTTTTGTCACAGTTTTGACTTGTCCCCATCCACTGTGGAACCGGCTGTGGGTAACGTGGGAGTAGCTGGCTGAACGCCTTTAAAACCGTGGCTTTCAGCCTTGTGGTTGTTTTTTGATCAGTGGTTTTTTTGCGACCGGCCGAGGGGTTTGTCAACCTGTTTAAAGACACAGGTATGTGACCGGAAAAAGTCTGTTCATCCTGTGGATAAGTCTGTGACTAAACTCTGGAAAGACGGCCGCAGAGGCCGGAATGACTGGCCTGGAGCCATCGTCTGAAATTTCCCCCTGCCCATGGGCCTACATACGCTCCAGCCGAGGTCAAGCAAAAAACTTTCTAAAACCGCCTGTAGGCCTTGTGTATAGAGGCCTGAGGCTTTTTGCACTTGCCCCCAAAGACTGTGGGCGCAGTTGTGGATAACCTGCGCGCATATGGCTGCAAGCCACGGTTCATATGGCGTTGCTCGGGCCGATTAAAAAATGATCAGCTGGGCGTGGACGGGTGTGCGTAGCGGTTGCCGCAAGCGCCGCGTAAAGGCATTCTGCTGGCTGATTTTTTTCCCGATGCCCGCAAGGAGAACACCATGTCCGACACGCTGTTTATTACTGGCGCAACCTCAGGCTTCGGCGAAGCCTGCGCCCGTCGCTTTGCCGACGCCGGCTGGAAACTGGTGCTCACTGGCCGTCGCGCTGACCGCCTGAATGCGCTGGTCGAAGAGCTCTCCAAGCAGACCGAAGTGCATGGCCTGGTCGTGGATGTGCGTGACCGCAAGGGCATGGAAGACGCCATCGCCAACCTGCCGCCCTCGTTCGCCACGTTGCGCGGGCTGATCAACAACGCCGGCCTGGCCGTGGGCACTGACCCTGCGCCCAAGTGCAGCCTCGACGATTGGGAAACCATGGTCGACACCAACATCAAGGGCCTGCTGACCACCACCAGCCTGCTGCTGCCGCGCCTGATTGCGCACGGCCGTGGCGCCGGGATCATCAACCTGGGCTCCATCGCCGGCAGTTACCCGTACCCAGGCAGCCACGTGTATGGCGGCTCCAAGGCGTTCGTGAAGCAGTTCTCGCTGAACCTGCGCTGCGACCTGCAAGGTACCGGCGTGCGCGTCACCAACATCGAGCCAGGCCTGTGCGAGAGCGAGTTCTCGCTGGTGCGCTTCGGTGGCGACCAGGCACGGTATGACGCGACCTATGCGGGTGCCGAGCCGATTCAGCCGCAGGATATTGCGGACACGATCTTCTGGGTGCTGAACACACCGGCGCACGTGAATATCAATCGGTTGGAGCTGATGCCGGTGAGCCAGACGTGGGCTGGGTTTGCGATTGAGCGCGGTGCCAAAAGCTGAAATACCTTTCGGGGGTGAGCGGGTTGTTGTGGTGAGCGGGCTTGCCCCGCGCTGGGCTGCGTAGCGGCCCTAAAACCAGCGACATAGATCTGCCTGAAAGAAATACGGCGATCTTATGGGGCTGCTTCGCAGCCCAGCGCGGGGCAAGCCCGCTCACCACAAAGGTTTTGACAGGAGGAAATGTGAGTAACCGAGGTGAGCAGGCACTGCTCAAACAATCGACCATCCTGATGTTCGCCGTGGCGATCGCCGGGATTGTCACGGGTGTGGTATCCGGCGCCCAATCGATTCTGTTCGACGGCTTTTTCTCGCTGATTGCCACCGCCATCAAGGTGTTGATGCTGATCACAGCCAAGCTGATCGCCAAGAAAAGCAACGAGCGCTTCCAGTTCGGCTATTGGCACCTGGAGCCGATGGTGCTGCTGATCGAAGGCAGTTTCCTGCTACTGATCGCCATCTATGCATTTCTCAACGGTGTGTTCGGCATTATCAATGGCGGACGCGAAATCGAGTTGGGGCTGGTGATCATTTATGCGGCGGTGTTTACCGTCGTCGAGTTTGCCTACTTCTTTTATGTGCGCTACCGCAATCGCACGCTGAAATCATCGCTGATCCAGTTCGACAACATCAGTTGGCTGGTGGACGCGATGCTGTCGGTGGGTTTGCTGATCAGCTTCCTGGCGGCGCTGTTGCTCAAGTCCCAGGGCTATGGCGAGTGGGCGGTGTATGTCGACCCGTTGATCCTGATCCTGCTGGCCCTGAGCATGCTGGCGCCGGCGTTCAAGATCCTGCGCCCGGCATTGCGCGAGGTGCTGGGGATCGCCCCGGACCAGTTGGATGACAAGGTGCGTGAAGTGATGGAGGCGGCGCAGGCCAAGCATGGTTTCGACGACTACGTGTCCTATGTGCAAAAGCACGGGCGGGCGCGGTTTATCGAAATTCATGTGGTGTTGCCGGCGGATTACCCGGTGGATAACGTCGCGACCCTGGACGAGCTGCGCGAAGAAATATCCACAGGGCTTGGCACGCCGGATGCGGCGCGCTGGCTGACGATCAGCTTTACCGGGGATCGCAAATGGATTGCTTAAGGCCCTGGTAACAGGTTGCCAAGTGATACGGCGTGGTGGAAGGCATATCCCACCGGCTCACCGCTCCCTGGGCATCCAGGCATTCATGCCAGCCTTTGGCATGCAGGAAGCGTTGTTGCAGCGCCAGCAATTGGCGTTGCAGCACCGCTTCGCTGTTCGGCCGCAAGGTCAGTGCCCGCAGGTACTCGGCCTGGGCCCAGATGCGTTGGGTGCCGTCGCGCATCGTGCCGTCCAGCGCCAGCATGCCGCTGACCGCACCGCTGGTGTTATCCACACCCTTAAGCTCTGCGTAGGCGAAGGCCCGTGTCAGCGAAGCATGCAGCGGCGTACCGCGCAGTACCGCCGAAGACTCCAGCAAGAAGAACCACTCGAACTGGTGCCCCGGCTCGAACCAGTTATCCACCGCGCCCAGCGGTTTTTCCATCATCACGCCGTGCTGGCGGTCGATGAAGCGCTGTTGCATGGCCGTCGCCAACGCCAACAGGGCTGCCTGCACCTGGGGGGCTTCACGCACGGTGAGGGTGGCGAGGAAGCCTTCGGCCAAATGCATCAACGGATTCTGCAACGGGCCGGAATTGAGGGACGACCAATTGCGTTCCAGCACGGCTTCGTAAAGACCGTCGCCGGTAGAAAACCGCTCGGCGACGACTTCCAAGGCAGCATTGAGCACCGACTCCACCAGCGGTTCGCGCACCTTGGCCCAGTAGTGGGCACAGGCAAAGATGATGAACGCGTGGGTGTAGAGGTCTTTGCGCTTGTCCAGCGGCTGGCCGGCCGGGTCGATGCTGTAGAACCAGCCGCCGTGCTCGGCGTCGTGGAAGTGCCGTTGCAGAGAGCGGAACAACGCCGCGGCGCGTTCTTCGGCAAACGCCGCATCGGGCTCGCCGATCAGGCTGGCGAACAGGTACAACTGCCGGGCGCAGGCCATGGCGCGGTAGCGTTGTGGGGGCAGTGGCTGGTGATCGGCGTCCAGCGCCTCATAGGGCAATGCCAAGTCGGCATTCCAGCCGGGGCCTTGCCAGAGCGGCACGATCAGGCGGTGGAAGTGCGTTAGCAGGGTGTTCAAGGAGGGTTGGAAAGCGCTGGGCATTGGCTGGCGTCGTCACGGCAGGGGTGTAGGCGCGCATGGTAGCAGGCTTGGGTTCGGTGGTGTCTGGTCTACCGCTATCGGGGGCAAGCCCCCTCCCACATCTGGACCGTATTTCAAGGATGTACTCGGTCAACTGTGGGAGCGGGCTTGCTCGCGAAGGAGCCTTCAGCAGCGCTGCAAATCAGCCAGCGAGCAACCAAACCCCAGTCGCCGCCGAAGCCGCCCCGGCAATCCGCACCAACGGCGCCGCTGCCGCCGGCAGAAAGCGCACCACCGCATAACCGGCCGCGTGCAGCACCGCCGTTGCACCGACAAACCCGGCTGCATACGCCCAAGGGCTGGACATGTCCGGCAGCTCCAAACCATGCGCCACGCCGTGGAACAACGCGAACAAGGCCGTCGCACCCACCGCCATAAACAGCGGCGGACGCACCGCCAGCGCTACCGCCAGGCCCAAGGCCAGCACCGACGCCGCAATCCCGCTTTCCAGCGCCGGCAACGCCAAGCCTTCAAAACCCAGCACGCCGCCGATCAGCATGGTGCCGACAAAGGTGCACGGCAGTGCCCAGCGCGCCGCGCCTTTTTGTTGGGCGGCCCACAAGCCGACCGCCACCATGGCCAGCAAGTGGTCGATACCGCTCAGGGGATGGCTGATACCGGCCACCAGGCCGTTGTCGCCGTGGCCCGGGTGAGCAAAGGCCAGGGCGGGGGCCAGCAGCAGGGCGGCCGCTGCGAGGAGTTTTTTGAGGCTCATGGACAGGTTCCTTATGGGTTGATCAGGCGGCGGTCAGCAGGCCTTGGCGTTCGATGAAGGCGACGATCTCCTCCAGGCCGACACCGGTTTTCTGGTTGCTGAACACAAAGGGTTTACCGTTGCGCATGCGCTGGGTATCGCTGTTCATCAGCTCCAGCGACGCGCCGACCAGCGGTGCCAGGTCGATCTTATTGATCACCAACAGGTCGGATTTGCAGATGCCGGGCCCGCCCTTGCGTGGCAGCTTGTCGCCGGCAGACACATCGATCACGTAGATGGTCAGGTCGGACAGCTCCGGGCTGAAGGTGGCCGAGAGGTTGTCACCGCCGGACTCCACCAGGATCAGGTCCAGGCCGGGGAAGCGACGGTTGAGTTGGTCGACCGCCTCCAGGTTGATCGAGGCGTCTTCACGAATCGCGGTGTGCGGGCAGCCGCCGGTCTCCACGCCGATGATGCGCTCCGGTGCCAGGGCCTGGTTGCGTACCAGGAAGTCGGCGTCTTCGCGGGTATAGATGTCGTTGGTGACCACGGCCAGGTTGTAGCGATCGCGCAGTGCGAGGCACAGGGCCAGGGTCAGGGCGGTCTTGCCGGAGCCTACCGGGCCGCCGATGCCGACGCGCAAAGGTTGTGTGTTCATGAGTGTGTTCTCCTAGGAACGGAACAGGCGGCTGTACTGGCGCTCGTGGGCCATGCACGCCAGGGACAGGCCAAAGGCGGCGCTGCCGAGAGGGTTGGGGTCGATGCGGCTGGCGTCCTGCTGGGCTTGTTGCAACAGCGGCAGCAGTTCGCTGGTCAGGCGTTGGGCGGCTTGCTGGCCCAACGGCAGGGTTTTCATCAGCACGGCCAATTGGTTTTCCAGCCAGCTCCACAGCCAGGCGGCGAGTGCGTCGGCGGGGCTGATGCGCCAGGCACGGGCGGCGAGGGCCCAGCCCAAGGCCAGGTGCGGCTCGGTGTGTTGTTCGAGAAAACGTCGCGCGGCGTCGTCCAGTTCCGGCAGGCCATTGAGCAGTTGTTGCAGCGAGTAGCCCATCTGCCGGCTCTCCTGATACAGCTCGCGGGTCTCGCGGCTGGCGCGGTGTTCTTCACACAGCTGCGCCAGGCGTGGCCAATCCGCTTCCAGCGCGGCTTGGCAATGGGCGAGCAGCAGCGGGGCTTCGAAGCGCGCGAGGTTGAGCAGCAACTGGTCGCTGATCCAGCGTCGCGCACTGGCCGCGTCAGCGACACGGCCGTTCTCCACCGCCATTTCCAGGCCCTGGGAATAGCTGTAGCCGCCAATCGGCAATTGCGGACTGGCCAGACGCAGCAGCGCCCAGGCTGGGTTCATAGACGCACGCCGAACTGGTGCAGCTTGGGGGGGTAGTTGAAATCTTCGTCGCCATGGCGCGAATGATGATGGCCGCCGCCATAGGCGCCATGCTCCGGCTGGAACGGCGCCTCGATGGTTTCAGTCTGCGCACCCAACTGTTCGAGCATGGCCTTGAGCACATAGTCATCAAGCAGGCGCAACCAGCCGTCGCCCACTTGCAACGCCACGTGGCGATTGCCCAGGTGATACGCCGCACGGGTCAGTTCAAACGCATTGCTGCAGGTCACGTGCAGCAGTTGTTCAGGCCGAGCACACACACGTACGACGCGTCCGTCTTCAGCCTGTAGGAATTCGCCATCGTGCAGCGGTGGCTGGCCACGCTCCAGGAAAAGGCCTACGTCTTCACCGTCGGCACTGAAACAGCGCAGGCGGCTTTTGCTGCGTGCTTCGAAATTCAGCAGCAGCTCGGCGGCCCAGAGGGCTTGAGGGGCGATTCTGCGGTGGATCACCAGCATCGGGAAGCTTCCAGCTATGAGCGATGAAACAGCTAGAGCAAGGGGCTTGCCAATCTCAAGGGGAAGTAGGAATTGCCTGTAGGCAGTACGTTGACGCCACTAAATAGGGCGAGAGGAGATTCTTTGAGTGCGCCAAATTGGTGCGAATTATTGCTGGTTGCACGCGCGATGGGCATTTTCGGATTTTCCCTACAGGGTATGCGGAATCGGCGTCCATCAGCTTACCTGCGAGAACAGTAGGCTGTGCGCCGTGTTTAATTCACTGCGACGTCCATCATGTTCAAGTCATTTTGTTGCCTGGTTATCGTGGGTCTGTCTTTCACTCTTTCATCGGCTTCCGCCAATCTGACCTCCCATCCCTCGTTCACGGCTTCACTGAAGCAAGCGTCTATCGATGATGTGGTCGACCGCGCCCATGAACTGCTGGGTACGCCTTACAAGTGGGGCGGCACCTCGGCGGATCAGGGCTTCGATTGCAGCAGTTTCCTGGTCTATCTGTTCAAGACCCAAGCCAATATTCAACTACCGCGCACCACGACGGCCATGCAGCGGTCGACTGCCGCCACCATCAAACGCAACGCACTGGAGCCCGGCGATGCGGTGTTTTTCAAGGGGAATGGGCGCGGCCAGGTCGGCCACGTGGGCCTTTATGTAGGCGAGGGCAAATTTATCCATTCGCCACGCACAGGCAAGAACGTCCGTATCGATTCCTTGAGCAACACCTACTGGAACAAAAACTACACCACCGCCAAGCGTTTTCACTCGTCGGGGTGATTGCCTTATTCAGTGCTGCCCAGCCCTTGCCAGTGCTTCAAGCCAATAAAGATGAAGCGCAATTGCTGGGTGATTTTCGCCTGGGGCGTGAGGTGGTCCGGCAGCGCCTGGGCGGGTGGGTCGATGATGTCGGGGAGGGTGGCGAACACGCTCTTGACGATCAAGTCGGCCATCACGTGCAGGCCTTCTGGATCCAGATGCTGCAGTTTGGGCATCAGCGTCAGGTCGGCAGCCAAATCACGGGTGATGTCTTCGCGCAATGCACCAATCGCTTGGCGCACGGCCAGGCAGCCACCGTATTGCTCGCGGGCCAGGAACAGGAATTGCGAACGGTTGGCCGAGACCACATCGAGAAAGATCCGCACGGAGGCATCGATAATGCCGCCCATCACGAATTCGTTGTGGCGCACCAGGCGGATCGTGGCGCGGAAGGTCTGGCCCACTTCACTCACCAGCACGAGTCCAAGTTGGTCCATGTCGGCAAAATGACGATAAAAACCGGTGGGCACGATGCCGGCCGTCTTCGCCACTTCGCGCAGGCTCAGGCTGCCAAACCCACGGCCGCACTCCATCAGATGGCGGGCTGCGTCCATCAGGGCGAGGCGGGTCTGTTGCTTCTGTTCGGCGCGGGGCAGCATGGGCGGGCGGGCTTTGTCGGCAAGTACAGCGACGCACTCTAGCAAAACAGCTTCGCTGGCGTCGAACTTGGCGGGGAGGGCGGGCGTGTCAGGGTCTACAAGCAGGGCCTACAAAAAGTCAAAAGCCCGATCGACTGATCGGGCTTTTTTCTGGGCCACCACGGGGTTAGCTCTGTGCTTGATGCAGTTCTTGCAGACGGTCTGCACCGCCTTCGGCAACACCTTCGGTGTAGGCGCGTTCGTTGGCTTGTTCAGCGCCGCCTTCAACCAAACCTTTCTGTTCCAGGCGATCACGGCCGCCTTCGGCAACAGCGTTACGTTCCTGCAGGCGGTCAGCACCGCCTTCAACCAAGCCTTTTTGTTCGAGGCGGTTGCGGCCATTTTCGGTCAGGCCTTCGGTGTAAGCGCGTTTGTTGGCGTGTTCCGAACCGTTTTCAGCAACAGCGCCTTTGGCATAGTCACGGTTCTCGTCTTCTTGCGAACCGCTGCGGGCCAACGTCTGGTTGAAGTGAACGGCGTCGGCTTTGACTTGTGGAGTGACCTGTTCGGCAGCTGGCAGGGCAAAGGCGCTGGAAGCCAGGATGGATAACAGGACGGTAGCGAGTACTTGGCGTTTCATGATGGGTTGCTCCTTGGGAGGGCGATAAAGTGGGTACAGGGCTAATGCTACTCTCGATAAGTCGATATAAAAGTTCATAAACACAATGGTAATAATCAACGGAATTGATTGTTCTTGGCGGGGGCTCTAGAACGGGCCTCTCAAGCACGCGGTTTTGCACCGGTGTGGGTATTTTCGACACGCGCATGGGTAACAATGGTGCGCCTTCGTAGGGGAAATCTGTCGAGCTGGTCAGAAATTGAGGTTTTTCCCGGCAAATCCAGGATTGGGTTAAACCCCCGTAGGGTTTGCCAGTCGTAGTTCTATAAGCTGTCCTTAAAGGCTGTCACCCAGCCAGTCGTATTCAGGAGTTATGTGCAATGACGCGCACTCGTAAAATCGTCGCTTGGAGCTGCGCCAGCTTCGTACTGTTAATCGCCGTGGTGGTATTGGTCCTGGTGTTCTTTGACTGGAACCGCATCAAGCCGCCACTCAATGCCAAGGTTTCCGAGGAGCTGCATCGACCGTTTGCCATCAACGGCAACCTGGCGGTGGTATGGGCGCGTGAGCCCGATGAGGGCGGTTGGCGCGCCTGGGTACCGTGGCCTCACGTGATTGCCGAGGACCTGACCCTGGGCAACCCCGACTGGTCGAAAAAACCCCATATGGTCACCCTCAAAAAGGTTGAACTGCGTATCTCGCCCCTGGCGTTGCTGGTGCAGCGCGTGGTGATCCCGCGCATCGACCTCACTGAGCCGGACGCGCAGCTGCAGCGCCTGGCCGACGGGCGCGCCAACTGGACCTTCAAGTTCGACCCCAAGGACCCTGACGCCGAACCTTCCAACTGGGTGGTGGACATCGGTGCCATCGGCTTCGACAAGGGCCACGTGACCCTCGACGACCAAACCCTCAAGACCCAGCTGGATGTGATCATCGATCCTCTGGGCAAGCCCATTCCCTTCGGCGAAATCGTCGGCGATGCCGATGCCAAGAAGGCGTTGGAGAAAGGTTCCGCGCCCCAGGACTACGCATTCGCCCTCAAGGTCAAAGGCCAGTATCACGGCCAGAAACTCGACGGCAGCGGCAAAATCGGCGGCCTGCTGGCCCTGCAGGACGCGGCCAAGCCGTTCCCGTTGCAAGCCCAAGTCAAGATTGCCGACACCAGCATCGCCCTGGCCGGCACCCTCACTGACCCGCTCAACCTGGGTGCCCTCGACCTGCGCCTGAAGCTCGCCGGTTCCAGCCTGGGCAACCTCTACCCGCTGACCGGCGTGACCCTGCCGGACTCACCGGCCTATTCCACCGACGGTCACCTGATCGCCAAGCTGCACGAAGCCAACGGCGCCTCGTTCCGCTATGACAACTTCAACGGCAAGATCGGCAACAGCGATATCCATGGTGACCTTGCCTACGTCGCCAGCCAGCCGCGGCCTAAGCTCAGCGGTGCGCTGGTGTCCAACCAATTGCTGATGACCGACCTCGCCCCTCTGATCGGTGCCGACTCCAATGCCAAGCAAAAAGCCCGTGGCGCTGACAGCAAGCAACCCGCGAACAAAGTGCTGCCGGTGGAAGAGTTCCGCACCGAGCGCTGGCGTGTCATGGATGCCGATGTGGAATTTACCGGCAAGCGCATCGTGCACAGTGCCGATCTGCCCTTCACCGACCTCTACACCCACTTGGTGCTCAATGACGGCGAACTGAGCCTCGAACCCCTGCGTTTCGGCGTGGCCGGCGGCAAGTTGGACGCACAAATCCGTTTGAACGGTCGCACGACCCCGATGGAAGGCCGCGCCAAACTCACCGCGCGCAACTTCAAGCTCAAGCAGTTGTTCCCGACGTTCGAACCGATGAAAACCAGCTTTGGTGAACTGAACGGCGATGCCGATATTTCCGGTCGCGGTAATTCCGTGGCAGCGCTGCTGGGCACATCCAACGGTGACCTGAAGATGCTGATCAACGACGGCGCAATCAGCCGTGGCCTGATGGAAATCGCCGGGCTCAATGTGGGCAACTACGTGGTAGGTCGCTTGTTTGGCGACAAGGAAGTGAAGATCAACTGCGCGGCAGCGGACTTCGGGATCAAGACCGGCCTGGCGACGACGCGGTTGTTTGTGTTCGATACGGAGAACGCCATCATCTACATCGATGGCACGGCGAACATGGCCACGGAGCAGTTGGACTTGACCGTCACCCCGGAATCTAAAGGCTTCCGCCTGTTCTCCCTGCGTTCACCGTTGTACGTGAACGGACCGTTTATCAAGCCGAATGCTGGTGTGAAAGCCATCCCCCTGGCGCTGCGTGGCGCAGGCATGGTGGCGCTGGGTGTCATCGCTGGTCCGGCCGCCGGGCTGCTGGCACTGGTTGCCCCAAGCGGTGGTGAGCCCAATGAGTGCGCACCGTTGCTGCAACAGATGAAGGAAGGCAAGGCGCCCAAGACCGTGAAAGGCTAACGGGTCATACACAGTTAACAAATGTGGGAGGGGGCTTGCTCCCGATGGCGGTATATCAGTCGATATCTCAATTGACTGATCCACCGCTATCGGGAGCAAGCCCCCTCCCACATAGGTATTGCGTGTCGCTGGGTTACAGGCTTTCGAGAATATCCGCCATGTCATCGGCGTGCTCTTCTTCCTGAGCCAGAATCTCTTCAAACAGACGGCGCGTGGTTGGGTCTTTATCGCCGATGTACTGGATGATTTCGCGATAGCTGTCTACCGCGATACGCTCAGCGACCAGATCTTCGTAGACCATTTCCTTCAGGTCTTTGCCTGCGACGTACTGCGCGTGGGAGTTCTTCGACAACAGGTCCGGGTTGAACTCCGGTTCACCGCCCAGCTGCACGATGCGCTCGGCGAGTTTGTCGGCGTGTTCGGCTTCCTGAGTCGCGTGCTCGAGGAATTCCTGCGCGGCCACCGCGGCCTTGATGCCACTGGCCATGAAGTAATGACGCTTGTAGCGCAATACGCAGACCAGCTCAGTGGCCAGCGAGGCGTTCAGCAGGCGAATGATCTCTTCGCGGTCGGCGTCGTAACCCTCGGTCACGGCACCGTTTTCGACGTTCTGGCGGGCGCGGCTGCGCAGGGTCGCAACGTCAGTCAAGTTTGCTTCAGTCATCTCAATCTCCTGGGGCTAATCCGGGTTTACGCCACGCTCTGTCGGCGTGATCGCTTCCAGTTGTGAGTGGTGGGCTGCGCAAAAAGTTTTATCGGATTTATGTCACAACCTCGTCGCGGGACTCGGCTAGCCTATTGGCATCCCTTCCTGATCACGGACGTTCGGCCCATGCCGCAGTCATTAGCCACGCGTTACCCCCTGGTGTTGGTGCCCGGCATGCTCGGATTCGTGCGCCTGGGGTGGTTCCCCTACTGGTACGGCATCGTCCCGGCGCTGCGGGCGGGTGGGGCGCAGGTGTTTCCCGTACAAGTGGCGCCGCTGGATTCCAGCGAGGTGCGCGGCGAGCAATTGCTGGTGCAGATCGAGCGCCTTCGCCGTGAAACCGGGGCCGACAAGGTCAACCTGATCGGCCATAGCCAAGGCGCACTCACTGCCCGATACGCGGCGGCCAAGCGCCCGGAGTGGGTGGCGTCGGTGACCTCGGTGGCCGGGCCCAACCATGGGTCGGAACTGGCAGACCATATCCACACCCATTACCCGGTTGACGGCGCCAAAGGTCGGATCATGAGCGCGCTGTTTCACCTGGCCGCCTGGGTGATGGGCGTGTTGGAAACCGGGTCCCGCGGGCCACGCTTCAAGGCGGATTTGCAGGCGTCCCATCACTCCCTGACCAGCGCCGGCGTGGCGCTGTTCAATCAAAACTATCCACAGGGGTTGCCGCAGACATGGGGCGGGCAGGGCGCCGAGGAGGTCAACGGCGTGCGCTATTACTCGTGGTCCGGCACCTTGCAACCGGGCATCACCGACCGTGGCCGCAACCTCTTCGACGGCACGAATCGCAGCTGCCGCGTGTTCGCCCGCAGCTTCGTGCGCGAAAAGGGCCAGTGCGACGGCATGGTCGGGCGCTACAGCTCACACCTGGGCTTGGTGATCGGTGATGACTACCCCTTGGACCACTTTGATATCGTCAACCAGTCGCTGGGGCTGGTGGGCAAGGGCGCGGAGCCGATCCGTCTATTTGTCGAGCATGCGCAAAGGCTCAAGGCTGCTGGAGTCTAGTCGGGAGACCGCGTTTTCGTTCTTCGCGAGCAAGCCCGCCCCATATTCGACCGAGTTCCACCTTTGGAATGTGGCCGAATATGGCTTGCCTGCGATAGCGATGGTTCAGGCAGCACTGACCGGCGTGGTCCAGCGTTCCGACAAGATCACCCCGCCCAAGGTCAGCAGACCGCCCACCAAGTGATACAGCGCCAGTTCTTCCTTCAACACCACGGCGGCAATCAACGCGGTGATCAGCGGCAGCAGGTTGAAAAACAACGTCGTGCGGCTCGGGCCCAAGGTCTTCACCGAATGCATCCACGCCAGCGGTGCCAACATCGAAGCCAGCAGGCATGCATACAGCACCAGCGGAATGTTCGCCCAGCCAAGGCCGGCCTTGGCCGAGAACAGGAACAGCGGAAACAGCACCACCACCGCCACCAGTACCTGTAGATACAGCAACACCAGCGGTGGCAGGCGCAGTTGCCATTTCTTCAGCAGGGTGCTGTAGACCGCATACGCCAGGGTCGCGACCAGCATCATGCCGTCGCCCAGGTTGACCCCATGCTCCAGCAATGCGCCGAGGCTGCCGGCCGACACCACCACGACCACGCCGGCGAATGACAGCACCGCGCCGGTCAGCGCGCCGTAGGTCAGGCGCTGGCCGAGGCTGATGATGGCCGCCGTCAGCGCCATCAACGGCATCAGCGACAGGATGATGCCCATGTTGGTGGCACTGGTCAGCGACGCGGCGTAGTACGCCAGGCTTTGATACACCGCCATGCCGAGTACGCCGAGGATGAACACTTTGCCCAGGTTCGGGCGGATCAGCGCCCAATTGGCGATCACCGGCTTGACCATGAATGGCGTAAACAGCAGCGCCGCCAGCAGCCAGCGATAAAAGCCGATTTCCGCCGGGAAGATCGAGCCCACAGCCAGTTTGTTGACGACGGTGTTGCCGGCCCAGATAAAAATGGCCAGCAAGGGATAAGCGTATTGCATCGAAAGGAGCCCGGTGTGTAGATGAGGCAGGATTATCCATTGTCTGGATCGAAGCTTATACTGCGATCCAGACAAACGACCTTTGTATCCAGACAATATGGCCAAGCACAACGTACGCCTTGCGGATTTCCCTCGGTTGCCGAGCCCGGTGTACTTCCGCTACTCGGACTTCGCACCGGATACCGAATGCACCCCACACCAGCATTTCTGGGGCTCGCTGGATTACTCCGCGAGGGGGGTGATGCGCATGGAAGTGGCCGGCAGCCGCTTCATGTCACCGCCGCAGTACGCCGTGTGGGTGCCGCCGCATACCGAGCACAGCTCCTACAACGCCGAAGCGATCGTCTATCACTCGGTGGGGTTGGCGCCGGAACTCTGCGAGCAACTGCCGCAGCAGCCTTGCACCCTGGCCATCAGCGATATTCTCAAGGCCATCCTCAGCGACTTCGCCCTGCGTGACGTGAATATCCCGCACACTGACGCTGACATGCGCCTGGCCCAAGTGCTGGTGGACCAGCTCAAGCAAGCGCCAATCCATGAGTGCTTCCTGCCCTACGCCCGTCACCCCGGCCTGCTCGGTGTGTTAGAAGGCATGCAGGCCGACCCCGGCGACAACCGCCCGCTGGCGCACTGGGCCGAACAGGTGCACGTGAGCGAACGCACCCTGGCGCGCCAGTTTGTGCGGGAACTGGGCATGAGCTTTGGCGAGTGGCGCCAACGCCTGCGCTACCTGGCGGCCATCGAGGCCCTCGACAGCGACCGCAGCGTGCAACAGGTGGGGTTCGACTTGGGCTACAGCACCGCGTCGGCGTTTATTGCCATGTTCCAGCGCCAGGCCGGTTGCACCCCTGAGCAGTACCGTCGGACGCATATCCGCGGCCGATGAAGATGTAACAAGCTTTGGCTACACTGCTGGGTAGGCCGTGCCTTCCGGCACGGTAACAGGGAGAAAACTCCATGAAGATGCTGCGAATTCCGCTGTTGATGATGGGCCTGCTGCTGTGTTCCCAGGGTTTTGCCGCCACCGCCCAGCAAAACAAAATGACCACTTGCAACGCCGAAGCCACCACCAAGACGCTCAAGGGCGATGAGCGCAAGGCGTTCATGAAGACCTGCCTGTCGGCCCCGGCGGCCAATGACGCCAAGACCCTGACACCGCAGCAGCAGAAGATGAAGGATTGCAATGCGTCGGCGAAAACCAAAGCGCTGACCGGTGATGCGCGTAAAACCTTTATGAGCACCTGCCTGAAAGGTAGCTGATTACGCCCATCTACTGTGGGAGCGGTTTTTTTGTGGTGAGCGGGCTTGTCCCGCGCTGGGCTGCGGAGCAGCCCTATTTGAATGTGTGGTGATGCCGTCGAGGGGCAAGCCCCACTCACCACAGCAAGCCAGCTCCCACACTTGATCGCATTCACCACCTACCCACTCGCTTGATTCACTCAAGGCTGGCAGACTGCCCATCCTTTAACGCCGCTCGTTTTGAGGCTGTATGCCAACGTTTTCTCAGCGTCATGTGTTGTTGCTGGCCAGCTACATCATCATTTTCGGCGGGTTGCTGCTGGTGCTGCCGCTCAAATTGCTGCCCAGCCTGCTGGCCGGCTTGTTGGTCTATGAACTGGTCAACATGCTCACCCCCCAACTGCAACGGTTGATCGAAGGCCGGCGCGCGCGCTGGCTGGCGGTGGCTTTGCTTGGCACCTTGATTGTCAGCGTGCTGGCCCTGATCTTTGCCGGCGCCATCAGCTTCCTGCTCCACGAAGCGGAAAACCCTGGGGCGTCCCTCGACAAATTCATGGGCGTGGTCGACCGTGCGCGCGGCCAATTGCCGCCGTTCCTCGACGCCTACCTGCCCGCCAGTGCCGCCGAGTTCCGCGTGGCCATCGGCGATTGGCTGAGCAAGCACCTGAGTGAACTGCAACTGGTCGGCAAAGACGCCGCCCACATGTTCGTTACACTGCTGATCGGCATGGTGCTCGGCGCCATCATCGCCTTGCAACGCGTGCCCGACCTGACCAAACGCAAACCCCTGGCCGCCGCGCTGTTCGACCGCCTGCACCTGCTGGTCCAGGCGTTTCGCAACATTGTTTTCGCCCAGATCAAGATCGCCGCGCTCAACACTGCCTTCACCGCCATATTCCTGGCCGTGGTGCTGCCGTTGTGCGGGATCCACCTGCCGCTGACCAAGACCCTGATCGTACTGACCTTCCTGCTCGGCCTGCTGCCGGTCATCGGCAACCTGATGTCCAACACCCTGATCACCATCGTCGCGCTGTCGCTGTCGATCTGGGTGGCGGTGGCGGCGCTGGGGTATTTGATCGTGATCCACAAGGTCGAGTATTTCCTCAACGCGCGGATCGTGGGCGGGCAGATCAGTGCCAAATCGTGGGAGTTGCTGTTGGCGATGTTGGTGTTTGAAGCCGCATTCGGCCTGCCGGGCGTTGTGGCTGGGCCGATTTATTATGCGTATTTGAAGAGTGAGCTGAAGCTGGGCGGAATGGTTTAAGGCATGTTTGCCTGGGCGGGCCTCATCGGGGGCAACCCCCCTCTCACATTTTGATCTGTGAACACATTCAAAAGTGGGAGGGGGCTTGCCCCCGATGGGCACGACGCGGTCTTTCAGATAAAACTCAGCTGCCGTACCGCTTACTGGCCTCAATCGCCAACCCGCTACCGATACTGCCAAAGATATTCCCTTCCACATGCCGCGCATTCGGCAACATCGCCGAGATGCTGTGGCGCAGTGCCGGAATGCCGCTGGAACCCCCGGTAAAGAACACCGTGTCCACCTGCGCCACGCTCACCGAGGCGTCGGTCAGCAGTTGCGTAACGCTGTTGCGCACGCGCTCCAGCAAGCCATCAATGGCCGACTCAAACAGTGCCCGGCTCAGCTCCACGCTCAACCCCGGTTCAACCCGGTCCAGCAACACGTGGCGGCTGTCTTCGTGGGTCAGTTGGATCTTGGTTTCTTCCACTTCCATCGCCAGCCAGTGCCCGGCGCGCTGTTCAATCAACTTGAACAGGCGGTCGATGCCGCCGGTGTCTTCGATGTCGTAGCGCATGCTGCCCAGGGCCAGCTGGGATTTTTGCGAGTACACCGAGTTGATGGTGTGCCAGGTGGCCAGGTTCATGTGGTGGCTGGTGGGCATGTAGGCGCCGCTTTTCATGCGGCTGCCGTAGCCGAACAGCGGCATCATGCCTTGCAGGCTGAGCTGTTTGTCGAAGTCGGTACCGCCGATGTGCACACCGCCGGTGGCGAGGATGTCATCGTGGCGGTTGTCGTTGTGACGGCGGTCCGGGGACAGGCGCACCAGGGAGAAGTCGGAAGTACCCCCGCCGATGTCGACGATCAGCACCAGCTCTTCCTTCTCGATGGTGGACTCGTAGTCGAATGCAGCCGCAATCGGCTCGTACTGGAACGAGATGTCCTTGAAGCCGATCTTGCGCGCCACGTCGACCAGGGTGTTTTCGGCTTCCTGGTCGGCCATCGGGTCGTCATCGACGAAGAACACCGGGCGGCCCAGCACCACTTCTTCGAACTCGCGGCCGGCGTTCGCTTCGGCGCGGCTCTTGAGTTGGCCGATAAACAGCGCCAGCAGGTCGGTGAAGGGCATCGCGGTGCCGAGCACGCTGGTGTCGTGCTTGATCAGCTTGGAACCCAGCAGGCTCTTGAGCGAGCGCATCAGCCGGCCTTCATAGTTCTCCAGGTACTCGTGCAGCGCCAGGCGACCGTAGACCGGGCGGCGCTCCTCGAAGTTGAAGAACACCACCGACGGCAGGGTGATCTTGTCGTCCTCCAGCGCGATAAGCGTTTCCATGCCGGGACGGATCCAGCCGACGGTGGAGTTGGACGTGCCAAAGTCGATACCGCAGGCACGGGCTGGGGATGGGTTTTTCATGTCTATCGGGTTCCGGTTGAAAAACGGCCGCGCAGTGTATGCCAGTCGAGGGCGGATGCGTAGGCCGACCATCCGTTAAATCGTGCTTGAAACTGGGGGATTTGCCCCCACATCTGCTGCATACGGCAAGTGCCGATAACACTTTGACGCACCCCCAGGCCACAAGACTCAACAGGTGCAAAGCAGCGCACGTTGTGCCCCGGGCTGTGCGATCTCGATAAAGGATGGTGAACCGCCGATGGATTTCAAAGACTACTACAAGATTCTGGGTGTCGAGCCGACCGCCGATGACAAGGAAATCAAGGCGGCCTATCGCAAGCTCGCACGCAAGTATCATCCTGATGTCAGCAAGGAAAAAGACGCCGAAGCCAAGTTCAAGGACGCGTCCGAAGCCTATGAAGCGCTTAAAAGCGCCGACAAACGCGCCGAATACGACGAACTGCGCAAATACGGCCAACATGGCCAGCCGTTCCAGGGACCGCCGGGCTGGCAGAGCCGTGGCGGCTATGGCGGTGGCGGCGGTGGTGAGGATTTTTCGGACTTCTTCAGCTCGATCTTCGGCTCGCGCGGCGATGCCTTCGGGGGTGGCCAGCGCCGTCCTGCCGGGCGTAAAGGCCAGGACGTGGAGATGCAGCTGTCGGTATTCCTGGAGGAAACGCTGTCCACCGAGTCTAAGCAGATCAGCTTCCAGGTGCCGCAATACGACGCCTCGGGCCGCCATGTCAGCAACACCACCAAGAGCCTGAATGTGAAGATCCCGGCCGGTGTGGCCGATGGCGAGCGTATCCGCCTCAAGGGCCAGGGCGCGCCGGGGATTGGCGGTGGGGCCAATGGCGACCTGTACCTGATCATCAAGTTTGCCCCGCACCCCAAGTTCGAAGTGGACGGCGAAAACCTGATCATCAACCTGCCCCTGGCGCCATGGGAATTGGCGTTGGGCACGGAAGTGGCGGTGCCGACCCTCACCGGCAAGATCAACCTCAAGGTGCCGGCCGGCAGCCAGAACGGCCAGCGTATGCGCGCCAAGGGCCATGGCTTGCTGAACAAGGCCGGGCAGCGCGGCTACCTGTTTGTGCAACTCAAGGCCGTCATGCCGAAGAACACGGATGACGAGGTCAAGGCGCTGTGGCAGGAACTGGCGCAAAAGGCCGCGTTCGATCCGAGGGAAGCTTGGAGCAACTAAGGGGTATTTAGTTGACGTCCATCTGCAGGGGGCCGTGCGTAGATTAAGCGATCCGTCTTAATTTACGCGCAGGTCCCCGCAATGCCAGAACTGTCAGCCACAAACACGTCTGTGACGCCCCATCAAGGCGTCCACTTTGAACTGATCAAAAACGCCATCCCGCAGTGCCTGTTGCAATCGTCAACGGCTCGGCGCAAAGCCCTCAAAGCGATACAGCCCGACAGCCCCGACGGGTACGAGGCACTCACCGAACCCCAGCAGTCAGTCTTGAAAACACTGACCGAGGCCAGTTGCCACGCGCAAAACCAGTTCGATCTGTCGAACCGGGGCATTCAGGACATCACAGGCTTCGCCAAACCCTTGCTGGTGGCGGCCCTCAAAGCGGCCGGCCATGAGCTGGATGTCGATAACACCTGGCTGCGGCTTTATTACCCGGTGGAATACACGTTTTTCGGCATACCCGTGGGCGTTAATACGGCGGGTTATCGCACCCGCACGTTCTCTCTGTTACAGGCGGCCCTGAACAACTTCGAGGCGTTTGAAGCCCAGCCCGATTACTTCGACAGCGTGTCTTCATTTATCAGTGCGCCCGATGCCCAGGGACATTTCGATATCGTTCGGATCAAGCTCACACTGGCGCAGTTTGTAGCGATTTGCCGAACCCTGGATATCGGTGGGCTTTACGCCAAACACTTAAATGATTTTTTCCACGGCGGTACGCAGGCGGAGCAAGTCGCCATTTCCACCGCGTACACCTTGAACCAAAAGGCGGCGTTAAAAGCGGCGGCGTATCTGGCGCTATTGAAAGAAGACATCGAACTTCGGCACTACGAGCTGTTGGTTGACGTGATCCATGACAAAGACGATGTCCGGGACAACGGACGTCCGGTCACCTACAGCCCGCTGCGCATCCTGGGCTACAACCTGACGGAGTGTGCCGTGTTTTTTCGCACACACGCCAACCGCTACGACGGTGGTTACGTCATTGCCTACATCCCGGATGACCCCGATCACCCGGTGAAAACCTATCCGTCCTTCCGTGATTTCGAAGCAGAGTTGACCCACCAACTGATGTACCGGCCCGAGGGCAGCCGTATTGACAGCGGGCGCGACGTGCTCACCGACTACCAGCGTTTTTTCAGCCGTTTTCTCTCGGAGAAGGACCGGCCGCACTTTTTCCTGCGCCTGACTCAAAAGGTTCTGGATTCTCCAGCGGGGAGCAATTGGAAGGACGACCTGCGCGGTTACCTCAAATACCTCAGCCCTGTCTCGAACTTGAAAGGCCCCATCGAGGATCGTCACTGGCGACGTGACCCTCGGGAAAATGTTGAACTGCATATCAGCCTGTCGCTGAACTTCCAGTGGGTCGGTCTTTCAGGCATCTGGTACGAAATGTTCGGCCAGTGGCGTCAGCGCCGGCTGGACGATGGTCAGGTGCTGGCGGTCTCCACCGCCAAGGAAGACACCCTGACGCGCGAGCGCCGACTGTCCAACTTCCTGAATGTGGGCATGCTCGTCGTCGGCATTGCCGCCTTTGTGGCACCGCCCGTGGGCGCCGCGATGCTGCTGGTGACCGCCAACCAGTTGATCAGCAGTGTCTTCGAGGGCGTGCGTGATTGGCGCCAGGGCGATGTTGAGGCCGCGTGGGCGCACCTGACCGACGTTCTCGAAAGCCTGGCGACGCTGGCGGAAATGGCGGTGATCTTTCACTACGTGGCCTCGCCATTTGTCGAGGGCTTGAAGGCGGTCAAATTGCCCAACGGTCAAACGCGCTTATGGAAGCCTAACCTGTCGGCGTATGCGCGACGTGTGCCGCTGCCCACCGACTCACAGCCGGACCACCTGGGGCTGTATCGTTTACCGGGGCGTTCGGTACTGCTGCTGGACGAACAGCAGTACGAGGTCGTGCAAGACCCGCAAAGCGGTCATTACTCCGCGCGCCATCCCACGCGCGGCAACGCCTACCAACCGCGCTTGCGCCACAACGGCGAAGGGGTCTGGACCCATGAACTCGACCAGCCGCTGCAATGGCAAGGTGCGCAGCTGCGTGACCGTCTGGGCGTGGCGTTCGAGCGTTTCGATGATGTGCAGCGTAAGCAGATATTGGCCGTCAGCACGATGAGCGAGGACGTCTTACGCAAGCTGTACGTCGAGTCCGAGCCGTTTCCCGGCCTGCTCAAGGACACGCTGCGGCGCTTTGCCGCTGATGCCGATGCGCGTGAGGTCATTGAGCAGATACGTCGCGGCCGTTGCAGCAGCACGCTGTGCGACTACGCGGCGGCACTGATGGTCGACCTCCCTGGATGGCGCGCCAACACCGTCATCGAGGTGTTCAGCCCGTTCGGTGAGCAGGCGCGTTATGGCCTGCGCAGCGCAATGGCAGGTGACATCCTGAGGGTGTCCAAGGCCGACTTGATGGCCGGGAAACTGCCCGAACGTAGTGTGCAATTCCTTAACGACGAACAGATCAAACAGGTGCTGGGCCAGCATGCCCCTGCGGGCGCCACGGCGCGGGCCGCGCAGTTGCAGCAGCGGCTGGCCGCCTTCGCCGAGCGCAGTGGGCAGCGGCTGTTCAACAGTCTTTACAGCGACGAACCGCTGCTGAGTGGTGATTCACAACGGGCATTGATTCAGGTGATCCAACGCCGTTTCCCCGAGATGCCCACCAGCATCGCTCGGGAGGTACTTTACCGAGCGACACCCAAGGAGCTTGAGACCCTGAACACGCCCTTTGGTCCGAGCGCCGAGCAGCGCCGACTGATACCGCTGCGGATCAGCGAAGCACTGCGGTACCTGCAGCAGCGTGTACGAATAGCACGGGCGTATGAAGGCCTTTACCTGGAGAGTCCGGCCAATCCCGACACGCCAACGCTGGTGCTTAAAACCCTGGAAACCCTGCCGGGATGGAGCGGCGAGGTGCGTATTGAGCTTCGCGATGAGTCCCTGTCCGGCTCGCTGCGCACCAGCGTTGGTCCACCGTTTGCGCTTGAGACCAAAGTGCTGGTGAAAAACGGCACGCGGTATCAGGCATTCGACGGCCAAGGCCATGAGCTGCATGCACCGGACACCCTGTATGCCGCGTTGCAACACGCTCTGCCCGATAGCGAACGTACCGCCATGGGACGGCCGCATGTGAGTGAGGCGCCTGCGTTGAAACACGCGATTCAGGACAACGCACTGGCACCCAAGGCCCTGAGAAAGGCCTTGAACCTGCCGGTGGAAACACCTTGGTTTGAACGCGTGATGCGCGTGGCCGCCCGTCGTGACGGCTACCCCTTGAATGCCGTGTGTGAGGAGGTGGCCTTATGAACGGCGGTTGCGAAGTGACCAATCAGGACCGCGCAAGAGTGCGTCAGATCTACCCCTATTGGCGCACCAGCGAAGTCGATAGCTTTTTGCGCAGCCTGGCTGACCGGCGCGGGGCGCGCCTCACCGAGTTGGAGGCGCAGTTCGCCAGTTTGAAGCAGACCCTCGACGCCTGGCATGGGCTGGCCCTGGAGTGGCCCGCGCAAGAGGGTAAGGTGGTGCGGGCTACCGATTATGCGCGCAGCGTCATCCGCATGAAGCTGCTCAACAGTTGGCAGGAGGTCGCAGGGGAGCCTGTTTACAGTCGCAGTCACCGGTTTATGGGTTACAAACTCAGCTTCAACGGTTTCGAGGCGCCCACATTGCCGGTCTTGCCTGCCGGGTCCTTTCCGTTCATCAGCTTTATCGACCTGGGGCACATGAGCTTGCTTGAGGTCCCGGCCGAGTTTTTACGCGCGTTCCCTCATCTGAAAACGTTCGAGGCCCCCAACAACCGCCTGACGCAGGTGCCTGCGGCGTTGGGTGAGCAGACGCGTCTGGTAACCCTGGACGTAGCCAACAATGATCTGACCACCCTCGATACCCCGCTCTTGCAACGCTGCACGGCTTTGCGTCGGCTGACACTGCGAGGCAACCCACTGGAGGGCGCGCTGGATCTGAGCGCCCTGACGTGGCTGACCCACATTGATCTGGTCAGCATGGGCCTGACCCGCATGCCCTCGGGCCTGCGCGCGCTGGTGAACCTTGAGATCCTCGACCTGCGTGACAATCAGATCACCCAGGCGTCCAACGAGCTGCTGGACCCGGCTGACGAGGACCCTGTCGCCATGCGCAGAATTTTTATCGCCACCTACCTGGACGGTAACCCGTTTTCCGCCCAGGGGCTCGATGACTACGCAGAGGTGCACGTACGGGTCACCCAGCCGGGCAGGGTGCCCCAAGGGCCGCTGGCAGTGACGGCGCCAGAGCCGGTGATAGCCAGCGCCAGCGAGCGCTTGGCGCAATGGATGCGTGATGTGCCTGAGGGGGAGCGGGCCGCCAGGACCGAGCGTTGGACACTGCTCAACGAAGCGCTGATCGAGCGCGAGGCACCGGGTGTGGAACCCGACGGAACAATCCTGCCCAGCGAGAAGTTTTTCAGGCTGTTGAGTGAGTTGAGCAAAACCGATGATTACAAAAACGCCTATTCGAATTTGGCCACACGGGTATGGGCCCTGTTGGATGCGGCGGCCGAATCGGGTGAGCTGCGCGAAAGCCTGTTTGAGTTGGCGGGTGAAGTAGACACCTGCCAAGACGGTATTACGTTGGTGTTCAGCCGGCTGGAATTGCGCCGCCTGTCTGACGAGGAAGTGGGCGTGGTTGATGATGCACAGGCCTCAACCCGCTTGCTCAAATTGGCCCAGGGCCTGTTTCGTCTCGATGAAGTGGAGCGTATTGCACAGCGAGATGCCGACACGCGTCTTGAAGTCATTGCCCAGTCCCACGACACGCTCAAAAGCAAGGTGAAACGGGCCCTGGCGATCGACCGCGTGGAAATACGCCTGGCCTACCGTATCGGCTTGCGCGACCGCCTGGGCTTACCGGGGCAACCGCAAGAGGCGGTCTACCTGGCCACTGCGCAGGTTACCCCGCAGATGCTGGCCGCGGCCGAAGCTGAAGTGCTGGGGTTGGAGGGCTCGGCCAAGGCATTTATTGCCACCACTCAGCGCGAGTTCTGGCAGGTGTTTTTACAGCGCAAATACGCTGATCAGTTTGCGGCTAACCGCGACCCCATCCTGGCGCGGCTTGAAGCCTTGAGCACCGAAGATGATCTCACCAGCGAGCGCTACCGTAACGCCAGCAACGCCTTGATGAATGAGTGGTCGACCCTCAAGCAAGCCCTCATCAAAGGGCTGACCGCTGCTGAAATGGCCGAACAGGCATAACCGGACAACCCTGCATAGTTAAGGCCTGCGTCTTGTGGGTGATGAATACGATGACGGCTTCATCACCCAATAAGGTATCGGTCATGACCTTGTCTTCGGCTACATCCCCGGCGGGCTCATCAGCCACACGTTGTACCCGCGACTGACCGACGTCAGAACAGAAAATAACGTTGGGCCATGGGTAACACCTCCGCCGGCTCGCACCACAGCAACACGCCGTCGGCCTTGACCTGATAGGTCTGTGGGTCCACCTCGATATCCGGCAGGTAGTCATTGTGGATCAAGTCGGCTTTCTGCACGTTCCGGCAGCCCTTGACCACGGCAATCTGCTTCTTCAAGCCCAGGGCGTCGGGCAATCCGGCGTCCAAGGCCGCCTGGCTGATAAAAGTCAGGCTGGTCGCGTGCAGCGAGCTGCCGAAGCTGGCGAACATCGGGCGGTAGTGCACCGGTTGCGGGGTGGGGATCGAGGCGTTGGCGTCGCCCATCAGGCTGGAGGCAATCGCGCCGCCCTTGAGAATCAGGGTCGGCTTGATGCCGAAGAACGCCGGGCGCCACAGCACCAGATCGGCCCATTTGCCCACTTCGATCGAACCGACAATATGGCTGATGCCATGGGTGATCGCCGGGTTGATGGTGTACTTGGCGATGTAGCGTTTGGCGCGGAAGTTGTCGTTGCCGGGACCGTCGCCGGGCAAGGCTCCGCGTTGTTTTTTCATCTTGTCCGCGGTCTGCCAGGTGCGCGTGATCACCTCGCCGACGCGGCCCATGGCCTGGCTGTCGGAGCTGATCATCGAGAACGCACCGAGGTCATGCAGGATGTCTTCGGCGGCGATGGTTTCGCGGCGGATGCGGCTTTCGGCGAAGGCCACGTCTTCTGCAATGCTTGGGTCCAGGTGATGGCAGACCATCAGCATGTCGAGGTGTTCGTCGATGGTGTTGCGGGTGAACGGCCGGGTCGGGTTGGTCGAGCTGGGCAGCACGTTGGGGAAGCCACACGCCTTGATGATGTCCGGTGCGTGACCGCCACCGGCGCCTTCGGTGTGATAGGTGTGGATGGTGCGGCCCTTGAGCGCGGCCAGCGTGGTTTCGACGAAGCCGGATTCGTTCAGGGTGTCGCTGTGGATCGCCACCTGCACGTCGTAGTCATCGGCCACGCTCAGGCAGTTATCGATACTGGCCGGGGTGGTGCCCCAGTCCTCATGCAGCTTCAAGCCGATGGCACCGGCCTTGACCTGCTCGATCAATGGCTCGGGCAAACTGGCGTTGCCCTTGCCGGTGAAACCGATGTTCATCGGGAACGAATCGCTGGCCTGGAGCATGCGCGCCAGGTGCCACGGGCCCGAGGTGCAGGTGGTGGCGTTGGTACCGGTGGCAGGTCCCGTGCCCCCGCCGATCATGGTGGTGACGCCGCTGGTCAGCGCTTCTTCGATCTGCTGTGGGCAGATGAAGTGCACGTGGGAGTCGATGCCGCCTGCGGTGAGGATCATGCCTTCGCCGGCAATCACTTCGGTGCTGGCGCCGATGGCCATGGTCACGCCGGGCTGGATGTCCGGGTTGCCAGCTTTGCCGATCGCGTG
This sequence comes from Pseudomonas sp. QC2, assembly GCF_002859085.1. Classification (NCBI taxonomy): domain Bacteria; kingdom Pseudomonadati; phylum Pseudomonadota; class Gammaproteobacteria; order Pseudomonadales; family Pseudomonadaceae; genus Pseudomonas; species Pseudomonas sp. QC2. The sequence goes on from NZ_PKKS01000017.1 coordinate 196,520, forward strand.
GATGCGGCCGTTTTTCAGGCCGACGTCGGCCTTGACGATGCCCCAGTGGTCGATGATCAGCGCGTTGGTGATCAGCGTGTCCACCACTTCATGGGCGAGCAACTGGCTCTGGCCCTGGCCATCGCGGATCACTTTGCCGCCGCCGAATTTCACCTCCTCGCCATAGACGGTGAAGTCTTTTTCGACCTCGACGAACAACTCAGTGTCGGCCAGGCGGACCTTGTCACCGACGGTGGGGCCGTACATGTCGGCGTAGGCTTGGCGGCTGATTTTCATGTGATTGCCCTGAAGATATGTGTTGAATATGAAATCGCTATCGGGGGCATGCCCCCTCCCACCTTTGTTGGGTGAACGCGGTCAAAACGTGGGAGGGGGCTTGCCCCCGATGAGGCCCTAAAGGTCGCCCATGATCCGCCCGGCAAACCCGAATACCCGCCGCCCGCCGCTCAAATCCACCAACTCGATTTCACGGCTCTGCCCCGGTTCAAACCGCACCGCCGTGCCCGCTGGAATATTCAGGCGCATGCCACGGCTGGCGGCGCGGTCGAAGGTCAGCGCGTCATTGGTCTCGAAAAAATGGTAATGCGAGCCGACCTGGATCGGCCGGTCGCCGCTGTTGGCCACACTGAGGGTGACGGTGCGGCGGCCGACGTTGAGTTCGATATCGCCAGGCTGGATCTGATATTCACCAGGAATCATGCAGGTTGCCCCAGGGTCTTGAAGTAGATGGCGGTCGGGCTGTAGCGCCCGTCCGGGCTTTGGCAGTAGTCGGGCAGCTCACCGATCTTGGTGTAGCGCAGCGACTGGTAGAAGGCTTCGGCCGGCGAGCCGGCTTCGGTGTCCAGGTACAGCAAGCCGCGCTTGTGCTGGCGCGCGGCGAGTTCCAGGGTGTTCATCAACTGTTGGCCCAGGCCATGCCGGCGCGCGCTGCTGTGCACCAGCAGCTTTTGCACCTCGGCGCGGTTCAGGCCATTGGCCTTCTGGCACAGCGCCAACTGCACGCTGGCGATCACCTGCTCGTCGCGTACCACGACCCATAGCAGCAGGCTGGCGTCTTCGATGCTCGCTTGTACGCCGCTCAGATAAGCGCGCGCTTGAGCCTCATCAAAGTCAGCCATGAAGCCGACCGAAGCACCGTGCTTCACCGCGTCCAGCAACAGCTCGATCAAACCCAGGCGGTAGTGGGCAAAACTTTCTGCATTGACTCGACGCAGGTGCGCGGCATTCATCGATCTCACTCCTTGGGCGGTTCCGCGCCCGGATTCAAAGCCAGTTGCATAAAGGTCAGGTCCAGCCAGCGACCAAACTTGATACCCACTCGGGGCATCTGCCCGGTGGTGATGAAGCCTTGGCGCTCATGCAGGCGGATCGAGGCCTGGTTGCCGCTTTCGATGGCGGCGACCATCACGTGTTTACCGCAGGTGCGGGCGCGTTCGATCAGGGCTTGCATTAGCAGTGGGCCGAGGCCTTTGCCGCGTTGGTCGTTGCGCACGTACACCGAGTGTTCGACGCTGTAGCGGAAGCCCTCGAAGGGGCGCCAGTCGCCGAAGGAGGCGTAGCCGGTGACTTCCGCGTTTTCGACGCTGACCAGGATCGGATAACCCTGGGCATGCCGTGCGCTGAACCACGCCTGGCGGTTGCCCAGGTCCACCGGTTGTTCGTTCCAGATCGCTGTGGTGTTCAGCACCGCGTCGTTGTAGATATCGCGGATCGCCGGCAAATCGTTTTGGGTAGCGTCACGAATCATGGCCGTGCCTCAGGCGATGGGTTGGTGGACGGTGACCAGCTTGGTGCCGTCGGGGAAAGTGGCTTCCACCTGGATATCCGGGATCATCTCCGGGATGCCTTCCATCACCTGTTCGCGGCTGAGCAGGGTGGTGCCGAAATGCATCAGGTCGGCCACGGTGCGGCCGTCGCGCGCGCCTTCCATCAAGGCGGCGGAGATGTAGGCGATGGTTTCCGGGTAGTTGAGCTTCACGCCGCGTGCCAGGCGCCGTTCGGCCACTAGGCCGGCGGTGAAGATCAGCAGTTTGTCTTTTTCCCGTGGGGTCAGGTCCATGGTTCAGTCCGTCGTGAAATACATTCGTAAATACAATGGAGATCAAGTGTGGGAGGGCGCTTGCCCCCGATAGGGCAGTGTCAGGCAATACATCTGTCACGGACCCACCGCTATCGGGAGCAAGCCCCCTCCCACATATTGATCTTCATGTGCTCCAGATTCGTGGTGCGACCGCCTCTCGCCCAAACATGACGGGGCGTAACAATTTCCATAAATCAATCAACCATCCCCGCGCCAGCAACGCTTCGCTGGCCAGGCAGCGGGCGACCAGCAAGCCGGGCAGTTGGGTCAGGTCGCCGCGCACGGTGTGGGGCAGGGCGCGGCAGTGTTCGAGTAATTCGGGCTCTATATCGCCGGTCACCAGCAGCGTGGCGAACACTGGTTGGCCGTCCAGGCCGATGGGCGAGTCGAGCAAGCCGTCGGCGCCCACAATGCGCTGGCGCTCGTGCCAGAGCAACTGGCCGTCGCGGCGGATATCCAGGTGCGATTGGAAGTGGCCGAGGTCGAAACGCTCATTGCTGGCCGGGCGCCCCAGGGCGACCACATCCCAGTAGAACAGCCGCGCATCGCCGTGCAGTTCGATACGCGTGGTGAGTTCGGCCTGGGCGGCACTGAAGACGATGGTTTCCTGGGGCAGCCACTCCAGCGTGGCGCCGGCTTCCACACAGAGGTCCAGTTGCTGATACGCCGGGCCGCTGGCGCGGTACCACTTGGCCGCGCCAGGGCTGGTCAATTGCGCCCAGGCGCCGGCACCGACATGGGCGCTGATATCCAGGCGATCACCGCCGGCAATCCCGCCAGGCGGGTGCACGATAATGTGCTGGCACACCTCGGGGCCTTCGGCGTACAGGTGCTTCTGCACCCGCAGCGGGCCGAGGTGGCGGCGCATTACCGGGCGCGTGGTGTCGCCGAAACGCGCGTAGCCGAGTTCCAGCTCGGCGTGCCAGCTGGGGGTGAACAGGGCAGGGGAAACGGGCAGGTTCATGGCGTGTGCTTATCGTCAGGAGGCTACAGATTAGATGGTTACGAGACCACGTACACCCTCACGTTCCATATTTTCACCTCGGCCTTGCTGGACGATTTCACCCCGGGACATCACCAGGTACTGGTCGGCCAGTTCGGCGGCAAAGTCGTAGAACTGCTCGACCAGCAGGATCGCCATATCGCCGCGCTCGGCGAGTTTCTTGATCACTGCGCCGATCTCCTTGATCACCGACGGCTGGATGCCTTCGGTGGGCTCATCGAGGATCAACAGGCGCGGGCGGCTGGCCAGGGCGCGGCCAATCGCCAATTGCTGCTGCTGACCACCGGACAGATCGCCGCCACGGCGGTGCTTCATTTGCAGCAACACCGGGAACAATTCGTAGATGAAGGCGGGCACTTCCTTGGCTTCTGAGCCCGGAAAGCGCGAGAGCCCCATCAACAGGTTTTCTTCCACCGTCAGCCGCCCAAAAATCTCTCGGCCTTGAGGCACGTAGGCAATCCCCGCGTGCACACGCTGGTGCGGCTTGAACCCGGTAATGGCTTTGCCTTCCCAGTTCACCGCACCTTCTTTGGCCGGCAGCAAACCCATCAGGCATTTGAGCAAGGTGGTCTTGCCTACGCCGTTACGGCCGAGCAGGCAGGTGACTTCGCCGACTTTCACATCAAAGGACAGCCCGCGCAGGATGTGGCTACCGCCGTAGTACTGGTGCAGCGTGTCGACTTGCAACATGTTCAAAACCTCCACGATTCCCTTGTGGGCGCCAGCGCCCACATAAAGCCTCAGCGACCGAGGTAAACCTCGATCACCCGCTCATTTTCCTGCACCTGTTCCAGCGACCCTTCGGCCAGCACGCTGCCCTGGTGCAACACCGTGACGTGGTCGGCAATCGAACCGACAAAGCCCATGTCGTGTTCCACCACCATCAACGAATGCTTGCCCGCCAGGCGCTTGAACAGTTCGGCGGTGAACTCGGTTTCAGCGTCAGTCATGCCCGCCACCGGTTCGTCCAGCAGCAACAGTTGCGGGTCCTGCATCAGCAGCATGCCGATCTCCAGGAACTGCTTCTGGCCGTGAGACAGCAGGCCCGCCTGGCGATGCGCCGAGGCCGTCAGGCGGATGGTGTCGAGCACTTCCTCGATACGGTCTTTCTGCTCGCCGCTCAAGCGCGCGCGCAGGCTGGCCCACACCGATTTGTCGGTCTTCTGCGCCAGCTCCAGGTTTTCGAACACGCTCAACGCTTCGAATACCGTGGGTTTCTGGAACTTGCGGCCGATGCCGGCCTGGGCGATCTGCACTTCGCTCATGCCGGTCAGGTCGAGGTTTTCACCAAACCAGGCGGTACCGTGGCTGGGGCGGGTCTTGCCGGTGATCACGTCCATCAGCGTGGTCTTGCCCGCGCCGTTGGGGCCGATGATGCAGCGCAATTCCCCGACGCCAATGTAGAGGTTCAAGTCGTTGAGGGCCTTGAAACCGTCGAAGCTGACGCTGATGTCTTCCAGCGTCAGGATGGTGCCGTGGCGGGTGTTGAGGCCCTTGCCGGCGGCCTGGCCAAGGCCGATGGCATCGCGGCCGCTGCCCGCATCAAAAATAGGTTCGAGCATGACGTTCCTCATTTCTTCAGCAAGCCGATGACGCCCTTGGGCAGGTACAGGGTGACGATGATGAACAGCGCCCCAAGGAAGAACAGCCAGTATTCCGGGAAGGCCACGGTAAACCAGCTCTTCATGCCGTTCACCACACCGGCGCCGAGCAATGGGCCGATCAGCGTGCCGCGCCCGCCCAACGCCACCCAGACGGCGGCTTCGATGGAGTTGGTCGGCGACATTTCGCTGGGGTTGATAATGCCCACTTGCGGCACATACAACGCGCCCGCCAAACCGCACAGCACGGCGCTCAACACCCAGACGAACAGCTTGAAGCCACGGGGGTCGTAGCCGCAAAACATCAGACGGTTTTCGGCATCGCGCAACGCGGTCAGCACCCGGCCGAACTTGCTCTGTGCCAGCCGCCAGCCGAGGTACAAACTCGCCACCAGCAGCGCGACGGTGGCCACAAACAATACGGCCCGCGTGCCCGGCTCGGTAATGCCAAACCCCAGGATGCTGCGGAAATTGGTGAAGCCGTTGTTCCCGCCAAACCCGGTCTCGTTGCGGAAAAACAGCAGCATCCCGGCGAAGGTCAGGGCCTGGGTCATGATCGAGAAATACACGCCCTTGATCCGCGAGCGAAAGGCGAAGAAACCGAACACCAGCGCCAGCAAGCCCGGCGCCAGCACCACCAGGCACATCGCCCAGAGGAAGTGCTCGGTGCCGACCCAATACCAGGGCAACTCGGTCCACGACAGGAAGGTCATGAACGCCGGCAACTCATCGCCGGACGCCTGGCGCATCAAGTACATGCCCATCGCATAACCGCCCAGGGCAAAGAACAATCCGTGGCCGAGGGACAACATTCCGGCATAGCCCCACACCAGGTCCAGCGCCAGGGCGACGATGGCGTAGCAGAGGATCTTGCCCACCAGCGTGAGGGTGTAGGCCGAGACATGCAACGCGTTGTCCGCCGGCAGCAGTGACAGCAAAGGCAGCGCCAGCAGCACAACAAGCATCAGCACGCCGACGGCAATCGTCACCTTGGGACCGGCCTTTTGTGCGGCCGTAAGCATCAATGGCTGGTTCATCAGTCAATCACCCGTCCTTTCAGTGCGAAGAGTCCTTGCGGGCGTTTCTGGATAAACAGAATGATCAGCGCGAGGATCAGGATCTTGCCGAGCACGGCGCCGATCTGTGGCTCCAGAATCTTGTTGGCGATGCCCAGCCCGAAGGCGGCCATGACGCTACCGGCCAACTGGCCGACACCGCCGAGCACCACCACCAGGAACGAGTCGATGATGTAGCTCTGGCCCAGGTCCGGGCCGACGTTGCCGATCTGGCTCAGTGCTACGCCGCCTAACCCGGCGATACCGGAGCCGAGGCCGAAGGCGAGCATGTCCACGCGGCCGGTGGGCACGCCGCAGCAGGCGGCCATGTTGCGGTTCTGGGTAACCGCGCGCACGTTGAGGCCCAGGCGGGTCTTGTTCAGCAGCAACCAAGTCAGCACCACCACGCACAGCGCGAAGGCGATGATCACAATACGGTTGTAGGGCAGCACGAGGTTGGGCAGCACTTGAATGCCACCGGACAGCCAGGCGGGGTTGGACACTTCGACGTTCTGCGCACCGAACACCAGGCGCACCAGCTGGATCAGCATCAGGCTGATGCCCCAGGTGGCCAGCAGGGTTTCCAGCGGCCGGCCGTAGAGGTGGCGAATCACCGTGCGTTCCAGGGCCATGCCGATGGCGGCGGTGACAAAAAACGCCACGGGCAGTGCGATCAGCGGGTAGAACTCGATGGCGGCCGGCACATAACGCTGCATCAGCATCTGCACCACATAGGTGGAATACGCGCCGAGCATCAGCATCTCGCCGTGGGCCATGTTGATCACGCCGAGCAGGCCGAAGGTGATCGCCAGACCGAGGGCCGCCAGCAACAGGATCGACCCCAGGGACATGCCGCTGAAGGCCTGGCCGAGGATCTCGCCGAGCATCAATTTGCGTTTGACCTGGGCCAGGCTGGTCTCGGCGGCGGTGTGCACGGCGGTATCGGTTTCGACGCCGGGCGCGAGCAGCGCTTCAAGACGCGTGCGGGCCAGTGGGTCGCCGGTGCTGCCGAGCAAACGCACGGCGGCCAGGCGCACCACCGGGTCGCTGTCGACCAATTGCAGATTGGCCAGGGCCAGGCTGAGTGCGGTGTGCACGTCTTCATTCGTTTCAGCGGCGACGCGCTGGTCGAGGAATTTCAACTGCGCAGGTTGTGCGCTTTTTTGCAGGGTTTGCGCAGCGGCCAGGCGCACCTTCGGGTCGGCCGCGAGCAGTTGTTGGCTGGCCTGCACGTTGTCGATCAAGCCGCGCAGGCGGTTGTTCAGGCGCACGGTCTTGGTTTCGCCGTTGAGCGTGAGCTGGCCTTGTTGCAGGGCATCCACCAACTCGATGCGTGCCGGGTCGGGCTGGGCGGCCCAGTCCTGGAGGAGTTTGGCTTGTTGGCTGGGGTTGGCGGACAGGAAGTCTTCGGCGTCGCTGGCGTGTGCGGCCAGGGGCAGCAACAGCAGCAAGGCCAGGAAATAGCGGTAGAGGGCAGTGGGCATAAACAAATGTCCTGATCATGCGCGGACAAGCTTTATCTAGGAGGGGGCAAGCCCCCTCCCACACTTTTATCGGCGCTTGGGGCTTAGTTGCTCTTGACGGCGTAGTCCGGCTTCTTGTCATTGCCTGGGATGTACGGGCTCCACGGTTGCGCGCGGATCGGCTCCTGGGTCTGCCACACCACCGAGAACTGTCCATCCGCCTGGATCTCACCGATCATCACCGGCTTGTGCAGGTGATGGTTGGTCTTGTCCATGGTCAGGGTGAAGCCCGACGGCGCAGCGAAGGTTTGGCCGGCCAGCGCTTCACGCACTTTGTCGACATCGGTGGACTTGGCTTTCTCGGCGGCCTGGGCCCACATGTGGATACCGACGTAAGTGGCTTCCATCGGGTCGTTGGTCACGGCTTTATCCGCGCCCGGCAGGTTGTGTTTCTTGGCGTAGGCTTTCCAGTCGGCGACGAATTTGGTGTTCACCGGGTTCTCCACCGACTGGAAGTAGTTCCAGGCCGCGAGGTTGCCCACCAGTGGCTTGGTATCGATGCCACGCAGTTCCTCTTCACCCACCGAGAACGCCACTACCGGCACGTCGGTAGCCTTCAATCCCTGGTTGGCCAGTTCTTTATAGAACGGCACGTTGGAGTCGCCGTTCACGGTGGAAATCACCGCAGTCTTGCCGCCGGCAGAGAACTTCTTGATGTTGGCAACGATGGTCTGGTAATCGGCATGGCCGAATGGGGTGTAGACCTCTTCGATATCTTTGTCCGCCACGCCTTTGGAATGCAGGAACGCACGCAGGATCTTGTTGGTGGTGCGCGGGTACACATAGTCGGTGCCGAGCAGGAAGAAGCGTTTGGCGCTGCCGCCTTCTTCGCTCATCAGGTACTCCACTGCGGGAATCGCCTGCTGGTTCGGCGCCGCACCGGTATAGAACACGTTCGGCGACATCTCTTCGCCTTCGTACTGCACGGGGTAGAACAGCAGGCCGTTGAGCTCCTCGAACACCGGCAGCACCGATTTACGTGACACCGACGTCCAGCAGCCGAACACCACGGCGACTTTGTCCTGGGTCAGCAATTGCCGGCCTTTCTCGGCGAACAGGGGCCAGTTGGACGCGGGGTCCACCACCACCGGCTCAAGCATCTTGCCGTTCACCCCGCCCTTGGCATTGATCTCGTCGATGGTCATCAACGCCATGTCTTTAAGCGACGTTTCGGAGATTGCCATGGTCCCGGACAGCGAATGCAGGATGCCGACCTTGATGGTCTCGGCGGCTTGCACGGTCCAGGTCAGGCCCATGGCGACAATGGAGGCGGACAGGGTGAAAGCCTTGATCAGACTGCGACGCTTCATGGTGCGATCTCCAGAAACTCAATGTTTTTATGAGGGCAGAAACAGCTGCTGAGCAAGCGATTGCAAAGGCTGTGCCGAGAGGGCTGAGGGCGTGTCGCCACGAGGCGGGATGGCTCAGTCATGCGCAGGCGTGCACCAGGTTGGCGCCGGATTGATGCGTGAGTGCAGCCGCAGCCCCGAAACAGGGCGAGGTAGCTATGCAACGCAATGGGCGGGTGGGCATGGGCCAGGATGGCCCGTACTTTTATCCCTATTGCCAGTGAATGCCCATGGAAAATACTCCGGTAAATCCGCCCGCCTCCCGTGCGGAACTTCCCCCTCTGAGCCCGCCTTTTGTCACGCCTGATGATGCCGCCCGCTGGGCACATGAGCGCATTGCTCGCCACAGCCGTGACCGCGAGTACGGTGGGGCGATTTTCAAACGCGGTGGTCGGTTCTACGCCACCGAGCCGGTGCCGGACCAACACGTCATGTTCGATCACACCTTGATATTGCCCACCGATAAGAATGGCGATTTCGTGCTGCCCGAAGGCTATATGGGCGAGGCCTATTACCACTCCCATCCGCTGGCGCCCGACGAGGTAGCGCGGCAGAACCCCGGCATGACAGGCCCACAGGTAGTGATTTTCCAGAGCCTTTTTTCCATTCCCGACATGAGGTTTATCGTCGAACACCGAAAGACGGCACGCGCGCATTACCTGTCTGGGCCGAACGGCAGTTTGCTCAAGTATGTGAGCAGTGACTCGACCCAGGAACAGACCCTTTACCAGCAATGGACCGGCAAACTGCCGATTGAACAGTCCAGCGTTTTCGAACATCTGATCTGGCTGCTCGCCGAGGCGGGAGAGTTGCGCGTGATCGAGCCCATTGCCGAGTGGGGGGGGGGGCGTGGCAAGGTCACGCGGGCCTGGAAAGTCGGCAAGCCGGTCGCGCTGCCAGGCACCGTTCGGGAGCAACCCGCCTTCACTCAGGTGTTTGGCCGTGCTGAACTGGCTGTTCTGAGTGCCCTGGCGAATGCGCCGACAGCAGTGCCCGCTCGCACAATGGGGGTTGTGCTCAAGCACACCCAGAGTGAGGGTTATGTCGCCACCTATCCGCAGGCAACGGGTCAGCCGCTGTTCGCGATCGAAGGCCTGTTCCCCAAGCGCCCGGACGGCAAGCCGAGGTTGCCTTCGCAATTGCGGCTCGAGGCGATTTATTACACCTCCAGGCCGGATGAAACCGCGTTTCCCAAAAGAGAGCCTTGGTTATACGCGCACTTTTTCACGCCTGCGGAAATGGTCGCGGCCATCACCCAATCGCGCCTGACCGCGGGTATTCAAGACAAAGCCCGCGGCCTTGCGCTGTACATGAAGGCTGAGGACGGTGCTCTGTTGCGGTTCAAACTGCCGGGTCTCGCTGAACACACCCGCCTGGCGCTGGTGCAACGTGATGGTGTGCTCAACGACAACGGCGCTCAGGCAGCGCTCCTGGCGGGGACCCTTAGGCCGCGTGAGTACGTGCGTCGGGTGCTGGCCGCCGGTGACCTGTCGGTGGTGCAGCCCGGCGAACTGTGGCGCTATGAAGGTCTAGTGGATGACCGTTCGACGCTGTTGACCTCGTTTTATGAGGTGACGCTCAGTCGATCCTTTTTGTCGGCCGTCGACGCGGCGGTGCATGCCCACGAGCAGATCGGCCATCGACGCGATCGCTATTACGGCGGCTATGTGCTCAAGGGAGAGGACGGCCGATTTGTCATTACCGAACCGCTTGAAAGCGACGCAAACCCCTTCGACAAACCGTTGTTTTTCCCGGCAGGGGGCAAGGGCCCTTTGATCCCGCCGGAGCTCTATCAGTTACACGGTCGTTATGGTTCTCATCCGGCCTTGTCCATGGTTGACCCGGCCTGGGTCGAGCAGCGTGGTTGGACGCGGGATGATGCAATGATCAACATGCAGGCGTTTGCCGATGATGAAATCCGTGAGGTCATCCGGCAAAAGCGCGTGGCGTTCCTGTCGGGGGGGCGGGACTGTTTGCTGGCTTACACGCCGAGTCAGACGCTCGTCGAGCAATTACTTTTGCAAAACGTCGCACCGCGTGCGGGCGGCAGCCGTATTCGTGAGCAAATGGCCAATGGTCTGATTACGCCCGCACAGTGGGTCGTTCACCTCGCCGAGGCCGGCGAGATCAAGGTCATTGAAGGCAGTAGATTGTGGGGCCCACGCTCGGTGCTCCATAGCGATTGGTCGCCCAATTTGCCTGATGCCCCCCGCGTCGGCGCACCGGATTACGCCACTTTCGGCGCAGTCTTCGGCAGTGCCGATGAGGCTGCCCGCAACCTGCATGCCCGGGTTCATGGCCGTAGTCTTGCCCATCAATCCTGTTTTAGCTTCATTCTCAGGCACCCGAAAAGCGACGAGTTCGTCGCCTCGCAGGTGGTTGGCGTGAGTGCTCGCTACGCGCTTTTCAACCTCAACAGTGTCTTTGCCTCCTCCGAAAAGCCCGGCGACTTCCGCTTTCCCGAGGGGTTTGTGCTGCATGCACTCTTTCGTTCCCAACAATGGCAGCCCACAGGCCTGGGGGCCGCTGACTCATGGCTTGCCCGCTATTTTGTGCAGCCTGGCGAGCTGTACGCCGCACTCTATGACGCCAAGCGTCGGGGGGAGAAATACAACGACGGGCAGTACCTGCCGATTTATTTCTCGACCGACGAAGGCGCATTGCTGCGGTATGTGTCGTTGCCATTTCAGTTGGGCGGTGGGGGGCCGCTGGAGCGAAACCTCGAGGACACCATTGCGCAATTGAACTCCGGTGCAAAGACACCCGTGGAGTTCGTCAGGGAGACGGCCAAGCGGGGTCAGCTGACGGTCCTGCGGACCAGCCAGTATTGGGACAAGGAAGGCCTGGTTTCCCCGGATTGGAACGGTTACTCGGCCATGACACGTCGCCGCCTTGGCCCCACCTTTGCCAGTGCCGATGATGCCGCGCGCCATGTGCAGGCGTTGGTGGGCACGGTTCGGCAGCGGGCTTACGGTGGGGTGGTATTACGCCTCGCCAATGGCGCTTTTACCGCGACCGACCCGCTGGCAGTGCCTCCCCAAGGGTTTGCCCGGAACTGGATTTACCCGGACGAAGCCATTTCGCAGGGGTTGTATCCAGGCGGCGCTTCTATCGTCGCGCGCTATCGCTCGCGGTTGGACGTGGAGGTAGAGCTCTTGTTGGCCACAGCGCAAAAAGCCGTTTACAAAAGCATGCTGCCCAGCGCGGTGTTGGCGTATCTGTTGCTGCATGAAACGCAGGTCAAGCGCGAATACCTGTTCGGCCCGGATGGCTCGATTCTCAGCTATCAGCGCACGGACTCCGCCGAAGAGGCCGCTCTTAGAAGTCGCCTGGCTCCGCTGAATGCGGTCAGGGGCGATTACGCCGACAATCTTGTCGAACAGCAAATACGCCAGGGGACGCTGCTGCCTACGGAGTTTGTGACCGAGGTCGCCAAGGCCGGTGACCTGCGGGTGATCAGTGGCAGCGTGCTGTGGGGGCCGGCGAGGTTACTGGTAGACACGTTCGTCTGGAATGTTGAGCAACCGCCGGCGCGGGAGATCCGCCAGGCATTGGCCGACCCACCGTGCAGCCCGTTGTATACCCGGGCCATCGATGCGGTACGCGCCCTGCAGTTGGGGTCGACCACGCCAGCGCAACTGACCTTTGGCTACGTGCTCAAATCAGCCAAAAAGCAGCGCTATATGGCGACTGCGCCGTTGGCCCGTGAGAGCTTCGTAAAGCTTGAGCAAGTATGGGTTGCTGGCCAGTTACCTCAAGGCTACGTGTGGGATGGCCTGTATTTGCAGGCGCCGACCGTCCAGGCGTCCAGTCTTGAGGGTGAAATGGCCAAGCACTTTTTTTGGCCGCAGGAGGTGGTCAACGCACTCAGCGCTGCAAAACGCTTTGGCAATGGCCGGGTGCTGACGCTGTACTTGATGTGCGCCGACGGTGCGCTGCTGCAGTATGACTTTGAGCGCAGTGCGTTGTTGTTCGAGATGCTCAACCAGGCGCCGCGCCTTCTCGCGAGCCTGCTCGATGGTTCGCTGAAGATGCAGGATTATGTCCGCAGTCTTGCGGCACGGGGGGACATGCAGGTTTGGGTGCGCAGCCCGATATGGGCCAGTGTCGGGAAGGTGGGGCTGGACTGGTCACCTAAAGTCGTGACGGGCCACTCGGACAGCGGGCCGTACGCTCATCTGTTTTGCGATGCGTTGTATTTCTATGCCGATGACGCCGCCCGCTCCGCGCAAAAGCGTGTGGGGCGCTTCAATGGCATCGAGTACCTGGGGGCGGTACTGGTGCCGCCGGATGAGTCCGGCTTTGTGGCACTGGAGCCGGTGGAGGATCGGTCGCTGCCGTTTCCGGGGAGCCTGGCGCGTTTGTTTCGTCTCGCCGGCTTTGGACTCAACCTGACAAATGCCTACGCCCTGTACTTTTACAACATTGCCGCGATCCAGGCGTTTTATAAAGTCATCCCTTCAACCACCAGCCTGGAGGCGAAGGACCTGCGTTTGCTCAAGCGCTTCGCGTCGCTGGATGACTGGCGGCGTTATGTGTCGATTGTAAGAACCAACCTGCCGGTGGCCGAGAGCTGCTACCTGGTCTGTCGCGAGGGCGCATTACTCAAGTATGTCCCTGGCCATACGCAGGAGGAGAGTGCGCTGCTCGGCCCTGGCCTGGCCCCTGATCCCAGTGTGCTGGTGGAGCGAATGAGGCGTGTGGGTAACCTGTCGGTATTGGAAACTGATGACTTCTGGACCCGCCGTGGCGTGTTGGGGCCTGACTGGCCCCACAACGGTGTGCAATCGCTGCCGGATACCGATGACACGCTGTATGGCCGCGACAAGGATGAACTGTGACGCGTGACCGGTATGACTCAACGCTTGCGCATCAAGCCAATGAAGAACAGCCCGCCAATCGCTGCCGTGGCGACGCCGATCGGTAGATCCTCGGGGGCGATCAGGGTGCGTGCGGCCACATCCACCCACACCAGGAACAGGCTGCCCAGCAGTGCGCACACCGGCAATAAGCGCCGGTGTTCTGCGCCCACCAGGCGGCGGGCAATGTGCGGCACCATCAGCCCGACAAAACCGATGGAGCCGCTGATGGACACCAATACGCCGGTCATCAATGAGGCAATCAGGAAGACGTTCAGGCGGACGGTGCGTGCGTTCAGGCCAAGGGTCACGGCCGTCTGTTCACCGGCCATCAGCGCGTTCAGCGGGCGGGCCATGCCGAGCAGCAGCACCAGCCCAAGCAGCACACTCGCGGCGGGGATGGCCAACAACTCCCAACGCGCCAGGCCCAGCCCGCCGAGCATCCAGAACATCACCGCTGACGCGGCGCGATGATCGCCCATAAACAGCAAGAGATTGGCGGCGGCCATCATCACAAACGACACCGCCACGCCGCACAGCAGCAGGCGATCACTCTCCAGCCGACCGTTGCGACTGGCCACCGCCAGCACCACCAGCATGCTCGCGAGTGCACCGACAAACGCAGCGATGGGCAGGGTCAGCAGGCCGATGACTTCATCCACATGCAACACCACGATCACGGCGCCCAACGTGGCGCCGGAAGTGACACCGAGCAGGTGCGGGTCGGCCAGCGGGTTGCGCGTGACTGCCTGCAACACCGCGCCGATCAAGGCCAACCCCGCGCCGACCAAGACACCCAGCAACAGGCGCGGCACGCGGATCAGCCACACGATAGGTTCCTGCCCGGCCGACCAGGTTGCCTCGCCGATGCCAAAGGTCTTGTACAGCAGGATTCGCCCCACCACCTCCACCGGCACCCGCGCCGGGCCGAAGCCCAGCGAGACCACGCAAGAAACCAGCAACACCGTGCCAAGGGCGACGAGCAGCAGGGCGTAGCGACGCGTGATCATTCGCCGTGGAACCCCTTGGCCAGGGTTTCAACGGCCAGCACGTTGTCGATGCCCGGCGTGGCCTGCACGTAAGGGATGACGATAAAGCGCTGGTTCCTGATCGCGTCCACGGCTTGCAAGGCCGGGTTGTTCAGCAGGAATTGCTGTTTCTGTTCGGCGGTGATTTCGCTGTAGTCGACGATCACGATCACTTGCGGGTTGCGCTCCACCACGGTCTCCCAGTTGATGCGGGTCCAACTGGCGTCGACGTCATCGAGGATGTTGCGCCCGCCGGCTGCTTCGATCAGCGCCTGGGGCATGCCCAGACGGCCGGACGTCATGGCGCGGTCTTCACCGCTGTCGTAAAGGAACACCCGAGGCTTATCGGCCGGCAGGTCCTTTTGCACGTCGGCGACCTGTGCCTGCATCTGCGCGATCAAGGCAGTGGCGCGGTCCTGCACATCGAAGATTTTGCCCAGGTTGCGCAGGTCGTTATAGGTGTCGTCCAGAGTGGCGGCCGGGCGCTTCATCACAAAGGCGCACGACTCGGTCAACTCATACACGTTGATGCCCAGCGGTTGCAGGGTGTTCGGCGTCAGGTCGCCGCCCACTCGCATGCCGTAGTCCCAACCGGCGAAGAAAAAGTCCACGTTGGCATTGAGCAGGGTTTCCACCGACGGGTACTTGCTCGCCAGCTCTGGCAAACCATCGAGCAGGTGCGCCATTTCCGGCGTCACCGACTTCCAGCCGGAGACCCCGCTGTAACCGGCCATGTGCGACTTGAGGCCCAGGGCAAGCATCATCTGGGTCATGTTGATGTCGTGGCTGACCGCGTGTTTCGGGGCTTCCTGGAAGGTCACGTCACGGTTACAGCTCTTGATGGTGACGGGGTAGTGGGTCGCTTCGGCGAACGCCTCGGCGGCGCTGAACAGCAAGGTAACGGCAAGCAGAGCGCGCAGGATCATGGTGGGGTTATCCAGGTGATTCGGGGGTAGTCGGACAAGGGGTGGGTGTCGATCAGTGCTTCGACGCCAAACACGTCGCGCAACAAGACGGCGGTGAGCACCTGATGCGGGGTGCCGCTGGCGACGATGCGCCCGTGGTTGATCACGTACAGGCGATCACAGAATGCAGCCGCCAGGTTGAGGTCGTGGATGCTGGCCAGGGTGCCGATGTTCAGGCGTTTGACCAATCGCAGCAGCTCCAGTTGATAGCGCGGGTCGAGGTGGTTGGTGGGCTCGTCGAGGATCAGCAGTTGCGGTTGCTGGGCCAGGGCGCGAGCCAGAATGACGCGTTGTTTTTCACCGCCGGAGAGGGTGGCGAACGCGTGGTCCTCAAAGCCCTGCATGCCGACCGATTCCAGGGTCTGCTGAATCATCTTCTGGTCGTGCAGCGTGTCACCATCGAACAGGCCTTTGTGGGGCGTGCGGCCCATGGCGACCACCTCATCCACCCGCAGGCCGAAGGCGTCGGGGAATTCCTGCAAGACCACCGCGATGCGCTGCGCACACCATTTGGCGCTCTGCTTCCACACGTTCTGGTGCGCAAGCCATACGTCACCCTGCGCCGGCTTGCTGAACCGATAGGCGCAGCGCAACAGGCTGGTCTTGCCGCTGCCATTGGGCCCGATCAGCCCGACAAACTCCTCTGCGCCGACCTGCAGGCTGGCGTCACGCAGGTGGAACTGGTGATGGCAGTGGCCGGCAGGTGACCAGTTGAGGCCGGTGAGGGTGAGTGAAGTCATCAATGCTCTCAAGTCCACCACAGTGGAACGGTGTTTTGGTCATTTAGAAGGTGTAGTCCGCTGTGACGAAGAGGGCGCGCGGCTCACCGAGGATCCATTGTTGGCCGTCGTTGTACTGGCTGACGGCGTAGGTGCGGTCGAACAGGTTGTTCAGCTGCAGGCCCAGGGTGGTGTTGCGCATAGCGTTCCACGACACGCTGGCGTCGACCACGGTGTAGCTCGGCAGCTCGTTCTGGTTGGCCATGTCGGCGTAACGCGCGTCGACATAACGCACGCCGGCACCCGCGCGGATGTCCTCGGTCACGGCCTTGCTCAGCCACAGGTTGGCGGTGCGGCGCGGTACGTCCACCGGGCGGTTGCCGTCGCGGGACACTTGCACGCCGCCGACGTCCTGTTTGAAGTCGTCGTACTGCGCATGGACGATGGCCGCGTTGGCTTGCAGTTGCCAGGCGTGTGGCAGTTGCAGGTCGAGGCTGGCTTCCAGGCCACGTGATGATTGTTGGCCAACTTGCTGCTTGAGGTCCGGGTCGCCCGGCACGTCGGTGAGCAGTTTCTTCTTGACGATGTGATACGCCGCCAACGTCCATTCGCCGCGCTGGTCCCAGAAGGCCTGCTTGATGCCGACCTCGGTCTGCTTGGCGGTGGACAGGTCGAACTGCTGCTGGCCTGGGCTCAGGGAAATCAGGCCGCCAACACCGTCGGTGCTGGTGGCGTACTGGCCGTATACCGAGGTATCGGGCGTGATCGCGTAGACCAGGCCGGCCTTCCAGTTGTTGCCGGTGAGGGTTTTGTCGCTCTGGCTGCCGTCGCGCAGATCATCACGGTCCACATGGGCGTAGTCACGACGGATGCCGGTGATCAGCGACAGTGAGTCGGTGAGTTGCAAACGGTTTTCCGCGAAGCCGGCGACGGTTTTAGTGGTGGTGGCGAACAGTGGCTTGAACGCGTTCTGGCTGTCGAACGCGGCGGGTGCCGGGTGATTGATATCGATAGGCTGACCACTCGCCAGCACGTCGTTGAACGGCGAGTTACTGGCCAGGCGGAAGCGGATGCGGTTGTATTCCACACCGGTCACGGTCTGGCTGTCGAGGCCGAACAGCGTGTGTTTGAAGGTGAAGGTCTGACGGTCGCCCACCTGTTCCTGATTGTGCTTGATGCCGAAATTACCGCTGCGAGTGAGCTGGCCGTTGGTGAAGTTGTAGTTCTCGGCGTTCTGCCAGCGGCGCTGGTTTTTCAGGTAAAACAATTCGTTGGTGGCGCTGACGCTGTCGTTGATCTGCCACTCGCTGGTCAGGCGCGTCCACTGGTCGTTGTAGTGCTGGGTGTCGTTGCTGACGTTGTAGTTTTTGTCGCGCAGACCCTTGTGCAACTGGCCGTTGATCAGTGGCGTGCCGAAGTAGTTTTGCGGACGCTGGTCGCCGTAGTCGCTGGCCAGGGTGAAGCTCAAATTGTCCGCCGCCTGCCAGCGCAGGGCGCCACTGACGAAGTCGCTGCTGGCGTCGCCACGGTCGATGAAACCATTGCTGCGCAGGCGATTGAGGTTCAGGCGATAGCTCAGCGTGTCGGTCAGCGAACCGCCGCTGTCCAGGGCTTGTTGCTGGCGGTCGTAAGAGCCATAGCCCAGGCGGAGGTGGTTTTCGATCTCGCCTTCAAACGGCTTTTTCGGCACGGTATTGATCACCGCACCCGTAGCGCCTTCGCCGTACAGCACCGAGGCCGGGCCGCGCAGCACATCAACGCGTTCCACCGACCAGGTGTCTACCGGGAAGGTCGACGTGCCCATGCCCATGTACATGCGGTTGCCGTCGTACAACTGCATCACCGAGCCCTGGCCTGTGAAACCACGGGCTGACAACGACGTGCCGCCATCGCCCGGCGTGCCGGTACGGCTGATACCGGTGGCGCGGGAGATTGCGTCCTGCACACTGGCATCGCCGCGTGCGCGGATCTGCGCGCCGGTCTGGCTCTCGACACTGCCGGGGGTTTGCAAGGCCGTGAGATTCAAGCGCGAACCGGCGGTGGTCGGGGTGTTGAGGTCGACGTGTTCGTCGTCCACGGCGGTGGCGGTGACAGGGCTGGCGGGCAAGGTCAGGGCCTGGGCGCTGTTATGCAGGGCGAGCAGGCACAGGCTGGACGCGAGGTACTTGTTCATCGGTCGGTCAGTCTTCTTGGAGGGGTACTCGCCGCAGGGCGCGGCGAGCAACGATAACGCAGAAAGTGTTATAAGTTAACACTTATTCGCTGCGAGACAAAAGTCCGCGCAAGGCTACAGAAGGGCTCTGTACCGGGCATCTCGCCTGTTTCATGCCGAACCTGAGGCAGATTCACGTTGGCCAAAAAAGCGTGACAGCACCAGGCAATCCAGCGCCCACACGAGGATCAGAGAGGCCCCCACCAGCGGGAAAATGATCGCGAGGGCGAGCATGATCACCATCGCGGTTTTCCACTTCGGCAGGTCATGCCGCAACGGCGGAACGCCCAGGCCGCCCGTTGGCCGGCGCTTCCACCAGATCACCACGCCACTGACCGCACTGAGCAGAATCATCAGGCAGATCAGCAGCACGATCAGTTGATTGACCCAGCCGAACATCTTGCCTTCGTGCAGCATCACGCCTGTCTCGGTGGCGCGGGCGACGGTGTTGTAGTGCGCCCAGCGCACATCGGCCAGGACCTTGCCGGTGTACTGGTCCACATGCAGGGTGGCGTCGTTGCGTGGATCGTTGGCAAACACCGCAACGGTGAACACGCCCTCGGCCGTGGTCGGGAAGGTGATGCTGTAGCCGGGCTCGACCTTGCGCGCGGTCGCCAGGTCGACCACCTGTTGCAGGCGCAAGGTGGGCGCGGCCGGCGCTGAGTGCATCGCGCCGTGGTTCATGTGTTCGGCATGGTCGCCGGACATCGGCATCGGCGTGTTTTCCAGGGCCCAGGGCACGGTCTGTTGCGTTGCGGTATTGAGCACTCGCGCCTGCTGGTCGGACTGCGGCACGTTGTTCCACATGGCCGCCGGGAACCTGTTCCACAGGTCGGCGTATTGCTTACCCCAGAAGCCGGTCCAGGTCATGCCGCTGAGCAGCATCACCAGCAGCAGCGACGCGCCCCAGAAGCCCGTGACCGCGTGCAGGTCGCGCCAGAACACCCGGCCGCGACTGCTGAACCTTGGCCACAGCACACCCGCCGAGGACTTGCCGCGCGGCCACCACAGGTACAGGCCCGACACCACCAGCATCACGCCCCAACCGGCGGCGAGTTCCACCAGGCGATCGCCGACGGTGCCGATCATCAGCTCCCCATGCAGCGCGCGGGCGATGGCTTGCAGGTTGTATTTGGCGTCCTGCTCGCCGAGTACGGTGCCGCGATACGGGTCGATGAACACCGTCACTTCGCGGCCGCCGTTGTGCATCACGAATTGTGCGCTGCGGGTGGCGTCGGCCGGCGGCAGGTACTTGCTGATCACGCCGTTGGGGTAGGCGGCCTGGGCGCGTCGCAGTTGCTCGTCGGCGCTCAGGGCGTGTTCGGCGGTTTGGACCTTGAGCAGGTCGCCGTACATCAGCGGGTCGAGCTGAGGTTTGAACAGGTAGATGATGCCGGTCAGGGCCAGCAGCACCATGAAAGGGGCGACGAAGAGGCCGGCATAGAAATGCCAGCGCCAGGCCAGGTTGTAGAAGGATACTTTTTGAATGCTCATCGGGGGCTCCGCAAGGCTTTGAGTTTTTTGTGTCTGGTCGGCCGTCATCGGGGGCAAGCCCCCTCCCACACTTTTGATTTTGTGAACACCTTCAAATGTGGGAGGGGGCTTGCCCCCGATGCTCTTAGAAGCTCATGTCGACTTTGGTCCAGAGGGTTCGGCCTGGCTCCTTGATGGCCTGCGGGTCACTGGCCGGGTAGCCGAACCCGGCGTTGCCGGCCAGGTTCAGGTGCTCGGCGTAGGCCTTGCCGAACAGGTTGTCGACGCCAGTGCTGACCTTGAAATGTTTATTGAGGCGGTACGCCGCGTTCAGCGAGAACACGCCAAAGCCGCCGCTCTTGTCAAAGTCCTTGCCGACCACGTTGCCCTTGTTCTGATCGATGCGATTTTGCGCCGCGACCACGCGCCATAACGCGCCGGCACTCCAGTCGTCTTCGCTGTAGGTGAGGCCAAGGCGTGCGTCCAGCGGCGGCATTTGCGGCAGCGCCTTGCCGTCGCTGCTGTTCTTGCCCCAGGCGTAGGCGAGGGTGGCGTCGGCCTTCCAATTGCGCGTCAGTTTGTACGCTGTGCCCAGTTCGCCACCCATGATGCGTGCGTCGACGTTGCGCGCCTGGGAAGTGGTGCCCATCATCCCTGGCCTGTAGTCGAACAGGATGAAGTCCTGCACCCGGCCGATGTAGCCCGAGGCCCAGGCTTCAAGCGCCTCGGCTTTGTATTGCGCGCCGAAGTCGAATTGGGTGGTCTTCTCCGGCTTCACGCCGTCGAAGGCATTTACCGAACCGACCGCGCCGGTGTTGGGGGAAAACAGCTCCCAATAATCCGGGAAACGCTCCGAGTGGCCCAAGCCCGCGTAGAGGGTGGTGGGGCTGTCGGCCAGGTCGTGTTCATAGCGCGTAAAACCTGATGGCAAGGTGTCGGCGCGGGTGGCATCGGCGGTCGGGTTGGTGCGGGCGCTCATGCCGGAACCGGTGGTTTGCCGGAAGTCCTTGGCCGAGGCGCGATCCAGGCGTGCGCCGGTGATCAGGCGATCGCGGTCGGCGGCGTACCACGTGAGTTCGCCGAACACGCCGTAGTTGTGGAAGTTGGCGTCCTTGACCTTGGGCAAGTCCTTGTAGGTGTCGATGCCCATGCTGCTGCGCTGGCGGTGTTCATTGGTCTGCGCGTCCAGGCCGCTGATCAGTTGCACATCCGCCCAGCGCCAGGTGGCCTTGATCCGCGCGCCGAGGGTACGCCGGTCGACGTTGGAGGCCATCGGACCGGCCATCATGCCGGTGCCCGACGGTGTGCGCAGGCTGTAGTTGTCCATCACATGGTCGGCGTAGTTGTAGTAGACCTGGGCTTCGACCTTGTCCAGCACGTCGCCGATGTTGGATTTTTCGAAGCGCAGCCCCAGGCTTTCACGCAGGAACTGCGAGCCGTCCATGCCACGCCCGGCGTAGCGTGCTTCGCCATCGCCACGGCCAGCGGTGAGTTCCAGCAGGGTGTCGGCATCGGGCGTGAAGCCGACCGCCACATCACCGTTCCACTTGTCGTAGCGCGAGGCGACGGTGTCGTTGTTGCCGTCCTTGTAGTCATCGGCATGGGCCTGGTTGCCGATCACCCGCACGTAACCCAGCGGCCCGCCGGCAGCGGCATCGATGACTTTGTCGAAGCGCCCGTTGGAACCGGCCAGCACACTGGCATTAAGGCGCGTGCCCAACTCGCCGAATTGCTCCGGCTCGCGCTCGAACAACACGGTGCCGGCGGAGGCGCCGGGGCCCCAGAGCACGGTTTGCGGGCCTTTGATCACGGTGAGCTTGTCGTAGGTTTCCGGCGAGATGTACGAGGTGGGTGCGTCCATGCGGCCGGGACAGGCGCCGAGCATCATGCTGCCGTTGGTGAGGATATTCAGGCGTGAGCCAAACATACCGCGCAGTACCGGGTCGCCATTGGTGCCGCCATTACGCACCAGAGCGAAGCCGGGGATGGTCTTGAGGTAGTCGCCGCCATCGCTCGCGGGCACCGGCTGGCGTGGGTCCTTGGGGTTGGTGATCACGGTCAGTGGCGAGCTGGGGGCGATCGCGGTGATCACGGTGGGGCTCAGTTCATGCTCGTCAGCGTGAACCTGGGGAGCCAGTAATGCGCCGCATAAGGCAGCGAGCACGGGGGTACATCCCAAACGGGTGTCAGCAGAAAACCTGGACATGACAAATTCCATCAATCAATCGTAAACAACACGGCCAGCAGCCTGCGGCTGTCTGTCTAAAGTCGGCCGGGGTGAAGTAACGGTGTGAACTGCTTACGAGGCGATGGGCGGCGCGCGGCTACGGGCGCCGGGGAAGATGCTCTGCCGGGCATGACCCAGGCGCGTGGCGGGGGTGAGGGCATTGGCCGGTGGCGGGCTGCTCAGGGTAAAGGTTGAAATGCCACCGGGCAGGGCGGGGCAACTGTAAAGCAGGTCGCAATAGCCGCACTTGGACCAGAGGGCGTGGTGTTCGTCAGGGGCTTTCTTGTGATGGGCTTCGCCGTGCTCCATCGGCATGTCCATCGACATACCGGCGTGATGGTCCATCGGCATCGCTTGGGAAATCAGCGGACCGATAAAGATCATTAGCATGGCGAACAGGCTGATCCAACTGCCGCGTTTCAGGCGGGAGTGTGGGGATAACCTGGCGCGAGGGGCGCCCATCGAGTGTCAGTCTATTGAGGGTGTTTGTGCTCGTGGCCAGCCATGGGCGGCACTTTCTGCACCGACACTTCCACCTCGACCTTGCCGGCTTTTTCGAAGGTCAGGGTCAGTGGGAATTGCTTGCCGTCGGCCAACAGGCTGCGGTCTTTGAGACCGAGCAGCATCACGTGATACGCCATGGGCGCGAAGGTCAAATCACCCTTGGCCGGTACCGCCACGCTCGGCACTTGTTGCATCTTCATCAAGTCGCCCTGCATGACATGCTCATGCAACTCGGCCTTGTCCGCCACGGGCGTCTCGACGCTGAGCAGGCGGTCCGGGCTTTCACCGGTGTTATGGATGACAAAATAGGCCGCGACAGTCGGCGCATTGGGCGGCAACTCCTGGGACCAGGGTTCACGGATCTCCAGTTCGCCGGCCTTGTAGTCCTCGGCATTGGCAGCACTGAACACCGGCAGCAACAACGCAGCCAGAAGCAGGGAAGATTTGAGCATGGCAGTTCTCCAGAACGGTTCTAAACGCAGTTCACTTGCGAAGAAATCAGGCCGTTGGAGAGGCGCGGGGGTTAAGGCTTGGCCATTGCTGGCGCGGTGTGGGCGTTTGCAGTTGGGGCGGCGGCAAGCTCTGCACGGCGTCGAAGCGCGTGACATACAACTGCGGCACATACCCCGGTAACGCCACCAACGGCGCCGAGCCGGAGCAACACCAGCAATGCTGCATGGTGGAGTGATCGTCCTGCTGCGGCGCCGGGATTTCCAGCTTGCCCAGGGCAATCGTCTTAAGGCTCGCGCCGTTGGAGGAACAGAAACTGCCCCACAGCAATTGCTTGACCGGGTCATCCGCCTGCTGCATCGCACTGGCCATCGGCATGGCAAAGGCGTTGAACAGCACTGCGAGGCAGGCGATCCAGGCGATTGCAAAGCGTTGACGGGCCATGGCGGACAATCCGTAGGGTTAAACGATCAGGAGGGTATTTAGCCTGATCGGGGGGGATAAGTAAAAAGGGTGGGTGTGGTTTGGTGTCGCAGTGACTGGTTTGAGGATAGACGGGTAATCGAGTGGATGCCGATCTTCAACGCTGCACAGTTCAAATGTGGGAGGGGGCTTGCCCCCGATGGCGGTGGGTCAGCCACTGATTTGTTGACTGGGCTGACGCTATCGGGGGCAACCCCCTCCCACATTTGGCCGGTGTTCGGCAATGAATAGGGGCAAGCAGAAATATCCGACAGGCCTTTAAGGTTGTCCCTAGGACACTCAATCTCTAGTCTCCGTACACCGCAGCAAACTCAGCGGTCGGGCGTCGCGGCCCGAACGGATCAAGCATTGCCTCCTTTCAGTTGACGCTTTTTTATCGTCTACTGTGCGGCGCTATGGTGGCTGTGCGCGGGATACCTTCGGGTATGCCGGCTTCCTTGATCTCCGGTCCGCGAACCTGCGTACAGCTGCCACCCCTATCGCGTCGCGGCGATGAGTGGCAGCTCCACTTAGATTAAGGAGCTTCACAATGATCAAACCCACCCCAAATCCCCCCGTCCGGCTCTTCACCGTAGCCGACGGCTTCAGCACCGAAGACCTGCTGGTCAACCTCAGCGAAACCCTCGCCTCGGCCAATGCGCTGAGCTGTGATCTTGCGTTTGACCTGGAAGGCTTGAAACGAGAGGAATTGCTGGGCGTTGCGCAGTTGATTGAGCTGGCGCTGCTGCTGGCTGATCGTGTGCATGATGGTGTCGGGCAAACGAAAAACGCTGCGTGATGATGCAGTTCTAAAGGTGGGAGGGGGCTTGCCCCCGATTACGGTGTGTCAGTCTATACATCTGTGAGTGATCTACCGCTATCGGGGGCAAGCCCCCTCCCACATAGAATCGATGGTGTTTAGAGAGTGGTGATTGCCTGTAGAACCGCAGGCACAGTAGTGAATTCTCGATCCACTGCTGCCAACACCGGCCGCTTCAACACCAACACCGGCACTCCAAGCTCCCTTGCCACTTCCAGCTTCGGCTCCGTCGCGGTGCTACCACTGTTCTTGCTGATCAGCACATCAATCCCGCGCCGTTCGAACAACGCGCGCTCATCCTCGATCAAAAACGGCCCCCGCGCGCCAATCACTTCACACCGCGCATTCCCCGGATACACATCCAGCGCGCGCAGCGTCCAGAACTGCTCCGGCGGGATTTCATCCAGATGCTGCAACGGCTCGCGGCCCAAGGTGAATAGCGGGCGTTTGAACGGCTTCAACGCTTCAATCAACGACGCCCAATCACTGACCTCACGCCAGTCATCCCCCGCCTGCGGCTGCCACGCCGGTCGGCGCAATGCCCAGCAGGGCACGCCGCAAGCGCTTGCAGCCTCGGCGGCATTGCGGCTGATCTGCGCGGCATACGGATGGGTCGCGTCGAGAATCAGACTAATCCCCTCATTCCGTACAAACCGCGCCAACCCCTCAGCCCCACCATAACCGCCGACCCGCACCTGGCAGGTCAGGTCGGTGGGCACGCGCCCAACCCCGGCCAGGCTATAGATATGTTCCGGGCCCAATGTACGAGCGATGGCCAGCGCTTCAGTCACGCCGCCCAACAGCAGGATGCGTTTCATAGGGGCTTGACCACTTCCAGCAAGGTAATCGGCAACGCCTGGCGCCATGTATCAAACTCCCCCAACGGCTGCGCCTGAGCGACATGGACGCGGGTCAACTCGCCGCCATGCTGCGCGCGCCAGTTCATCAAGGTCATTTCGCTTTGCAGGGTCACGGCGTTGGCGACCAACCGCCCGCCAGGGCGCAGGTGTTGCCAGCAGGTGTCGAGCACGCCTTCGCGGGTCACGCCGCCGCCGATGAAGATGGCGTCCGGTGCTTCCAGGCCAAGCAATGCAGCGGGGGCCTTGCCGCGAATCAGTTGCAGGCCGGGCACGCCAAGGGCCTCGCGGTTGTGTTCGATCAGGCCTTGGCGGCCTTCATCGGCTTCAATCGCCAGCGCGCGACAACTGGGATGCGTGCGCATCCATTCAATCCCAATGGAGCCGCTGCCCGCACCCACATCCCACAGCAGTTCGCCGGGCATCGGGGCGAGGCGGGCAAGGGTCATGGCGCGCACATCGCGTTTGGTCAGTTGACCGTCGTGCTTAAAGGCTGAGTCCGGCAAACCTGCAAGACGCGACAGGCGCGCAGTATGGGCGTCGGCCAGGCAGTCGATGGCGACGAGGTTCAAATCGGCGACCGAGGTGTGTTCCCACGAGTGCGCCAACCCGTCGATGCGCTGCTCATCCGCGCCGCCCAAGTGTTCAAACACAGACAAACGGCTAGCACCGAACCCGGATTCGCTTAGCAGCGAAGCAATCAACGCCGGGCTGCGGCCATCATTGCTCAACACCAACAGCCGCACCCCACTGGCCAGGTGCGCATTCAGCGCCGCCAGCGGCCGGGCCACCACGGATAACGTCACCACCTCCTGCAACGGCCAACCCAACCGCGCCGCCGCCAACGATACCGACGAAGGCGCCGGCAAAATCAGCAGCTCATCCGCCGCCACCTGCCGCGCCAAACTCGCCCCCACGCCATAGAACATTGGATCGCCACTCGCCAGCACACACACCGGCTCCCCGCGTCGCGCCAGCACCGGCTTCAGCGAAAACGGGCTCGGCCACACCTGGCGCTCGCCACGAATACACACCGGCAACAGGTCCAACTGGCGCTGACCTCCTATAATCCGCGTGGCGCGCAACAGGGCATGCCGGGCATTCCTGCCCAGCCCCTTGAAGCCGTCTTCACCGATGCCTACAACCGTCAGCCAGGGCGACATATGGATTCCTTGAACGACATCCGACGGGCAGGCTTTTCATGCCGCCGGACAAAGCAGGCATAATACCGCGCCTTTACCTGCAAACCGGTAGCCCCGTGAACCCAACGCCCGCTGTGAATACCTTGCGCCCCTCGGCTTGTCCGGGGTTGCTGCGTATCGTCCAGGCGTTGGATGGCGGCATTTGCCGGATCAAACTGGCCGGTGGTTCGATCACCGCAGCGCAAGCCCGCGCGGTGGCGGGTGCGGCCCAGGCCTATGCCGGCGGGGTGATCGAGGCGACCAACCGCGCCAACCTGCAGATTCGCGGGATCGGCGCCGAAGAGGACGCCTTGATCGCCAGGCTGCTGGCCGCCGACCTCGGGCCCCGCAACGCCGCCGGTGACGACGTACGCAACCTGATGCTCAGCCCCAGCGCCGGTATCGACCCGCAGATGCTGTTCGACACCCGGCCGCTGGCCGATGAAATCCTCGCCACCCTGCAAACTCATCCGCGTTTTCATCAGCTGTCGGCCAAGTTCGCCGTGCAACTGGATGGCGGTGAAGCGCTGGCGATGCTCGAACATCATCATGATCTGTGGCTCTCGGCGTTCGTGCGCAATGGCGAGACGCTCCTCGCGTTCGGCCTGGCCGGTTGCCCTGGGCTGGATGCACCGTTGGCGGCCGTGCCCTTGGAGCAGGGCCATGCGCTGGTGGTGGCGGTGCTGGAGGCGTTTCTCGACCTCGCCACCCCGGAACAAACCCGCATGCGTCATCTGCCTGTGGATAACCTGCTGAGCCGTCTGCACCTGAAGCTACTGCCGGTCGACGGCTTCAATCGCCCGCCCAGTGGTGCTTTGCTGCACCTTGGGACTTATCCACAGGCGCAAAAAAATCAGTTCTATGTCGCTGCCATCGCACCCTTGGGTCGCCTGGATTCGGCGATGCTTGCGGGCGTCGCACAACTCGCCAGCGAGTACGGCGACGGCACCTTGCGTTTCACCCCTTGGCAGGGCGTGCTGCTGCCCAACGTTGAAAAGCCTCACGCCGTGACCGAGCGCCTGGCGCAACTGGGCTTCCTCTGCTCAGCTGACCAACCGCTGGCGCGCATGACCGCCTGCACGGGTTCCAGCGGCTGCGGCAAAGGCCTGGCCGACACCAAGGCGGACGCCCAGCAACTGGCCGCGCTCGACCCAGGCGTCGACGTGCACGTGTCCGGCTGCCCACGTTCCTGCGCCGCTGCGCACGTTGCGCCGGTGACCTTGCTGGCAGTGAGCCCCGGCCACTACGACCTCTATTTCCGCGATGCAGCCCACCCAGGGTTTGGCCGGCTGCACGCGCGCACCCTTTCTATTGAAGCGACGGGCGCCTTGCTGCGCGCTCGCCCACGGAGCAACACCGATGATTGATTACATCCGCGACGGTCAGGAGATCTACCGCAACTCCTTCGCCATCATTCGCGCGGAAGCCAAGTTGGACCGTATCCCGGCCGACCTGGAAAAACTCGCGGTGCGCGTGATTCACGCCTGCGGCATGGTCGAGGCCATCGACGGCCTGCAGTTCTCCGAAGGTGCGGGCAAGGCCGGGCGCGATGCGCTGGCTGCCGGCGCGCCGATTCTGTGTGATGCGCGGATGGTCTCCGAAGGCGTGACCCGCGCGCGCTTGCCGGCTAACAACCCCGTGATCTGCACCTTGCGTGACGACAGCGTCCCTGACTTGGCGCGCGAGTTGGGCAACACCCGTTCCGCTGCTGCGCTGGAACTGTGGCGCCCGCACCTGGAAGGCAGCGTGGTGGTGATCGGCAACGCCCCGACCGCCTTGTTCTACCTGCTGGAAATGCTCGATGCCGGCGCACCGAAACCGGCGTTGATCCTCGGCTTCCCGGTCGGCTTTGTGGGGGCCGCCGAATCCAAGGCGATGCTGGCCGCCGACAGCCGTGGCGTGCCGTTCGTGATCATGCAGGGCCGCCTGGGCGGCAGTGCCATGGCCGCCGCCGCCGTGAATGCCCTGGCCACGGAGGTCGAATAATGCAGGCACGCGGACGTTTGATCGGCCTGGGCGTAGGCCCCGGTGACCCGGAACTGATCACCCTCAAGGCCCTGCGCCTGCTGCGCGAATCGCCGGTGGTGGCGTACTTCGTGGCCAAGGGCAAAAAGGGTAATGCCTTCGGCATCATCGAAGACCACCTGGTGCCGCAACAGACGCTGATGCCGCTGGTGTACCCGGTGACCACCGAGGTATTGCCGGCGCCGATGTCCTACGAGCAAGTGATCAGCGACTTCTACGACGCCGCCAGCGTCGACGTTGCCGCGCATCTGGACGCCGGCCGCGATGTGGCGGTGATCTGCGAAGGCGACCCGTTCTTCTACGGCTCCTACATGTACCTGCATGACCGACTCGCCGAACGCTACGACGCCCAGGTCATCCCTGGCGTGTGCTCCATGCTCGGCGGCGCCTCGGTACTGGGCGCGCCGTTGGTGTATCGCAACCAGAGCCTGTCGGTGCTCTCGGGCGTGCTGCCCCATGAGGACCTGAAGCGCCGCCTGGCGGACGCCGATGCGGCGGTGATCATGAAGCTGGGGCGCAACTTCCCGAAGGTGCGCCAGGTGCTGGAAGAACTTGGCCTGGCCGAGCGCGCGTTGTATGTGGAACGCGCCACCATGGCCAACCAGAAGATCGTGCCGCTCGATCAGGTGGAGCCGATGTCTTCACCGTACTTCTCGCTGATCATCGTGCCCGGTGAACGGTGGCAAGGTTGATGAGCCCGGCGATTGTTATCCTCGGCCAGGGCAGCCTGGCTACCGCGCGCAAGATCCAGCAGGTGTACCCCGGCGCCCTGATCCACGGCCTGGCCGGGCGCGTTGAAGGTGCGGACCAGACTTACAGCGAGTTCGGTGCCACCCTGCGCCAGCTCTATCAACACGGCACGCCGCTGATTGCGCTGTGCGCTGCAGGTATCGTGATTCGCACCCTCGCGCCGCTGCTGCTGGAAAAGGGCGAAGAGCCTGCCGTGCTGGCCGTGGCCGAAGACGGCAGCGCCGTGGTGCCGCTGCTCGGTGGCCTCGGTGGTGTGAACGTCATGGCGCGGGACATTGCCGCTGCGCTGGACGTGGCCGCTGCGATTACCACCAGTGGCGAGCTGCGGTTTGGCACCTGCCTGCTCAACCCGCCCAAGGGGTATGAGCTGGCCGATCTGGAGCTGGGCAAGCGCTTCGTCTCGGACCTGCTGGCCGGCGAAAGCGTGCGCATCGAAGGCGCGGCGCCCTGGCTGGACCAGGCCAACCTGCCCCAGGATCAGCAGGCACGCCTGGCGATTCACGTGGGCAGTGCCGAGCGTGTACCCGCCGCCAATGAATTACTGATCTATCCGAAGAACGTCAGCGTGACCTGCCAGCCCGGCGCGCAACTGGCACAGCGTGTGCGCACGGCATTGCATGAGGCCGGCATCGCTGTGCAATCCCTGGCGTGCCTGCTGGCCAGCGATACGCAGATGGCCGAAGCGTCGTTGCATGAGGCAGCGTTGGAACTGGGTGTGCCGTTGCGGTTTGTCAGCGCCAGCCAAGAGGCCGATATCGTTATTGATGTCGCTGAGCAGCCGTTGGACCTGTCGCGCGTCGGACGTCTGCGTGGTCGCCTCGCCGTGATCGGCCTGGGCCCTGGTGCCGCCGAGTTGATGGTGCCCGCCGTGAAGGCTGAACTGGCACGCTGCACCGACGTGCTTGGCTACGAAACCTACGTGCGCATGGCCGGTCCGTTCCGCGATGATCAGGTGCAGCACTGCACCGACAACCGCGAAGAAATGCAGCGCGCGCGTCACGCCTTCGAGTTGGCGGCCCAAGGTCGCTCGGTGGTGGTGGTGTCGTCCGGCGACCCTGGCGTGTTCGCCATGGCCGCTGCGGTGATCGAGGCCTTGCACGCGTCCAGCGACCCGGCGTGGCATCAGGTCGACCTGCAAATCCTGCCCGGTGTCTCGGCCTCCCTGGCCACCGCCGCCCAGGCGGGCGCGCCGTTGGGCCATGACTTCTGCGTGATGTCGCTGTCGGACAACCTCAAGCCTTGGTCAATCATCGAAAAGCGCCTGGACCTGGCGTCCCAGGCTGACCTGGCCTTGGCGTTCTACAACCCGATCTCGCGTTCGCGGCCATGGCAACTGGGGCGCGCGCTGGAAATCGTCGCCCTGCATCGCACGCCGCAAACGCCGGTGGTGCTGGGCCGCGATATCGGTCGCCCGGGGCAGACCCTGCGAGTGACCACGCTTGGGCAGCTGACGCCGGAACAGGTGGACATGCGCACCATGGTGCTGATCGGCTCGTCCACCACCTGCACTTTCCCCCGTGCCGGTGGCGGTGAGTGGGTGTACACCCCGCGGTGGTACGGCGAGAAACCCGCGTCCTGAAAACCGCCGCTGGGCTGCCTGAAAGCGCCGAATGACGCAGGGATTTTCCTGATGTTGTTCGGCGCTTTTTCTTTTTATGGCGACGAAATCCGGAAGCTCGCCAGGCACCCTGCGTGATTGCTGGGTGCCAGGGTTTGACGGGCCACACCAAGGGGGTTTTATCGCCTGGGAAACCCGTCGAGCAGTGGACTAGGGTGGACATAAGCCTCGAGTTGGGGTGCTTGTGGAGAATCAAAATGGAGCGACATCACAGAAGGATCAACAGTACAAAAAGGCGCAAGTTGATTGCCGCCTACAAGTTGCCGGGAGCGTCAGGCACGCAGGCGGACCTAGCGCTGGACACCGAGGACAACTTCAACGCGGCGGTGGTCAACAACAGCGTCATTTCATTTGCCGAAGGGCTGTCCGGCCTGAATCGGGAATACATCCGTAAAAGCTACCTGCTGGCCAGCAGCTACGTAAGCGATGTGTTGAAAGTCCAACGCGGTACCGAGGTCTGGTACGAAGAATTTATTAAGGTGATGATCAGCCTGGGCTGGCTGCCGGTACGCAGCCGCTTCGAGCGGATCTCCCGTTCGGGAAAGGGCCTGACGGTGCAATTGGCGGCGCTGAATATCATGGCCGCGCTGTGGGCGGCTACGTCATTGTCCGGAACGCTGCTCACCGTGCTGCCGAAACTGGCGGCCGATGCGTTGGAGGCGTTGAAGCAGACGCCTGCGACTTTCGAGTTGTTCAAACGCAACAGTTCGGTACACCAAGGCGGTGATTTCGGCCTGGCGTCTTGTGCTGAAACCGATGGTGAACTGATGATGGTGCTGGTGACCTACAGCACCCACGGTGTGAGCAAACAGGTGGGGTTGCCGTTCCTGGAGTGGGACAGCTCTTCGTTCGAAGCCTTCAGCGGGCAGACCTGTCTGGTGCTGAACACCTCGGTGGTCAACGAAAAAACCATCCAACTGATGCGCGAGAGCGCGGGAGACAAGGTGCAACTGGCGATCGCCAAGTACCGGATCTAGGGCACCAGGTAGCCGCGTACCCCGGTGAAAATGATTTGCGCGGCGAGGGCGCACACGAACAAGCCCATCAACCGGCTGACGATCTGCAAGCCCTGGTCACCGAGGATACGTTCGATGCGGTTGGACAGGTACAGCACCACGCCCACCGTGAGGCTGGCCAGGGCGATGCTGAGGATGGCGGTGAGTTTGTCATCCCAGTGCGGTTGACTCACGCCCATCACCAGCAGTGCACCGATGGTGCCGGGGCCGACGGTGAGGGGGATGGTCAGCGGCACGATGGTCACGTCCTGCTGCACGTTGTCGGTCTGCACCGCCGACTTGCCTTGGGCCATGCCCAGGGCGGAGATGAACAGCACACTGCCGGCGCCGATGCGGAAGGCGTCGACGGTGATGCCGAACACACTGAAAATTACCCGGCCGAACAGGTAGAGCAACACGCTCGATACCAGGGTGGCCAGCGCCACTTTCCAGGCCAGGCGCCGCCGCTCTTTGCTGGAGTAGCCACGGGTAAGGCTGATAAAGCAGGACAGCACGAAGAACGGGCTGTAGAGCACCAGCATTTTCAGGTAGACGCTGAATAACACGTGGAGCATGAAGGGCGGCTCGCGGGCGGAAAAAGTGTGGGCAGTCTATCAGGCGAAACAAATCAAATGTGGGAGCTGGCTTTTGTGGTGAGCGGGCTTGCCCCGCGCTGGGCTGCGAAGCGGCCCCAATAAAAACGCCGCGTTGTGTCAGGCACTCCGCGGCGTTGGGTTTTAGGGCTGCTTCGCAGCCCAGCGCGGGGCAAGCCCGCTCACCACAACAAGCCCGCTCACCACAATATAGGTGGGGTGTTGTCACGAACGTCAGGTCAGGAGGGCGCGTGTTCTGGCCTTTGTTGGCGCTGTGCCACCCAGAACTCCACCAGTTCCCGCAACTGCGACAGCTCCACCGGCTTGGCCATGTGCCCATCCATCCCGGCCTGGCGGGCGCGCTCTTTATGTTCCGTCAGAATGTGCGCCGTCAACGCCACCACCGGCGTACGAATGCGTTGGTGGCTCACCTCCCACGCACGCAGTTGCTGGGTCGCCGAGAAACCGTCGAGGATCGGCATTTCACAATCCATCAATACCAGGTCATAACGCTGGGCTTTCATCGCCTCCAACGCTTCCTCGCCATTGCTGGCGGTGTCCGGGTTGAGGTTGAGCTTGCCGAGCATGCCGCGGATCACTTTGGTGGAGATGCTGTTGTCTTCGGCCACCAGGATGCGGAAGTCGGCGGGCACCGTGACGGCTGCCGGTACGGCGAGGGGCGGGCGTGATTGCAGCGTGCCTTTGCTGCGCTGGGTCAGTTCGTCGGCCAGGGTGGTCTTGAGCGTGTAGCCGGCCACCGGCTTGGCGAGGATGCGCTTGATCCCGCAATTGCGCGCGATGATCTTACTCGGCGCGTTGCTGATGCCAGTGAGCATGATCAGCAGGATGTCGTGGTTCAGGCTCGGGTCTTCCTTGATCTTCGCCGCCAGTTGCATGCCGGTCATGCCGGGCATGTTCTGGTCCAGCAGCACCACGTCGAAGTAGTCACGCAGGTGCGCCTTGGTGCGCAGCAACGCCAGGGCTTCCTTGCCCGAGGGCACGGCGCTGACGTTCAGGCCCCAGGCCGAGCATTGCTGCACCAGCACTTTGCGGCAGGTGTCGTTGTCGTCCACCACCAGCACCCGTGCGCCTTTGAGTGGGCCGTCGAGGTCGGAGGTCGGGTGCTCCAGGCGTTCCGGGTCCAGCGGCAGGGTCAGCCACAGGGTGCTGCCCTGATGGCTGCCGCTCTTGATACCGAATTCGCCGTTCATCAACAGGATCAATTGGCGGGCGATGACCAGGCCCAGGTGACCGTTCAGGCGGGTGGCCGAGAAGAAATTCTTGCTGTGCAGTTCGCTGTGCAGCAAGGCGTCGCGCTCGGCCGCTTCCATCGGCA
This sequence comes from Pseudomonas sp. QC2, assembly GCF_002859085.1. NCBI lineage: Bacteria > Pseudomonadati > Pseudomonadota > Gammaproteobacteria > Pseudomonadales > Pseudomonadaceae > Pseudomonas > Pseudomonas sp. QC2. The sequence continues at coordinate 230,205 of NZ_PKKS01000017.1, forward strand.
GGCCGCTGTCCTGCACGGCAATGCGCAGGCGTGGCTTGGTGCTGCGGTCATCCAGCGCGACGACGATCAGCACTTCGCCTTCGTCGGTCTTCTGCAGGGCGTTTTCCAGCAGGCTCAACATGGCCTGGCGCAAGCGGGTCGGGTCGCCGCTGATCACACGGGGCACCTGAGGCTGGATAAAGCTGATCAGCTCGACGTTCTGCTGCTCGGCCTTGGCGCGGAAGATGCTCAGGCAGTCTTCGATCAGCGCATTGAGGTCGAACTGCACGTCATCCAGTTCGATCTGGCCGGACTCCAGCTTGGAGATGTCGAGGATTTCGTTGATCAGCGTGAGCAGTTCGTTACCGGCGCTATGGATGGTCTGCACATAGTCGCGTTGTTTCACCGACAGCGGCGTGCCCAGAAGCAGTTCGGTCATGCCGAGCACACCGTTCATGGGGGTGCGTATCTCGTGGCTGATCTTGGCCAGGAACTCGGCCTTGGCGGCGATCTCGGCGTTGCTCGCCGCCAGGTCGCGGCTGAGGCTGAAGCGCGCCTCGACAATCGCACGCTGGCGTTCGCCCAAAGCCAGGCTCATCAACAGGCCGCTGAGGCAGATAAAGGCCAGCAACGTGACGATCAGACCCTGTGGCGAGACCATCGTCAGGCCCAGCAGCGCCGGCAGGATGATCAGCGTACCGATGTTGAACACCACCATCGCGGCCACGAACAGGCGTGCCGGGCGGTAGCCTTTCTGCCAGTGATAGGCCGAGACAAACAGCATGCTCAAGCCGGCCAGGGCCACCAGGGCGTAGGTGATGATGTTCAGCGGCAGGGTGTTGACGAACAACAGCAGCAGGCCGCACAGCACAATGAACAGGATGTCGCCCATCAACAGTTTGTTCAGCGGGTGCGGGCCCAGGGGCATGAAGAAGCGGTAGGCGAACATCAGCCCGCACGGCGCGGTCAGCAGCAGCGCCAGGTAAGCGCCGGGTGTCTGGACCGCATGCCAGTTCGGCAGCCATGGACCTATCAGATTGAGCAGCAGTGCCAGGCTGAGCATCAACAGCACTTCGCAAGCCGCCAGCCACAGGCTGCTGCGCGAGCGGTGGTAGGCGAAGCGCGTGAGGTTGTGCAGGATCAGCATCAGCAAGCAGCCGAACAGCAGGCCGTAGATCAGCGTCTGGGTCTGGTCGGCGGCGGCGAGCACGGCCGGTTCCAGGGTGATGTAAGGGCGCAGCTCGTGTTCGGAGACCAGGCGCAGGTAGACCTCAAGGGGCCTCTGGCTCTGGGGCATCGGCAGCATGAAGTCGCTGCTGGGCAGCGGCCGTTCTGCCTGGGGCTGGCGCGTGCCGGTGCTCTGTTGTTCCACCAGGGTGTCGCCGTCCAGCACATACAGGCTCAGGTGCGACAGGTCCGGGGCGAATACCCGCAGCACTTGCTCGTGCTTGCCGGGTTGCAGCTTGAAACGTACCCACAACGCACCGTCCGGTTCCGCAGCGGTGATGCGGTCCAGTTCGATGGGGCTGAATTGATTGGTGTAGCGCGAGGACCGGATGTCGCTCAGTTGCAGGTCGGCCTGTTCATCAAGCAATACTGCCCAGCCACTGCCTTGCGCGGCGGCCTGGGCCGGGAACAAGCAGAGCAGTGTCAGCAGGCTGACAGTAAAACCTATGGCGATCCTGAGCCAGCGCACGGCGAAATCCCTTCGTAGGTTGATGCACGGGTTAACTATGCGCGGGTAGGCCTGCATACGGCAAGGGCCAGAGGCCCTTGCCTAGCCGAACGGATAGCTACTGACGGCGGCTGCTTAGCTGTTCTCGCCCCGTTCACGGGCGATGGCGCGGTAGCCGATGTCCTTGCGGTAGAAGCAGCCGTTCCAATCGATCTTCGCGGCCAACGTGTACGCCTGTTGCTGCGCGGCGTCGACACTGGCGCCCATGGCGGTGGCGCACAACACGCGGCCACCGGCGGTCACGACCTTACCGTCCTTGAGCGCGGTGCCCGCGTGGAACACTTTGCCTTCCAGGGTCGCCGCCGCATCGAGGCCTTCAATCACATCGCCCTTGGCGTAGTCGGCAGGGTAACCACCGGCCGCCAGCACAATGCCAACGCTCGGACGCGGGTCCCACTGCGCTTCAACCTTGTCCAAGGCCTGGGCCAGGGCGGCTTCCACCAGCAGTACCAGGCTCGATTGCAGACGCAGCATCACCGGTTGGGTTTCCGGATCGCCGAAGCGGCAGTTGAACTCGATGACTTTCGGGTTACCGGCTTTGTCGATCATCAGGCCGGCATACAGGAAGCCGGTGTAGACATTGCCTTCATCGGCCATGCCACGCACGGTCGGCCAGATCACCAGGTCCATGACGCGCTGGTGCACGTCGGCGGTGACCACCGGGGCCGGGGAGTAGGCACCCATGCCGCCGGTGTTCGGGCCGGTGTCGCCGTCGCCGACGCGTTTGTGGTCCTGGCTGGTGGCCATCGGCAAGACGTTCTTGCCGTCGACCATCACGATGAAGCTGGCTTCTTCGCCGTCGAGGAATTCTTCGATCACGACGCGCGAACCGGCGTCACCAAAAGCGTTGCCGGCGAGCATGTCGCGCACGGCGTCTTCGGCTTCCTGCAGGGTCATGGCGACGATCACGCCTTTACCGGCGGCCAGGCCGTCGGCCTTGATCACGATCGGCGCACCTTTTTCACGCAGGTAAGCCAGGGCCGGCTCGATCTCGGTGAAGTTCTGGTAATCGGCCGTCGGGATCTTGTGGCGGGCCAGGAAATCCTTGGTGAACGCCTTGGAGCCTTCCAGCTGGGCCGCGCCGGCGGTTGGGCCGAAGCAGTCCAGGTTGCGGCTGCGGAACAGGTCCACGACGCCAGCCACCAGCGGCACTTCCGGACCGACGATGGTCAGGGACACGTTCTTTTCAGCAAAATCTGCCAGTTGCTCAAGGGCCAGCACGTCGATAGCGACGTTCTCGCACTTGGCTTCAATGGCGGTACCGGCGTTGCCGGGGGCGACGAAAACCTTCTGGACGCGCGGGTCCTGGGCAACTTTCCAGGCTAGGGCGTGTTCACGGCCACCGCTGCCAATGATCAAAACATTCATTTCAAAAACCTCAAATTCTGTAGGCGCTGCAGGAGCGCTTTATGTGGGAGGGTTGTTGTGGTGAGGGGGGGCGTCCCCCGCCGGTTTCACTGGAAATCCAGTGGGGCTGCTGTGCAGCCCAGCGCGGGACAAGCCCGCTCACTACAAAAAGCGCCTTCCACATTTGGATCAGTGACGGAAGTGACGCATGCCGGTGAAGACCATGGCGATGCCGGCTTCATCAGCGGCGGCAATCACTTCAGCATCACGCATCGAGCCGCCCGGTTGGATCACGGCGGTCACGCCAGCTTTCGCGGCATTGTCCAAGCCATCACGGAACGGGAAGAATGCGTCGGAAGCCATCACCGAACCCACCACCTGCAAACCGGCGTGTTCGGCCTTGATCGCAGCGATACGCGCCGAGTTCACGCGGCTCATCTGGCCAGCGCCGACACCGATGGTCTGGCGGTTCTTGGCGTAGACGATGGCATTGGACTTCACGTACTTGGCCACTTTCCAGGCGAAGATCAGGTCGTTGATCTCTTGCTCGGTCGGGGCGCGCTTTGTGACCACTTTCAGGTCTTCGCTGCCGATCATGCCGATGTCACGGCTTTGTACCAGCAAGCCGCCGTTGACGCGCTTGTAGTCCCAGGCAGCGGCGCGGTCAGCCGACCACTCGCCGCAGGCCAGCAGGCGCACGTTGGCTTTGGCCGCCACGATGGCGCGGGCTTCTTCGCTGACGCTTGGGGCAATGATCACTTCAACGAACTGACGCTCGACGATCGCCTTGGCGGTCTCGGCGTCCAGTTCACGGTTGAAGGCGATGATGCCGCCGAAAGCCGATTCGGTATCGGTGGCGTAGGCCAGTTCGTACGCTTGGCGAATGCCGCCTTCCGCGTCCGGGCTCACGGCCACGCCGCACGGGTTGGCGTGCTTGACGATCACGCAGGCCGGCTTGACGAAGCTCTTCACACATTCCAGCGCGGCGTCGGTGTCGGCCACGTTGTTGTAGGACAGCTCCTTGCCTTGCAGTTGGGTCGCGGTGGCGATGCCGACTTCAGCAGGCTTGGCTTCCACATAGAACGCCGCGCTCTGATGCGGGTTCTCGCCGTAGCGCATTTCCTGGGCCTTGATGAACTGGCTGTTGAAGGTGCGCGGGAACTGGCTGCGGCCTTCGGTGCTGAGGGTTTCAGCGGCTTGGTTCACGGTGCCCATGTAGTTGGCGATCATGCCGTCGTAGGCGGCGGTGTGTTCGAACGCCTTGAGCATCAGGTCAAAACGCTGGGCGTAGGTCAGGCCACCGGCCTTCAGGCTTTCGAGCACCTGGGCGTAGTCGCTGGCGTTGACCACGATGGCCACGTCTTTATGGTTCTTGGCGGCCGAGCGAACCATGGTCGGGCCGCCGATATCGATGTTTTCGATGGCAGTCGGCAGGTCGCAGCCTGGCTTGTTGATGGTGGCTTCGAACGGGTAGAGGTTGACGGCCACCAGGTCGATCGGCTTGATGCCGTGTTCGGTCATGATGGCATCGTCGATCCCGCGACGGCCGAGGATGCCGCCGTGGATTTTCGGGTGCAGGGTCTTGACCCGACCGTCCATCATTTCTGCGAAACCGGTGTAGTCCGCCACTTCCACTGCGGCCACGCCGTTGTCCTGCAGCAGCTTGAAGGTCCCGCCCGTGGAGAGGATTTCCACACCCAGAGCTTCCAGCTCGCGGGCAAATTCGAGGATCCCGGTCTTGTCGGAAACACTGATCAAGGCGCGGCGGATCGGCAGGCGGGTAGTCTGGTCGGTCATTTCAATTTCCATCAAAAGCAAAGGAGTCAGCAAAAAAGGCGACCGGTTTTACGCGGGCGCCTTTCTGGTTTGATTGAATGCTTACAGCAAATCGTATTGTTTGAGCTTTTTGCGCAAGGTGCCACGGTTGAGGCCCAGCAGCTCACTGGCTTTGGTCTGGTTGCCCTTGACGTAGTTCATCACGCTTTCGAGCAAGGGCGCCTCGACTTCGGAGAGCACCAGGTTGTACACGTCCGTGACGGAAGCGCCCTCAAGGTGGGCGAAATAATTGTGCAGCGCCTTCTCGACACTCCCGCGAAGGGTCTGACCTTCTTCGCTCGGCGTGTTGAGGTGCTGTTTCAAATTGACGTTGTCGCTCACGGGTGTTGTTCCACTCACTAAAGTCTCGGTCATCATCGTCATGCGGCCACCCCCTCTCCGTCCCCTGTCCCCAGGCTCTTGTAACGCTCGCTGAAGAACTCACGAACGTTGGCGCACTGTGCTTCCGTATCATCCAAACGATTGAAGTGGGCGCGAAACTCCCTGGCGCCCGGCAAGGTTGCGAGATACCAGCCGACATGCTTGCGGGCAATGCGTACTCCCATCACGTCTCCATAGAAAGCGTGCAGGGCGGCCAAATGCTCTAGCAGAATACGTTCCACCTCGATCAGCTCCGGTGCCGGCAATACGTCGCCAGTACGCAGAAAATGCTCGATCTCACGAAAAATCCACGGTCGCCCCTGGGCGGCCCGGCCAATCAACAAACCATCGGCACCGGTGGCGTGCAGCACGCGCCGGGCTTTCTCGGCGGAGTCGATGTCGCCATTGGCAAACACCGGTATCGACACCGCCTGCTTGATCGCAGCGATGGTGTCGTACTCGGCTTCACCGGTGTAAAGGTCGGCGCGGGTGCGGCCATGCACCGCCAGCGCTGTAATGCCTGCCTGTTCGGCGATCTTCGCCACCGTCAGGCCGTTCTTGTTGTCCCGGTCCCAGCCGGTGCGAATCTTCAGGGTGACCGGCACATCGACTGCGGCGACAACGGCCTGCAGGATCTCGGCAACCAATTGCTCATCTTTCAACAGCGCGGAACCGGCGGCCTTGTTGCAGACCTTCTTGGCCGGGCAGCCCATGTTGATGTCGATGATCTGCGCCCCCAACTCCACGTTGGCCCGGGCCGCATCCGCCAGCATCTGTGCATCTCCACCGGCGATCTGGACCGAGCGGGGCTCGGGATCGCCTTCGTGGATCATGCGCATCCGCGATTTGCGGGTGTTCCACAAGCTCATGTCGCTGGTGACCATTTCCGAGACTACTAGACCCGCGCCCAACCGCTTGCACAGCTGACGAAAGGGCTGGTCAGTGACGCCCGCCATCGGGGCGAGAATCAAGCCGTTCTGCAATGTGTATGGGCCGATGCGTACCGCCGACATAGGACTTCCCTGTTGTGGGGCCGGATCATTAGAGTTCGAAAAAGGGTTGGCATGATACCCGCTCTCGATGACTGGATAAAGGCTGAATTGGATAAAATCTGAACAGTTATTTCTTTATCGCTACCGGTTTGGTCGCGCGGGGCTTAGTCAATAACTCGCCGTCAAACCTCGGTGCGTGAACCGATTCACTCGGGCGAGTGAAAGCTCAGGCTGTAATTCACGGCTTTATTGCCCGGATCGAGGATATCCAGGGAGATATGGATCGGCGTTTGCGATGGCATTTCGCTCACACCGGCCAACTCGCCGCTGAGGTATTCGGCGGGTTTGAAGCGACGACTGGCAATCAGGCTGCCATTCAGGTCGGCAAAGCGCAGCTCCAGCAGCGGGAAGGGCTGGGAGAATGTCGCACGGTTATAGATGATGGCGTCCACCACCAGCGCCCCGGCGAAGTCCGGATGGCTGCGTACCACCAGGTTACTGCTCTTGATATGGGCGATATCGACCCGCGACGGCACCGTACAGCCCAGTGTGGGGCACAGTTGCTGAAACCACGGACGGTAGGCGTCCTGGCGGGCCAGGTCGTCGAATTGGTAGGCGATGTACTGGGCTGCGAGGCCGCCGGCGGCGATCAGCACCAGCAACAGCCAGATCAGGCGACGGCCCAGGCTGGCCGGACGCTTTTGCGCGTAGAGGTGCAGCGGATCGTCTTCGAGATCCAACAGTTGGTCGTCGTGCACACTCGTTTCGGCGCGCGGGCGCTTGCGAGAGGGTTTGGGGCGTTCTTCGGGTTCAACGTCATCGGCCGATTGGGTCAATGGCGTGAACGGTGGATCGACGTCGTCATCGTCTGGCGTGGAGCGTAGGGGTGGCTCATCGTCGAGGTCGTCGGTGTGAAACGACATGGACGGCTCGGTGCGCTGCTTGGTCGCAGGTGCGTTCGTCGGTTCGGGTTCGATGTGCGTGGCTTGCACGCGCTCTTCAGGCGGTTCGCTGAACAGGCTGGCAGCCCATTTTTCTTCTTCGGCCTTGACGGTGTTGCGGCTGGCGCTGAGAGGCTCATCTTTTTGCCGACGATCAGTACCCGCTTGGCGACGTTCTGCGCCGGCAGGCTGGGTGTGCTGAATCTCGCGACGTTCCAGCTTGGCCAGTTCTTCGTCCAGGTCCAGGTTGTCCAGGTCCAGCTCTTCGGCGGTCCACTGCTTTTGGCTGATAGCCCGTGGCAGCTCTGGCTCAGCCGCGGCCGGCAGCTCAGGCGCCGGTGTCCCGGCAGCACGCTGCTCCAGCAACTGGCGAGCCGCATTGAACACTTGCAGGCACGAGCCGCAGCGAACCACGCCACGGGCCACGCTCAATTGAGCGTGGTTGACGCGAAAGCGCGATTGGCAATGCGGGCACTGGGTGACGAAACTGTCGGTCATGCGGCCATCCGATTCAGGCAAGCGCTCATTCTAGCGCCGACGACCGCTGATGCGTACCCAGCCATCGCGGTTGGCGATCGGATCCAGCTCGAAATCCTTCGCGTAGGCGGCAGCGACGTCTTCGCCTTGCTCGGCAAGGATGCCCGACAGCGCCAGGCGGCCGCCCGGCTTGACCAGGCTCGACAACTGCGGCGCCAAGGACACCAGCGGTCCTGCGAGGATGTTGGCGACCAGTACGTCGGCCTGCACCTGGGGCAATTGCTCCGGCAGGTAGAGTGGGAATTTGCCTTCAGGGATGTTGTTGCGACCGGCGTTATCGCGCGAGGCTTCCAGCGCCTGCACGTCGATATCGGTGCCCACGGCTTCCTTGGCGCCCAGCAACAAGGCGGCAATCGCCAGGATCCCCGAGCCGCAACCGAAGTCGAGCACGTGGCTGTCGGTCAGGTCCTGGCCGTCCAGCCATTCCAGGCACAGCGCGGTGGTTGGGTGGGTGCCGGTGCCGAACGCCAGGCCCGGGTCCAGCAGCAGGTTGACCGCGTCCGGCTCAGGCGCGGCATGCCAGCTCGGCACGATCCACAGGCGCTGGCCGAAACGCATCGGCTGGAAGTTGTCCATCCAGCTGCGTTCCCAGTCCTGGTCTTCGATGACTTCGCTGTGATGCTCCGGCAGCGGGCCGCCGGTGAGCAATTCCATATGGGCCAGTACGGCGGCGGCATCGGTGCCGTCTTCGAACAGGGCCAGCAAATGGGTGTGCGACCAGAGCGGGGTGGTGTTGAGTTCGGGTTCGAAGATCGGTTGGTCTTCGGCGTCCATGAACGTGACCGAGACAGCGCCGACTTCAAGGAAAGCGTCTTCGTAGGTTTCGGCTTGTTCTGGGCTGATGGCGAGACGGACTTGCAGCCAAGGCATGGCGGGCACCTTTGAAAAAATGAGTGTGCGACTGCTGGGTCGCGAAAGCGCGCAAGTTTACGCGAGAGCATGATGCTGTGGCGAGCGAGGCTTTTTGTAGTGAGCGGGCTTGCCCCGCGTTGGGTGGCGAAGCCTCCCTGATCCAGGCACCGCATTTATCCAATTAAAACGGGTTGGCAGGTTTTGGGGCGGCTTCGCCACCCAGCGCGGGGCAAGCCCGCTCACCACAGAGGTAATTGCCGGTGCCGCAGAAACAACAAAGCCGCCCGAAGGCGGCTTTGTTGAGTGGAGCACTTACTGGTTAGCCAGCTTATGTTCCAGGTAGTGAATGTTCACTCCCCCTTCGCAGAAGCCTTCATCACGAACCAAGTCCCGGTGCAGCGGGATGTTGGTCTTGATGCCGTCTACCACGATTTCGTCCAGGGCGTTACGCATACGGGCCATGGCCTCGTCGCGAGTGGCGCCCCAGGTGATCAGCTTGCCGATCAGCGAGTCGTAGTTGGACGGAACCTTGTAGCCGCTGTACAGGTGCGAATCGACGCGAACGCCGTTGCCGCCCGGTGCATGGAAATGCTTGACCAGGCCTGGACTCGGGATAAAGGTTTTCGGGTCTTCGGCGTTGATGCGGCACTCCAGGGAGTGGCCGTGCATCTTCACGTCGTCCTGGGTGAAGGACAGTACGTTGCCGGCGGCGATGCTCAGCATCTCCTTGACGATGTCGATACCGGTGACCATCTCCGATACCGGGTGCTCTACCTGCACACGAGTGTTCATCTCGATGAAGTAGAAACGACCGTTCTCGTAGAGGAACTCGAAAGTACCGGCGCCACGGTAGTTGATGTCGATGCACGCCTTGACGCAGCGTGCCAGCACTTCCTGGCGAGCCTTTTCATCCAGGCCCGGTGCCGGTGCTTCTTCCAGTACCTTCTGGTGACGACGTTGCAGCGAGCAATCGCGGTCGCCCAGGTGGATGGCGTGGCCCTGGCCGTCGGACAGTACCTGGACTTCCACGTGACGTGGGTTGGTCAGGTATTTTTCCAGGTAGACCATCGGGTTGCCGAACCAGGCGCCCGCTTCGGAGCGGGTCTGCTTGGCGGCTTCGATCAGGTCTTCTTCCTTGTGCACCACGCGCATGCCGCGACCACCACCGCCACCGGCGGCCTTGATGATCACGGGGTAGCCGACTTCACGACCAATGCGCAGAGCGGTTTCTTCGTCTTCCGGCAGTGGGCCGTCGGAGCCAGGAACGGTGGGTACACCGGCGGCGATCATGGCGTCCTTGGCCGAGACCTTGTCGCCCATCAGGCGAATGGTGTCGGCTTTCGGGCCGATGAAGGCAAACCCGGATTTTTCCACCTGTTCGGCGAAATCGGCGTTTTCCGCGAGGAAGCCGTAGCCTGGGTGGATACCATCAGCGCCGGTCACTTCCGCGGCCGCGATGATGTTCGAGACTTTCAGGTACGAGTTCGTGGCCAGGGGCGGGCCGATGCAGATGCTTTCGTCCGCCAGTTTCACGTGCATCAATTCGGTATCGGCCGTCGAGTAAACAGCGACGGTCTTGATGCCCTCTTCCTTACAGGCGCGCAGGATACGCAGCGCGATCTCGCCGCGGTTGGCGATCAGGACTTTTTGCAGTTTCTTCGCAGGTTTCAACATCGAAGGCGCTCCGCGGTTCAAACGATGGTGAACAGCGGCTGGTCGTACTCAACCGGCTGACCGTTTTCTACCAGGATGGATTCGATGACGCCGGCTTTTTCAGCCGTGATGTGGTTCATCATTTTCATCGCTTCTACGATGCAGATGGTGTCGCCCACTTTCACGGTCTTGCCGACTTCAACGAAGGCTGGCGAGGTCGGTGCCGGGGTGCGGTAGAACGTACCGACCATTGGCGACTTGACCACGAAGCCGTTCAGCGCAGGGGCGGCAGGTGCGGCGGCAGCAGGTGCGGCGGCCGGTGCAGCAGCGGCTGGCGCCGGTGCTTGCATCTGTGGCGCGTAGAACTGCTGGGCCGGGGTCTTGCTGTGACGGCTGATCCGTACGGACTCTTCGCCTTCCTTGATTTCCAGCTCGTCGATACCGGATTCTTCCAGCAGTTCGATCAGTTTCTTAACTTTACGGATATCCATGAATCATCAACTCCCAAGGGTCGGTCAGGGGCGCTTGGCCGGTTGTTCAAGCTGTTCCAGGGCGGCCTCCAGGGCCAGTCGGTAACCGCTGGCGCCAAGGCCGCAGATCACTCCTACCGCTACGTCGGAGAAGTAAGAGTGATGGCGGAAAGGTTCGCGTTTGTGCACGTTCGACAAATGCACTTCGATGAATGGGATGCTCACCGCCAGCAACGCGTCACGTAATGCAACGCTTGTGTGTGTAAAAGCGGCGGGATTGATCAGGATAAAGTCCACGCCTTCGCCGCGTGCGGCATGGATGCGATCAATCAATTCGTACTCGGCATTGCTTTGCAGGTAGAGCAGATGGTGGCCGGCTTCACGCGCCCTGCGTTCAAGATCGAGGTTGATCTGATCGAGGGTCACTGCCCCGTAGACGCCCGGTTCACGGGTGCCGAGCAGGTTCAGGTTGGGTCCGTGAAGAACCAGTAAGGTCGCCATCGGCTGTTCCTTGTTATTGATGTGGGTACGGCAGAACTCGGCGACTATGCCGCAAAGCCTTTGTGACTGTCCAGTTCTATGCAGTAGGCGGCACGATTAGCGAGGATTGCGCAAAATTTGTGACTACGGGCCGGGATCCGGTCATTGGCGAGACAGCGTTGAATCCGGTGGAGATCAATGTGGGAGGGTGCTTGCTCTCGATGGCGGTGCATCAGTCAACACATACAGTGGCTGACACCCCGCAATCGGGAGCAAGCCCCCTCCCACCTTTTGATCTCCACGGGGCAATAGATCAGGTCAGACGCGGAAGGCCTGCACCGCCGTATTGAGCTGCCCACCCAGCACCAGCAAATGCTCGCCCTGGCTGCGGCCCTGGCCAATGCGCAGCAGATTATCCTCGCCCAACTGGTGAATCCGCTCGCTGTTGTCGCGAATCTCACTGACGGCACCACTTTGCTGTGCCGTCACATCCGCGATGCGCACGGCTGTTTCGGAAATGGTCTGGATGGCGCCGACGATTTCATCCAGCGCGCCATCCGCGGCCTGGGCCTGCTGGGCGGTAGCTTCGGCGTGTTCGACCTGCGCGCGCATGCCTTGTACCGATTGGTGGGCGGCGCTTTGCAGACCGGCGATCAGGGTCTGGATTTCTGCGGTGGCGCCGGCAGTGCGCTGGGCCAGGGAACGGACTTCGTCGGCGACCACGGCAAACCCACGGCCGGCTTCACCGGCGCGGGCGGCCTCGATAGCCGCGTTGAGGGCCAGCAGGTTGGTCTGGTCGGCAATCGAGCGGATCACCGTCAGCACGCCGCCGATGGTGGCCGATTCTTCGGCGAGTTTTTCGATCATCTGCGCGTTTTGTTGCACTTCGCCCACCAGGGCATGCAGCCCGGTCAGGCTCAGGCCGATCACACGCTGGCCTTGCTCCACCGCCTGGCCCGCGCTGCGGCTGGCGCCGGCGGCCTGGCTGGCATCGCCGGCGACTTGCTGGATGGTCGCTTCCAGTTCACCCAGCGAATCGCGGATCTGCGCCGTGTCCCCAGCCTGGCGTTCGGCGCCGTCGTGCAGGCCGCTGCTCAGTTCGGCGAGGGCGCGGCTGCTGCCCGCGACCTCCTCGGCATTGCCGCGAATCGTGCCGACCAGGTCCACCAGGTAGGCGCGCAGGCGGTTCAGCGAGGCTTCGATATCGTGGAGTTCGCGGTTGGTCTTGCCCAAGGCAATCGGCCGGCTGAAGTCACCTTCGGCCCAGGTCGACAGGGCGGGTGCCAGGTTGGTCAGCACCCGTGCCAAGCGTCGTTGCAGGGTGTCGATCAGCAGCGCGATCAGCAGGATCAGGCCGATCATCACCCCTTGCATCACACGCACTTCGCCCTGGATCGCACCGTGCTGTGCGCGCACAACCGGTTCCAGGCCCGCAATGGCCTCCTGCACGGCGTTGATTTTCAGGCGGGTGCGGGCGGCCAGGTCAGCGCGTTGCTGGATTTGTTCGCGGGTGCGCTTGAGTTCAGCGGGATAGCGGGTCAGCAGGCTGTTGAGTTCGCGTTTGAGGTCGACACCGGTGTCCTGGGCTTCGGCTTTTTCACTGTTTTCCAAGCCCATCATGGCGGAGAAATCATCGGCGCCGGATTCGGCACTGGCCTTCACCCCCAGCAAGGGCAGTTGCTCCAACAGGTCGGCCTGGGTGCGGATATTGGCGACTTCGCGCTCCACATCCGTGGCCAATTCCGCGCGCCCGCTGCTCACCAGTTTGTCGCGGGCCAGGGACAGCTTGGCCAGGTGCTGGGATGCCGCCAGCAGTGGGGGCAAGTAACGCGCAGCTTCGGCAGAATTCACGCCGCTGGCGTATTGGCTCAGTTGCTCCAGGTTCGCGCCCAATTCGCGCTCGGCCTGCAGCAGCAAGGCTTGTGGGTCGCCAGCCAGCTTGCCGGCAGCCAGCAAGTCGGTCTTGCTGAACGCATCCAAGTCGACCAGGCTGGGCCGCAGGTTTTGTGCGAGGTCCGCAGGCAGTTCATCCAGATGCTGCAACAGGCTTTCCAGGCTCTGGCCGGCGCTGCTCAGGCGCAAGGCATCGCCACTGGCCAGGTAGTCGTCGATGTTGCGTGCAGCCTGGTTCTGGAAGGTCTGCGACAGGCCCAGGTAACGTTCCATCAGCAGATAAGGCCGCTCCAGCGCCCGTTGCGACCACCACAGCGTCGCCCCCAGCGCCAGGCACACGGCCACCAGAAGAAGGGTATTGAGATTGGTCAGCAGCTTCAGGCGCATGCGTGGTATCAACCGACAGCAAAAGATAAGTGCCTGAAGTTATTGCGTTTGCGTTACAGCGTTATGACCGAATCAGTGGATTCCGGTGAAAAGATGGCACTTTGCTTTGATGCGCGCGCAGCCTGCACGCGGTTGCGCCCGGCGTGCTTGGCGCGGTACAGCGCCTCGTCGGCCTGGGCGGCCATCATCAGGCTGTCGGAGTCGTCGCACAGCTCCACCAGCCCGGCGCTGAACGTGCACCATAAATCCTGCGGTTGGGCCGGGTAGTGGATTTCGGCAAAGCGGCCACGGATTTCATCCAGCACCTTGCAGGCCGATTCCAGGTCGGTGTCCGGCATCACAATGGCGAACTCTTCGCCGCCGTAGCGCCCGATGTAGTCGGTCTTGCGCAGGCGCTGCTTGAGAAACAGCGCCAGGCTTTTGATCACGCGGTCACCCATGGGGTGGCCGTGGCTGTCATTGACCCGCTTGAAGTGGTCGATATCCAGCATGGCAAAGCTCAGCGGCTTGTTCTCGCGGCGTGCGCGGAAGCTGCAGTCTTCAAGCAGTTGCAGGATGTGGGTGTGGTTGTACAGGCCGGTCAGGCTGTCGCGCACCATCCGTGCCTTGAGGTTGCGTGCGCGAGCGGCGCGGTTGCGCACGGTGGTGATCAGGTGGCGCGGCTTGATCGGCTTGGTGAGGAAGTCATCGCCGCCTTCGCTCATGGCGTCCAGTTGTTTATCCAGGTCGTCCTCGGCCGACAGGTAGATGATCGGTACGCTGACATAACGGTCGTTATGGCGGATCACCTTGGCCAGTTCGGTACCGGTACAGGCGGGCATATACATGTCGAGGATGATCAGGTCGGGCTGGAAGTCCGCCAGCTCAGCCATGGCCTGGATCGGTTCGATCAGCGTGCGGGTGACGATACCGGCGCTGTTGAGCAGCCGCTCGGTGTGCAGCGCCTGGGCCCGCGAATCGTCGATGATCAGCACCTTATACGGCTCGTACTGGGCGACGCAGGTCAGCACTTCGATTTTTTCCAACAGGCTAGAGGCTTCCAGCGTCCCGGTCAGGAATTCCTGGCCCCCGGCGCGCACGGCGGCCAGCCGGGTAGGGGTGTCGGTCTCGTGCAGGCTGAAGAACAGCAGCGGCAGTTTGTGCTCCAGGCCTTCCTGGGCTTCGGCGGCGAGCTTGAGGCCCAGGCCGGTGCCGCAGAAATCCACGTCCATCACAATCGCCGAAGGCAGGCGCTCGGCCATCGCCGCGCGAAACGCGGCCACGCTGTCGAGGGATTGGGCGCTCAAACCGAAGAATTCCAGCTGCTTGGCCAGCCGCTCGGCGCGGTCGTGATCGGCCAGCATGACGTAGATCGGCTTGCGCATCGGCGGCAGGAAGGTTTGTTCCAGCTGGTCACCCTGGCGCAGGCCGGTGCGAGACAGACGCTGCATCAAGCGATTGAGTTCGGTGATCAGGTGGCTGCTGAGGCGCCCACGGTTGTCGTCGACTGCCTTGAGGGAGTCGCCGATGTGTTGCGCCAGCTGGCGGTGTTCCGGTTGTTCGAAGCGCTCGGCAAACCGCAGCAGGCGCAAATTGGCCTCGCTGAGTTCGGAAAGGTCGGTGCCGGACCACTCGCTGCGTTGCAGGCGCTGCCAGATCTCAAGAATTTGACGTGCTTGATGAATTACCCGCTGGGCAAAATGCTGCTTGAGACGCTCACGGCTGGGGTCTTCTGGCTCGGTCATATCCTGACTACTAGTTAGGGTGCATGCTGAGGTCGACTGATGGCTCTATGCTAGCACCTCTTTTCCTTGGGATGAGTGTCATGCATCAATAAACTGTGTGTTCCGGGTATTCAGTTGCTGACCCGGTGGTCGCGCAGCGTAAAAAGCGTGCATCCTTTATAGTCGAATACCCTCTGTGCGCCAGTTTGGTGAAAAGCCCCGCACGGGCGGGCACGATGGGGTAGGGTTGTGGTCGGAGTGTTTGAACGCACGCCATCAATTCAAGTGCATGAACTCAAGTGATTGAAAGGATATCGCCATGCTGGACTGGAAAAACCGTGCAGGCAGTGCCAAAGGCCCCGCCCCTGAGCCCAAGTCGGCCAACCGCAGTTATCTTCGTACCGTGCTGATGAGCCGTGCCGTGCTCAGCGTGCTCGGCCTGTACCTGCTGGTCACCGGCGCCCTGGGCTGGTACTGGAGCGAAGAGCCGGCACTGTTTCCGGTCCAGCAGAACGCACAGATTGCCGCCGAAAAAGAAGGCAAGCAGATGGTGGTGGGCTTTACCACCGTCGAAACCCTCAAGACCGTGGTCGGCACCTTGCTGAACAAGCCCGGCGGCTACATTTCCAACGACCGTTTCCCGCCAGGCCTGTGGATGGACAACATGCCGAGCTGGGAATATGGCGTGCTGGTGCAGGTGCGCGACCTGACCCGCGCCCTGCGTAAAGACTTCGCCCGCTCGCAGTCGCAGTCGGCCGAAGACGCCGATCTGGCCAAGGCCGAGCCGCGCTTCAACTTCGACAACAAGAGCTGGGTGCTGCCATCCAGTGAGTCGGAATACCAGGAAGGCATCAATTCCCTGAGCCGCTATGAAGCGCGCTTGTCCGACCCGAACCAACGCGGCGCACTGTTCTACGCGCGTGCCGATAACCTGAACAACTGGCTGGGCGATGTCGCCACCCGCCTGGGCTCGCTGTCGCAACGCCTGTCGGCCAGTGTCGGCCGGGTAAAACTCAACACCGCACTGAAAACCGAAGCCCTGGCTCCGGGTGAAGTGCCGCAGGTCGATGAAGAAGTGGTGGAAACCCCATGGATGCAGATCGACAACGTGTTCTACGAAGCACGCGGCCAGGCCTGGGCCCTGTCGCACCTGCTGCGCGCCATCGAAGTCGACTTTGCCGACGTGCTGGCCAAGAAGAACGCCACCGTTAGCGTGCGCCAGATCATTCGTGAGCTGGAGGCCTCGCAAGAGCCGGTGTGGAGCCCGATGATCCTTAACGGCAGCGGCTTTGGCGTATTGGCCAACCACTCGCTGGTGATGGCCAACTACATTTCCCGGGCTAACGCTGCGGTGATCGATTTGCGTCAGCTGCTCAACCAAGGTTGATGATGGACGCTACTCAAAAGGAGGCCGCCCACCGCGCGGCTTCCGATGCCGAACTGATCTGCTGGGTCGATGAGCAGGACACTCTGCTCGGCAGTCTTGTCAGGGCCGATCTGCGCCAGCGCGGGTTGATCGGCCGTTGCACCTTTATCTTCCTGTTCAATTCGGCCGGTGAGCTGTGTGTGCACCGGCGCACCCTGAGCAAAGCCATGTACCCCGGTTTCTGGGACACAGCGGCGGGTGGGATGGTCGCGGCGGGTGAATCCTATGCCGTGTCTGCTGCCCGAGAGCTGGAAGAAGAGTTGGGTGTCGGCGGGGTGGAATTGGTCGAACATGACCATTTCTACTTCGAAGATGGCGACAGCCGGCTCTGGTGCAAATCCTACTCGGCAGTCTGGGATGGGCCGCTGCGCCTGCAGCCGGAAGAGGTCATGGAAGCGCGCTTTTTGCCTATAGGTACTGTCCTGCAGGAGGCCGAACAAAAGCCTTACTGCCCGGACGCCCAAGAGGGGCTGCGACGTTATCTGGCCTCACGTCGCTAAAGTTGCATAAATTGGCGCCATTTGGCTCTTAGCAAGTCGGCTTTTTGTGGTTACACTGCGCGACTTTTCACCCGAACCACCCTGGTGGTTCGGTAGCGCTGCCCCTGCCTGAGTGGGGCTTCGCGGTTGGTGACTCGCCTCCTTTAACCAGAGCCGAGCGCTGGCCAGTCTTTGTCCTCCCAAGAGGATTGCCGGTGGCCAAAAAAGCCGCATCCTTCGCCGCCCTTGGTGGCCTGGTATTTTCCACCGATGCAGGTCGACACTGCCCGGACTGTCGTCAGCCCGTGGATTCGTGTACCTGCAAACAGACCCTGATCCCTGAAGGCGACGGTATTGCCCGCGTGCGCCGCGAAAGCAAAGGCCGTGGCGGCAAGACGGTGACCACCATCACTGGCGTGCCGTTGGCCGAAGAGGCGCTGAAGGAACTGGCCACCACGCTGAAAAAGCGCTGTGGCACCGGTGGCGCGTTGAAAGACGGGGTCATCGAGATCCAGGGCGATCACGTCGAGTTGCTGTTGGCCGAGCTGATCAAGCTCGGGTACAAGGCCAAGAAGTCCGGCGGCTGAAAGCCTCTTCCCAACCTGTGTCTAAACTCTGTCCTGCGCGTGGGGTCTACCTTGCTTGCAGGCAAATCGTCATTTTCATTCTTTAGACTGCGCCAGCCTCGAACCAGGGGCGGTGCCTTCGACTTCATATATAGGGGACTTCGATGTCCGTACGACGCACACGCAAAGACGATGGCAGCCAATGGACAGTTGCGGACAGCCGCAGTGTTTACGGGATTCGCCATTGGGGGGCCGGTTATTTCGCGATCAATGAAGCCGGTCGCGTAGAAGTTCGTCCGAACGGTCCGAACAGTACGCCCGTCGACTTGTACGAGCAGGTCGATGAACTGCGTAAAAGCGGCCTGTCCCTGCCGTTGCTGGTGCGCTTTCCTGACATCCTGCAAGATCGCGTACGCCAATTGACCGGTGCCTTCGATTCGAATATCGAGCGCCTCGAGTACCAGAGCAAGTACACCGCGCTGTACCCGATCAAAGTGAACCAGCAGGAAGCGGTGATCGAGAACATCATCGCCACCCAGAACGTGTCCATCGGCCTGGAAGCCGGCTCCAAGCCTGAGCTGCTGGCGGTATTGGCCCTGGCGCCGAAGGGCGGCACTATCGTCTGCAACGGTTACAAGGACCGTGAGTTCATCCGCCTCGCGCTGATGGGCCAGAAGCTCGGCCACAATGTGTTCATCGTGATCGAGAAAGAATCTGAAGTTGAGCTGGTGATCGAAGAGGCTGCCAGCCTTAAGGTCAAGCCCCAGGTCGGCCTGCGCGTGCGCTTGTCGTCGCTGGCGTCGAGCAAGTGGGCGGACACCGGTGGCGAGAAGTCCAAGTTCGGTCTGTCGGCGGCGCAGTTGCTGTCCGTGGTCGAGCGCTTCCGCGCGGCGGGCCTGGACCAGGGCATCCGCCTGCTGCACTTCCACATGGGTTCGCAGATCGCCAACCTGGCCGACTACCAGCACGGCTTCAAGGAAGCCATCCGTTACTACGGCGAGTTGCGCAACCTCGGCCTGCCAGTGGACCACATCGACGTGGGCGGTGGCCTGGGCGTGGACTACGACGGTACTCACTCGCGTAACGCCAGCTCGATCAACTACGACATGGACGACTACGCCGGGGTGGTCGTGGGCATGCTCAAGGAGTTCTGCGACGCGCAGAGCCTGCCGCACCCGAACATCTTCTCCGAAAGCGGGCGTTCCCTGACCGCGCACCACGCCATGTTGGTGGTGCAGGTGACCGACGTCGAGAAACACAACGACGAAATCCCGGTCATCGAAAACAAGGAAAACCTGCCGGAAACCGTGCAATGGCTGGTAGACCTGCTGGGCCCGACCGACATCGAGATGGTCACCGAAACCTACTGGCGCGCCACCCACTACATGAGCGATGTGGCCACCCAGTACGCCGACGGCAAACTGACCCTGGCCGAAAAAGCCCTGGCCGAACAGTGCTACTTCGCCGTGTGCCGCCGCCTGCACAACTCGTTGAAAGCCCGCCAGCGCTCGCACCGCCAGGTGCTGGATGAACTCAACGACAAGCTGGCCGACAAGTACATCTGCAACTTCTCGGTGTTCCAGAGCCTGCCGGACACCTGGGCCATCGGCCAGGTACTGCCGATCCTGCCGCTGCACCGCCTCGACGAAGAGCCGCTGCGCCGTGCCGTGCTGCAAGACCTGACCTGCGACTCGGACGGCAAGATCAAGCAGTACGTCGACGAGCAAAGCATCGAAACCAGCTTGCCGGTACATGGCTTGAACGAAGGTGAAGACTACTTGCTGGGTATCTTCCTGGTGGGGGCTTACCAGGAAATCCTGGGGGACATGCACAACCTGTTCGGCGACACCGACTCGGTGAATATCTACCAGCGTGAAGATGGTTCGGTGTACAGCGCCGGGATCGAGACGCACGACACCATCGAAGACATGCTGCGCTATGTGCATTTGTCGCCGGAAGAGCTGATGACGCATTACCGTGACAAGTGTGCGAGCGCGAAGATCAGTGCGGCGGAGCGTACGCAGTTCCTGGATGCCTTGCGTCTGGGGCTGACGCGTTCGTCCTACCTGTCCTCGTAAAAAATGTGGGAGGGGGCTTGCCCCCTCCTACTTTTGACGCAGTGCTAATCCTGAAATTGTCTGAGGGCTGAGCAATGTTGAGTCAATGGCTGCAGGTGCTCACCCTGGCAATGGCAGCATTCTTGGCCGCCTGCTCCCCGATCAAAGTCCTCAACGCCCTCACCCCTTCCGATACCTTCACCAAAACCGCTGCCATCGCCTACGGCGATGATTCCCGCCAGAAACTCGATGTCTACCGGCCTGCGCCTGCTATCTCCAGCGCGCCGGTGGTGGTTTTCTTCTACGGCGGCAGCTGGAACAGCGGCTCCAGGGATGACTACGGTTTCGTCGGCGAAGCCCTGGCTTCACGTGGCATTGTCGTAGTGATTGCCGATTACCGGCTCTACCCTCAAGTGCGCTACCCCGCGTTTCTCCAGGACGGCGCCCGAGCGGTGGCCTGGACCCATCAGCACATCGCCGACTACGGCGGTGACCCGCAGCAGCTCTACCTGATGGGCCACAGCTCCGGTGCGTACAATGCTGCCATGCTCGCGCTGGACGCGCGATGGCTTGAGCACGTGAACCTGTCACCGTCGATGCTCAAGGGCTGGATCGGCCTGGCTGGGCCTTATGACTTCCTGCCGATTGAAAACCCGGAGGTAAAACCGGTGTTTTTCTTCCCCGATTCACCGCAGGATTCCCAGCCGATCAACCACGTCAGCGCCGGCGCACCGCCGAGCCTGTTGATGGCCTCGACCGACGACAAGCTGGTCAACCCCTCGCGTAATACCGGCGGCCTGGCCAACACGTTGCGGGCGGCGGGCGTGCCGGTTGAAACCTTCTACTTCGGCAAGACCAATCACCAGACGCTGGTGGCCGCGCTCTCCAAGCCGCTGCGCTGGCTGGCACCGGTACTGGATCGGGTCACGGCGTTTATCCAAGCCACTGATCCTGCCGGTTCAATCGCCAGGCAATCGCCCACAAAGTGAGGCTGCGCAGGGCCATGAACAGCAGGAAGGTTATCCACAGGCCGTGATTCCCCAAACCCTGCAACGCCCACGCGATTGGCAACGTCAGCAACAGGGTCAGCAGCATGCCGTTGCGCATTTCCCGTGCGCGGGTCGCACCGATGAACAAGCCGTCCAGCAAGTAACTCCACACTGCAATCAACGGCAGTAGCGCCAGATAGGGCAAGTAGATGTCGGCGGTTTCGCGCACGCTGGGGATATCGGTCTGCATGGCGATAAACAGGTGGCCGGCGAAGGTGAACAGCAGGGCAAAACCAACGCTGGCGATCAGTGACCAACCGCCGGCCACCACCAGTGAGCGGCGCAGGGATGGGCGGTCGTGGGCGCCGATCGCGTGACCGCACAGGGCTTCGACCGCGTGGGCCAATCCATCCAGGGCGTGGGCCGTCAGTAACAGGCCGTTGAGCAATAGCGCGTTGGCCGCCACGGTAGCGTCGCCAAGGCGGGCGCCTTGCACCGTGATCATGAAAAACACCGATTGCAGCGCGAGGCTGCGGATGAAAATGTCGCGGTTGACCGCCAGCAGCGGGCGCCAGCTCTCCCAGCGTTTCAACGCCGCCCAGGCGAGATGGCCGGGGTAGGCGCGCAGGGCTTTTTGCGTGAGCGCCAGGCCGAGCAGGGCGCCGGTCCATTCGGCGACAACGGACGCGCGCGCCGAACCGACCACACCCCAATCCAGGCCAAGGACGAACCACAGGTTGAGGGCGATGTTGACCAGGTTGGTGGTCAGCAGGATCGCCAAGGGCGCGCGGGCGTTCTGAGTGCCGAGGAACCAGCCGACCAGTGCGTAGCTGGCCAGCGCGGCGGGCAGGCCGAACAGGCGGGTGTGGAAGAAGTCCTGGGTCAGTTGATTCAGTTCGGGAGAGGGTTGCATCCATTCCAGGGCCAGATGGCTCAGGGGGATGCCCACTGTGCCTAATAGCATCGCCAGGCCCAGCGCCAGCAGCAGGCCTTGCAGCAGGATTTGCCGCAGTGCGGCGCCATCGTTGCGCCCGGCGGCTTGCGCGGCAAAGCCGGTGGAACCCATGCGCAGGAAGCCCATGGCCCAGGCAAGAAAGGTATACAGGCTGGCTCCGACCGCCACGGCGCCCAGTTGATGGGCATGGGGCAGGTGGCCGATGACCATGCTGTCGACCAGGGCCACCAGGGGCACCGAGATATTCGACAGGATCATCGGCGCAGCCAGGGCCCAGACGCGGCGGTGGGTGGGGCGGTGGCGCCAGTCGGTGAGTAGGGTGTGCATGCGGGCTCCTTCAGAGGAGCGGCATTGTAACGGGCCCTTAATGTCACTGCAGAACCAATGTGGGAGGGGGCTCGCCCCCGATGGCAGTCTGTCAGTGGGTGAATCTGGAGCTGACCCACCGCCATCGGGGGCAAGCCCCCTCCCACATTTGGATCGTCAGCGTTTGTGGGATTTGGCTCCGCTCGCGTTCCCTCAAGAACCAAACCACCCTCCGTCGGTCAATGTGACCGGCACCTCATCGGCCCCACTCGGGCTGATATATAGTTCACCCCTCGGATCCCTCTCACGACGAGTTCCCCATGCTTAACAAAGGACTGTTCCTTGCCTGCGCGCTGGCCCTGCTGAGCGCCTGTGATTCCTCCGATAAACCGGCTGCTCCGACCGCGCCTGCGGCAGCGACGGTTGCCCCCAAGCCGGCCAAGGCCGCCGTGGATGTGGCGGCGCTGAAGCAGCGCTACGCCGGGCGTGAATTGAGCGTGGTGGATGTGTCCGAGGTGCAGCTCGACGGGGCCAGTACCTTGTCGGTGAGCTTTTCCATTCCGTTGGATCCCGATCAGAAATTCGCTGACAAACTTCACTTGGTCGACAGCAAGTCGGGCAAGGTCGATGGTGCCTGGGAAATCTCCGACAACCTGATGGAGCTGCGCCTGCGTCACTTGGAGCCGCAGCGCAAGTTGGTGCTGACGGTTGACCCCGGTGTGAAGGCCGTGAATAACAACCTGCTGCCCGCCGAGTACATCGCCCGCCTGGAAACCCGCGACCTGCAAGCCACCGTCGGTTTCGCCAGCCGTGGCACGCTGCTGCCGACGCGCCTGGCCGAAGGCCTGCCGGTGATCGCGCTGAACGTCGACAAGATCGACGTCGAGTTCTTCCGCATCAAGCCCGAGTCCTTGCCGTCGTTCCTGGCGCAGTGGGGGCGCAACACCAGCCTGCAAAGCTATGAGTCCCGCGAACTGCTGCCGCTGGCCGATTTGGTCTACGGCGGTCGTTTCGACCTGAACCCGGCACGCAACACCCGCGAAACCCTGTTGCTGCCGATCGCCGGCCTCAAGCAATTGCAGCAGCCGGGCGTGTACCTGGCGGTGATGCGTGCCTCGGGCACCTACAACTATTCCCAACCGGCGACGCTGTTCACCTTGAGTGATATCGGCCTGTCGGTGCACCGCTACGCCAATCGCCTGGACGTGTTTACCCAGGCGCTGGAAGGCGGCAAGGCGCTGGATGGCGTCGACCTAGAGGTGCTCGACGCCGAGGGCCGCGTGCTGGCCCAGGGCAAGACCGAGAAGGGGGGCCACGCTGAGTTGCCTTTGCCGAAAAAAGCCCAGGTGCTGCTCGCCAAGCAGGGCGAACAGACCAGTATGCTGCGCCTCGACAGCGCCGCGCTGGACCTGGCCGAGTTCGACATTGGCGGCCAACCGTCCCACCCATTGCAGTTCTTTGTCTTTGGTCCGCGCGACCTGTATCGCCCCGGCGAAACCGTGCTGCTCAACGCCTTGCTGCGGGACAAGGATGGCAATGCCGTCAAACCGCAGCCGGTGAGCGTCGAAGTGCGTCGCCCGGATGAACAGGTGAGCCGCAAATTCGTGTGGGATGCCGATGCCTCCGGCCTCTATCAATATCAACTGCAACTGGCCGGCGAAGCGCCGACCGGGCGCTGGCAGTTGGTGTTCGACCTGGGTGATGGCAAGCCGCAGTTGTATGAATTCCTTGTCGAAGACTTCTTGCCCGAGCGCCTGGCGCTGGAACTCAAGGGCAGTGACACGCCGTTGAGCCCGGCAGACGACGCGGTGATCCAGGTCAACGGTCGTTACCTGTACGGCGCGCCTGCGTCGGGCAACCGGGTCAGTGGGCAAGTCTATGTGCGGCCGCTGCGCGAAGCGGTCAAGTCGCTGCCCGGTTACCAGTTCGGTTCCGTCACCGAAGAAGAGCTGAGCCAGGATTTCGAGCTGGACGAGAGCGTGCTCGACGCCAAGGGCCAGGAAGCACTGACCCTGGAAAGCAAATGGGCCGAGGCCAAGTCACCGCTGCAACTGATCGTACAGGCCAGCCTGCAAGAGTCGGGCGGGCGGCCGATCACGCGGCGCCTGGTGCAGCCGATCTGGCCGGCCGAGCAACTGCCGGGCCTGCGCGGGTTGTTTGACGGCACGGAAACCAACGGCGATGGCCCGGCGGAATTCGAAGTGCTGCTGGCCAACCAGGACGGGCAGAAACTCGCCGCGCCAAACCTCAAGGTGCGCCTGGTGCGCGAGCGTCGCGATTACTACTGGAACTACTCCGAGAACGATGGCTGGAGCTATCACTTCAACGAGAAATTCCTCAACCTCGACGAACAGACCCTGAACATCAAGGCCGGCGACACCGCCAAGGTCAGCTTCCAGGTGGAGTGGGGCCCTTACCGCGTTGAAGTGGAAGACCCGCAGACCGGCTTGGTCAGCAGCTTGCGTTTCTGGGCCGGCTACCAGGCTCAGGACAACACCGAAGGCGGTGCCGTGCGGCCGGACCAGGTCAAGCTGGCGCTGGATAAACCGGCGTATGGCGATGGCGACACAGCCAACGTCACCGTCACGCCGCCGGCGGCCGGTAAAGGCTACCTGCTGGTGGAGTCTGCCGAAGGGCCGCTGTGGTGGCAGGAAATCGATGTGCCGGCCGAAGGCAAAAGCTTCGCTGTGAAGCTCGACCCGACATGGTCGCGCCATGACCTGTACGTGAGCGCCTTGGTGATTCGCCCGGGCGAGCGCAAAGCCAATATCACCCCCAAACGTGCAGTAGGCCTGCTGCACCTGCCGCTGGATCGCACCCAACGCAAACTGGGCGTGACCCTCACCGCGCCGGAAAAAATGCGCCCCAAACAACCGCTGACGGTGAAGATCGCTGCTAAAAATGCCGATGGCAGCGTGCCCAAGCAGGTGCATGTGTTGGTGGCGGCGGTGGACGTGGGCATCCTCAATATCACTGAATACCCGACGCCGGACCCGTACTCCAGCCTGTTCGGCCGCAAGGCCTACGGCGTGGACCAATTCGATATTTATGGCCAGTTGATCGAAGCCGGGCAGGGCCGCCTGGCCAGCCTGGCGTTTGGTGGCGACGCGGCGTTGGCCAAGGGCGGCAAGCGCCCTGACACCAGTGTGACCATCGTCGCCCTGCAAAGCGCGCCGGTGACCTTGAATGAGCAAGGCGAGGGCGAAGTCAGCGTCAACATTCCCGACTTCAACGGCGAACTGCGCCTGATGGCCCAGGCCTGGACCGATGATCGCTATGGCATGGCCGAAGCCAAAACGGTGATCGCCGCGCCGCTGATCGCCGAGCTGTCGGCACCGCGCTTCCTCGCCGGGGGGGACCAGACGACATTGGCGCTGGACCTGTCCAACCTGTCGGGCAAGGCGCAGAAGCTGGAGGTGCAACTGAGCGCCGACGGGCAGTTGGAGTTGGTCAACAGTGGCGCGCAAACCGTTGAGCTGAAACCAGGCCAGCGCACCACCCTGCGCATCCCAGTGAAAGCGTGGGGCGGGTTGGGCCAGGGCAAGGTCAAGGTGACAGTGAACGGCCTGGACCTGCCGGGCGAGACCCTGCCGCCGTTCACCCGTGAATGGACCCTGGGCGTGCGGCCTGCGTACCCGGCGCTGCTCAAGCATTACCGTGCAGTGCTCAAGGATCAGCCATGGACTCTGCCGGTGGGCACCCTGGATCAATTCGATGCCTCGGGGCGCCAGGCACTGCTGAGCCTGTCGAGCCGGCCACCGCTGAACCTCGGTGCGCAGATCAGTGCACTCAAGGCTTACCCCTACGGTTGCCTGGAGCAGACCGCGAGCGGCCTGTACCCGTCGCTGTATGCCGACGATGCATTGCTCAAGCGCCTGTCGATCAAAGGCGAGTCGGACAGCGAGCGTAAACGCAAGATCGAGCTGGGCATCGAACGCCTGCTGGGCATGCAGCGCTACAACGGCAGCTTCGGTTTGTGGGGCGCTGATGGCGAAGAAGAATACTGGCTGACGGCTTACGTCACCGACTTCCTGCTGCGTGCTCGTGACCAGGGTTTTGCGGTGCCGCCTGAAGCGTTGAAAAAGGCCAGCGAGCGCCTGCTGCGGTATGTGCAGGAGCGTAACCTGATCGACGTCGACTACAGCGATAACGCCGACCACACCCGCTTTGCCGTGCAGGCCTACGCCGGCATGGTGCTGGCGCGCAGTCAGCAGGCGCCGCTGGGGGCGCTGCGCAGCATCTTCGAACGACGCAGCGATGCGCGCTCCGGTTTGCCGCTCGTGCAGTTGGCCATCGCATTGCAGAAGATGGGCGACCAACCCCGGGCGGACCAAGCCTTGCTCGCCGGGCTGGCGGCACAGCGCAATGCCAATGAATGGCTGGCCGACTACGGCAGCCCGCTGCGGGACCAGGCGATGATCCTGGCGCTGCTGGAAGAGAACGACCTGGCCAAAGGTAAGCGTGAGGAGCGCTTGTTCACCCTGTCGGACCAGTTGGCCGCCAGCCCGTATCTGTCGACCCAGGAGCGTAACGCGCTGTTCCTGGCCGGGCGCCTCGGGTTCGCCAAGCCGGATGCGAACTGGCAGGTGTCGCTCACCGGCAGTGGCGGTGTGCAGGAATTGAATAATCAGCAACCGACGCTGGCGTTGGAGGGCAAGTGGCTGTCCAGCGACTTGAGCCTGAGTAATCAGGGTGAGACACCGGTGTACCAGCAACTGACGATCTCGGGTTATCCACAGGTGCCACCCGCGCCTGGCGGTGACAACCTGAGCATCCGTCGCGAATACCTGGGCATGAACGGCCAGCCGCTGAACCTGCGCAGCCTCAACAGCGGTGATCTGGTGCTGGTGCATCTGGCGGTCAGTGCCAAGCAGCGTGTGCCGGATGCCCTTGTGGTGGATTTGCTCCCGGCCGGTTTGGAACTGGAAAACCAGAACCTGGCGCAAAGTGCCGCCAGCCTGGAAAACGCCAGCAGCCAGGTGAAGGAGTGGCGTGAGTCGATGCAGAACGCGTCGCTCAAGCATCAGGAGTTCAGGGACGACCGCTACGTGGCGGCGATCAATCTGGAAGGCTCTGGCACGACGCACCTGCTGTACCTGGCGCGTGCCGTGACACCGGGCACTTACCGCGTACCGCCGCCGCAGGTGGAGTCGATGTACCGGCCGAACTGGCAGGCGGTGGGAGAGACGCCGGCGGATCTGGTGATCAAAGGGCGCTGATATTTAAATGACGGAACTGGGTGCAAATGTGGGAGGGAGCAAGCCCCCTCCCACAGGTGATGTGTGGTGCTTTTGGGTCAGTGGACGACCCAGCTCAGGAGCCACAGGCCCAGCAGCAGCCAGATGATGCCCATGATGATCGAGGCGCGCATGAAGGCACGCACGGCCGAGTACAGCAGCATCAGGCCGATGATCAGGGTAATGATGCTGATGATCGAGGTGTCCATGCCCAACGTGCGGGACAGGCCGTCGATGAAGTTGCCACCGGCGTTGGTCAGGGCACCGAACAGGCCGCTGAGTCCGTCGACGATAAAGCGGATGACGGAACCGAGCGCTTGGCCCAACCATCCGAAAAAGCTTTCTACCTGCATGTGTGTGTCCTGATGAGAGGGTGGGCGTGTCTGTGCCTTTGGTTGTTATTGCAACAGGCTAGTTCCCTATAAGCATAGAGGTTTGCCAGTTTGAGTTTGCGTTTAGTTGCCCGCTGGACCCTGGCCAGCCTTTTGTTGGTGATCGCCTTGCTATGGCTGGCCGACCGCATCTGGCCGTTGCCCCTGCCCCAGGACGATCTGGCGCGGGTGGTGCTGGCTGAGGATGGCACGCCGTTGTGGCGGTTTGCCGATGCCAATGGGGTGTGGCGTTATCCGGTGCAGACCCGCGAGGTGTCGCCGTATTACCTGGAGGCGTTGCTGACCTATGAAGACCGTTGGTTTTACCAGCACCCCGGCGTAAACCCACTGGCGCTGGTACGGGCGACGTGGCAGAACCTCACCGGCACGCGGGTGGTGTCGGGCGGCAGCACCTTGTCGATGCAGGTGGCGCGGTTGTTGGATCCGCATTCGCGCACGTTCCATGGCAAGTTGCGCCAGTTGTGGCGCACGGCGCAGTTGGAATGGCACCTCTCCAAGGCAGAAATCCTTAACCTCTACCTGAACCGCGCACCGTTTGGCGGTACGTTGCAAGGCGTGGCGGCTGCCAGTTGGGCGTATCTGGGTAAATCGCCTTCACAGCTGACCCATGCCGAAGCCGCCTTGCTCGCCGTGCTGCCCCAGGCGCCCAGCCGTTTGCGTCCGGACCGTCACCCGCAACGCGCCCAGGAGGCCCGTGACAAAGTGTTGCGTCGACTCGCCGAGTTCCAGGTGTGGCCGCAAGCTGCCGTCGACGAAGCCCTGGAAGAACCGCTGCTGCTTGCCCCGCGCCTGGAACCGAGCTTGGCGCCGTTGCTCGCGCGCCGCCTGAACCGTCCCGACAGCCCGCCGCTGATCCGCACCACCCTGGACGCCACCCTGCAACGCCGCCTTGAAGACCTGCTGCTGGGCTGGCGCGCGCGTTTGCCGGAGCACACCTCCGCCGCCATTCTGGTGGTGGAGGAAGAAACCATGGCCGTGCGTGCCTACCTCGGCTCGGTGGACATCAATGATGCCAAGCGCTTTGGCCATGTGGACATGATCAGCGCCCTGCGTTCGCCGGGCTCCACCTTGAAACCTTTCCTCTATGGCATGGCCCTGGACGATGGGCTGATTCACTCCGAATCCCTGTTGCAGGACGTACCCAGGCGTTATGGCGATTACCGTCCGGGCAACTTCTCGATGGGTTTTACCGGTGCGGTGCCGGCGAGCACGGCGCTGTCCAGTTCGCTCAACCTGCCGGCGGTGCAGTTGTTGGAAGCCTATGGGCCGAAGCGGTTTGCCGCCGAGATGCGCATCGGCGGCGTGCCTCTGGCATTGCCCGCATTGGCCGAGCCGAACCTGGCGCTGATCCTGGGCGGCGCAGGCAGTCGCCTCGAAGATCTGGTGAGCGGCTACAGCGCCTTCGCCCGGGACGGCAGGAGCGCCAATATTCGATTACAGCCGGACGATACGCTTAGGGAGCGGCCGTTACTGTCGCCAGGGGCCGCCTGGATTGTGCGGCGCATCCTCAGTGGCCAGGCGCGGCCGGACCGCGACCCACGTGCCGAGTTGGTGCAGCGTCCCGTGCTGGCCTGGAAAACCGGCACCAGCTATGGCTTTCGCGATGCCTGGGCGATTGGCGTCGGCCCGCGTTATTTGATCGGTGTGTGGATCGGCCGACCGGACGGCACACCGGTGCCCGGCCAGTTCGGCCTGGCCTCCGCAGCGCCGTTGATGTTGCAGGTGCACGATGTGCTGACCAACCGCGACAGCCAGCGGGGCATTAGCGCGCCCGTCAAGCCGGTGCCGGCGAATGTCGGCGTGGCGGCGATCTGTTGGCCGTTGGGCCAGCCCATGAGCCGCAGCGACCCCAATTGCCGGCGCCAGCGCTTCGCCTGGACGCTGGACCACACCACGCCGCCGACGTTGCAGGCGCTGGACCAACCGTTGAGCGTGGGCTTGATGGAAAGTGTGTGGGTGAATGCCAAGGGCTTGCGGGTCGACGCCCATTGCCCTGGCGCCGAGCCCAAGACCATCGCCCTGTGGCCCGCGCCTCTGGAGCCCTGGCTGCCCAGGGCCGAGCGCCGCGAAGCGCGCATCCCCGCGGCGGACCCCGATTGCCCGCCACCGGCGCTGGCCGCGTCGTCACCGCTGTCGATTGTCGGTATCCGCGAAGGTGACCAACTGCGCCTGCCTGCCGCCAGTCAACAAGCCCTGCGCCTGAAAATCTCCGCCCTGGGCGGCAGCGGGCGGCGCTGGTGGTTCCTCAACGGCGTGCCCCTGGGCGACAGCGCTAACCAGGACTTCATCAACGCCAGTTTCGAGCGCTTGGGCCGCTATCAACTCAGCGTCCTCGACGAAGCCGGGCAAACTGCCAGGCTTGAGTTCAGCGTCGTTGATTAGATCGCCATCGGGGGCTTGCCCCCGATAGCGATCTGAAGGTTCACTTGCCTTCAAGGCCATTCCCCCCGAAGCTATCCACCTTCAGGAGCCCCCGCATGAACCTCGAACACCTCACCGAACGCCTGCACCGCATCCGCGATAACAACGACTGGAAGCCATTCCACAGCCCGAAAAACCT
The DNA here is from genome assembly GCF_002859085.1 of Pseudomonas sp. QC2. Lineage (NCBI taxonomy): Bacteria > Pseudomonadati > Pseudomonadota > Gammaproteobacteria > Pseudomonadales > Pseudomonadaceae > Pseudomonas > Pseudomonas sp. QC2. The sequence goes on from NZ_PKKS01000017.1 coordinate 260,337, forward strand.
GGTCATGGCCGCCAGCGTCGAAATGGCCGAGTTGGTGGAAATCTTCCAATGGCTGACCGAAGACCAATCGCGCCAGCTCTCTGCCGATAAGCTCGCCCATGCCGGGCAGGAAGTCGGCGATGTCGTGCTGTACCTGCTGTTGCTGTGCAGCGAGTTGGGCCTGGACATGAACGAGGTGGTGCGCGCCAAACTGGCCGACAGCGAACGGCGGTTTGCCCAATGAGTGACCGCCATTTCGACCAGTTGGCCACGCGTTTCGCCGAGAAAATCTACGGCGGTGCCAAAGGGGCGATTCGCCTGGCTGTGCTCCAGGCCGACTTGACCGAAGCCCTGCCCAAGCGCCCCTTGCGTGTACTGGATATCGGCGCGGGGCTGGGCCATATGTCGCTGTGGCTGGCCGAGCAAGGCCACGCGGTCACCCTGGCCGAACCTGCCGAGCCGATGCTCGAAGGCGCCCGCCAACGTTTCGCCGAGGCCGGGCAGACCGCAACTTTTATCCATGCGCCATGGCAAGCGCTGCTGGGCCAGCTCACCGAACCCTACGACGTGGTGCTGTGCCACGCCGTGCTGGAATGGTTGGCCGAACCCCATGCGATCCTGCCGGTGCTGCACCAACTCACGGTCCCCGGCGGCTGGCTGTCGTTGGCGTTCTACAACCGCGATGCGCTGATTTATCGCAACCTGCTCAAAGGCCACTTCCGCAAAATGCGCAAGAACGACATGGCCGGCGAAAAGCAGAGCCTCACGCCGCAACAACCGCTCGATCCGCGTGAGTTGGCGGCGCAACTCGTAGACCTTTGGCAGGTCGAAAGCCAAAGTGGTGTGCGGGTATTTCATGACTATATGCCGGTGGAATTCCAGGCCCGCGCGGATTTGCAGGACCTTCTGGAGATGGAACTCGCTCACCGTCGTCACCCAAGCTTTGCCGGACTTGGGCGTTATTTGCACTGGATCTGCCGTCCGGTTTAAGCGGCCCAGTCTGCGGAGGTCGAAATGCGTCGTCTCTGTTTGATCCTGTTGTCCCTGGGGTTGGGCGCCTGTTCAAGTCCCAACCCTTATGTCGCCACCTCGGCGCCGATCCCGCTGGCGCCGCCCCAGGCGGCCAACACCTTTGATGCCAGCGCCTACCCAGCGCCGGTGCGCGACTACGGCGCTTACCGCAATTGGGCCTGGCGCAACGGCCAACTGCCGGCAGGAACGGCCTGGGCTGATTCGGCGCAGATTGCCGAGGCGGTCAGCGGTGCCCTCGACCAACGCGGCCTGCGCCCCTTGCACGACAACCGCCCTGCGGACCTGCTGGTGAGCGCCGACGTGCGCCTGGAGAAGCGCCTCAAGCAGGTCCAGGACGACTACGGCTACGGTTACGGCGGCTATAACCGCTATGGCAATGGCTACGGCATGTACAACTCGGTGCCGATCGTGCGCACCTATGAGGTCCAGGTCGTGGTGGTTCGCGTCAACCTGTTCGATGCCCGCTCCGGTCAGCCGGTGTGGAGTGCCAGCGCCGAAACCGGCAGCCAGGGCAGCCTCAGCGAGCGGGGCGATGCCTTGCGCCAGGCGGTGCAAAAGGCGATGACGGCGTACCCTCCCAGTTAACCGCTATTCTCATCTCAAGCGCGGGTCGCTCTTTGGAGAACAACCATGTTTCGTCGTATCGCTACGCTAGCTGTCGTCCTGTTGCTGGGCGGTTGCCAGACCAGCCAGGTCAACCACGACTTTGATGCCAGTCGAGACTTCGGCGCCTACCGCAGTTGGGCCTGGAAAGACCCGGCCCTGCAATACCGCCCCGATGATCCGCGCATCAAGAGTGACCTCACCGAACAACGCATCCGCCAAGCCGTGGGTGAACAGCTTGATCAGCGCGGCCTGCGCCCAGCCGCGCCGGGCAGCAAGGCTGACCTCAATGTGCAGGCCTACCTGATCGTCGAAGATCGCCAGCAACAAGTCACCACCAACTACGGCGGCGCCTGGGGCGGCCCATGGAATGGCTACTGGGGCGCGCCGATGTACAACGAAACGCGCAACATCACCTACAAAGTGGCGACCGTCCAGATCGACCTGCTCGACGGCAAGGACGGCAAACTGGTCTGGCGCGGCAGCGACGAACAAATGATGGCCAGCTCGCCCAACCCCCAGGATCGCGACAAAGCCATCCGCACCACCGTCACCCGCATCCTCTCCAGCTACCCACCCCACTAAACCCCTCCGACGGTTTTGTGTGGGACCTGGTTTTATTGTGGTGAGCGGGCTTGCCCCGCGCTGGGCTGCGAAGCAGCCCCATCACCCCACCAAACCTCATCAATCTGTGGCGACTGGCCAGCCTTTGTCTACACTCCAAGCAACTACGGAGAGTAAGCGCTAAGGAGTGCCTGATGTCTCCCCGACTTCGTTCCAGGCAGCGCGGTGCGATTGGCTTGATGGCAGCGGGCACCCTGGCGGTGGCGCTGGTCTTCATGCTACTGGTGGTGGACAGCGGCCGCCTGTACATGGAAAAGCGCAAGTTGCAGTCCATCGCCGACACTTCGGCCCTGGAAGCCGCCGGTCGTGGCGGCCTGTGCAGCCCCACCACCACCGCGAACGACTACGCCAAGGAAAACGCCACGCGCAATGGCTTCACCGTGGTCGCCGGCGACAACAGTCGTGGCCTGGTCGTGACCTGCGGCCTATTAACGACCAATGCCAACAGCGTGCGTGTGTTTACCCCTGACGCGACCAAAAACGATGCCGTACGCGTGGTTGCCACGCGCAGCGTGATGACCAGCATTGCCACGGGTATCTGGAGCATGTTCAGCGGCGCCCCGGTTTCCAGCCAGATGATGCTGAGTGCGACCGCCGTGGCCGCGTATGCGCCGCCAGTGGCGCAACTGACGATTCGCAGCACATTGGGCACGATTGACTCCAGCAAGTCAGCCATTTTGAACGTGGTGATCGGTCGCTTGCTAGGGGGCACGCTTACGCTCGATGCGACCAGTTGGAAGGGGTTGGCGGATACCAGCGTAAACCTGCTCGGCTATCTGGACCAGTTGGCGCTCAAATTGAACGTAAAGGCGGGTGACTACGAAGCTTTACTGGCGACCGCTGTTTCAGCTAACGACTTGATCGATGCCGTGGTGAAGGTGATGCAAAAAAACGGTTCTGCGGTAGCGGCCGTGATCAACGATACGATCAAGATCCAGGCGATTGCGCCCAATACCAAGTTGCTGACCGTCGGCGATTTGTTGAAGATGACGACAGGCACGCCGGCGGCTGCCTTGAATACCAATATCCAGTTGTTCCAGTTGCTACAGACGGCGGCGCAGCTTTCCAGCAGCAAGAATGCGGTGAACGCGGCGGCCCAGTTGAATATCCCTTTGGTGGGCAGTGTTTCCATCCAGACCAAAGTCATCGAACCACCCCAGATGTCGGCGGTTGGTAATCCCGCGAAGGCCAAGGCGGGGTTGTCGAAGAACCCGCCGACGGATCAAATTTATGTACGGACCGCGCAGGTCAGGACCTTAATTTCCATCGAATTGCCCGTATTGAAGACGGTTTCTGCACTGGCTTCGGCAGTCACAAGCCTGGCAACGCCCATTGCCGGTGTGGTCAACAACCTGCTGCATTTGAATCTTGCCGGCGTGGTGAGCTCGGTACTGTGTGCGGTCGCATGTGACTCCACCGATGTCGAGATCGCCAGCAAGCTCGATATTCTGATTGAAGCGGGTGGCGCGGAAAGCCACGTCACTGATTTCAGTTGTGTCAGTAGCGCAACGAAATCATTGACCGTACAAGCCAGCACCACGCTTGCCACGCTGACGGTCGGCAGTATTGATGCGGCGGCTGCCTTTGCTTCGGCGGCACCCGTTGCCGTCCAGCCCATACGCCTGATCGATATCGGTTCCAGGCATTGCCTGCTGGTGGTTCTTTGTGGCGCACGAACTGCCAACGTAGGGGGCGGGCTTATGTTGAAAGCCCAATCCACTATCGGTTCTCAAACGGGCAACCTGTTCTATTTACCGGTCGCAGAGATGAATCTCGCACCGACCTATCAGACGCTGCTGCCGACGGGCGATATCGTTGCGAGCCTCAGCGGGACCTTGGCCGGTCTCCAAGTGACCTATGCACCGCCCAGCGGGTCTGTTTCAAGCGGCGCGCTTGCCGGGGTCGCAGGCCTTTTGACGACGATCACGACGACATTGGTCGGGGCAATCCAGAACCTGCTCGCGCCGATCCTGGACCCCATCGTCAACACCTTGCTCAAAGCCCTGGGCATCAGCCTCGGCAACGCCGAAGTCGGCGCCAACCTCAGCTGCCATATGGGCCGCGCCTACCTGGTGATCTGATCCACCGGCAGCTCCACACAAAACCGTGCCCCTGCCGGCCCATTGACGACGCTCAAGCGTCCGCCCATGTTCTCCACAATCCCGTAACTCACCGACAACCCCAACCCCGTGCCCACGCCGATCGGTTTGGTGGTGAAGAACGGCTCGAAAATCCGCTCGATCAACCGGGGGTCGATCCCGCCGCCGTTGTCTTCCACCCAGAGCCGCACATGGCGGCTGTCATGTTCGCAATGCAGTGCGATCCACGGGCGGAACGCCGGGTCCTGTTCGTGTTTGCTCAACAACGCGTCACGGGCATTGACCATCAGGTTGATCAGCACCTGCTCAAGCTGGTCGACATGACCTTTGACCTGCACCGTAAAGTCCGCCGGGGTGACGCGCACGTCCACACCTTTACCGCGCAGCCCTTCGCCCAGCAGCGACAGCGTGCCTTCCACCGCCTGTGACGGGTCGAAGGGCTGTTGTTCGATTTCCGAGCGGCGGCCAAACACGCGCATATGGTCCACCACCCGCGCCGCCCGCTGAACCTGGGCGTCGATGCGCTGCAGTTTTTCGGTGAGGTAGTCGACCTGCGCATCACCGCTGGCCAGGCGCTTGAGCACATTGACGATGGCCATGCGCATCACGTTGAGCGGCTGGTTGATTTCATGGGCCAGGCCCGTGGCCATTTCGCCCAAGGTGGCCATCTTGGCGCTCTGGGTCAGTTGCTGCTGGGAGCGGCGCACTTCGGTGTTGTCGCGGCCCACCGCTTGCACTTCCACCAGCACGCCTTGTTCGTCAAATACGCCACGGTCCGACCACACCCACCAGGCATGTTCGCGGCCGGGCAATTCCAGGCTGATCTCGGCGGTGCTGACCGGGAATTCCGGGGTCAGCTGGCTGATGCGCTGCACAAAGGCCTGGCGCTGTTCATCCGACAGCCAATGGCCCAGGTTCAACCCCGGCAGTTGTGCAGGCAGGCACTCCAGGTAGTTGGCCAGCGGCGTGTTGCCGAAGGTCAGGGTCAGGTCCGGGCGATAGCGGCAGATCATCGCCGGCGAGTCTTCAACCAAGATGCGGTAGCGCTCTTCGCTCTGCTTGATCTGCTCGGCGGCCAGGGTCGCCTCGGTGACATCCAGCCACAGGCCGACGGCTTCCAGCGGCAACCCGAGGTCGTCACGCAGTAATTTGGCTTCGTCCAGCAGCCAGTGGTAGTGGCCCTGTTTGTCGCGCAGTCGGTAGCGGCTGCGCACGGCGCCTTCGCGCAGGAGTCGGCGGGTACGTTCAAAGTAAAGGTCGCGGTCTTCGGGGTGGATCAATGACGCCAGGCTGTCGTGGTTGCAGTCGTCCAGCGTCCAGCCCAACAGCGGCAGCAGGCTGTCACTGAAAAACGCCGGGTGCAGGGCGCCGCTGACATAGCGCTGCACATAGATCACCGCCGGTGAACTGGCGATGAGGTTATCCAGGCGCGCATGGGCGGCAGCGGCTTGCAGTTGCTGGTTTTTGATGTCGCTGATGTCGAGCATGAAACCGACCCAGCGTCGCTGATCGCCCATCCCCAGCACGTGGCCCTGCAGGCGGTACCAGAGGGGGTTGTGCTCGGTGTCGGTGCGTTGCAGGCGCACGCTGGTCAGCAGTGGTTTGTCGAGGGTTTGCAGGTCGTGCAGGCGGCTGGTGAGTGCCTGGCGATCGGCGGGGTGAATCTGTTCCAGCCATACACCCAGCGCCTGGCGAGTCGGGCCGTCCTCCAGGCTGAGGCTGTGCTGTAGCTGCGGGGCCAGCTGGATTTCCTGGGTGGCGGGCAGCAGTTCCCACCAGCCGGTGCCGAGCAGGCCTTGCAGGGCGTCCATGCGGTCGAGCTGTTGGTGATCGCGTTGCTCGCGCAAGCGGCTCAGCAGCGGGGCGGCGAGGGCGGCAGTCAGGTTCAGCCATTCCCGGTCGCGGGTGTGTTGCTGGCCATTGTAGAGGCCGCAGAGCAACCAGGCGGCGACGCCCTGACTATCGCGATAGGGCACCAGGAACCCGTCGGCGTTGCCGAAAATACCGTTCAGGCTTGGGTGTTCGCGGCGCGCCTGGGCCAGGCTCAATGGCGCGCTGCCATTGGCGCTGTCCAGCAGGGTGCCCAGGTGCTGGCCGGTCTGCCACAAGGCGGGCGCGTCGTGGGCGGTGTAGTGGCTGTAGATCCGCCAGCCTTGGTCTTCTGCATCGAACAACGCCAGGGCCACACAGGGGATCTGCCAGTGCTGGGCCAGGTTGCGCAGGTGCTCGTTGAACACCTCGGGCAAGCGACTCAGGCTGCACAGCTGCAGTTGCTCGCTCATCCGGCTGATGAGTTGATGGTTCTGCTCGCGGTGCTGGGCCAATTGCCGGTCGGCGAGCAAGTCCCCCACGTCGAGCAGGCGCAGGCTCCAGACATCACCTTCGGGTTCGACCCAGCCACGGGTGTGCAGCACCTGGCCGGTCGTGCTCTGGAAGTCCAGGTCCAGGCTCTGGTGTTGCCAGTCTGCGGGGCGGCCTTCGACACTCAAGGCGCTGCCGGCACACAGCAGTTCACGCAGCAGCGGCGGGGTCTCACCCATCCCGTGCGTCGCGAGCTGTGGGCGCAGGGTACCGCTGATACTCAGCACGTGGCCTTGAGGGTCCAGTTGCAGGTGCAGCCCTGGCACGGACACGCCGGGTGTGTCGAGGGGCGGGGCGCCGGTGCGGCCGAGCAGGCGCCCGAACAGGTTATCCCCCGAGGTCAAAACTGAAGACTCGAACGCGCGGACAGGTTGGCCGGCAGATTCGGCACCGTGCCGATGCCCGGCACCACCAGTACCGGGAACACGGAATAGAGCAGGTTGGTGGGGTAGCTGATCGTGACGTTCAGTGTAGTGCCGGTGTAAGTCGCGCTGACGAAATCACGTGAAAATTGAAAACTGGTGGGGATCCAGTCCAACTGGGTCATGACCGTGTCTTTGGCGCGCTCGGTGACTTTCGTAGGATAGGTGTCTGCGGCGGCCACCGGGTCCACCGCCATGGCCTGACGCACGGCCTCCAATGCCGCTTGGTTGAAGGACTGCATCAGCAGCAACGGCAGGGTATAGCTGATCAACCCATAGAACACTGCAAAAAAGATCCCGAAGACCAGGGCGAACTCTATCGCCGCAGCACCTTTTTGTTTTCTGGGGAGGCTTGTTTTCATGACTGCGTCTACCCTGACGGCTACTACTTGATATCAGCATAGAATCATTCAGCGGAAAGGGATGTTTTTTACGTGATCCATGGCGTGGTGATAGTGCTCTGGCTGGGGCTCTGTGCGTTGCAGGATGGGCGTCAACGGCAAATCTCCAACGGCTTGACGCTGGGTGTGGCGCTGCTGGCGTTGCTCTACTTGGCGTGGATGGGCACTACCTGGTTGGGTGCGCCCGCCAGCGAAGGGGGCTGGGCCTTTGCCGTGGCGCTGCTGCTGACGTTGCCCGGTTATGCGCTGGGCCGTTTTGGCGCGGGGGACGTGAAGCTGTTGGCCGCCTTGGCCCTGGCCAGCACGCTGGATGCGGTGTTGTGGTCGCTGATCGGTGCCGCGCTGTTCCTGGGCGGCTGGGGGCTTATCAGTCAAAGGCTTAGCGCGCGTCGGCTAACCCCGGTTACTGAAGCGTCAAAAAAACAGCCGTTTGCTCCGTTTGTACTGACAGGGTTTGCGCTGTACTGGTTTTGGATCCACTAATCGCACAAGGCCTCTATCGATGTGTACAGAGTCGAAAAGTAGGTCTACGTTTATTGAATGAGAGTCTAGGATTCTTCGTCAAAAGGGATCGGTCAATCTTTTGGCTTGCCAGGCATGGAGTAGCGCGTGAACAAGCTAACCTCAGCGGTAAAGGTGCTCGTGGTCGACGATCAGCCGTTGATCGTGGAAGAGCTCTGCGAATTTCTCGAAAGCAGTGGTTACCGTTGCGTGCCGTGTGAGTCCAGCCGACATGCGTTGCAGCGCTTCAGCGAAGAGGCCGAGATCGGCCTGGTGCTGTGCGACCTGCACATGCCGGACATGGATGGCATCGAGTTGGTGCAGGCCATGCAAAAAATCGCCGGCAAGCAGCGGGCGTTCGAGGCGATCATGCTCACTGGGCGTTCCGACAAACAGGACGTGATCAAGGCCCTGCGCGCGGGGATCTCGGATTACTACCAGAAACCGATCAACCTCGATGAATTGCTCGAAGGCGTGCAGCGCCAGGAAGCGGCGTTGGAAGAGCGGCAAAAAGAGCTGCAACTGGGGCACCTGAACCTGAAGCTGCAATACCTCTCAGAATCCATCAATGACCTGTACCAGGACCTCGACAAAGTGCGCCGTAGCCCCGGCGCCGGCGGGGCGGATGAGGGCGAGCCGGTTGCCGAAGACGCCGGGCCGATCGAGATCCCGACCATTTTCAACCAGCTGTCGCCGCGCCAGCTGGACGTTGCGCGCCTGGTGGGCAAGGGCCAGACCAATTACCAGATCGCCTGTGAACTGGGGATCACCGAAAACACGGTCAAGCTCTACGTGTCCCAGGTGTTGCGCCTGACCCATATGCATAACCGCACGCAGTTGGCACTGGCGCTGTCGCCGAATACCTCGGCGATGCGCCAACGGGTGACGGCGCACTGACGCGCCAGGGTGTTACTGACTGTTCCCACCTTTAGACGACCCACCGGACGGCGATTCAAAAAACTCCGGGATCGGATGTTTGTGACTGTCGAGCCAGCGCTGCAAGGCCTGCTCGCGTTCTGCGGGCGTGGTCCTTTGCGGCGTGGGTGAAGCGGCACGGCCATTGATCTGCAAGGCCATCCAGTTTTCGGTTTCCGCTTGCTGCGGTGACGACGGGCCCGGTTCGATGGCCAGTGCGCTCAGCGGGAGCAGCGCCAGGCCGACAAGGTAATGTGCTTTCATCGATCACTCCTCACTTGATAGCCACCGTATGGCATCGCTGACCGCGGCGATTTTGCGCGCCGGCGCACTGGGGCTTGGGCTTGGGCTGGGGCTTGGACCCTTGAGTTTTTCCGCGCGGGCCTGGGCATCGGTGACCTGCTCGGGGCTCAGGCCCAATTGGCTGGCCACCTTTGCCGCTTGCCCCCAGTTGTCCTGATAGATCAGCAAGGTCACCAGGTTGACGGCCGCCAGCGGGTCGCTTTGCTTGAGCTCGATGGCGGTCATGAATTCAAAGCGCGCGTCTTCCATGCGCAACTGGTTGAGGTACACCACGCCCAGGTCATTGCGGATTTTTTCGTCGGTGGGCGCCAACTGCGCCGCCAGTTGCATATGCGCCATGGCCTGGCCGTTGTCGCCCCTGGCTGCCGCCAATTGCCCCAGGCCGTGCTCGCCTTCGGCGTTCATGCAGGTACCGAGCAGGCTGCGGTACAACGGCTCGGCCTCGCTGCGCCCGAGCAGGCGGTAGTTGCGGGCCTTGCGCTGGCGCACCTGGGGCAAGGCCTCGGGCAGGCTTTGCAGGTTGGCCAGGCTGGCGTGCAGCTTGCCTTCGTTGGCCAGGTCATCGGACAGGTTGAGTGCCAGTTCCTGGTCCGAACTCGGCTTGGTGCAACTGTTGGATGAGGTCAACGCCGCCCAGGGTGATTGGCCATTGGTGGCGCAGCCGCCGAGCATCAGTAGGGCCAGGCCGGCAATCAGTGCTTTCATCAACGACTCCTTAAAAGTGACTCAACGCGCGGGCGATGCCGATAAAGGCCGGGCCGCCGAGCACGATCAGCAAAGCAGGGAACAGGAACACCATCATCACCACCGACATTTTTGCCGACATCTTCGAAATGTATTCCTGCAGGCGGGTCAGGCGTCGGTCGTCGAGCAGTTGCTTGAGGGCCAGCAGGGACTTCATCGCGCCGCCGCCCTGCTGGATCAATTGCTGGAGGATGATGCAGGTGTCGGTGAACTCATCCACCTCCAGCACGTGGACGGTCTTGCCCAGTTCCTCGCCCAGCTCCAGGCCGGAATCGACCCGCGCCAGGATCAGGCGCAGTTCGTGCGTGAGGTGGGGGAGTAAACGCTGGGCCTCGTTGCCCAATACACGCAGCGATTGCTCAACCGCCATGCCTGACTCGAACAGAATGCGCAGCAGCGGAATGAAGGTGGAAATTTCTTTGGCGATGGCTTGCTGGCGATGTTTGGCGGCCGCCGCAAGCACGCGTTTTGGCAGCAGGTAGCCGATGCCCAGGGCAAACATCGGGGCAATCCAGGCGGGGTCCGCATGCGGGAACAACAGTTGCTGGCCGAGGAGGGTCAAGCCCAATAACACGATGGGCGTACCGATCTGGAAGGCTGCAAACAGCGAGCGTTGGCTGGACTTGCGCCAGCCAACCCGATTGAGCAGGGCCTGGGTCTCGTTGTCCAGGCTGACCGAGCGCTGGGCCAGCGAGCTTGCGCCCAGTTGGCGGATGAGCGTGCCGAGTCTGTTATCGCTGACCATCTTGCCTTGCAAGCGCTCAGCGACCCGCCGTTCGCGGCGGCGATGCTCGAGCAATTGCCCGCCCACCAATACCGCTGCGGCGAGCAACAACAAAGCGCAGGCCAGAAGCGCCATCTCAGACACTCCTCAGCATGCGCCACATGATAAAGGTGCCGCCAAGGTCCATTGCCAGCGCGCCGAAGAGCATGATGCGCCCCGTGCCGTCGTGCCACATGTTCATCAAGTAGCCGGGGTTGACCACCAGGAAGTAGCCCACGATCAGCACCGGCAGACCGCCCAGCACATAGGCGGTCATGCGTGTTTCGCCGGTCATGGCCTTGAGTTGACGGGCACCCTGTTCCCGCTCGCGAATCATTTTGATCAGGTTTTCCAGCAGCTCGCTGGCGTTGCCGCCGTAGCGGTGGTTGACCTTCAGGCCAAGGGCGAACAGGCGGAACTCGTCCTGTTCGTAGAACTCGGCGAAGTCGCTGACCGAATCCGGCAGGCTGACGCCCATGCGCACATTGCGTTGCACGCGGCCCATGGCGTCCCTGAGTGGGTTTTCAATGCTCTCGACCCCGCCCAGTACGGCGTCTGCCAGGGTTCTGCCGGACTTGAGGCTGCGCACGCTATGGTCCAACAACTGCGGCAGTTGCTCGACCATGCGCTGCACGCGTTGTTGATAACGCCAGGCGATAAACACGCGCAATGCCAGGGGCGGCCCCACGATCATGGCGATCAGGCCCAGCCCGTCGGCGAGCAGCCAACCCAGCAGCGCGCCGATCACCCAGGCGCTCGCCCACAGGCCCAGGCGGTCTGTGGGTTTGCCCAGCCCGGCACGCTGGAACATGCGCTCGAGGCCCGTCCATGTGGTCGTGGTTTCCTGTGCCTCGGGCTGGCCGTTGCCGAGGCGCTCCAGCACACGGGCCGTCTGGGCCTTGCGCAGGCCATGGTGAAACTGCCAGAACGACAGACCAATCAGCAGCAGGCAGATAAGCAACAACACCGGTCCTGTCATCAAGTGCTCCCTATGACTGCAACGCCGATTCGCGACGCAGCTTGTCGCCGGCCGGGTTGAGCGCTTCGCGCAGGAAACCGAAGCCGGTGCGCCGATCCAGGCGGAACAGCGTATTGGTGACATACACGTCATCGCGCACGCCGACCACTTCCACCACCTCGCTTACGCAGCGGCGGCCATCGGGCATACGCGTCAGTTGAATAATCACGTCCAGCGCGGCGCAAATCATCTGGCGCAAGGTTTTTTCCGCGATCACACGGCCGGTCAGGCCGACCAGGGTTTCCAGGCGCAGCAACGCATCCTGGGCATTGTTGGCGTGCACGGTGCTCATGGAACCGTCGTGGCCGGTGTTCATCGCCGTCATCACATCGAGCACTTCCACGCCACGGATTTCGCCGAGGATGATGCGGTCCGGGCGCATCCGCAGGGCGTTGCGGATCAGGTCGCTGGACCTGACCTCGCCGTGACCTTCGGCATTCGGCGGGCGGGTTTCCAGGCGGACCACGTGGGGGTGGCCCAATTGCAACTCGGCGACGTCTTCGATGGTCACCAAGCGCTCGTGGGGGTTGATCAGTTGGCTGAGGATATTCAGCAACGTGGTCTTGCCGGTACCCGTGCCGCCGCTGATCAGGATATTGCAGCGCTTGCCCACGGCCTCCTGGAAGAACTCGAAAATGCTCTGGTCGATGGTCTGCATGGCGACCAGGTCGCTGCTCTTGAACATGTCCTTGCGGAATTTTCGAATCGACAGGCATGGCCCGTCGAGGGCAATCGGCGGGATGATCGCGTTGACCCGGCTGCCGTCGGGCAGCCGTGCATCCACCATCGGCGACGACTCATCCAGGCGGCGGCCCAGCGGCGCGAGGATGCGCTGCATCACGCGTTCCACGTGATGGTCGTCGATGAAGCGCAGGTCACTTTGGTGCAGCAGGCCGTCGCGCTCGATAAACACCCGGTGCGGCCCGTTGACCAGGATCTCAGTCACCGAAGGGTCACGCAGCAGCACTTCCAGCGGGCCGAACCCGGTGAGTTCGTCGACGATCTCTTCGGCCAGGCGCTCCATTTCATAGCGCGAGATCGCCAGGCGCATGCGCGTGATGTACTCGGAGACCTTGTCGATGACAAATTGCGCCAGAGACTGGCGTGTGCCTTCGAGCAGGTTCTTACCCGACTCCTCGATGGCGTCGATGATGTAGCGATGCAGCACCAGTTTCAGGCCATCGTGATCGCTGTTGCCTCCGGCGCTGCGGGCCGGGCCGCCAAACAGTTTTTCCCCGTTCATCGTCCCGACCCCAGGATGCGTTCAAACCAGCGCATGGAAGGTTTTGCCAGGCCCTCGGAGCGTTTGGCCAGGCGCTCGCCCAAGGCGCGCACGGCTTGGGTCAAGGGCTCACGGGGGGCCAGGACGAACAAGGTCTGGCCCTGATTCTTTACGTTCAGGCGCAGTTCGGCACTCAGGGGCAGCACGGCGACGCATTCGAGGCCGAAGCTTTTTTCCAGGGCCTCGGTGTCCGGGGCACAGGCTTTGATGTAGCGGTCCACCACCAGTTTGGCGTGGTCGAGTTTCATGCCTTTATCGCGCCAGCGACTGAGCACGGCAAGGTTGCGGCGACAGTCCAGCACGTTCTGGTCGGTGCACCACAGCAGTTTGTCGCAGTGGCTGACAAAGGTGCGCAGCGCTTCGCTGTCCGGCTGCCCGGTGATGTTCACGACGATGTGTTGGAAGTGTTGGCGCAGTGCGCTGAGCAACATGAACAACTCGGCGGCGCTGGTCAGTTTGAGCGGCTCGTCACCGGTGGCGTACGCCAGGATGCGCAGGCCATCCAGCGCCGTGGTGAAGGCGCTGTTGATCAACGTGGTATCGAGGCGACGCAGATGCCGCAACGCATCGCCGAAATTGAACGTGCTCTCCAGGCCCAGCAAGGCCAGGCTGTCACTGCGCGGCAGGCCCAGGTCGAGCAGCAGGGTTTGCTGCCCGCTCTTCTGCACCACCAGTGCCAAGTGCGTCGCCAGCATGGCGCCATCGGCGTTGCTCTGGGTGCCAAACAGCACGGTCAGACCGCCCAGCTGCGCATTGTGGGCGACGGTTGGCAGGCGCTTGCTCAGGCGGCGCACCAGGCCCGCCACTTCGCTGGAGCGTGAGCCGTAGGCCACGAAGTCGCGGGCGCCGGCCCGCATGGCGTTCAGGACAAGCTGGTTGTCCATGCCATCGCCGAGGGCGACCACCGCGAGCATCGGCTTGGCCTCCAAGGCACCTTCGATCAGCGCGCTCTGGGTGACCACGTTTTCCCGGTCGAGGCCGACAAACACCAGGCTGGCGAACGTCACGTCCACCAGCGCCAGCAACTCGTCCAGGCTGCCGGTGCCGGCGCTGACGACCTGGCCAAGGGGCGCCAGGGCGCCCTGCAGCCACTCCAGGTCGGTGGCGTTGCGGGTGATGGCGAGGAAGGTCTGGCTCAGGCTATCGCTCATTGGGAAAGTCCACTGCGACGGTCGAAATTACCGTTTTCCAAGAAGAACAGCCGGAACCAGTTCGGGTCGTAACTGCGCAGTTTCTCGCCGGGCAACGAGGGCAGTTGGGCGTTGGCGGCCAACGGCTGCACCAGGTGCGGCGTGACGATCATCAGCAGTTCTTTCTCTTCGCGGCTGATATTAGAGTCGCGGAAAAACGCCCCCAGGATCGGGATATCGCCCAGCCCTGGAAACTTGCTGATCGTGGAGCGGTTGTTGGTGCTGATCAGGCCGCTGATCACAAAACTTTCGCCATCGGCTAGGGACACGCTAGTGTCGGTGCGGCGCACGGTGAGTGCCGGCACCTGGATGCCCTGGATGATGACGGCGTTGCTGTAGTCCAGCTCGCTGACTTCCGGCGCCACCTTGAGGGTGATGCGGTTGCGGTCAATCACCGTGGGGGTCAGGGTCAGGCGAATGCCGAACTCCTTGTACTCAATGGAGATGGTGTCGCTGCCGGCGCTGGGCACCGGGACGGGCACCTCGCCGCCGGCCAGGAAGGAAGCACTCTGGCCGCTCATGGCCACCAGGCTGGGGCGCGCCAGGGTGTAGGCAAAGCCGCTGCGTTCCAATGCGTTGATCATGGCCGAGACCCGGCCGCCGCCAAAACCGACGTTGAAGCTGTCAGTGCTCACCGGCAATTTGAAGACCCCCTCCGAGGGTGACAGCAGGTTGGGGCTGCCGAGGAAAAAGTTTTTGCCGGTGCCTAACAGTCGGGTGCTGGCCTCCTTGAGCTTGGTGCGACTGACTTCCACAAAGCGGATGTCGGTCTGCACCTGGCTGGGCAGCAGGGGATCTTCCGACGGCGACAGCGACAGGCTGGTCAGCGCCGAAGTGGCCCTGCCCTTGACGAACACCATGCTTTGACGCGGCGTGCTCGCGCAGGCGGTCCATACCATCAGGCTGGTGGCGCCGGACGCGACCCCGGTGAGCAGGAAATGACGGTCGCCGTTGACCCGCACGTCGGCGATTTTAGGGTCACCGATGGCCAGGCGCGTGATTGCCACCGGCGATTGCAGCTCCTGTTGCAAGCCTTCTCCCACCTCGACCACGGCCGGCAACTGGCCCAGGGCGCTGCAGTTGCCCGGTGCAGCCAGGGCCATGCCGACGGGCAGGCTCGAGAGCATCAGGGCCCAAGCCATCTGCATGAACAGGGGTGCGTAGCGCTGGCTCATTCAAGGCATCCTTGCTCGATCACGGAGTTTGTGGCGCCCCTTGGGCACCGCGAATCACTTCAATGCCTCGGCGCACGCTCGGTTCGCCACCGGCTGGCGCGATGCGTTTGGGTGGGCCGGTCAGGGCCAGTTGGGTGAATTGGTAAAGATCGCGGTTGGCACTTTCCATCTTCTGCGGTGCTTCGCTCTCGCCGGCCCAGTAGCGGCTGAGCAGGTGTTCCTCGGCGCTGCGTACGGCCAGGCGCAGGATCCCGGCTTGAGCCGCGAGCATCAGGCGGCTTAACAGTGGCTCCGGTACGGCGAGCACCACGGTACGTGCGGCGGCTCGACGTTGGGCGGCCTGGGCGCGTTCTTCAACCGTGACCGGTGGTGGCACCGCGGGCAGGCCATCGTTGGCCAAGCCCATCTGGTCGCCGACGCTGAGCAGGCGCATGGCCGGAAGCACGATCTGGGCCGACTGTTCGGCATTACTGGCATCCTGGCGCAGGAACAACAGCACATCCACGTAATCGCCGGGGGTCAATTGGCCGGCGGCGCCGATCACTTCATCCACGGCCACCGCCAGTGCACGCTCGTCGGGGCGAATCATGCGAGCGAGCGGGCCGCCGCCGGTAAAGCTGTCTTCGGTGAGCCAGGTGCCTGCGCCAAGCGCGCGCAGCGGCATGCGGCCGATGGCCTGGTCGAGCTGAGTGAGGCTGCCGACGGGCACGGTGCGCAGTCTTTCCACGACCAGGTCGGCAGCGGTCAGCGCACGGTAGGCAGGCACGTCATGCACCAGGACCACCACCGGTTGGCGGGTCTGGTCTTCGGCGGCAGCGATGGTTTTTTCAACGGAAACGACAGGTGCAGCAGGGACTGCGACAGGCTCCGGTGCGCGGCTCAACACTAACCCCCAGTACCCGGCGATCAATGCCCCGATCAGCAACAAGCCGGCCAGGACCATGCTGATGCGACTGTTCATGACGGCTCTCCCTTTCCCGTTGCACTGCACGCCCGTGTAATCCCAACGGGTTAATCCGCAACCTGGCTGTGATGAACATCTAACGATTTGGCTATTTGAAGGTAGCTCAGCTAGGACGAAATGCCATTACCCCGGGAAAAATTTATCGAAACTATAATCAGGACTCTAAAAGTGCCCCTTTAAATGGCGGGATGCCTGGCGTCGACTTTTCGACTAATACTTTGTGATTAATCCGTTCTTACAGTTGTGAGGCTGAGGTTTGTTGACAATGCTCTAGTGGCACGCCGCGGACATCGTGCTAGAGCCGTACCGGCTCTTAGTGGCGTTTTAGGGAGAAGTCTTATGTTCCTTGACCTGATGTTGAAGCTTTATGTTCAGACACAACTATTCTTTCAGCGCAAAGAGGGGGCGTCTGGGATCGAGTACGCGATTATCGTAGCGATGGTTGCACTGGTGATCGTCGGTGCCGGCTCAGGGCTTGGAACTAAGATCAAATCCATTTTCGATAGCGTTGCGACCAAAATGACAACTTGATAGTCCGCTGAGAAATGTGGAAACCCCTAATCAAAGTTTCTCCAGTTCAGGTACTGCCATGAGCGTTTATCCGCCTTCCCGCCAACAAATTCTTTTGGTGGACGACGAAGAGGACGCGCTGATCGAACTCGCCGAATCCCTCGAACACGAGGGATTTGTCTGTTTTACCGCCACCTCCGTCACCTTCGCGCTGCAAGAATTGACACTCCATCCTGATATTGCCCTGGTCATCACCGACCTGCGCATGCCCGAGGAAAGCGGCATCTCCTTGATCAAGCGCTTGCGCGAACACACCTCACGTTCTCACCTGCCGGTGATTGTGATGTCCGGCCATGCCGAAATGGATGATGTAAGCGACATGCTGCGCCTGCAGGTGCTGGACCTGTTTCGCAAGCCGATCTACCTGGTACGGCTCATCGACACCTTGAACAGCCTGTTTCCCCTCTCCAAACTCCACCCTTAAGCGAACTCTGTAGTGAGCGGGCTTGCCCCGCGCTGGGCGGCGAAGCCGCCCCAAACCCAGACGACTCAGTACTAACCAGGGAGACCCAATGCTCCAGGAGATGGGGCGGCTTCGCCGCCCAGCGCGGGCGGTGCGACGATTCGACAAGCCCGCTCACTACAGGTCAGAGTTGGTAGCTGAAACTCAATGAGTACCGTGGCCGCCGATCGATACCTTGAACAGCCTGTCTCCCCTCTCAAAACCCCACCCTTAAGCGAACATTGTAGTGAGCGGGCTTGCCCCGCGCAGGGTGGCGAAGCCGCCCCAAACCCAGGCGACTCAGCTCTAACCAAGGAGACTGAATGCTCCAGGAGATGGGGCGGCTTCGCCGCCCAGCGCGGGACAAGCCCGCTCACTACAGGTCAGAGTTGGTAGCTGAAACTCAATGAATACCGTGGCCGCCGATCGATACCTTGAACAGCCTGTGTCCCCTCTCAAAACTCCACCTTTAAGCGAGCTCTGTAGTGAGCGGGCTTGCCCCGCGCTGGGCGGCGAAGCCGCCCCAAACCCAGGCGACTCAATTCTAACCAAGGAGACCCAGTGCTCCAGGAGATGGGGTGGCTTCGCCGCCCAGCGCGGGCGGTGCGACGATTCGACAAGCCCGCTCACTACAAATCAGAGTTGGTAGCTGAAACTCAATGAGTACCGTGGCCGTCGATCGAAGCTGTCCAGTGCCACGTCCGACATCGGCTTGGCGACTTCCAGCGCGACGTTGTAGTACTTGGCATCGCCAAAGCGCAGCCCCACCGCCGCCGATGACATGTCGTTGCCCTTGACCGGCAGGTCGTTGAACCAGGTCTTGGCGCGGTCGAGCACCACGTAGGGTTGCAGGATCCTCACCCAATCGCCCGCGCGGTTGTAGCTGTAGTTGACCTCGTAGGCCGCGCCCCAGCCTTTGTCGCCCGTGCCCTGGTCATCGGGGTAGCCGCGCCCGAAGCTTTGCCCGCCGAAGGTCGCGCGCTCGCTGTCAGGCAGGTTGTCGTTGCTCCAGTAGAGCGCGCCGGACAGCACGCCTTGCCAGTTATCGAAGAGTTTGTTGCTCTGCACGCCGGACAGGCGCAGGCGGAAAAAGTCGAGGTCGGGCTTTAGGCCACCGAAGTCCGTATGGGTCTTGGCGCCCATGCCATTGATGCCTTGGTACACGCCGCCGCTGATGATGCGCAGTTGGGTGGTGTCAGCTTTACGCCAGTCCCCTTCGAAGGCCAGGGCGCGCAGGTTGGTTTGCAGCTCAAAACGCTGGGGGAAACCTTCCAGTGTGTAACGGTTGGTCTGGTCGACGGCGTAGAGGCGCGTACCGAGGCTCAGCGACTCGCTGGGCGAGGCGATAAAGGGGTGGCTGACGCCTATGGAGTAACGGTCGATCTGCTGGTGCGGCTTGAGTTCAAGGCCGTCGCCCAACTGCAGGCGGGTGCTTGGGTCCGCGCGGTAGCGTTCCCCCGAGAGTGCAAGCTGGGTGCCTTCAGCGTTGATGAACTGGCTGTAGGACGCGCGGTAGTAATGTTCTTTGTCCTCACCCGGCGGGAACAGGCCGCTGACGCTCAGTTGTTCGCCCATCGACGTCCACGAGTTGCTGGTGCCGGTCAGCAAGGCCTGGGTACCGCCACGGCTCGCCTCGTTGAGGCTCATGCTGGTGGTAAAGGGCTTGCGGCTGGCACTGATCTGCATGTGGGTGCCGCCATCGGTGGTGCTCGGAGGCGGCACCTGGGCTTGCACGGTCACGCCTGGGATGGCGCTCATCAGCGTGGTGTAGCGCTCGAACGTCTTGCGCGTGAGCGGGCGTTCGGCCTTGAGTTTTTCCGCCAGTTTGTCGACGTAGGACGAGACCGAACCGATGTCGCCTTGCAGTTGGTAATCACGGATGTAACCCTCCACCAGCACCACATGCACCAGGCCGCCTTCGAACCGTTGTTCCGGCAGGAAGGCGTAGGACAGCAGGTAGCCGTCTTCCTGATAGCGCCGGGTGATGCTGCGGGTGGCTTCGATCAATTGCGCCAGGTTGGTTTCATGACCAATCAAGGGTTCGAATACCTGGGCGACTTCTTTGAGCGGGTACACCGTGCCGCCATCGATCTGCAGTTTACGGATGGTCACTTTGGTGTCCATCAGCAAGGGCTGCTCGGCCGTCGCCGCAGGCACCGGCACCTGGGTGGGCGTGGCGGCCGGTCGGTAGGCGTCGGCGGGCAGGTTGGGCACCGGCAGGTTGCGGATGGTGTCGTTGCTATTGAGGAAGCTGGGCAGGGTATCGGCGTGGGCGTAAGCACTGAGGGTGAGCAATAACAACGGCGTCAAAGCGCGCATAGGACACTCCATGGTCAATACTGCAGCGGCGTTTCGCAGATGCCCGCCGGGCTCTGGGGGCGCGGTTCGGAGGCTTTTACGGATCGATCATTGATCCATAAAAAAAGACGAGAGACTTAGTGGGTCTCTCGTCTCAACCAAGCGTAGGCGCTGTAGGTGAGGCCGTCTAATCGGCCAGGTGCAATTCTATTTTTTGCCGCCCAGGCCACCCAACAGCCCGCCCAGAAGACCACCGTTTGCGCTTGCGCCAGCACCGGCAGAGGCGCCAGCGCCTACATTCAGGCCACCCGCGAGCAAACCGCCGCCGGTATTGGTGCCGCCAGTGACCAGGCCGCCGATCGACGCCACGGTGCCACCCACGGCGGTCACGGTACCGCCCAGGGCGTTGGTGACCGGGTTGGCGTTGGTGCCGCTGATGTTGCCGCCCAGGTTGCTGACCGCACCGCCGACACGGGTGACCAGGCCGTTGACCGGAGCACCGAGGCCAGTGGCACCGCCGATGTTTTGAGTCAGGCTCTGTACGCCGCTGGTGACAGGGTTGAGTGCATTGCCGATCGGGCCGGTCAGCCCGGCGACCGGAATGCTGGTTTTAGTGCTGGGTGTGCCGCCACCGAGGGCCGCCACGGTGGTGCCCGCCTTGACGCCGGTAACGCCCGCCGCGCTGATCACGCCATTGGTGCTGCCCGCATCCAGGCCGCTGCCGGCTCCGGCGATCACGCCACCGATGAGTTCGGCCAGGCCGAGTTTGCCGATGCCGCCGCCGGCACCACCGCCATTGCCGCCGCCACTGCTATCCGCATCCGGGTCGACATAACCGCTGGCCTTGCCGACCGCGGTGCCGACACCATTGAGCACATTGCCTACCGCGTCGGTCACCGGGTTGCCGGTGCCGCCCGTGTCGGCGACTTTATCGCCCAGGCCGTCGACGGTATCGCCGACTTTTTTCAGCAAGCCGCCCACCGGCGAGTCAAGACCAGTCGCGGTGCCGACTTTGCCGGTGGTGTTTTCCACCAGGGACACCACAGGCACCAAGACTTTTGCGCCGACGGTGTGGGTGACCGACCCCAGCGGGCCGGTGGTGCTGGCGGTGCTTAAGGTGTCGCCGAGCATAGTCACGGCATTGCCAACCTTGCCCACCACGTTGCCGACCACGGGGGCGGCGCCGCTGACCACCGGCACATTCCCCAGCAACGTGGCGACGTTGGCACCGGTAACGGTCACGCCATCACCCAGGTCGGAAACACCGTTGGCCACGCCGGCAACGGTTTTGCCCAGGGCGTTGCTGTCAGTGCCCAGTGAACCCAGGCCATCCGAAAGGCCGTTGCCGATGCTGCCGACGGCGTTGCCGGCCGCAGTCACCAAGTCGCCAGCCGTTTCGCCCACGATCGGCAGGCTGCCGAGGGTGGTGCCCAGACTGCGGACGGTGCGGCTGAGGCGGGTCACGGTATTGCCGGCGGTGTCGACCACGGTGGCGGTGACCAGCGGCGAGGCGGTGCCGCCTGGGTTGGTGCCAGGGTCAGTGCCGCCACCCCCCGTGCCACCGCCAGCGCCAGCATCCGAGGAGCCACCACTGTGATGCCCGCCACCCCCGCTGCTGCAGCCGCCGAGTGCCAGTGTGACTGCCAGGGCCAGCGCGGTACTTGTTTTCCAAAACACGACGTGAGTATTCATGATTGAGTTCCTCGCACCTGTACAACCTTGGTTGTCTTCAAACGCTCACTATTTCTTGGGCTAGCGATGCGTTTGTCCGTGTGGCTATAACAGTCCCGGAGGTGCGTTCTCTCAATGCTCTACTTGGTATTAACGATTTATATAGAGCAGGGATGTACCGTTTAAGTGACTAATGCCAACGGTATAAGGTGAGGATGTATCAAGATGTATATCTGTTTTTTAACAATGACTTAGAAGAAAAAAGCGGACTTCAAAAAGTCCGCTATTACCTAGGGTGTATATATACAATTCATCAGTCTTATTTCAGGCAATCGGCTGCCACTTGCCTACCATATGTTCAATATCGCCCGCGCCTTTGAGCCACAACGCTCCGCTGGAACCGGCGGCACTCGTTAATAACGTCACTTCACTGGGCAGGCGCACGGGTTTCCTGAACTCGACGTGTATCTCCATATTGGCGGCGGGCAGGTGTTCGCCGAGGGCGGCGAGGGTGTGCGCCTTGTTCCACAGCCCGTGGGCGATGGCCTGGGGGAAGCCGAACAGCTTGGCGGTCAGGGCGCTGAGGTGGATCGGGTTGTAGTCGCCGGAGACCCGCGCATAACGGCGGCCGATATCGGCGGGCGCCTTCCAGCGGGACAGTTCGCTGACCTGGGTGGGGGAGGGTTGGGCGATATCCTCTGCTTCGCCTTCCAATTTCACCCCACGGCAGAGCATGCGGCTCTCGGCTTCCCACAGCAGGCCCAGGGAATCTTCGACCGTGGTCACCAGGTCAAAGGTCGCACCCTTGGGATGAGGCTTGAGGTTCTGCGTGTGTACGCCGACAGACAAGTCGCTGACACCACCGAGCGGGCGATGGACGCGGATGCGGTTACTCAGGTGAATCAGCCCCAGCAGCGGGAAGGGAAAGCTTTTATCGGTGAGTAACTGCATCTGCAGGCCGAACGCCAGGACGTGCGGATAAGTCGCCGGCAAGAGAGGGCTGTCGGCAAAACCGCAGACCTTGCGATAGGCCGCCACCTGCTTGGGGTTGATGCTCACCCGGCAGCGCAATCCGTGTTCAGGCAAGGTGCTGCCGGTGATCTTGCGTTTGAGCGCCGCGCGCCAATACAGCGGCGGCAGAAATGGCGTAGTGCCCAGCGTCTTCCATTGCATGCTTACGCTCCCAAGAGACTTTGCCCACATACCCGCAGCGCTTGCCCGCTGACCGCACCGGAACCCGGTTGGCCCAGCCACGCCACCGCTTCGGCGACGTCCTGCGGCAGGCCGCCCTGGCCCAGCGAACTCATGCGTCGCCCGGCTTCACGCAAGGCGAACGGAATATGTGCGGTCATCTGGGTTTCGATAAAACCCGGTGCCACGGCGTTGATGGTGATGCCACGCTCTTTAAGCAGGGGCGCCCAAGCCTGTGCGAGGCCGATCAACCCCGCCTTGCTCGCCGCATAGTTGGTCTGCCCACGGTTACCGGCGATGCCGCTGATCGACGCCAGCAATACCACGCGGGCGTTGTCGTGCAGGGTGCCGCTGTCGAGCAGCGCCTGGGTCAGTACCTGTGGCGCATTGAGGTTGACCGCGAGCACCGCGTCCCAGTACTCCGGGGTCATGTTCGCCAGGGTTTTGTCACGGGTGATACCGGCGTTGTGCACCAGGATGTCCAGCCCATCGGGGAGGTGCTCGATCAATTGACGGGCGGCGTCTTCAGCACAGATATCCAGCGTGACGGTGCGTGCACCCAGGCGCGCGGCCAGGGCTTCGAGGTCGGCCTTGGCCTGAGGCACGTCGAGCAGGATCACGTCGGCGCCGTCGCGGGCCAGGGTTTCAGCGATGGATGCACCAATGCCTCGTGCGGCACCGGTGACCAGCGCCTTGCGCCCGGCCAGGGGGCGCGTCCAGTCTTCGACCGGCGTGGTGCAGGCCTCCAGGCGAATCACCTGGCCAGAGATGTAGGCGCTTTTCGGTGAGAGGAAAAAGCGCAGTGCGCCTTCCAATTGGTCCTCGGCACCGTCGCCGACGTAGAGCAATTGCAACACGCCGCCATTGCGCAGCTCTTTGGCCAGGGAGCGGCTGAAACCCTCCAGGGCGCGCTGGGCGCTGGCGGCGAAGGGGTCGCTGAGGCTTTCCGGCGCACGGCCGAGGATCACCAGGTGCGCGCTGTTATCCAGGTTTTTCAGCAGCGGTTGGAAGAATTCGCGCAGCTGTTTGAGTTGATCAGTGTGTTGCAACTCGCTGGCGTCGAACACGACCGCCTTGAGTGTGGGGCCATGGCCGGGAATCCACGTCGACGTCTCGGCGCCGTAGGTGTAAATGGCGTCGGTGAGCCGGTTGGCAAATGCCTGTACCTGAGTGGCCAGCGCACCGCCGCCCAGCAGCAATGCGCCCTCCACCGGACGCAGGCGCCCGGCCTGCCAGCGTTCCAGGCGTACCGGTGACGGCAGGCCAATGGCGGCGACCAGGCGATGGCCGAGGCTTGAGTTGGCGAAGTCGATATAACGGTCAGACATGGAACGCTCTCCGAAGGCTGGGGTTCAAAGGGTGGACCACCCCGGGGTGGCAGTCGTTCGATTGAGCCTAGGCTAGGCTTGGTGATTCCACCTACAACCATCAGGGAGCTTTTCATGACTCAATTGCGCCGTGTAGCGATCATTGGCGGTAACCGCATTCCTTTCGCCCGCTCCAATGGCCCTTATGCCACGGCGAGCAACCAGGCGATGCTGACCGCCGCCCTGGAAGGCCTGATCGAGCGCTACAACCTGCACGGCCTGCGCATGGGCGAAGTGGCTGCCGGTGCGGTGCTCAAGCATTCGCGGGACTTCAACCTCACCCGTGAATGTGTGCTGGGCTCGCGTCTGTCGCCGCAAACCCCGGCCTATGATATTCAGCAGGCATGCGGCACCGGCCTGGAAGCCGCGTTGCTGGTGGCCAACAAGATCGCCCTGGGGCAGATTGAGTGCGGGATTGCCGGTGGGGTGGACACCACCTCCGACGCGCCGATCGGTGTAAATGAAGGCCTGCGCAAGCTTCTGCTGCACGCCAACCGCAGCAAGTCCATGGCGGATAAATTAAAACTGCTGTTACAACTTCGTCCCCATCACCTCAAGCCGGAACTGCCGCGTAACGGCGAACCCCGTACCGGTTTGTCCATGGGCCAGCACTGCGAGTTGATGGCGCAGACCTGGCAGATCCCCCGCGCCGAGCAGGACCAGTTGGCCCTCGAAAGCCATCAGAAAATGGCCGCGGCCTACGCCGAAGGTTGGCACAACGATTTGCTCACACCGTTTCTGGGCCTGACCCGCGACAACAACTTGCGGCCCGACCTGACCCTGGAAAAACTCGCCGCGCTCAAGCCCGCCTTCGAGCGCAGCGAAAAGGGCACGCTCACCGCCGGCAATTCCACGCCGCTCACCGATGGCGCGTCGTTGGTGCTGCTGGGCAGTGAGGCCTGGGCCCAGGCGCGTGGTTTACCGATCCTCGCGTATTTGCGTGACGGCGAAGCGGCGGCGGTGGACTTCGTCAACGGTGCCGAAGGCCTGCTGATGGCGCCGGTGTACGCGGTGCCGCGACTGCTGGCGAGAAATGGCCTGACGCTGCAGGACTTCGATTACTACGAGATCCACGAAGCGTTCGCTGCCCAAGTTTTGTGCACGCTCAAGGCCTGGGAAGACGCGGACTACTGCAAGACGCGCCTCGGGCTGGACGCACCCTTGGGGTCCATCGACCGCAGCCGGCTGAATGTGAAGGGCAGCTCCCTGGCCGCCGGGCACCCGTTTGCCGCCACGGGTGGGCGTATCGTCGCCAACCTGGCCAAGTTGCTGGATGCGGCGGGCAAGGGCCGTGGCCTGATTTCGATCTGCGCGGCGGGTGGCCAGGGTGTTACGGCGATCATTGAGCGTTGATTGCGGCGAAAATTGGCATATTGGATGCATTCTTGAGCGGTCAGAGGTCGGTAGCCTCTCCCACCGGCGAGCCGATTGCCGTATAACGAGTGCCATACGCGTATTTGGTAATAAAGGACCCACAATAAAAGCTGATGAAGACTCCTAAACGCATTGAACCCCTGATCGAAGACGGTCTGGTCGACGAAGTGCTGCGCCCACTCATGAGTGGTAAAGAAGCAGCTGTTTATGTGGTGCGCTGCGGCAACGAATTGCGTTGCGCCAAGGTTTACAAGGAGGCGAACAAACGAAGTTTTCGTCAAGCGTCCGAATACCAGGAAGGCCGTAAGGTCCGTAACAGCCGGCAGGCCCGGGCCATGGCCAAGGGCTCCAAATTCGGTAAGAAAGAAACCGAAGATGCCTGGCAGAACGCTGAGGTGGCGGCGTTGTTCCGCCTGGCCGGTGCGGGCGTTCGCGTGCCCAAGCCGTACGACTTCCTTGAAGGCGTGCTGCTGATGGAACTGGTGGCCGACGAGTACGGTGACGCGGCACCGCGTCTGAATGACGTGACACTGGAGCCGGACCAGGCGCGTGAATACCACGCCTTCCTGATTTCCCAGATCGTGCTGATGCTGTGTACCGGCCTGGTGCACGGTGACTTGTCCGAGTTCAACGTGCTGCTTACGCCAACGGGCCCGGTGATCATCGACCTGCCCCAGGCGGTGGATGCGGCGGGCAATAACCACGCGTTCAACATGCTGGAGCGGGACGTGGGCAACATGGCTTCCTACTTCGGGCGTTTTGCCCCAGAGTTGAAGGCGACCAAGTACGCCAAGGAAATGTGGGCCCTGTACGAAGCCGGCACCCTGCACCCAGCCAGCGTCTTGACCGGCGAGTTCGACGAGCCGGAAGAGTTGGCGGACGTCGGCGGTGTGATCCGCGAGATCGAAGCGGCGCGGCTGGATGAAGAGCGCCGCCAGGCGATTCGGGCTGCCGATGATGCGCCTCCGAGCAAGGTGCCGGACGAGCCCCCGCCGCCGCCTTGGATGCAGTGATGTCCAGATAAGTGGAGATCAAAAATGTGGGAGGGGGAAGCCCCCTCCCACATTTGGTTTTGTGTGTGTCCAGTTAGATCCGCTCAGGCGCAGCAGCTTCCGGACGCCAACTCCTTGAGTATCGGACAATCCGGCCGATCATCGCCCTGACAGTGCTCCACCAGGTCTTGCAAGGTATCGCGCAATTGCCCCAGTTCCAGGATCTTCTGGTTCAGCGCCTCAATATGCTGGCGCGCCAACGCCTTCACATCGGCACTCGCCCGTTGCCGGTCCTGCCACAGGGTCAGCAGCTTGCCGACCTCTTCCAATGAAAACCCCAAATCCCGCGACCGCTTGATAAACGCCAGGGTGTGCAAGTCGTCGCTGCCGTACACGCGATAGCCACTGTCGGTGCGGTGGGCAGCCTTGAGCAGGCCGATGGACTCGTAGTAGCGAATCATCTTGGCGCTGAGCCCGCTCTGGCGTGCGGCTTGGCCGATGTTCATGGGCGTTGATCCTCCAAGTTCTTAGGCTTCCACGTCTTCAACAGTAATGCATTGCTCACCACGCTGACGCTGGACAAGGCCATCGCTGCACCCGCGAGTACCGGGTTGAGCAGGCCGAACGCCGCCAGGGGAATGCCGATCAGGTTATACACAAAGGCCCAGAACAGGTTCTGGCGGATTTTGGCGTAGGTCTTGCGGCTGATCTCCAGCGCAGCAGGCACCAGGCGCGGGTCGCCGCGCATCAGGGTGATACCGGCCGCGTGCATGGCCACGTCAGTACCGCCCCCCATGGCGATGCCGATATCGGCAGCGGCCAGGGCCGGGGCGTCGTTGATGCCGTCGCCGACCATGGCCACCACGCCGGTTTTTTTCAACGCGACGACGGTGGCGGCTTTGTCGGCGGGCAGCACTTCGGCGTGCACATCGTCGATGCCCAGCGCCTCGGCGACCACACGGGCGCTGCCGCGATTATCGCCGGTGAGCAAATGGCTGCTGATGTGCTGGGCCTTGAGTTGCTCCACCGCCTCCAGTGCACCGGGCTTGAGTGTGTCGCCAAACGCGAACAGCCCCAGCACACGTGGTTGCGCACCTTGCTCGATCAGCCAGGACAACGTGCGGCCCTCGGCTTCCCAGGACTTGGCGGAGTCGGCGAGGTCGCCTGCGCTCAAGCCGCTTTCTTCCAGCAGGCGACGATTGCCCAAGGCCAACGGCCGGCCATCGAGCGTGCCGGCGATGCCGCGTCCGGTCAGGGATTGGCTGGCCGTCACATCGGCCACGGTCAGGCCTTTTTCGTTGCAGGCATCCAGTACGGCCTTGGCCAACGGGTGTTCGCTGCCGCGTTGCAGCGCGCCGGCTTGTTGCAGCAGTAAGGCTTCGTTGCCATCCACCGTGGCCTGGTGGGCAATCCTGGGCGTGCCGGAAGTGAGAGTGCCGGTCTTGTCGAAGACTACGGCGCTCACTGCATGGGCACGCTCCAGGGCTTCGGCGTCCTTGATCAGGATGCCGTGGCGCGCGGCAACGCCGGTGCCGGCCATGATCGCAGTCGGTGTGGCCAAGCCCAGGGCGCAGGGGCAGGCGATCACCAGTACGGCGACGGCATTGATGATCGCCGTTTCCAGGGGCGCGCCATACAGCCACCAGCCCACCAGCGTGACCAACGCCAGCACCAGCACGGTCGGGACGAAGACCTGGCTGACTCTATCCACCAGCTTCTGGATCGGTGCCTTGGCGGACTGGGCGTCCTCGACCAGGCGGATGATCCGCGCCAGCACGCTTTCGGCACCGAGGGCCAGGGTGCGTACCAGCAGGCGGCCTTCGCCGTTGATGGCGCCGCCGGTGACGTTATCGCCAGGTTGTTTGGGTACGGGCAGGCTTTCGCCGCTGATCAAGGCTTCGTCCGCGTGGCTTTGACCCTCCACCACTTCACCGTCTACCGGGAAGCGTTCGCCGGGTTTTACCAGTACCAGATCATTGAGCTTGAGGGCGTTGATGGCGACGTCTTCTTCACGACCGTCGAGTACTCGAATCGCCCGCTCAGGACGCAGGGCTTCCAAGGCGCGGATGGCGCTCGCGGTCTGGCGCTTGGCGCGGCTCTCCAGGTACTTGCCCAGCAGCACCAGGGCGATCACCACCGCCGAGGCTTCGAAGTACAGGTGCGGCGCCATGCCGGGGTGAGCGGTGAGCCATTCATAAATACTCAGGCCATAACCGGCGCTGGTGCCGATGGCCACCAGCAGGTCCATGTTGCCGGCACCGGCACGCACGGCTTTCCAGGCGGCGATATAGAAGCGCGCGCCGAAGATGAATTGCACCGGTGTGGCCAGGGCGAATTGTGCCCCGGCGGGCAGCATCCAGTGCAGGCCGAAGGGCTCGACCAGCATCGGCAGCACCAACGGCAATGCCAGCAGGACCGCCAGCAGCAGCGCCCAGCGCTCGTGGTGCAGGCGCTGGGCTTGGTTGGCGTCGGTGGTCGATTCGCTTTGGGGCAGGCTGGCGGTGTAGCCGGCCTTGTCGACAGCGGCGATGAGCACGCCGGGGTCCATCTGGCCCCGCACTTCAACGTGGGCGCGCTCGTTGGCCAGGTTGACGCTGACGCTTTGCACCCCCGGCACCTTGCCCAGCGCGCGTTCGACCCGGCCGGCACAGCTGGCGCAGGTCATGCCGCTGATGGGCAGGTCAAAGGTGGTCGATCCATTCATGGGGCAGTCCTCCAGAAGACGTTGCCCGTAGGATCAACCTTGACCTGTGGGGAAGGTCAAGTGCCTTTAGTATTCCAGTGCGGCGGGTTTGAGATACATGCCGTCCGGGCCCTGGGCGATGCGCAATTTGCGCACGTCACCGGCCTTGAGTGTGATGTTCTGCGCGGGCGGTGCCAGCAGTCCCGGCAGGCAGCCTGGGGTTTGGCCCGGCAGCAGTTTCAGGCGCAGCGATACATCGCCCGCGGGCAGGTTGAACGAGGTGGACTGTTCTTGAAACAGGCGCCCGGCTAGTTGGTCCTGGATGTACAGACCGATTTCGCAGTTGGTCGGCACTTCCAGGCGTTCCCGGGAAATGATCAGCACCGCATAGTCTTCTGCGGCGATGGCTTGGGGCGCAGCGGCGGACAGGCTCATCAGGCCGAGAAGGGCAAAAAACGACCAGCGCATGGCGAATGCTCCGTGGTGTGAATCAAAGATGGGTGAAGCTTGGCCGACGATGCCGCCGAATACCAGCCCGGCAGCTATTCGAGGAACTTGACCTTACCATCGTGGCAAGGTCGAGACTGGGTTCAACCTCATCAAAAGAGTCATGTCATGCAAGTATTCAGCGTTGAAGGAATGACCTGCGGCCATTGCGTTCGTGCGGTGACCCAGGCGGTGCAGAGCCAGGACCCGGCGGCCAGCGTGAAGGTCGACCTTGCGGCAAAGGAAGTGGGCGTCGACAGCCGCTTGTCTGCTGAGCAAGTGATCGCGGCGATCACCGAAGAGGGTTACAGCGCCAAGCTGGCCTGATGCGGAAAAATAGTTAGCGAGCTATCGTGTTCAATGCACCCAAGCGCGGCTAGACTATCGGGCTGCCGTCTCACTTGGGTGCCCGATGAACCTTCGCATAATCCTGATTCTGGGGGCCTTGAGCGCCTTCGCGCCGTTGGCGATCGATTTTTACCTGCCGGGCTTCCCGGCCATGGCCACGGCTTTCGCGACCGATGAAAAACACATCCAGCTGACCCTGGCGGTGTATTTCGCTGGCCTGGCCATCGGCCAATTGATCTATGGCCCGCTGGCGGACCGCTTTGGTCGACGCGGCCCGCTGCTCAGTGGGGTCACCTTGTTTACCTTGGCGTCCTTTGCGTGCGCCTTTGCACCTTCGCTGGAGTGGCTGATCGCAGCACGTTTTGTGCAGGCCCTGGGGGGCTGCGCGGGCATGGTGATTTCCCGTGCGGTGGTCAGCGACAAATGTGATCCCGTGGGCTCGGCCAAGGTTTATTCACAGTTGATGCTGGTGACGGGCCTGGCGCCGATTCTCGCGCCGTTGGCGGGTGGGCTGATGGTCGGTCTGTGGGGCTGGCAGTCGATTTTCCTGGCGCTGTCCCTATTCAGCGTGATGGCGGCCATCGCCGTGGCGGTCGGTTTGCCGGAAACCTTTCCCGCCCACCAGCCGCGTCAGCCGCTGTCCGGATCGCTGCGACGCTATGGGGCGCTGTTGTCTGATCGGGTTTACCTCGGCTATGCCTTGACCGGTGGTATTTCGATTGCCGGGATGTTTGCCTACATCGCCGGTTCACCGTTCGTGTTTATCAAGCTGTACGGCGTACCCGCCGAGCACTACGGCTGGCTGTTTGGTTCCAACGCCGCGGGCTTCATATTGGTGGCGCAGGTCAACGCGCGGTTGCTGGCCAAGCGCGGCCCGGCTTTTTTGCTGTCGCGCACGGTATGGGTGTACCTGCTGGCGGCGTTGACGTTGCTCGGCATCGCGGCCTTGCGCACCGATGCGCTGTGGCCATTGCTGGTGCCGTTGTTTATCTGTATCGCCAGCCTCGGCTGCATTTTGCCCAATACCTCGGCGTGCGCCATGAGCGGGCAGGGTGCGCGGGCCGGTAGCGCTTCGGCGTTGCTCGGCTGCATCCAGTTTGGCGTGGCGGCGGGGGCTGCGTCGTTGGTGGGCGTGTTGCACGACGGCACGGCGATGCCGATGGCGATGGTCATCAGTTTGTGCGGGGTATTGGCCGTGACGATTGCGATGTCGACCCAGCGCCTGCAACGCAAACGGGCCTTGCAGGCGCAGGTCTGAACAGTGGGTCAGCCAGCGGCGGAGCGTTGCTGGCTGTTTGGAAAACGGTGGGGCGCCTGGATACGGGCTTGCAGGGTGTCGGCAAAGGCACGCGCCTCGGCCTCGGTGCGGAAGGTGAACGCGTCCTGGTCGAGACGGACCTGCCATTTATTGCCTGCGGATTTTGCTAACGCTTTTATCAGGATCTTCATTGCTGACTTCCTCACGTAAAAGAATCGTGGCAAAGGCGGCCAATATAAACCCGAATACGCTCACAAATATGACAAAGATCAACTCTCGGACTAGCGGTGTCGTCCATTACTCACATGAATAATGGACGACCCTGACAGCCGTTTTTTCAGAACCCTTCCAGCACGATCTTGCCTTTGGCCTTGCCGCTTTCCAGCAGCGCATGGGCGCGTCGCAGATTCTCTGCATTGATCACACCGAAGTGCTCGCCCACCGTGGTTTTCAGGGTGCCGGCGTCGATCAGGTCGGCCACGCGATTGAGCAGGTTGTGCTGTTCGATCATGTCCGGCGTCTCGAACATCGAACGCGTGTACATGAACTCCCAGTGCAGCGACAGGCTCTTGCGCTTGAGCTTGCTGACGTCCAGTGCCTTGGGATCGTCGATCAGTGCCAGCTTGCCCTGGGGTTGCAGGGCTTCCACCAGTTGGTCCAGGTGATGATCCGTCTGGGTCAGGCTGGCGACGTGGGTCACTTGCGGGTGTCCGGCGGTTTTCAGCGCTTCGCTCAGCGGTTGGCTGTGGTCGATCACCAGGTCCGCACCGAGTGACTTGGCCCATTCCTGGGTTTCCGGGCGCGACGCCGTGCCGATCACGGTCAAGGCGGTGAGCTGGCTGGCCAATTGCGTCAGGATCGACCCCACGCCACCGGCAGCGCCGACGATCAGCAGGCTCTGGCCTTCATCCTTTTTGCCTTCACGCACTTGCAGGCGTTCGAACAACAATTCCCAGGCGGTAATGGCGGTCAGCGGCAGCGCAGCGGCGTCGCTGAAACCAAGGCTTTTCGGCATGTGGCCGACGATGCGCTCATCCACGGCGTGCAGTTCGCTGTTGCCGCCCGGGCGCACCAGGGAACCGGCGTAGAACACCTTGTCACCGGCCTTGAACAACGTCACTTCGCTGCCGACGGCCTTGACCACGCCGGCCACGTCCCAGCCCAGCACTTTGGCGGTGCCGTTTTCCGGGGCGACGTTCTGGCGCACCTTGGTGTCCACCGGGTTGACCGAGATGGCTTTGACTTCCACCAGCAGGTCGCGCGGGCCGGCGACGGGTGCCGGCAACTCGATGTCTTGCAGGGCGTTTGGATCGTTGATCGGCAGTGAGGCGTAGTAGGCAATAGCTTTCATGATGGCTCCGGAAAAGGGCGGTGATCAGGCGAGGAATTTCAGGCGCTTGAGTTCGAAGTGTTCGAGCACATCAGCCGCCTTGGCGCGAAAGCTCAGGATGTGCGCGCTCTGGTCATGGTCGGCCAGCGCGGCGTCATCGCTCCAGCGTTCGAGCATGTAGAAGGTTTCGGGGTGTTGCAGGTCCTGGTGCAGGTCGTACTGCTCGCAACCGGCTTCCAGGCGCGTGGGTTCCAGCAGGCCACGCAGCAAGGTTTCCAAGGTGGCCTGTTGGTCGGGCTTGGCGATCAGCGTGGCGATGACGTTAAAGGCTGTGGACATATTCAACTCCAGACACGTGATAAGCGGGATGCACAGATGATTGGCTATTTCCCGCCGCGATAAAAGCGGCTAAAACAGCAGTCTGTTTCAATAAAATTTTGATAATGGGCGGGATGCATGCTGCGTTTTGATGATTTGCAGTTGTTCGTGCGGGCGGCGGACTTGGGCAGCCTGTCCGCTGCGGCACGGGTGATGGACCTGTCGCCTGCGGTGGCCAGCGCGGCGCTCAAGCGTATCGAGCAGCAACTGGGCGCGCGTTTGCTGGCACGCTCCACGCGCAGCCTGCGCCTGACCGCCGAAGGCGAGGGTTTCCTGGAATACGCCCGCGCGGCGTTGAGCTCGCTGGATGAAGGACGACGCTTGTTGGCCAGTGGCCAGGACCATGTCAGCGGGGTGCTGCAACTCTCGGCCCCTTCGGATTTCGGGCGTAACCAACTGCTGCCGTGGCTGGACGAGTTCCAGCGTGAGTACCCGCAGCTCACCGTGCGCCTGCTGTTGGGCGATCGTATTGCCGATCTGTTCCGTCAACCGGTGGATATCGCCCTGCGTTACGGTGAGCCCGAGGATTCCAGCCTTGTCGCGCTGCCTGTCGCACCGAATAACGTTCGCGTGCTGTGTGCCTCCCCCAGTTACCTCGCTCGGCAGGGTGAACCTCGGCATCTGGAGCAATTGGCCCAACACAATTGCCTGCTGTATATGCTCGGCAGCCGGGTCCACGATCACTGGAGCTTTCACGATGGCAAACGTGAAGTCAGCCTGACGGTCAGCGGAGACCGTTTCAGTGACGATGCCGACGTCGTCCGCCGTTGGGCGGTGGCGGGTGTGGGCATTGCCTACAAGTCCTGGCTCGATGTCAGCACCGACGTGCTGGCTGGGCGATTGCGCGTGATCCTGCCTGAACTGCGTGGCGAGCGCACGCCGCTCAACCTGCTGTGCGCTCACCGTGCGCAACTGAGCAAGCCCATCAACCTGTTGCGGGAAATGCTCGTGTCCCGTTGTGCGACGTTGACCGCCCAGTTGTCGGAGCGATGGCACGCGAGGTAACGGCTTCCATCACAGTAGGAAATTTCACTCAGATCCCGTCCCTATCCACGCTGTCAGACGCGGTGGAACTGCGGGTGGGCGCCCCTATACTTTGGCGCCAACCTCATCAGAACAATAAATCGACAGGGAGTGAAAGATGGAAGCAGCGCCTTGTATCAGTCAGATCGCCAGCTTGCTCGCCGAGCCCAAACGCACCGCCATGCTGTGGGCCTTGATGGATGGCTCGGCCAAGTCGCCGGTAGAGTTGGCGACGCTCACCGGGTTGTCGGCGACCTCCGCCAATGCGCATCTGGCGCGACTGACCGCGGGTGGTTTGTTGCGGGTGGAGGCCCGGCGTGGCAAGCGCTTGTTTCGCGTGGCCGCGCCTGATGTCAGCGCCGCCATCAATGCCATGGCCAGGACCACCATGGCCTGCGCCGTACGCAGTGCGCCGGACACGTTACCGCAACCGCTGGCGGCCCCGCCGTCGTTGCGCCATGCCCGGCTGTGCCATGGGCACCTAGGCGGCGAGCTGGGAGCGCAGCTGTATCAACATATGCTGGAGGCGGGGTGGATCGAGCGCTACGAGCAACGTACCGATGTCACGGTAAAGGGCGCGCAGCATTTGGCAGGCCTGGGTATTTTCACCCAGGCGCTGGCGTCGCCGCTGGTGTGTAACTGTTTCGATTGGAGCCAGCAGCAGCCGCACTTGGGCGGTGCGTTGGGGGCGGGGTTGTTGCAACTGTTTTTACAGTCGAATTGGATCAGCGTGATCAACGAGTCACAGGCGTTGCAGGTCAATGATCTCGAGCAGTTGGAAATCACCCGATTGGCCATGCCTGCGTGATCCTGCGCGGTGGCGGCAGAGGGCAATGCTTAGCCGTTGTGGGAGCGGCGGTGCGACGTGCTCGCCTGCATTCACTCAGTGAGTGAGGCTTATGGCTTGACCAGACGCGCATCCAGGCTGTTCTGCGCCAGGCGTTTGGCTTGGTCCTGGGTCATGCCCAGCGAGGTGTACAGCGCGTGGAAGTTCTCGGTGACATAACCGCCGAAGTAGGCCGGGTCATCCGAGTTCACCGTGACCTTCACGCCGCGCTCGAGCATGTCGAGGATGTTGTGTTGGGCCATGTCGTCGAACACGCACAGTTTGGTATTGGACAGTGGGCACACGGTCAGCGGAATCTGTTCGTCGATGATGCGCTGCATCAGGCGCTCGTCTTCGATGGCGCGTACGCCATGGTCGATGCGCTGGATTTTCAGCAGGTCGATGGCTTCCCAGATGTATTCGGGCGGGCCCTCTTCGCCGGCGTGGGCCACGGTGAGGAAGCCTTCGTGGCGGGCACGGTCGAACACACGCTGGAACTTGCTCGGCGGGTGACCCATTTCCGAACTGTCCAGGCCCACGGCCACGAACGCATCACGGAACGGCAAGGCCTGGTCGAGGGTTTTCTCGGCTTCGGCTTCGCTCAGGTGGCGCAGGAAGCTGAGGATCAAACCGCTGGTGATACCCAACTGCTGCTCGCCATCTTTCAGCGCAGCGGCGATGCCGTTCAGCACCACTTCGAACGGAATACCACGATCGGTGTGGGTTTGCGGGTCGAAGAACGGTTCGGTGTGGATCACGTTCTGCTCTTTGCAACGCAGCAGGTAGGCCCAGGTGAGGTCGTAGAAGTCCTGGGAGGTGCGCAGCACATCGGCGCCCTTGTAGTACAGGTCGAGAAACTCTTGCAGGTTGTTGAAGGCGTAGGCCTTGCGCAGGGTTTCGACATCGTTCCACGGCAGCGCGATCTTGTTGCGCTCGGCCAGGGCGAACAGCAGCTCCGGCTCCAGCGAGCCTTCCAGGTGCAGGTGCAGTTCAGCCTTGGGCAGGGCATTGAGCCAATCGTACATTTTCTAAATTCTCATCAGGTGCAATGGCGGCATTCTACAGGGCATGGCCGAAATAATCGGCAAAACCTGACCAGCAGGAGAGTTTTGCTTTTATTTACGCAAGGGCCGTGTGAACTAAGGTGTAACGAAACGTTAGCGGCTTGGCGCAGTCTGTACCCCATCAATGACTGATTTGCCGTACTAAAAGGCCCGTAATGCTCACATCCCTCAAGCAAGAAAAATTCATGCTGCTGGCGCTGATTGCCGCCATCGCCGCCTACCCTTTGGAGCACTGGATGCTCCATAGCGGGCAAATGGTGGCGCTGCTGGCCGGCGTGGCGCTGATCGGCTTTATCGTCGTGGCATCGATGCGCGTGGCTCATCACGCCGAGCAACTGGCGGAAAAGGTCGGCGACCCCTACGGCACCATGATCCTCACGCTCGCTGCGGTGCTGGTGGAAGTGGTGATCCTGGCGATCATGATGAGTAATGAACCGTCGCCCACCCTGGTGCGCGACACCATCTACTCGGCGGTGATGCTCGACATCAACGGGATTCTCGGCCTGGCCGCGCTGATGGGCGGCATCAAGCATGGCGAACAATCCTACAATGACGATTCGGCGCGCACCTACAGCGTGATGATCCTCACCGCCATGGGCGTGTCGATGGTGGTGCCGGAATTTATCCCCGAAGCCGACTGGAAAATTTACTCGGCCTTCACCATTGGCGCGATGGTGGTGCTTTACACCCTGTTCCTGCGCATGCAGGTGGGGCCGCACAGTTATTTTTTCAGCTACAGCTATCCGGAAAAACGCCGTAAGAAGCAGCCGCAAGAGCAGGACGCACCGTCGGTCAACCTGGCGTTCTCCATAGGCACCCTGGTGTTCGGGGTGATCGTGATTGGCGCGCTGGCCGAGGTGATGTCCAAGACGCTCGACCTGGGCCTGGAAGGTACGGGGGCGCCGCCGGTGATCACGGCGATCGTGGTCGCGGCTATTTCGGCGGCGCCGGAGATTTTGACCGCGTTGCGCGCTGCGTTGGCGAACCGCATGCAGTCGGTGGTGAATATCGCGTTGGGTGCATCGTTGTCGACGGTGATCTTGACGGTGCCGGTGATGGAGGCCATGGCGCTCTACACTGGCCAGCCGTTCCAGATGGCGATGACGCCGGTACAAACGGTGATGGTGTTTATCACGCTGATTGTCAGCGCGATCAACCTCAACGATGGCGAAACCAATGCCATTGAGGGGATGACGCATTTTGTGTTGTTTGCGACCTTTATCATGTTGTCGCTGCTGGGGTTGTAACCGGTTCTTCAAACCACCACAAAAACGAAGGTGGGAGGGGGCTTGCTCCCGATGGCGGAGTGTCAGCCAGTACATGTATCGGCTGAACCACCGCTATCGGGGGCAAGCCCCCTCCCACATTTTGACCTGTGTTTGGCTTAGATTCCGGCGATCAGTTGTTTCGCTGCCTGGCTGTGATCGGCGATCAGGCCTTTCAGATCCAGTCCTTCGACTTGGCCATCGATTACGCGCCACGTGCCGCCGATCATTACCCGATCTGCCCGATCAGCGCCGCACAACAGCAGCGCCGAGATTGGATCGTGGCTGCCGGAGAAGCGCAGCTCATCGAGCTTGAACAGCGCC
The DNA here is from genome assembly GCF_002859085.1 of Pseudomonas sp. QC2. Lineage (NCBI taxonomy): Bacteria > Pseudomonadati > Pseudomonadota > Gammaproteobacteria > Pseudomonadales > Pseudomonadaceae > Pseudomonas > Pseudomonas sp. QC2. The sequence goes on from NZ_PKKS01000017.1 coordinate 297,603, forward strand.
AGGTCGGCCTGTTTGCCGACAGCCAATTCACCGATATCCGTACGCCCGAGTAACTGCGCCGAGCCTTTGGTCGCCCAGCCAAGTACACCTTCCGGGGTGATTTTTTCCGCGCCATAACGTAGACGCTGGATATACAAGGCCTGGCGGGTTTCGAGGATCATGTTCGACGCGTCGTTGGAGGCGGAACCGTCCACGCCCAGGCCGATGGGCGCGCCCGCAGCGAGCAGGTCCAGGGTCGGGCAGATGCCGGACGCCAGGCGCATGTTCGAGCTTGGGCAGTGGCAGATACCGGTGCCGGCGGCGCCCAGGCGCGCAATTTCATCCGGGTTGAAGTGAATGCCATGGGCCAGCCAGGTCCGCGGGCCGAGCCAGCCGACGCTGTCGAGGTAGTCCACGGTGCGCAGCCCGAAACGTTGGAGGCAGAAGTCTTCCTCGTCGAGGGTTTCCGCCAGGTGAGTGTGCAGGCGCACATCCAGGGTGTTTGCCAGTTCGGCGCTGGCTTGCATGATTTCCGGGGTGACGGAAAACGGTGAGCAGGGTGCCAGGGCAATCTGGATGTGCGCGCCATCGCCGCGTTGGTGGTATTCGCGGATCAGGCGCTGGCTGTCTTCGAGGATGACTTGGCCTTGTTGTACGGTCTGTTGCGGCGGTAGGCCACCGTCGGCTTCGCCCAGGCTCATGGAACCGCGGGTGAGCATGGCGCGCATGCCCAATTCGCGCACGCTGTCGACTTGCACGTCGATGGCGTTTTCCAGGCCGTCGGGGAACAGGTAGTGGTGGTCAGCCGCCGTGGTGCAGCCCGAGAGCAGCAATTCTGCGAGTGCCACCTTGGACGCCAGGGCAAGTTTTTCCGGGGTCAGCCGTGCCCATACCGGGTACAGGGTTTTCAACCAGGGAAACAAGGGTTGATTGACCACCGGCGCCCAGGCGCGGGTCAGGGTTTGGTAGAAGTGATGGTGAGTGTTGATCAGCCCTGGCAGGACCACATGCTCACGCGCATCGAACACTTGGGTGCAGGGTTGTGCGGGTGCTTTGCCTTGGGCCAGCACTTCGCTGATCACACCGTCTTGCAGCACCAGGCCGCCACGGGCGTCGAGGCCGTTGGCAGTGAAAATGGCGAGGGGGTTTTTTAACCAGATACGGGTCGCAGGCATTGGCCGGCTCCTCTGAATGATGGGTTCAGGTTTGCCAGCTCAGTGTTGCCCTGTCTGCTGATCCAGGGTCGCCGGGGAGGGCGAGGTGCGTAGATTACGTGTAGTTCGAGATCTGGTCTACCTGTAGGAATACAGCGCGTTCAGTGTGGGAGGGAGCAAGCCCCCCTCCCTTCCACCTGTTCATCCTCGGTGGTTACCACGCGATGGTGTCGCCTTTGTAATCGATGAAGTGATGACCGCCTTTGCCAGTGTAGGCGTTCACTTGGTCAACCAGGCCACGCACGCTGGTGTCCACGTCGATGTGCGCGTTTTCGCCGCCCATATCGGTCTTCACCCAGCCCGGGTGCAACGACAGTACGGTCAACTTGTGATCACCCAGCTGGGTGATAAAGCTGTTGGTCATGGAGTTGAGCGCGGCCTTGCTGGCTTTGTACAGCGCCAGGTCGGAGCCGTCGGGGATGGTCACGCTGCCCAATACCGAACTCATGAAAGCCAGTACGCCGCTGTCCTTGCGGATCTGCCCGACAAAGCGCTGGGCCAGGTTGATCGGCGCCACGGCGTTGGTAAAAAACAATTGGCCGACTTCGGCCAGGGTGGCGTGCCCCGGCTCCTGATTGGCAGGGCCTTTGACGCCGGCGTTGACGAACAGCAGGTCGAAGGTGCGTTCCTTGAGGCGTTGGGCCAGGGCGATCACGGCTTGCTGGTCGTCCATGTCGAGTTTTTCGATCTGGACCGGGCCAACGGCTTTCAGGGCATCGGCCTTGCTCGGATCACGCACGGTGGCGGTCACGTCCCAACCGTCCTGAAGCAGTTGCTTGACCAGGCCAAGGCCCAGCCCGCGCGAGGCGCCGATGATCAATGCGGTTTTTGGCGTAGACATGAAAAGCTTCCTTTGGAGTCGCGGTTCAGGGAGTGCAACGTTAGCAGTTTCAGCGGTGTAGCAGGATACGCCCACGGCTGAGGTCGGCGAGTTGAGTTTGCAGGGTGTCGATATGGGCTTCGCCCAAGGCGAGCTGCAACTCGACGCCGTTGGCGGTGAAAGTTTCTTCAATCACCAGCCCGCCCAGTTCAGCGACGCGCAATTTCACCAGGTTCAGCTCGGCGAACCCACAGGCGCAACTCAGCGGGACGCGGCTGATCAGTTCGATGCGTTCGGCATTTTGCATGCATTTATTCGCGCCGCCGCCATACGCACGGGCGAGACCGCCGGTTCCCAGCTGGATGCCGCCGTACCAGCGAATCACCAGCACCGCGACCTGATCAAAACCCTGTGCCTCGATGGCCGCCAGGATCGGCCGTCCGGCGGTGCCGCCGGGTTCGCCGTCGTCATTGCTGCGGTATTGGTCGGCAAGTTTCCAGGCCCAGCAATTGTGCGTGGCGTTCAGGTCGCTGTACTGCTCGAAAAACGCCTGGGCGTCTTGCGGGCTGGTGATCGGGGCGGCGAGGGTGATGAAGCGGCTTTTGCGTATTTCTTCGCGAAACTCGCAAAGGCCGGTGAGCGTGAAAGGCATAAGTCGCTTCGTTTAATAGGCGGGCTTGATGCCACAGCCCTTGAGAATGATGTGGATCAGGTTGGTGCCGGCGTCTTCCATGTCCTGCTTGGTCAGCTTGGTGCGACCGGTGACGCGGCAGATCTGGGTGGCGAAGTCGGCGTAGTGCTGGGTGCTGCCCCACAGCAGGAAAATCAGGTGCACGGGGTCTATCGGGTCCATCTTGCCGGCGTCGATCCAGGCTTGGAACACGGCCGCGCGGCCGCTGAACCAAGCGCGGTAATCCTGGCTGAAATATTCGGTGAGGCATTCACCGCCGCTGATGATCTCCATGGCGAAGATCCGTGAAGCCTGGGGTTGGCGCCGTGAGAATTCCATCTTGGTGCGGATGTAGCGGGTGAGGGCCACGGCCGGATCATCCTCGGCGGTCAGCGCGTTGAAGGTGCTGTCCCACAGTTCGAGGATATTGCTGAGCACTGCGATATACAGGCCCAGCTTGTTGGTGAAGTAGTAGTGCAGATTGGCCTTCGGCAGCCCGGCACTGGCCGCGATGGTGTTCATGCTGGTGCCTTTGTAGCCATGGCGCGCGAACTCGTCTTCAGCAGCCTGGAGAATCGCTTGTTCGTTCTTTTGCCGAATGCGGCTGGCGGGTTTACCGGCTTGGTTGCTGTGGGCAGGAACTTCGAGGCTCATGGAGGTTTCCGTGCTGATCGATAGAGACGACGTGTGCACAGATAACCCACCCTCAAGCCTCAGACAAGTCCTGATGCAATAAAACCGTCAAAGCGGTTCCAGTGTGTCGCTTTCCGTTGTGTGGTTTGCGTCAGCACGGGCGGCTTTGGCTTCCGGCAATAACAGGCACAACACGATGGCTGTGAGCCCGCCGCTGGTGATGGCCGAATCGAACAGGTTCTGCACCAGCATGGGCATCAAGTGCAGCAGGTTCGGTTGGGCGGCGATGCCCAGGCCGACACCAAACGACGTGGCGATGATCAGCATGCTGCGCCGGTCCAGCGGTGCCTGGGCGAGGATGCGCACGCCGGCGGCGGCCACACTGCCGAACATCACCAGGGTTGCGCCGCCCAGTACCGGTTTGGGGATTTGCTGCAGCACTGCGCCGATCAACGGAAACAGGCCCAGGCCAAACAACACCACGCCGATATATAAGCCGACGTAACGGCTGGCCACGCCGGTGAGTTGGATCACGCCGTTGTTTTGCGCGAAGGTGGTGTTGGGGAAGGCGCTGAAGGTGGCGGCGATCATGCAGCTCACGCCATCGCCGAGTACGCCGCCCTTGAGCCGGCTTATATAGGAAGGGCCGCTGATGGGCTGGCGGGCGATCATGCAGTTGGCGGTGAGGTCGCCGACGGTTTCGATGCTGCTGATCAGATAAATCAGCGCGATCGGCAGGAAAGCGCTCCAGTCGAAGTTGAAACCGAAGCGAAACGGAATCGGCAGGCTCACCAGCGGCAGGTCGGGCAGGGCTTGGGGCACGAGTTTGCCGCTGAACCAGGCGGCCAGGCTGCCTAGGGCCAGGCCGATGATGATGGCCGAGAGGCGTACCCACGGCGTGTTGGAGCGGTTGAGCAGTATGATCGTCAACACCACGAACAGACCCAGCGCCAGGTTGGTGGGTGCGCCGAAGTCGGGGGCGTTGAAACCGCCGCCAAGGTCAGTGATGCCGACCTTGATCAAGCTGATGCCGATCAGGGTGATGACAATCCCGGTCACCAGCGGCGTGATGACCCGACGCAGTTGACCGATGAATCGGCTCAGCACGATCTGCACCCCGGCGCCGAAAAAGCACACGCCAAAGATCATCGCCATGATGTCTTCCGGACTGCCGCCGCGTTGCTTCACCAGGAAGCCCGCCGACAGCACCGCGCCGAGGAACGCGAAGCTGGTGCCTTGCAGGCAGATCATCCCGGCGCCGATACCAAATGGCCTACGCGCCTGGATGAAGGTGCCCACACCGGAAACCATCAACGCCATGCTGATCAGGTACGGTAAATGCGCGGTGAGTCCCAAGGTAGAACCGATGATCAGCGGCGGGGTGATGATGCCAACAAAGGCGGCCAGCACGTGTTGCAGTGCAGCGAGGAAGGCCGGGGCAGGTTTCGGCCGGTCGTTGAGGCCGTAGATAAGGTCGCTGGGGCTGGAGGTTTCTGGTGGCATGGGGGGCAAACTCGAGTCGGACGGTTCTAGGTCCTTGTGCGCTTGCAAAAAGCTGTCCAGTTGCTCAGCTTTTCACAAAAGACCTGGGTTAGCGCGTTGCTGCCAGGCTTTCGAGGAAGCTTTCCAGCACCAAATGGGGGCGACGGCCCTTGCGCGTGACCGATGCGAGGCTCAAATCGTAAAAACGTGTAGCCGGTTTCAGCGCACGCAGTCGGCCTTGTTGTACCCACAGGCTGGCGTAGTGATCGGGCAAGTAGCCGATGTAGCGACCGGTGAGGATCAGGAAGGCCATGCCTTCGCGGTCGGAGGCGCTGGCGGTGCAGTTGAGGACTTGGTAATGGGCCTGGATCTCGGCGGGCAGGCGGAAGGTCGGGGCGATGGCGTCCTGGGCATCGATGCGTGCATCGTCCAGCTGCTTGTTTTCGGCATAGAACAACGGATGGCCCACCGCGCAGTAGAGCAGTGAACGCTCGCTGTACAGCGGCTGGTATTCCAACCCCGACAGGGCGCTGGCCTGGGGCACCACGCCGACATGCAGGCGGCCGTCGAGTACGCCTTGTTCAACTTCGTTGGGGGCGATCATACGGATCTGGATCTGCACGTCCGGGCCGCGCTCCTTCAATTGCGCGAGCGCGTGGGTGATGCGCATATGGGGCAGAGTGACGAGGTTGTCGGTGAGGCCGATGATCAGTTCCCCGCGCAGATGCTGGTGCAGGCCGTTGACCTCGGTGCGAAAGCTTTCCAAGGCACTTAATAGTTGCAGGGCCGATTGGTAGACCTCGCGACCCTCTTCGGTCAGGGAAAACCCGGCGCGGCCGCGTTGGCACAGTCTTAATCCGAGCCGTTGCTCAAGATCGCTCATTTGCTGGCTGATCGCCGAACGCCCGATGCCCAGCACGGTTTCCGCCGCCGAAAAGCCCCCGCACTCCACCACGCTGCGGAAGATGCGCAGCAGGCGGATATCAAAGTCGCTGACTTGCGCCAGGGGATCGGGTCGACGGCTGCTCATAGTTTAGTGAAGGCCTGACTGAAGGTTAGAAGAGTTGGATTTCACCGACTTTATCGCCGTGGCAATTTAGCTGCAACAACGCTCTTTCAATCCCGACGCTGCCTTTTGCCTTGCGAGGTTTTGCTGATGAACATGCCCGAAAACGCCCCATCGTCCCTGGCCAGCCAATTGAAGCTGGACGCTCACTGGATGCCGTACACGGCCAACCGTAACTTTCAGCGAGACCCGCGCCTGATCGTGGCGGCTGAAGGTAGTTGGTTGATTGATGACAAGGGGCGCAAGGTGTATGACTCGTTGTCGGGCCTGTGGACCTGCGGCGCCGGGCACACGCGTAAGGAGATCCAGGAAGCGGTCGCCAAGCAACTGGGGACTTTGGACTACTCGCCGGGCTTCCAGTACGGTCATCCGTTGTCCTTCCAATTGGCGGAAAAGATCACCGACCTGACCCCTGGCAACCTGAATCATGTGTTCTTCACCGATTCCGGCTCCGAGTGCGCCGATACCGCGGTGAAAATGGTGCGTGCGTACTGGCGCCTCAAAGGTCAGGCCACCAAGACCAAGATGATCGGCCGCGCCCGTGGTTATCACGGTGTGAACATCGCCGGTACCAGCCTGGGTGGCGTCAACGGTAACCGTAAGTTATTTGGCCAGGGCTTGATGGACGTTGACCATCTGCCGCACACGTTGCTGGCAAGCAATGCCTTCTCCCGCGGCATGCCGGAGCAGGGCGGTATCGCGTTGGCCGATGAGCTGCTCAAGCTGATTGAATTGCACGATGCGTCGAACATCGCTGCGGTGTTTGTCGAGCCGATGGCGGGCTCCGCTGGCGTGCTGGTGCCGCCTCAGGGTTACCTCAAGCGCCTGCGTGAGATCTGCGATCAACACAACATCCTGCTGGTGTTCGATGAAGTGATCACCGGTTTCGGCCGTACCGGCTCGATGTTCGGTGCCGACAGCTTCGGCGTGACCCCGGACCTGATGTGCATCGCCAAGCAAGTCACCAACGGCGCCATCCCGATGGGCGCGGTGATCGCCAGCAGCGAGATCTATCAGACGTTCATGAACCAGGCGACGCCGGAGTACGCAGTTGAGTTTCCGCACGGCTACACTTATTCGGCGCACCCGGTAGCCTGCGCCGCCGGCCTGGCTGCATTGGAGCTGTTGCAGAAGGAAAACCTGGTGCAGAGCGTCGCCGAAGTCGCCCCGCACTTTGAGAATGCGCTGCATGGCCTGAAGGGCAGCAAGAACGTCATCGACATCCGCAACTACGGGCTTGCGGGCGCTATCCAGATTGCCCCGCGTGACGGTGATGCGATCGTGCGCCCCTTTGAGGCCGGCATGGCCTTGTGGAAAGCCGGTTTCTACGTGCGTTTTGGTGGCGACACCCTGCAGTTCGGGCCAACCTTCAACAGCAAGCCGCAGGACCTGGATCGCCTGTTCGATGCGGTCGGCGAAGTGCTGAACAAGATCGACTGATTTCTCCTTCTATATAGAACAACTTTTCAGGAGCCCTGCATGAGCCTTATCCAGCATTTGATCAACGGCGAGTTGGTCAACGACAGCGGTCGCAGTGCCGACGTGTATAACCCGTCCACCGGGCAGGTGATCCACCAGGTGCCGTTGGCCAGCCGTGAAACCATTCAACAGGCGATCGACTCGGCCAAGGCGGCGTTCCCGGCTTGGCGTAATACCCCGCCCGCCAAACGTGCTCAGGTGATGTTCCGTTTCAAGCAATTGCTGGAGCAGAACGAAGCGCGTATCTCGCAGTTGATCAGCGAAGAGCATGGTAAGACGCTGGAAGACGCCGCCGGTGAGCTGAAGCGTGGGATCGAAAACGTTGAGTACGCGTGCTCGGCGCCGGAGATTCTGAAGGGCGAGTACAGCCGTAACGTAGGGCCGAACATTGATGCGTGGTCGGATTTCCAGCCGCTGGGGGTAGTGGCTGGTATCACGCCGTTCAACTTCCCGGCGATGGTGCCGTTGTGGATGTACCCGCTGGCCATTGTCTGCGGTAACTGTTTCATCCTGAAACCCTCGGAGCGTGATCCGAGTTCGACGCTCTTGATCGCACAGCTGCTGCAGGAGGCGGGTCTGCCTAAAGGCGTGCTGAGCGTGGTGCACGGTGACAAGGGCGCTGTGGATGCGCTGATCGAAGCGCCGGAAGTGAAAGCGCTGAGCTTCGTGGGCTCGACGCCGATTGCCGAGTACATCTATTCCGAAGCGACCAAACGCGGTAAGCGCGTACAGGCACTGGGTGGCGCGAAGAACCATGCGGTATTGATGCCGGATGCGGACCTGGATAACGCCGTCAGTGCTTTGATGGGCGCGGCGTACGGTTCCTGCGGCGAGCGTTGCATGGCGATCTCGGTGGCCGTGTGCGTGGGTGACCAGGTGGCGGACGCGTTAATCGCCAAGCTGGTGCCGCAGGTCAAGGCGTTGAAGATCGGTGCGGGCACCTCTTGTGGCCTGGATATGGGGCCGCTGGTGACCGGTCAGGCGCGTGACAAAGTCAGTGGCTATATAGAAGACGGTGTTTCTTCCGGCGCCAAGTTGGTGGTGGATGGCCGTGGGCTGAGTGTTGCGGGCCATGAAGAGGGGTTCTTCCTGGGGGGCAGTCTGTTTGATCATGTGACGCCTGAAATGCGTATCTACAAAGAAGAGATCTTTGGGCCGGTGCTGTGCGTGGTGCGGGTGGCTAGCCTGGAAGCGGCGATGCAACTGATCAACGACCATGAATACGGTAACGGTACGTGTATCTTCACCCGTGATGGTGAAGCGGCGCGTCTATTCTGCGATGAGATTGAAGTGGGCATGGTGGGCGTTAACGTTCCACTGCCGGTGCCGGTGGCGTATCACAGCTTTGGTGGCTGGAAGCGTTCGCTGTTTGGCGACCTGCATGCCTATGGGCCGGATGGGGTGCGTTTCTATACCCGTCGCAAGGCGATTACCCAGCGTTGGCCGCAACGGGCCAGCCATGAAGCGTCGCAGTTTGCCTTCCCTAGCCTGTAAGGGGGGCTAGAAAGCCGGCCCCTTGGGGCCGGCTTTTGCGTTTTTGAGCGCTTTTTGACCGATATGACAGAAATGTGAAAAAAGGTGTTGACGGCAGATTCTGGAAGTCTATAATTCGCCCCACTTCCGGCGCAGTCGAAACGGAAAACTCCTTGGTAAACAAAGAGTTACGCAGGATTCGACAGCGAGTTGCTTCAGTTCATCGAA
>NZ_PKKS01000018.1:0-423885 GCF_002859085.1 Pseudomonas sp. QC2
CTATGTCTCGCGCTACAACATCAGCAGGCCTCACAGCTATAACGACTACAGGTCGCCGGTCGTGAAGGAAAGGTTGGCGGCGTGAACCGTAATCGGTGTCCAAGATTACTTGACCAGTTCAAGCCCCCTCCCACAGGGGAATGCGGTCAACGGTGGGAGGGGGGCTTTCCCCCGATGCCTATATCCGCGTTAACGATTGGGTTGCGGGGTGAGTCGCAGGTACGGCTTCACTGCGCGATACCCCTTCGGAAAGCGCTTCTTGATCTCTTCCTCATCCTTGAGCGACGGCACGATCACCACTTCATCACCGTCCTGCCAGTTGGCAGGCGTGGCGACCTTGTGGTTGTCGGTGAGTTGCAACGAGTCAATCACCCGCAGGATTTCGTGGAAGTTGCGCCCGGTGCTGGCCGGGTAGGTGATGGTCAGGCGGATCTTCTTGTTCGGGTCGATCACGAACAAGGAACGCACGGTGAGCGTGTCACTGGCGTTGGGGTGGATCAGGTCATACAGGTCGGACACTTTGCGATCGGCGTCGGCCAGGATCGGGAAGTTGACGACAGTGTTCTGGGTTTCGTTGATGTCTTCGATCCACTTGTGGTGCGAGTCCACCGGGTCCACCGACAGGGCGATGGCCTTGACGCCACGCTGGGCGAATTCATCCTTGAGTTTGGCGGTGAAACCCAGCTCGGTGGTGCACACCGGCGTGAAGTCCGCTGGGTGGGAAAACAACACACCCCAGCTATCGCCCAGCCATTCGTGGAAACGAATCTTGCCGGCGCTGGAATCCTGTTCGAAGTCGGGGGCGATATCGCCCAGTCTTAGGCTCATGGTGTGGCTCCTGGTGAGTGCTTATGGAGCCCACTGTGCATGGATTGTGGATTATTTAAAAAGAATAAATATCGATTTATCTAGACGATAAAGGAATATTAAAAATCTGTTCATTGGACGGGCGTACGCGCGAGGAGCAACATCCATTTCAAGGTTTGAGAAGGCCTTGAGACGCTGTACACAGAGGGATTCAGGAAGGGCTTGCGGGGGTTGAGCCCGACTTGAAAAGTAAGACACCTTGCCCGGCGTTGCGCCGGGCAAGGTTTTACAAGCTTACAACAGCTTCATGCTACTAGAACAGTGGCAGCGAGTAGCTGACGATCAGGCGGTTTTCGTCCTGGGAACGGGTGTTCGCCAGGTCGGTGCGCCACATTGCGTTTTTCCAGGCAACACCGAGGTTTTTCAGTGGGCCTTCTGGGATTACGTAAGCAACGGTGATGTCGCGTTCCCACTCGGATTGACCGGTGGTTTCAGCACGACCCGCATTGTTGGCGATTGTGTCAATGTCGCTACCCTTGAGGTAGACAACACCGGCCGTCAGGCCAGGTACGCCAACCTTGGCGAAATCGTAAGCGTAACGTGCTTGCCAGGTGCGCTCGCCAGCGCGGGCGAACTTCTGGATCTGCATGTCGGTAGTGATGTAAGCCGACGAACCGTCACCCTGGTTCAACCAAGGGAAATCGCTGCTGCCATTGCTGACTTGATAACCACCACCGAAGGTGTGCCCCGCAACGGTGTACAGGAACAGGCCGCTGTACAGGTTGTTGTCGACCTTGCCTTTACCTGCGTTGAAGTTGTTGTAGTTACCGCTGGTGAAGTAGGCAGCAGTGTCGCCGTTCTTCCCATCGTCAGAGCTGTTGAAATAACGCAGGTCAGACTTCAATACGCCCGGACCGATTGCCCAGTTATGGGTCAGACCCAGGAAGTGCTGCTTGTAGAAGTCTTCCAGATTGCCGTAGTAGTACTGGGCAGTCAGGTCTTTGGTGAGCTTGTAATCGCCACCGGCGTAGTAGAACTTGTTGGTGAACTTGCCTGCGTTGTAGTTGGAGCTACCGTTGGCGCCAGCAATCGACAAGTTTTCGTTGTTGCTGGAGTTACGGCCCTTGGCCTTCTCCACCTGGCCGGCAACCAGGGTCAAATCCTTGATGTCGTTGGTGGTGATCTGGCCACCTTGGAAGGTTTGAGGCAGCAGACGACCATCGTTAGTCACGATAACTGGCAGTTTAGGCTGCAGAGTGCCCAGCTTCAGTTCGGTTTGGGAGATCTTGACCTTACCGGTCACGCCCAGGCTGGCGTAATCATTAACAGCCTTGTTGCCGTCGCTTGGGAACACGGTGCCGCCGGAAGCGGTGCCGGTGAAGTTACCGTGATCAGACTTGCTCGAATCCAGACGCACACCGTACAGGCCGATCGCATCAACACCGAACTGAACGGTACCTTGGGTGTAACCCGAGATAAAACGCAGGTCGAAGCCTTGGCCCCACTCAGCGTTTTTGCTGCGGGTGTTGGACGTCGCGTTCGGGTGCCCATCACGGTTGTCCGTGTTGATGTAAAAGTTACGCAGCCCCAGTGTTGCCTTACTGTCTTCGATAAAACCGGCAGCGCCTGCTTGCTGGGCGATTGCGCCCAAAGCTACAGCCAAAGCCAAGGTGGACTTCTTCATGTACCGCTCCTCTCATTTCTAATTTTTGTATTTCTTAGGTCTCGGGTCTAACGCCCTCGATCCACAGATGCGCGATTAGCACCGCATAGTGACTGACAAGTCAATCGTAACCTTGTGTGTCTACTACCTTCGTCTAACCGCAGTTGATTTGGTCCCTGCAGGGTAATGAGTTTTTCATACACCCAAAAAGAATTGTTTCATTCTTTTTCATACGATTTGGGAATAAGCCATTTCGTGATGCGGACAGGTCAGGGTAGACCAACCGCTCCCTTAGCTAATGCCTAAAAGGTATTTGTTAACGCCTTTTTAGATCGAATAGCGTGGCCATACGGTTGCATACGTCACCTACGATCAAAAACGCGACGCCATCATGGCCAAACGCATATCCTCCCGTCAATTTGTTACAGTTTTTGTGTCACTAATTCTTTCTTTTGATGTCAAAGCCGCCCATTTGCGATCGCCTACCTCAGCAGCTTCACGAAATCTACCCCTCGTTGCATCGTTAGTATCGGCCCAGATCAATGCTTCTGAAGCATGAGCGGTGCATAACGGCAGCCACAATGTCGCAGCCCAGGACCTGATCGGAAGAACCATCGCCACACCGATTCTCTCAACCTCTCATAAAAGCCAGCTCGGCACGCTGAAGCCTTGGGGCCTGCATGCTCGGAAAGTGAATGTGTTGAACCTGAACGCGACAGAAATTGCCGCTGAGTGGAAACGTAGCGAAATCGACGCGGTGTTCGGGTGACAGCGCAATAAATCTCGAAACTGACAGCCTAAAAACTACGGACATTTCCGAACTGCTGGCCAGCGTCCGATTGCCGGACGCCCAGACACCTCAGATCCAATGTGGGAGCGAGCAAGGCCGTTCCCACATTTTTAACCTGTGTCGTTCCCGAAATCGGGTTTAGAGGGCCTTCTCGAAAATCTTCGAGTTACGCTGATAGTTGTACAGCGACGCCCGCGCCGACGGCAGACGGTCCACACTGCTCGGCACAAAGCCGCGCTCACGGAACCAGTGGGCGGTACGCGTGGTAAGCACGAACAAGGTCTTCAACCCCTGCGCCCGCGCACGGGTCTGGATACGCTCCAGCAACACATCACCCCGTGCGCCGTGGCGGTATTCCGGGTTCACCGCCAGGCAGGCCAGCTCACCCGCATCCGAATCGGCGATCTGATACAACGCCGCACAGGCGATGATCATGCCTTCGCGCTCCACCACGCTGAACTGCTCGATCTCACGCTCAAGCACTTCGCGCGAACGGCGCACCAGGATGCCCTGCTCTTCCAGCGGGCTGATCAGGTCGAGCAAGCCGCCGACATCTTCAATCGCCGCTTCACGCACCAGTTCGAACTGCTCCTGGGCCACCAGCGTACCGCCGCCGTCCCGTGTGAACAGTTCGGTGAGCAAGGCCCCGTCTTCGGCGTAGCTGACGATATGGCTGCGTCCTACGCCGCCCCGACAGGCCTCGGCGGCCGCATCCAGCAACTCGGCCTGGTAGTTGCTGCTGCCCAGGCGTTGCAGGTGGGCCGGCACTTGTTGCGGGCGCAACTCGCGCACCAGGCGACCGTTTTCATCGATCAAGCCCAGGTCGGCACCAAACAGCAGCAGCTTGTCGGCGCCCAGGTCGATGGCAGCGCGGGTAGCGACGTCTTCGCAGGCCAAGTTGAAGATCTCACCGGTCGGTGAATACCCCAGCGGCGACAGCAGCACGATGGAGCGTTCGTCCAGCAGGCGGTTGATGCCCTTGCGGTCGACACGACGCACTTCGCCGGTGTGGTGGTAGTCCACGCCTTCCAGTACGCCGATAGGACGTGCGGTTACGAAATTGCCGCTGGTCACGCGCAGGCGCGAGCCCTGCATCGGCGACGAGGCCATGTCCATCGACAGGCGTGCTTCGATGGCGATACGCAAGTGGCCGACGGCGTCGATCACACACTCCAGTGTCGCGGCATCGGTGATGCGCATGCCTTCGTGGTAAGTCGGAGTCAGGCCACGCGCTTCAAGGCGCACCTCAATCTGTGGGCGCGAACCGTGCACCAGCACCAGTCGCACGCCGAGGCTGTGGAGCAGCACCAGGTCGTGGACGATATTGCCGAAGTTAGGATGTTCCACACCATCGCCGGGCAGCATGACCACAAAGGTGCAGTCCCGGTGAGCGTTGATGTAGGGCGAAGCGTGACGAAGCCAATTGACGTATTCGGGCATGGAACCTGGGCCTGTAATAAAAAGCAGCCGAAAAAGGATGAGTCGTGAAAACGCACAGCGGGCTGATGGTTATCGTCGGAACAGGCTTGGCGACACGCTCACTCTCCTTCTATGTACGAATAGGCAGGGGTTAATTTATGCAGGTTTCAGGCAGTAATGTTCGATCAGTTCCCGCAATAGACGCACTGTAGGCGTCAAGCGTGACATTTCGAGGTACTCGCCCGGCTGGTGGGCGCAGGCGATGTCGCCGGGGCCGAGCACCAGGGTTTCACAACCAAGGCGCTGAAGATAAGGCGCTTCGGTGCCGAACGCTACTGCTTCGGCACGATGACCGGTCAATCGTTCCGCGACCCGCACCAGCTCGGCGTCTTCGACTTGCTCAAACGGCGGCACTTCGGGGAACAGCGGCGCATAGTCGATCTTGACCTGATGGCGCTCGGCCAAGGGTTCAAGCTTCTGCCGGATGGCCGCGCGCAGCACTTCGGGATCCATGCCCGGCAAAGGTCGCAGGTCGAATTCCAGGGAGCATTGACCGCAGATGCGGTTGGGGTTGTCACCGCCGTGGATGCAGCCGAAGTTCATGGTCGGCTGGGGCACACTGAATTGCGGGTTGCGGTACTCCCGCTGCCAGGCCAGGCGCAAACCACGCAGTTCGCCAATGGCGTCGTGCATGGCTTCCAGGGCACTGTGACCCAGGCGCGGGTCCGACGAGTGGCCGCTTTGCCCAAGAATGTCGATGCGCTCCATCATCACGCCTTTGTGCAGGCGGATCGGCTTGAGGCCGGTGGGCTCGCCGATCACGGCCGCACGGCCCAGGGGGCGACCCGCCTCGGCCAGTGCGCGCGCACCGGACATCGAGCTTTCTTCATCGCAGGTCGCGAGGATCAGCAGCGGCTGCTTGAACGGTTGGTCCAGCAGCGGCAATACCGCTTCGATGGCCAGCGCGAAAAAGCCCTTCATGTCGCAACTGCCCAATCCTACCCAGCGGCCGTCGACTTCCGTCAGTTTGAGCGGATCAGTCTTCCACAACGCGGCGTCATAAGGGACGGTGTCGCTATGCCCCGCCAGCACCAGGCCGCCGGGGCCGCTGCCAAAACTGGCGAGCAGGTTGAACTTGCCGGGGCTGACGTGTTGGATGTCGATGGCGAAGCCCAGGTCTCCCAGCCAGCTGGCAAGCAAATCGATCACCGGGCGGTTGGTCTGGTCGAGAGACGCTTGGGTGCAACTGACCGAAGGCGCGGCAACCAGTGCGGCGAACTGCTCTTTCATGGACGGTAACGGCATGCGCGGTCTCTCAACTTCCCGGATGAACCTCACTATAGAGGCATCTGCACAACACAATAAACCGTTGCGGCACGTTGCCGGGCTCAGTCCTGTACACTGCACGACCTTGGCAGCCACACTTTTCCCCGGCTGCGCTCCCGATCCTGGATTTTCCGGCCATGCAGAAAGAAACCGAAATCAAGCTCCGCGTCAGCCGCGAAACACTCGCCGCGCTGCGTGAGCACCCGCTACTGAAAAAACGCAACAAAAGTGGCTGGGAACGCCGTGAGTTGATGAACCAATACTTCGACACCCCCGAGCGCGACCTGGCCCAGGCCAAAGTCGCCCTGCGCCTGCGCAAGGACGGTGACGACATCATCCAGACCCTCAAGACCCGTGGCCAGAGCGTCGCCGGCCTGTCGGAACGTAACGAATACAACTGGGAACTGCCCAAAGCCAAGCTCGACGTGAAGAAGCTCGACGGCGAATGCTGGCCAGAGCAGTTGGCCGAGCTGGACAAAAAGACCCTCAAGCCGATCTTCACCACCGACTTCGTGCGTGAACGCGCCGAAATCGCCTGGGGCCGTGGCAAGGCCAAGGTGGTCATCGAAGCCGCCCTGGACCTGGGCCATGTGGTGGTCGGCAAGCAGAAAGAAGAAATCTGTGAGCTGGAACTGGAACTGCGCGAAGGCGAACCGGCTGCCCTGCTGGAACTCGCCGCCGAACTGGCCGCCACCCTTGCCTTGATGCCATGCGACATCAGCAAAGCCGAGCGTGGCTATCGCCTGTACGACGCCAGCAGCTACTCCTTGAGCCTGCCGGCGCCGCAACTGCAGGCCGAAATGCCGCTGGACGACGCCTTCGCCGCGATCATGTGGCACTTGCTTGGCAGCAGCCAGCGCCTGGCCGAGCAATACCGTTTTAATGGCCACTGGCGCCTGCTGCAGGACTGGGTCGACAACCTCGGCGAACTGCGCGCCCTGATCGGTAGCCTCGGTCAGGCGGCACCGCGCCAATCCACCAGCGAACTGCGCAGCGCACTCGATGCCCTGCTGGAAGACTGGCGCCCGCTGGTGCAAGCCGGTGATGACGACGAAGACATTCGCAAAGCCGCACCGGAACAGTTCATCGAAGAATTGGACGACGTGCGTTGGGGCCTGTTCTCACTGAACGCTTCGCGCTGGCTGCTGGCCCGCACCTGGACCGCCGACCGCAACGTACGCGGCAACCGCCAAGGCGCTGCGCAAATCACCAACTGGCTGCCACGCCTGCTGGCCGACGATGCCGTCGCCCTGCAACTGCCGCGCTACCAGCAACAGCCGGAAGACCTGGCTGAGCAGCTGCCGCGCATCGAACGCATCCAGGCCTGGCTGCACCATGCGCGCCAGGTGGTGGATATTCCGGAACTGGACCGCCTGTACGGCGAGCTGAACAAGTTGGTGCAATTGGCCAACCAGCCGATCACCGACGAGTCGCTGGATGCGCGGATGCATCAGGCGATTGCGGTGTACCAGAACCGTGCGTGGAAGATGTTGCTGCGTCTGTAAGATCGCCATCGGCGAGCAAGCCCGTCCCACATTTGAAATGCATTCCAAATGTGGGAGGGAGCTTGCTCCCGATGAGGCCGGTCCGGTCAGCGCAAGACCGGCAGGCTGGTAGTGGATTTGATCTCCGACAACGCCACAATCGAATTAACTTCCTGAATCCCCGGCACCATCGACAGCTTTTCAAAGAAAAACCGCTCATAGGCCTCGATGTCCGAGGTGACGATACGCAGCAGAAAATCCACCGCCCCCATCAGCACATAACACTCCAGCACTTCCGGAAACCCGCGAATCGCGTCGGTGAACTCGGTGAAGTTGGAGCGACCGTGGGCGTTGAGTTTCACCTCGGCGAAAATCTGCGTGTTGAGGCCGATCTTCTTGCGGTCCAGCAAGGTCACTTGACCGCGAATCACGCCCTCTTCCTTGAGCCGTTGGATCCGTCGCCAGCACGGCGATTGAGACAGGCCGACCTGTTCGGCGATCTGCGCGCTGGAGAGCGAGGCGTCTTCTTGCAACAGGGCCAGGATACGGCGGTCGTAGGCGTCCAACTGGCTGTGCATATAAATACCTTTTATTGTGCTTATCTTGAATTATACGATTCGATTAATCGCACAAAAGGCTCATCTTAGATAAGAAATCTCCGTTAGCGAATGTAAAAATTTCTCCAGTCGAATCTGGAGAGCCAGCATGCACGCCATCGAAACCACCCACCCTGTAACCCGCGTCGATGCGTGGGCCGTCAACAGTGCCCACTGCCAGGCGCACTACCGCATCGTCGCCGAGGCGGAACCGGATGTGTTGTGCCGGGTGCTCAACTATTTCGCCCTGCAATGCCTCACGCCGCGACAGGTCACGGTGAACAGGGAAGATGACCTGCTTAACATCAACATCCTGATGGATGGCTTGAGCTGGCACCGCGCCCAGGTGATCGGTGAAAAGATTCGAAACCTGATCAGCGTGTGCTCGCTCGACGTGTGGTCGGCTGATTCGGCGGGGCCTCAGGCGGTGATGGCCGTCGCGCAGTAAAAACCTGCAATACACGCTGGGAGGTGGATATTCAGAGGCTGACTAGCCTGGGGTTTACACCCATTGCCCCAGGAAAACCTTCATGCTTGTTGATCAACGATTGGAACTGCATCAGCTGTTGCCGGCTTTGGTCGACGGGCGCCTGATCACACCCGAAGTGGCGCAGCGCTTGTCGGCGCTGCCGGCCAGCAACAGCCAGCATCCCCTGGAGAGCATCGCAGCCCAAGGCCCCAACCTGGAAACCCTGACCGAATGGCTTGCCCAGCATGCCGGGCAACCCTATCTGCGTATCGACCCATTGAAGATCGACGTGGCAGCCGTGGTGCCGCTGATGTCTCACGCGTTCGCCCAACGTCATGCCATTCTCGCGGTGGCGGTGGACGCGCAGACCGTCACTGTCGCCAGCGCCCAACCCCACATCACCAGCTGGGAAGCCGGGCTGGCGCAGGTGCTCAAGCGTTCGATCAAACGCGTGGTGGCCAACCCGCAGGACATCGCGCGCTGCATCGGCGAGTTTTACCGGCTGGCCAAATCCGTCAGCGGTGCCGACCAAAAGGTCGCGGCGCCTGGCCATGTCGAATTGCTCAACCTCGGCGCCAGCGAGCAAGAGCCGGATGCCAATGACGCGCATATCGTCAACATCGTCGACTGGTTGTTGCAGTACGCCTTCGCACAGCGTGCCAGTGATATCCACATCGAGCCGTGCCGCGAACAGGGCCGGGTACGCTTTCGTATCGACGGGCTGCTGCATGACGTCTATCAGTTTCCGCCCCAGGTCACGATGGCGGTGGTCAGCCGCCTGAAAAGCCTGGGCCGTATGAACGTAGCGGAAAAACGCCGGCCCCAGGACGGCCGAGTCAAGACCAAAAGCCCGACAGGCGCGGAAGTGGAGCTGCGCCTTTCCACCTTGCCCACGGCGTTTGGCGAGAAGCTGGTGATGCGGATCTTCGACCCGCAGGTGCTGCTCAAAGGCTTTGACCAATTGGGCTTGTCTGCTGATGACCAACAGCGCTGGCACGCCATGACCAGCCAGACCAATGGCATCATCCTGGTCACCGGCCCTACCGGTTCGGGCAAGACCAGCACCCTCTACACGACGCTCAGGCAACTGGCGACCCGGGAGGTCAACCTGTGCACCGTGGAAGACCCGGTCGAGATGGTCGAGCCGGCGTTCAACCAGATGCAGGTGCAGCACAACATCGACCTGACCTTCGCCAGCGGCATCCGCGCCCTGCTGCGCCAGGACCCGGACATCATCATGATCGGCGAGATTCGCGACCAGGAAACTGCTGAAATGGCGATCCAAGCCGCGTTGACCGGACACTTGGTGCTGTCGACCCTGCATACCAACGATGCACCCAGTGCCATCAGCCGCTTGCAGGAACTGGGAGTTGCTCATTATTTGATCAAAGCAACGCTACTGGGCGTGATGGCGCAGCGCTTGGTGCGGGTTTTGTGCCCCCACTGCAAGCGTGCACGGGGTGACGTGCATGAGGCCGTGGGGTGCGTTGAATGTCGAAACAGCGGTTATCGGGGACGCGCCGGCGTATACGAAATCATGGTGTTGAACGAAGCACTGAAGACGCTGATCACGCCCGGCGCCGACGTGCAGGCGCTGCGTCAGGCGGCGGTGGCACAAGGTATGTGCAGCCTGCGCATGGCTGGCGTGCAAAAGGTCCAGGCAGGGCTGACCACCCTGGCGGAGGTATTGCGGGTGACCCCTGGGGATTCGGTAACAAATCCTTTGTTTGTTACGCGGTGAAACCGTTCTTATCGGTGACAACACCGTTACAATCGGCCGAACGTCGTTTCACTGACACCATCAGATAGGGAATCGCTATGCAGATCGGAACCGTACTGCTTCTTTTCGTGGGCTTGGCCATCGCCATCCTGTTCATGGGCTTCAAGGTCGTCCCCCAGGGTTACCAATGGACGGTCGAGCGTTTCGGGCGCTACACCAACACCCTCAAGCCTGGCCTGAACATCATTATCCCGGTCATGGACCGCATCGGCCGCAAGATCAACGTGATGGAAAGCGTGCTGGACATCCCGCCCCAGGAAGTCATCACCGCCGACAACGCCACCGTGCAGATCGACGCCGTGTGCTTCTTCCAGGTGGTCAACACGGCCCAGGCCGCCTACGAGGTCAACAACCTCGAACATGCCATCCGCAACCTGCTGCAAACCAACATCCGTACCGTGCTCGGCTCCATGGAGCTGGATGCCATGCTCAGCCAGCGTGACGGCATCAACGAAAAACTGCTGAAAACCGTGGACGAAGCCACGGCACCTTGGGGCATCAAGATCACCCGTATCGAGATCAAGGACATCAGCCCGCCGGCCGACCTGATGGCCGCCATGTCGGGCCAGATGAAAGCCGAGCGGATCAAGCGTGCGCAAATCCTCGAAGCCGAAGGCCTGCGCGCCTCGGCGATCCTGACTGCCGAAGGCAAGAAGCAGGCGCAGATCCTTGAGGCTGAAGGTAGCCGCCAAGCGGCGTTCCTTGAGTCCGAGGCCCGCGAACGTCAGGCCGAAGCGGAAGCCCGTGCCACCCAGGTCGTGTCCGAGGCGATCGCATCGGGCAACGTGCAGGCAGTCAATTACTTCGTCGCGCAGAAATACATCGATGCCCTGGGCAAGCTGGCTTCGGCCAACAACAGCAAGGTCATCCTGATGCCGCTGGAAGCCAGCCAAGTCATCGGCGCGGTCGGCGGTATCGGCGAGATCGTCAAGGCGACGTTCGACAACAAGAAAGGCTGAGGCCATCGCCATGTGGGATTTCCTGCAGCATCTGTCGTTCTGGGATTGGCTGGCACTGGGTACCGTGCTGTTGATTCTTGAAGTATTTGGCGCCGGTGGTTACCTGTTGTGGATGGGTATCGCAGCGGCTGCCGTGGGCGTGATCAAGTTCCTGGTGCCGCCTCTTGGGCTGGAATGGCAGCTCCTGCTGTTTGCCGTGTTGTCGATTTTGACGGCGGTGTATTGGTGGAAGCGCCAACGCAGCAGCGCCAAGGCCAGTGACCAGCCAGGCTTGAACGAGCGTGGCTCGGAGCTGATCGGCCGCACCTTCGTGGTGCATCAGGCGATTGTAGATGGCCGGGGCAAGGTAAAGGTCGGCGATGGCGTGTGGATGGTGACCGGCCCGGACAGCCCCGTAGGCGCTCAAGTACGGGTGGTTGGCCAGGAAGGCGTGGTGTTAAAGGTTGAAACTGTTTAGTCAGTGATGGAACTCGATTGGCCTAACTACAATCATAAACTACAGATAACCCACCCGGAGTCACCCATCATGCGTCTCAAATATGCTGTCGCAACCCTCGCTGTGCTTTCCCTCCCTGTCGGTTCAGCCATGGCCGACAGTTTCTGGCGCAATGTCATCTCGTCGGGCGCCACTACAGGCTCGACGTACCTGACCTTCAAAGACCACAAGCTGGTGGTTGCCGCACAAGATGACGCAGGCAGCTTTGTTGCCAGCGACGGCGGCATCCGTGGCCCGTACCTGGAAGCCGCGATGCAGAAAGTCCGCGCCGATAACCCTGGCCTGCAGGCCACGGACATGGAGCTGGCCAACGCCATCCTCGCGAAAAACGCCGTCACCGAATAACTCGGGCTCGATAAAAAATGCCGCTTTTGACAGCGGCATTTTTTTGTCTTCAATTCCTACGGTCATCGCCGCTGATTACTACATAAGCATCCCTGCTTTCCCAAGTGAACACGGAGAAGTCCTGTCGAGCCTCACCCTGCCGGGCAACAAGCTAAGGCTTCCTTTTTAAATAAAGCGAACCACTGCCCATGCACACGCTTGCCTACGCACTGCTGCTCTCTGCATTTGCCACCCCTTACGCACAAGCGGAAAGCTGGTACGGATCAGCCAAATTCAACAGCGCTCGCCAGAATCTCTCCAGCTCGCTGCTGACCAGCCCACGCGTCACTGACAGGATGGACGCCCCGGATAGCAGCAAGTCATTTGTGGCCTCTTTCGCCACGGGCTATGCCTTTGACAATGGCTGGCGCCTCGAAGGGGAATACACCATGCCGAACAACTCGACATTCAAATCCTACTGGGCCCCCTTCAATGCCAACGTCAACAGCCTGCATGTCCAGAGCCAACGCTTGATGCTCAATGGCTATAAAGACATCCCGATCAACCCATGGTTGTCGTTCTACGGCATGGCCGGGGTGGGCGTCGCACGCATTGAAGCCGAGGGCTATCAAACGAATGAGACCCGTCGTTTCGCCAGCAATCGCCAGCATCATTTCGCCTACAGCGTAGGCATGGGGCTGGAAGCCAAGGTCAGTGAGCAAATCACGCTGGGTGCTGGCTATCGTTACATCGCAATGGGCGATGTTGAAACCGGCTACAACACCTTCGCAAACCGTGTGAACGCTCGGGATGAGCAACTCAAAGGTAAGCTCAAGGAACAGAATGTGTTTCTGGAGGCGCGCTATTCCTTCTGAAACCTAGTAGGAAATGCCGCTTTCGAAGCGGCATTTTTTAACCGGACGGTGACGATTCATTCACAGGCGACAGGCTATATTCAGTCAAGCCGTGCAACCATGCCGGTACTGATACCTCGCTTACTCATCGCCAATCTGAAACGGATGCCTTCGTCGTCATGAGCCAACAGCCCTTCCTGCCGTTTTCCAAACCCACCATTGATGAAGCCACCATCTCGGCGGTCGGCGATGTACTGCGTTCGGGCTGGATTACCAGCGGGCCGAAAGTGCAGGCCTTCGAAGCGCAGTTGTCGGAATACTTTGGCGGACGGCCGGTGCGCACGTTCAACTCGGGCACCTGCACCATGGAGATTGCCTTGCGCATCGCCGGTATTGGGCCAGGCGATGAAGTCATCACCACGCCGATCTCCTGGGTGGCCACGGCCAACGTGATCCTGGAAGTGGGTGCCACACCGGTGTTTGCCGATATTGACCCGGTTACCCGCAATCTCGACCTGGTCCAGGTGGAGGCTGCCATCACCCCGCGCACCAAGGCGATCATCCCGGTGTACCTGGCCGGCCTGCCCTTGGACATGCCGATGCTGTATGCACTGGCCAACAAGTACAACCTGCGCATCGTCGAGGACGCAGCGCAGGCGCTGGGTTCCAGCTGGGATGGCGAACGTATCGGCGCCACTGGGGATTTCGTGTCGTTCAGCTTCCAGGCCAACAAGAACATCACCTCTTCCGAAGGCGGTTGCCTGGTGTTGAACAACGCAGAGGAAGCGCGGCTGGCAGAGAAGTACCGCCTGCAAGGCGTTACCCGCAGCGGCTTCGATGGTCTGGACGTGGACGTGCTGGGCGGCAAGTTCAATATGACCGACATCGCCGCTGCCATTGGCCTGGGGCAATTTGCCCATATCGAGAAGATCACCGCGCACCGCCAGAACCTGGCGCGCCACTATTTCAAATGCTTTGGCAGTGATTTCGAAGAGCAATACGGCGCACAGCTGCCGCCGGCTGATTTCGAAAACAGCAACTGGCACCTGTTCCAGTTGGTACTGCCGGAGCGCCACGACGGCCTACCGGCCCGCGCCACCTTCATGGAGCAGATGCAGGCCCACGGGGTCGGCATTGGCTATCACTATCCGCCGATCCACCTGCTGAGCCTTTATCGGGCGCAGGGGTTCAAGGAAGGTATGTTTCCGGTGGCGGAGAAGGTGGGGCGTTTGATCGTGTCACTGCCGATGTTTACGGCGATGACTGAGGCGGATGTGGAGCGCTCGGTGGCAGCGGTGAAGGCGGTTCTACAGCGCTGAAACACATTGCGGGAGCCGGATAACCGGCTCCCGCAACAGGATCACTCGCCGATGGCGGCTTTGTAGCCAGCAGCATCCAGCAGTTTTTCCAGGTCAGCCGGGTTGCTAGGCTTGAGCTTGAAGATCCACGCGCCGTACGGGTCGGAGTTGAGCAGCTCGGGGCTGCCGCTCAGTTCTTCGTTGACGGCAATCACTTCGCCCGCAATCGGAGCGTAGATATCCGAGGCGGCCTTCACCGACTCAACCACGCCCGCTTGGCCCGCAGCGTCAAACTGAGCGCCAACTTCGGCCAATTCAACAAACACCACATCACCCAACGCTTCCTGAGCATGGTCGGAAATACCGACGGTCACAGTGCCGTCAGCTTCCAGGCGCGCCCATTCGTGGCTTTCGGCGAAACGCAGGTCGGCAGGGATATCGCTCATAGTCTGTGTCCTCAAGAAGTAATGTCAGCGGCCTTCGGCCTGCCGGAAATAGGTTAGATCAAGGTTTTGCCATGGCGCACGAAGGTCGGTTTGACCACTCGAACCGGGTACCACTTGCCGCGGATTTCCACTTCGGCCCGATCAGCGGTTGCCGTCGGTACACGCGCCAGGGCAATGGATTTGCTCAGCGTAGGAGAGAAACTACCACTGGTGATCTCCCCTTCGCCAATATTGGCGATACGAACCACCTGGTGAGCGCGTAAAACCCCGCGTTCTTCCAGTACCAGCCCGACCAGTTTGAACTGCACGCCGGCTGCTTTTTCCGCTTCCAGCGCAGCGCGGCCAATGAAATGACGCTCGGCAGGCTCCCAGGCGATACTCCAGGCCATGTTCGAAGCCAAGGGCGAAACGCTCTGGTGGATGTCCTGGCCGTACAGGTTCATACCGGCTTCGAGACGCAGCGTATCTCGGGCGCCGAGACCAATGGGTGAAATACCAGCGCCCACCAGGTCGTTGAAAAAACCCGGCGCCTGATCAGCCGGCAAGACAATCTCCAGGCCATCTTCCCCGGTATAACCCGTGCGCGCGATAAACCAATCGCCATCAGCCTGGCCCTCGAAGGGCTTGAGCTGGTGAATCAGCGTGCCACGAGACTGGGTGACCAACTCGGCGATCTTCTGCCGGGCGTGGGGACCTTGAATAGCCAGCATCGCCAACTCAGGCCGCTCATGCAGTTGCACTTGGTAATTGCCCAGTTGCGCATGCATCCAGGCCATGTCCTGGTCGCGAGTGGCGGCATTGACCACCAGCCGATAGGCGGCCTCGGTACGGTAGACAATCATGTCGTCCACCACGCCGCCCTTTTCGTTGAGCATGGCGCTGTACAACGCACGGCCACAGCCATGCAGACGTTCGACATCATTGGCCAGCAGGCGCTGGAGCCATTCCTTGGCCTGGGGGCCGGTGACATCGATCACGGTCATATGAGATACATCGAACACCCCGCAGTCGCGTCGCACCTGGTGGTGTTCTTCAACTTGCGAGCCGTAGTGCAGAGGCATATCCCAACCGCCAAAATCGACCATTTTCGCGCCGAGGGCGAGATGCAGGTCATACAGAGGCGTACGCTGTCCCATGGGTTTCTCCTTCCGGGCTTGGCGAAGGTGCGCAGCATTGCTGTTCGTGCCGGACACCTTGAATTACAAGGCCTGCAGCCACGTCCAGCGACTCGATCCGAAAGACGGACCGCACCGAATGCCGCGCATTGTAGCCGCAAGCCGTAGGACTGGCACCTAACCGATTTGCCGGGCGGAGCGTCGGATCAGCCCGATCACCGGCAACAGGCCCACCAGCACCAGGGTCAGCGCAGGTAAAGACGCCCGGGCCCACTCGCCTTCACTGGTCATTTCAAAGATCCGCACCGCCAGCGTGTCCCAGCCGAACGGGCGCATCAGCAGGGTAGCGGGCATTTCCTTGAGCACGTCGACGAACACCAGCAACGCTGCGCTCAAGGTGCCCGGCAACAACAACGGCAGATACACTTTGCAAAACAGTCGTGGACCGCTGACGCCAAGACTGCGTGCCGCTTCCGGCAACGAGGGCCGGATACGCGCCAGGCTGTTTTCCAACGGCCCGTAGGCCACCGCCAGGAATCGCACCAGATACGCCAGCACCAACGCCGACAGGCTGCCCAACAGCAACGGTTTGCCCGCACCACCGAGCCAGCCGGACAGCGGCACCACCCATTCACGGTCCAGGTAGCTGAACGCCAACATGATCGACACTGCCAGCACCGAGCCCGGCAAGGCATAGCCGACATTGGCCAGGCTGATGCCGGAGCGGATCGCGCGTGTCGGCGCCAGGCGGTTGGCGAAAGCCAGCACCAGCGCCACGCTGACGGTGATCAGGGCAGCGATACCACCCAAGTACAGGGTGTGGAGGATCAATCCGGAATAGCGCTCATCCAGGTCGAAGCGGCCGCGCTGCCAGAACCAGGCGAACAATTGCAGCATCGGGATGACAAACGCACAGGCGAATACCAGCCCGCACCCGCTACTGGCCGCCGCCGCCTTGAACCCGCGCAGGTGATACAGCGCCTGGCCCCGTGGCCGCTCATTGCTCGGTCGGCTCGCGCCCCGGGCACGCCGTTCGCCGTACAGCACCAGCATCACCACCAGCAGCAACAGGCTGGCCAATTGGGCGGCGCTGGATAGGCTGAAAAAGCCGTACCAAGTCTTGTAGATGGCCGTGGTGAAGGTGTCGAAGTTGAACACCGAGACCGCACCGAAATCCGCCAGGGTTTCCATCAATGCCAACGCCACCCCGGCACCAATCGCCGGCCGCGCCATGGGCAGTGCCACGTGCCAGAACGCTCGCCACGGCGATTGCCCGAGCACCCGCGCCGCTTCCATCAGGCCTTTGCCCTGGGCCAGGAACGCGGAGCGCGCCAGCAAGTAGACGTAGGGGTAGAACACCAGCACGAGGACGATGATCACACCGCTGGTGGAGCGCACCCGTGGCAGACGCAGGCCGGTGCCGAACCATTCGCGCAGCAGGGTTTGCACAGGCCCTGAGAAGTCCAGCAGGCCGACGAATACAAACGCCAGCACATAAGCCGGTATGGCGAAGGGCAGCATCAGCGCCCAGTCGAGCCAGCGTCGGCCGGGGAATTCGCAAAGGCTAGTGAGCCAGGCCAGGCTCACGCCTAACAGGGTTACGCCAACACCGACACCCAGCACCAGCGTCAGCGTGTTGCCCAGCAGGCGGGGCATCTGGGTTTCCCAGAGGTGAGACCAGATTTGCGCGTCGATACTCTGCCAGGACAGCAACAGCACGCTCAGCGGCAGCAGCACCAGGGCGGCGACGGTAAAGACCGGCAGGTACCAGCGGCGTTGGGCGGGGTGGGCCAAAGTCAGTTCTCAGTGAATGAATAGCTTGAAATCGCCGCAATCCAATGTGGGAGGGGGCTTGCTGTGGTGAGGGGGCTTGCCCCCCGACGGGTTCACCGTAGAACCATTGGGGCTGCTCCGCAGCCCAGCGCGGGGCAAGCCCGCTCACCACAGGAAGCTCGCTCATCACAGCAAGCCCGGTCACCACAGCAAGCCCCTCCCACATTTGGATCTACGGTGCCCGGCAGAGTGTACTTAGTTCCAGCCAGCGCGATCCATCAGGCGAATGGCTTCAGCCTGGCGCTTGCCCGCCACTTCCACCGGCAAGGTATCAGCCACGAACTTGCCCCAGGTCGCCACTTCGGCCGACGGCGGTACCGCCGGGTTGGCCGGGAACTCTTGGTTCACGTCGGCAAAGATTTTCTGCGCCTCAGCCGTGGTCATCCATTCCACCAGCGCCTTGGCGGCTTCCGGGTGCGGCGCGTGTTTGGTCAGGCCGATGCCCGACAAATTCACGTGCACACCACGGTCGCCCTGGTTCGGCCAGAACAACTTCACCGCCAGGTCCGGCTTCTGCTTGTGCAGGCGGCCGTAGTAGTAGGTGTTGACGATGCCCACATCGCACTGGCCGGCATTGATGGCTTCGAGCACGGCGATGTCGTCGGAGAATACGTCGGTGGACAGGTTGTTGACCCAACCCTTGACGATTTCCTCGGTCTTGGCCGCGCCGTGGGTTTCGATCAGGGTGGCGGTCAGCGACTGGTTGTAGACTTTTTTCGCCGTACGCAGGCACAGGCGGCCTTCCCACTGTTTGTCGGCCAGGGCTTCGTAGGTGGTGAGGTCACCCGGCTTTACCCGGTCGGTGGAGTAGGCAATGGTCCGAGCGCGCAGGCTCAAGCCCGTCCAGGCATGCTTTGAAGAGCGGTACTGCAGGGGGATGTTCTTGTCGATGACTGCGGAGGTGAAGGGTTGCAGAATGCCCATTTGCTCGGCCTGCCAGAGGTTGCCGGCATCCACGGTGAGCAGCAGGTCGGCAGTGGCGTTCTCGCCCTCGGCCTTGATGCGCTGCATCAGCGGGGCTTCCTTGTCAGTGATGAACTTCACCTGCACGCCAGTCTTCTGAGTGTAGGCATCGAACACCGGCTTGATCAGCTCGTCGATGCGCGAGGAGTAGACCACCACTTCGTCGGCGGCCTGCACGGTCGTGCTGCCGATCAAGGTGAGTGCCAGGGCAGTCAGGAGGCGCTTGGGTGCCAACATGGGGGCGGTCTCTCATTTGCAAAAAGAGGGCAAATGATAAGGACTGGCATTTAGTGGCGCTTGGTGGAGGCGTTACCAGATGTTGCATGAGGGAGTGTGCGATGAAGCGGATAGCCTCATCGCGGCCTATCTTTTACGAGCACAGCAGTAACCGCATTTCGATGTCAGGGTTTTGCCAGGCCAGGTAGATCGCCGGTCAGGCCCAGCGCCTGGCGTACAAACACGGCCTTGGCTTCAGGCATCTGGTCGACCATCTTCAAGCCAGCATTGCGCAACCAGCGCAACGGCAGTTGATCGGCCTGGAACAGACGCTCGAAACCCTCCATCGCCGCCATCAACGCCAGGTTATGCGGCATGCGCCGACGCTCATAACGACTCAGCACCTTCACATCCGCCAGCCGCTCACCACGCTCGGTTGCCGCCAACAACACCTCGGCCAACACCGCCGCATCGAGGAAACCCAGGTTCACACCCTGCCCCGCCAACGGGTGTATCACGTGTGCCGCGTCTCCGATCAACGCCAGGCCCTCAGCCACGTAACGCTTGGCGTGACGCTGGCGCAAATGCACGCACACACGCGGGTCGGCGCTCACCACGGTCCCCAACCGCCCTTCAAAGGCGCGCTCCAGTTCACCGCAGAAGCTCTCATCGTCCAACGCCATCAGGCGCTCGGACTCGGCCGGCGTGGTCGACCAGACGATCGAGCACCAATCCTCCTGCCCATCCCGCACCAGCGGCAAAAACGCCAGCGGCCCGGTGTCGGTAAACCGTTGCCACGCCGTGCGCTGGTGCGGCTGGCTGCTGCGCACGCTGGTGACGATGGCGTTATGCAGGTAATCCCATTCGCGGGTCGCAGTGCCGGTCAGGCGGCGCACGGCGGAGTGGGCGCCGTCGGCGGCTACCACCAGCGGCGCACGCAACTTACGGCCATCGGCCAACGTCAGCAGCCAGTCATCGCCGGAGCGGCGCATCTGTTCCAGGCGGGCATTGGCCAGCAGGCCCAGGTCGCAGTCATGCAGGCGGTCGAGCAAGGCATCCTGAACCACGCGGTTCTCGACGATGTGCCCAAGCACCTCGGCATGCACGCTGGCCGCCGAAAAGTGGATCTGCCCGGTGCCGCTGCCGTCCCACACCTGCATCTCGCCGTAGGGGCTGGCGCGCCGCGAGACGATACCGTCCCACACCCCCAGGCGCTCGAGGATGCGCTGGCTGGCGGCCGACAAGGCGCTCACCCGGGGCTCGAAGGCCGCATCACGGTCGAACGGCTTGACGCTCAACGGGCTGCCGTCGAGCAACAGCACCTGCAGGCCACTGCCCTGCAACGCAAGCGCCAAGGCGCTTCCGACCATTCCGGCCCCGACAATCAGCACATCTGCGCGCATGTCCATGCTTTAAGCCTGTCTCACTGGCGGCTTGCGCCGCACATAAAGGGTTTTGTCGACCCGCGCCACCAGGGTGCCGGAGCCGTCATGAATCTGCACCTTGAGGTGGGGCAGGTACTTCTCGCCCCCTTCGGTGTGTCGACGGACCTCGTCCAGCAAGGCCTCGTCGATGGAAAATTCGGCATACACCGGGCCTTTGCCCGGCGACACGAAGTCAATGCTCGCGGCCTTGTCCCACACAATGTAGTCGCGGCCCAGGTTCTCCATCAGCATCAGCATGTAGAACGGGTCAACCATCGAATACAGGCTGCCGCCGAATTGCGTGCCGACATAGTTGCGGTTGTACCAGCCCAGACCCATGCGCACTTTGACGTGACGGAAATCGGCGCTCATGTGCCGGACGCTGACCCCCGCCCCCAGGTACGGCGGATACAGGGTCATGATCCAGCGCAACAACCGCGCCTTGCCCAGGCGCTCGATCAACCACTTACGCATCGGGACGCGTGCCCAGGCCCATGGCCTGACGGGCGAACCAGCGTTTGGCCGGTGGCAACAGGTCCAGGCCCAGCAGGCCCATGTTGCGTCCCAGCGCCACCAGCGGCTGGGCGCTGCCGAACAGGCGCGTGACCTGGTCGGAGAAGCCCACGGTGAGTTTCTGGTCCAAGCGCTGGCGTTCGCGATAGCCCTGCAAGGTCGCCAGGTCACCCGGCACTTGCGGCCCGGCCAGCAAGGCCTCGGCCAAGGCATTCGCATCGCGCAGGGACAGGTTGAAGCCTTGCCCGGCAATCGGGTGCAGGCTGTGGGCGGCGTTGCCGAGGATCGCCAGGTGGGAACGCACCTGCTCTTCGGCTTCGACCAAGGTCAGAGGGTACAGATGGCGGGCGCCGACTTGCTTGAGGGTGCCCAGGCGGTAGCCGAACACGCCCTGCAATTCACTCAAGAAGCTGCGTTCGTCGAGATTGGCCAGGCGCTGTGCGTCCATGCCGATGCGGGTCCAGACCAGGGCGCAGCGGTTGTCCGGCAGCGGCAACAGGGCCATCGGGCCCTCATCGGTAAAGCGTTCGAAGGCTTCGCCGTTATGGGACTCGCTCGGGGTAATGTTGGCGATCAGCGCGCTCTGGTTGTACGGGCGGGTTTTCACGCCGATGCCCAGCTGTTCGCGCAGTCCGGAGCGGCCACCATCGGCCAGTACGGCGAGATCGCATTCCAGTACGGTTTCATCGTTGAGGGTCAGGCGGTAGCCATCGGCCAGCGGCTCCATGCGCGTGACTTCCGCCGGGCAACGCCAGCTGACCACGTCTTTGTCCAGGCCTTGCCACAGGCATTGGCCCAGCCAGGCGTTTTCCACCACGTAACCGAGGGCCGGCACGCCCTCCTCCATGGCAGACAACCGTGCGGTGGAGAAACGCCCACGATCCGACACGTGGATTTGCTTGATCGGCTCGGCACGGCGGGAAATGTCCTGCCACAGGCCCAGGCGCTGATAGATCTGCCGGGCGCCATAGGACAGCGCCGAAGACCGCGCATCGTAGCTCGGCTGGTAGCTGTCGCCCGGCGCAAAGGGTTCGATCAGCACGATCTTCCAGCCACGGGCCTTAGCCCCGGCCTGCAACGCCAGCGCCAGGCTGGCGCCTACCAAACCGCCGCCGATAATGGCCAGGTTGACCCGGCTCATCGGGCAGCCGCCATCAGCGCTTCGATGTCGGCGACGGTCTTGGGCACGCCGCCGGTCAGGATTTCACAGCCTTGCTTGGTCACTACCACGTCGTCCTCGATGCGTACGCCAATGCCACGCCATTTCTTTGCCACGTTTTGGTTGTCCGGCGAAATGTAGATCCCCGGCTCCACGGTCAACGCCATGCCGACTTCCAGCACACGCCATTCACCGCCCACTTTGTACTCGCCCACATCATGCACATCCATGCCCAGCCAATGGCCGGCGCGGTGCATATAGAAGGCTTTATAGGCTTCGCTGGCGATCAACTCGTCGACGTCGCCCTGCAACAAGCCCAACTTTACCAGCCCGGCGGTGATGACCTGCACCGTGGCCTCATGGGCCTGGTTCCAATGTTTGTCCGGGGCGATTTCGGCGAAGGCGGCTTCCTGGGAGGCCAGCACAATCTCGTAGATCGCCTTCTGTTCCGGCGAGAACTTGCCGTTGACCGGCCAGGTACGGGTGATGTCGCTGGCGTAGCAGTCGATCTCACAACCGGCGTCGATCAGCACCAGGTCGCCGTCCTTGAGCAGCGCGTCGTTTTGCTGGTAATGCAGGATGCAGCTGTTGCGCCCGGCGGCGACGATGGAACCGTAGGCCGGCATCTTTGCGCCGCCCTTGCGGAACTCATAGTCCAATTCTGCTTCCAGGCTGAACTCATGCAAACCGGCGCGGCTGGCCTGCATCGCCTTCACGTGGGCGGCGCAGGAGATTCGGGCCGCCTCGCGCATCACCTTCAACTCTGCCGCCGATTTATACAGGCGCATGTCGTGGAGCAGATGATCCAGGGCAACGAATTCGTTCGGCGGCTGGGCGCCCAGGTGCGCTTTAGAGCGGATCACGTTGATCCACTCCATCAGGTGCCGGTCGAATTCGGCGTTGCTGCCCATCGCCGAGTACACCCGGTCGCGGCCTTCGATCAGGCCGGGCAGGATGTCGTCGATATCGGTGATAGGGAAGGCATCGTCGGCACCGAAGTCACGGATCGCGCCTTCGGTGCCGGCGCGCAGGCCATCCCACAGCTCGCGTTCGACATTGCGCTCGCGGCAGAACAGCACGTACTCGCCGTGCTGGCGACCGGGCATCAACACGATCACGGCTTCCGGCTCGGGGAAACCGCTCAGGTACTGGAAGTCACTGTCCTGGCGGTACACGTGCTCGACATCGCGATTGCGGATCGCCACGGCGGCGGCCGGCAGGATCGCGATGCTGTTGGGTTCCATCTGCGCCATGAGCGCCTTGCGGCGTCGGGTGTATTCCGCTTTGGGGATATGGATCATGGGCAGATGGGCTTCCTTTCTTAGTGCAGCGACGGCTTGGGTGCAGCAGGCTCAGCGGACTTCTTGGTCTCGGTGAACAGCAGCAGCGGCGCAACGCGCAGGTACTCCATCACCTCCATGTAGTCGCCTTCGCCGTCTTCGGACTCTTCCAGGGCGTCCTGCACCTGGGAGATGGCTGCCAGGTCCTGCAGCACTTCCTTGGCGTCGGTGCTCAGTTCCAGGCCACCGGCGTTCACACCGAAACCGTGGAGGAAGCCCTGGCACCATTGGCCCAGTGCAGCGGCGCGCTCGGTGAGCGGCGCGTCGTCGGTCGGCAGCAGCAGGACCACGGTGACGTCGTCACCGGTCAGCTCGCCCTTGACCATCTCTTGCAGGCCGATCAGCGCGTTACGCACGTTGTCGGTCGGTTCGGTTTCCAGCAGCTCGGCCACGTCAGCCAGCCAGTTGTCGGCATCAAAGCCAACACCGGTGCAGCTGCGGCCCAGCAACACGCCGTGCAGTTCGGCAGGCGAGCATGGGTGGCCGCTGGTGCTCAGCAGTTTGGAAAAAGCGTCGTACGGGGAGTTCTGAATAGGCATGGTGAGCTAGGCGCCAGACGGCGCAATGTCTAGAATGGAGCGCTGTATCCTAGCACCGGCAGACGTACCAAGACTATCAAGGGCGTCAGATCGTTTATCCTGCAGTTGCCATTCATCAGACAAATCCAGTGGAACCCAATGGAAGACACCGACCTGCAAGCGCTGATGGCCAGACTCGAATTGCTAATTACTCGGGTCGAGCAACTTAAGAGTCAAAACGGACTCCTATTAGCTCAGGAAAAGACCTGGCGCGAGGAACGCGCTCACCTCATTGAAAAAAACGAAATCGCCCGGCGTAAGGTCGAATCGATGATTTCGCGCCTGAAGGCCCTGGAGCAAGACTCATGAGTTCAAGCAATAGCGTCACCGTGCAGATCCTCGATAAAGAATACTCGATCATCTGCCCCCAGGAAGAGCGCAGCAACCTGGTGAGCGCCGCCCGCTACCTGGATGGCAAGATGCGTGAAATCCGCAGCAGCGGCAAAGTCATCGGCGCCGACCGCATCGCCGTGATGGCCGCACTGAACATCACCCACGATTTGCTGCATAAGCAGGAACGCCCTGACGTGCAGGCCAGCGGCTCCACCCGTGAGCAGGTGCGTGACCTGCTGGAACGCGTGGATCTGGTGCTTTCCAGCGACTCAGACGCACCCAAGGGCTGATTGCCGCGACTGTTTGGGGTATACTCGCCCCACTCCCTGGCGTGTTTGCCAGTCGGCGATGTCCCTGAGCCGATTCGCACTACCCTGGAAGTTGCACGTTGGGCTGGTGTGCATGTCCGCTAGACGGAAAGCCTTAAAGCCTACTGCATCTTCCACCTTGAACTTTCGGGTTCAAGGGCTAAGTCGACAGCGGCTCTGTCGGGGAGCCTGAATTCCCAAACTCAATGCCAGTCCTCGGACTGGCATTGTTTTATGAGCCGAAACCATGACCGAACCTGCGCCGCTTTCCCGTCCGCAACTTCGACGCATGTTGCGCAATGCCCGCCGCGCCCTCACGCCGAGCGAGCAGCGCAAGGCCGCCCACGGCCTGTATCGGCAACTGGCACAGCACCCGCTGTTTCGCCGCGCCAAACATATCTCTTTGTATTTACCGACGGACGGTGAAATCGATCCGCGCCTGCTGCTGCGCGCCGCCCAGCGCCGTGGCAAGGCCACCTACCTGCCGGTGCTCAGCGCCTGGCCACGGACCAAGATGGTGTTCCAACGGGTAAGACCTGGGGAAAAGCTGCTGCCCAATCGCTTTCGCATCCTGGAGCCACGCGTGAATATCAGCCGCCAACGCAAGGTCTGGGCGCTGGACCTGGTGCTGCTGCCGTTGGTGGGGTTCGATGATGCGGGGGGACGCCTGGGCATGGGCGGCGGGTTTTACGATCGCAGCCTGGCATATCTGGCGCGCCGCCAAAGCTGGCGCAAACCGACGCTGCTGGGCCTGGCCCATGAATGTCAGAAGGTCGAGCGTTTGGTGCAGGCGAGTTGGGATGTGCCGCTGGCTGGCACCGTCACCGATAAGCAGTGGTATATCGCAGGGACGCCACTGGAATCAGCGGCGCCTTGAAGCCGTGTTAACGCTTGAATTGCTGCTGCACGGGTGACAGTTCAACCGGCGCATCGGTCTTGTTCGACCACAAGCTTTGCGCATACCCGGTGGTCACGACGCCCAGACCAAACAAAATCACCAAAATCCATAGTAAATCCGGTTTACGTTGCATCGATTGCCCCCCTTCAGGCACCTCGTACACGATGACAACAACGTTCCAAAGTAGTCCGTTGCAGCTGCGTCAAGCTTAAAGGCCGGCATTTTGCGGTAACGTGAACCAACACGCAAACCTTGGCGCCAACCGACTGTCGGTTTGTCATCAAATTGCCTGACAACTTGCCCAATGCCTTTTTCAGGAGCCCAAAAATGGCCTATTGGCTGATGAAATCCGAGCCCGACGAACTCTCCATCAACGGTCTGGAAAAGCTCGGTGAAGCACGCTGGGACGGGGTGCGTAACTACCAGGCCCGCAACTTCCTGCGCGCCATGGCGGTGGGTGACGAATTTTTCTTTTATCACTCCAGTTGCCCGGAGCCGGGTATTGCCGGTATCGGCAAGATCGTCGAGGCGGCCTATCCGGACCCTACTGCATTGGAGCCACAAAGCCACTACTTCGACGCGAAGGCCACCCCGGAGAAAAACCCGTGGAGTGCGATCAACGTGGCCCACGTCCAGACCTTTCCCAAAGTGCTCGGCCTCGGTTACCTGAAGCAGCAAACCGCCCTTGCCGAACTGCCCCTGGTGCAAAAAGGCAGCCGGCTGTCGGTGATGGCCGTCACGCCCGAGCAATGGGCTGCAGTAATCAACTTGCTTTAACTGACCGGTATCAACGCCCCGCCGGGGCAAACCGCTCAAACTAGGACGCTAATGCCGCAGGAAGCCGCCATGTCGACGAATCACCACACCTCCCGTCTTTTCGCCGTCGCACTCATCGCTTTGTTGTTGGGTGCCGGTGGCTTTGGTTACTGGCGCTCCACCCAGGACCGCCTGCCGGAAGGCATTGGCATGGGCAATGGCCGCTTGGAATCCACCGAAGTGCAGATCGCCGCCAAGATCCCCGGGCGCCTGGCCGAAGTGCGGGTTGACGAAGGCGACAAGGTGCTCAAGGGCCAATTGCTTGCACGCATGGACACCCGCACCCTCGAAGCCCAGCGCGCCCAGGCCGAAGCCGAAGTACTGCGCGCCAAGGAAAACTTCGCCGCCGCCGAAGCCAATGTGCAACTGCGCCAGAGCGAGCAACTGCTGGCCAACCAGGAACTCAAGCGCACCCAGGAGCTGTACAAGCGCGGCTTCGCCAGCAGCCAGTTGATCGACCAGCAGCAAGCGCGGCAAAACACCGGCAATGCGGCAGTGATTGCCGCCCAAGCGCAGGTCAACTCGGGAAAGGCCGCCATCGGAGCCGCCCAGGCCCAGGTGGCCCAACTTACCAGCGAAATCGACGACAGCAGCCTGCGCGCCCCCATCGACGGCATTATCCAATTGCGCCTGGCCGAGCCAGGTGAGGTGCTGGGCGCGGGTGGGCGCGTGCTGCTGTTGATTGATCCCAATGATCAATACATGAACCTCTACCTGCCCGCGTCCGTCACCGGTCGCCTGACCGTCGGCAGCGACGCGCGTATCCTGCTCGACGCCCTGCCCGGCCAGCCACTGCCGGCCAAGATCAGTTTTGTCGCCGCCAAATCCCAGTTCACCCCCAAGGAAGTGGAAACCCGCGACGAGCGCCAAAAACTGGTCTTCCGCGTCAAACTGCGCCTCACCCAGCCCAGCGCCGTGCCCCAAGCCAAACCGGGCATGCCCGGCGCAGGTTATGTGCGCACGGCTGACACTGACTGGCCGGCCAACCTGCAATGACCGCCCTGGCGCTGCAGGCCACGGGGATCAATCATCGCTACGGCAAGCAGCAGGCACTGGTCGACATCACGTTCAGCTTGCCGGCCGGTACGCGCTGCGGGTTGATCGGTCCGGATGGCGCGGGCAAGTCGAGCCTGCTGGGTTTGATCGCCGGGGTTAAAAAACTTCAGGATGGCCAGTTGCACGTGCTCGGCGGCGCCATCGAAGACCGCCGTCACCGCAACAGCCTGTACCCACGCATTGCCTTTATGCCCCAGGGTTTGGGCGGCAACCTGTACCCCGAGCTGTCTATCCGCGAAAACATCCGATTCTTCGCCACGTTGTTCGGCCTGTCGAAAGCCGATTGCGACCAGCGCATGCACAACCTGCTGCTGGCCACCGACCTCGCACGCTTCGCCGACCGTCCGGCCGGCAAGCTGTCTGGCGGTATGAAGCAGAAGCTTGGCCTGTGTTGCGCGCTGATCCACGACCCCGACCTGTTGATCCTCGACGAGCCCACCACTGGCGTCGATCCGTTGTCACGTCGACGCTTCTGGGAATTGGTCGACAGTGTACGCAGCGAGCGGCCACAACTGACGCTGCTGGTGGCCACGGCATACATGGAAGAAGCCGAGCAGTTCGAGCATTGCCTGATGCTTGATCGCGGCAAGTTGATCGCCGACGGCCTGAGCAGTGAATTGGCTGGCGCAACATCCAGCGGCAAATTGGACGAGGCGTTCACCCACTTCCAGGGTGACAGCGCCCACGACAACCAACCGCTGGTGATTCCGCCGCGCGAAAGCGACAACACCGACATCGCCATCGAAGCCCACGACCTGACCCTGCGCTTCGGCGATTTCACCGCGGTCAACAACGTCAGCTTCGCCATCGGCCGAGGTGAAATATTCGGGTTCCTCGGCTCCAACGGCTGCGGCAAGACCACCACCATGAAAGTCCTCACCGGGCTGATGCCAGCCACTGAGGGCAGTGCGACGCTGCTGGGCAACCCGGTCAATGCCAAGGACCTGGCCACCCGCAAGCGCGTGGGGTTCATGTCGCAAAGCTTCTCGCTGTATGGCGAGCTCAGCGTGCGCCAGAACTTGGTGCTGCATGCGCAATTGTTCGACTTGCCCACGGCCGATAGCGGTCCGCGCATTGACGAGCTGATCCAACGCTTCGATCTCATTGACGTCGCCGAGCAACCGTCCGGTGAACTGCCTCTCGGCCTGCGTCAGCGACTG
This sequence comes from Pseudomonas sp. QC2, assembly GCF_002859085.1. Classification (NCBI taxonomy): domain Bacteria; kingdom Pseudomonadati; phylum Pseudomonadota; class Gammaproteobacteria; order Pseudomonadales; family Pseudomonadaceae; genus Pseudomonas; species Pseudomonas sp. QC2. Next base: position 28,424 of record NZ_PKKS01000018.1, read on the forward strand.
TCATTGGCGGTGGCCGTATTGCATCGCCCGGAAGTGCTGATCCTGGATGAGCCCACCTCGGGCGTCGACCCGGCTGCGCGGGATGATTTCTGGCGACTGCTGATCGAGCTATCCCGCGAACAAGGCGTGACCATCTTCCTGTCCACCCACTTCATGAACGAAGCCCAGCGCTGCGATCGCATCTCCCTGATGCATGCGGGCAAGGTGCTGGCCTGCGATACACCGGATGCGCTGCGACGGCAATTTCACGGTGACACGCTGGAAGCCGCGTTCGTCACCTGCCTGGAACAGGCCCAGGGCGAAGCCGAGCCCGCTGCAGCCACCGCAACCGTCAGCGCGACCAGCGCACCGCCCGTGAGCAAGCGTGGATTCAGCCTGGCTCGCCTGTTGGCCGTGGCCAGCCGCGAAGGCAAGGAACTGCTGCGCGACAAAGTGCGCATGGCCTTCGCGCTGCTGGGAGCGATGTTCATGATGGTGATCTTCGGCTATGGCATTTCCCTGGACGTGGAAAACCTCGCGTTCGCCGTCTACGACCAGGACCAGACGCCGCAAAGCCGCGCCTATTTGGAAGCCTTTCGTAGCTCACGCTATTTCGCCGAGCAGTCGCCCATTCAGGATTCGACTGAGTTGCACCGACGCCTGCAACGTTCGGAAATCAAACTGGCCCTGGAGATTCCGCCCGGTTTTGGCCGCGACCTCTACGCCGGTCGCCAGCCCACAGTGGCCGCGTGGCTCGATGGCGGCATGCCGTTTCGCGCGGAAACCAGCCGCAACTACGTCGAGGCCGTACACCAGGGCAACCTTGCGCAACTGGCCGAACTGAGCAGCCTGCCCCGCAACGACCTGACCGCCGCCAGGCTGGAGACGCGCTTTCGCTATAACCAGGACGTGGTCAGCGTGAACGCCATCGGCCCCGGAGTGATGGCGCTGATCCTGGCGTTTATCCCGGCGATGCTCACCGCCCTCGGCATCGTGCGCGAGAAGGAGCTGGGCTCGATCACCAACTTCTACGCCACGCCGCTGACCCGCCTGGAGTTCCTGCTTGGCAAACAGGCGCCCTACCTGGCCGTCAGCTTGGTCAACCTGGCGGTATTGGTGGCGATGAACCGCTGGTTGTTCGGCGTACCGTTCAAGGGCAGCGGCCTGACACTGGCGTTCGGCGGGTTGCTGTACGTGCTGGCGACCACCAGCATGGGCTTGCTGATTTCGGCGTTCACCCGTACGCAGATCGCGGCGATCCTCGGCACGATGATCATCACCAGCCTGCCGACAATCCAGTTCTCCGGGCTGATCGTGCCACGCTCGTCACTGGAAGGAGCGGCGGCATTGATGGGCATGCTGTTTCCGGCCGGGCACTTTCTGGATATCGCCGTGGGCACGTTCACCAAGGCCCTGGACCTGCGCCAGTTGTGGCCGCAATGCCTGGCGCTGTTCGGGTTTTTCGTCGGGTTTACCGGGCTGAGCCTGATCATGCTCAAGAAGCAGGAGGCCTGATGCACACGTTCGCGCACATCCTGCGGCTGGGGGTCAAGGAGCTGACCAGCCTGCGACACGACAGCGTGTTGCTGCTGTTTTTGTTCTACGCCTTCACCGTCGCCATCTATATGCCCGCCGCCGGCTCGGTGATCGGCGTGCACAACGCCAGCGTGGCGTTTGTGGACGAAGACCACAGCTCACTCTCACGCCAAATGGCCGAGGCGTTGCAGCCGCCCGAGTTCCAAGCGCCTGTGCCGTTACCCTATGACCAGTTGGACAAGGTCATGGACAGCGGCGAATACACCTTCGTGATCAATGTGCCAGCGAACTTCCAGGCCGACCTGTTGGCAGGGCGCCAGCCGGGCGTGCAGGTGAATGTGGATGCCACGGCGATGAGCCAGGCGTTCATGGGCGCGGGCTACATTGGGCGGATATTTCAACGCGAACTGCTGACCAACAGCGGACAAGCCGATGCCGCCGGCCAGGCACCCGCGTTGCTGACCACCCGCGCCCTGTTCAACACCAACTTGGAAGGTGGCTGGTTCCTGGCGGTGATCCAGATCGTCAACAACATCACCATCCTGGCTATCGTGCTGACCGGCACGGCGCTGCTGCGCGAACGCGAGCATGGCACCCTCGACCATCTGCTGGTACTGCCACTGACGGCGCTGGAAATCATGCTGGCGAAAATCTGGAGCAACATGCTCGTGGTGGTGCTGTGCACCTGGGTGTCGCTGGAAGTGGTGGTCAAAGGCCTGCTCGGCGTACCGCTGGCCGGATCGCTGAGCTTGTTTCTGTTCGTGACGGCGCTGTACCTGTTTGCCAGCACCGCGCTGGGCATCTTCCTCGCCACCCTCGCCCGCTCGACGCCGCAGTTCGGCTTGCTGGCAATCCCGGTGATCATCCCGATGCTGCTGCTCTCAGGCGGCAGCACGCCGCTGGACAGCATGCCCGAGTGGCTGCAGTGGATAATGCAGGGCTCGCCGTCGACGCATTTTGTGAGTCTGAGCGCGGCGATTCTGTTTCGGGATGCGGGAGTAAGCGTGGTGTGGCCGGACTTGCTGGCGCTGGCGGGGATTGGGTTGGTGTTTTTTGCGGTGGCGTTGGCGCGGTTCAGGAAGAGCCTGGCGTCCTGAGGCGTCTGTACCGCCGTCATCGGGGGCAAGCCCCCTCCCACATTTGATCGCATTCCAACTGTGGGAGGGGGCTTGCCCCCGATAGTCGCGTAGCGACTTATTGGATGATCAGGTTGTTGAACAACAGGTCTTCCACCACCGGCTTGCCCGTCTCGTCGTTCATCACTTGCTGGGTTTGCTTCAACGCTTCCTGGCGCAGCTTTTCCTTGCCTTCAACGGTGCTCATGGCCTCGTTGGTCTGCTGGGTGAACAGTGCCACCAGCTGGTTGCGGATCAATGGATCGTTGGCTTTGACCAGTGCTGCCGCCTCGGTGCCGGTCACGCGCAGGGCGATGTCGGCCTTGAACACCTTGAGCTTCGCCGTGCCATCCAGGCCATAGTTACCCACGAACGGCGGGCTCAGGCTGATATAGCTGACTTTCGGCGCCTCGCCTTCTTTGGCCTCTTCGGCCTGGGCTGCCATCGGCAAGGTCAGGGCCAGCATCAATAGGATCCACGCTTTCACAGTTCATTCCTCACATTCGGTTGCCGGGTAGCATAACGCTAGCAAGGCAGAGCACAAGCTTATGGCGACTTATCAGGCCCGGGCATGCTCGTTGACCCAGGGGCATACCCTCCTACACTTATCGGCCACGACGCCAAAAGGAATAGTCCGATGAAAGCTGTGCTGTGCAAAGCCTTCGGCCCCGCCGAAACCCTGGTGCTGGAAGAGATCGCCAGCCCGGCGATCAAGAAGAACGAAATCCTGCTGGACGTGCATGCCGCCGGGGTCAACTTCCCGGACACCCTGATTATCGAGGGCAAGTACCAGTTCAAGCCGCCCTTCCCGTTCTCGCCGGGTGGCGAAGCGGCGGGCGTGGTCAGTGAAGTGGGCGAAAAAGTCAGCCACCTCAAAGTCGGTGACCGGGTCATGGCGCTGACCGGCTGGGGCAGCTTTGCCGAACAGGTCGCGGTGCCGGGCTATAACGTGCTGCCGATCCCGCCGAGCATGGACTTCAACACGGCCGCCGCGTTCAGCATGACCTACGGCACGTCCATGCACGCGCTGAAACAACGGGCCAACCTGCAACCCGGCGAAACCCTGTTGGTCCTGGGCGCCTCCGGAGGCGTGGGCCTGGCCGCCGTGGAAATCGGCAAGGCCATGGGCGCACGGGTGATCGCTGCCGCCAGCAGCGCCGACAAACTGGCGGTGGCGAAGGCCGCCGGCGCCGATGAGCTGGTCAACTACAGCGAAACCAGCCTGAAAGACGAGATCAAGCGCCTGACCGACGGCAACGGTGCCGATGTGATCTACGACCCGGTGGGGGGCGACCTGTTTGACCAAGCCATCCGCGCCATCGCCTGGAACGGCCGCTTGCTGGTGGTGGGGTTTGCCAGCGGGCGCATCCCGGAGCTGCCGGTGAACCTGGCGCTGCTCAAGGGGGCGGCGGTGGTCGGGGTGTTCTGGGGTTCATTTGCCCAGCGGCAGCCGCAGGACAATGCGGCGAATTTCCAGCAATTGTTCGGCTGGTACGCCGAGGGCAAGTTGAAGCCGTTGGTGTCGCAGGTGTATCCACTGGAACAAGCCGCCCAGGCGATCAATGACCTGGGGCAGCGCAAGGCGGTGGGCAAGGTCGTGGTCCAAACGCGCTGAGCGATGTGAAATGCGCTCACAGGTGGAAGGGGGCTTGCTCCCGATTGCAGGGTGTCAGTCACTGAATCTGTCGACTGAGCCACCGCTATCGGGCGCAAGCCGCCTCCCACATTTGGGTCTCCATCATCCTGAAGAACTCAACCACGACCCGCACTTATCTATTAGCGACATGTTCATAAGAGAACATGCAATTGCGCTCATTTCCTGTGTTTGCCACTAAGAGGCGATGCTATTTTCGGTAACGAAACTGTAACATTCGCATCCGCAGTCAAAACAAGAAATCTGGAGCCCTTGAATGTTTGCTTTCTTTCGTCCTGCCGCACATCAGGCGCCCCTGCCTGAAGAAAAAATAGACAGTACCTACCGACGCCTGCGCTGGCAGATCTTCGCCGGTATTTTCTTCGGTTACGCCGGGTACTACCTGCTGCGCAAAAACTTCTCCCTCGCCATGCCGTACCTGATCGACGAGGGTTACACCCGTGGTGAACTGGGCCTGGCTATGTCCGCCATCGCGATTGCCTACGGCCTGTCCAAATTCCTCATGGGCCTGGTGTCCGACCGCTCGAACCCGCGCTATTTCCTGCCCTTCGGCCTGCTGGTTTCAGCAGGGGTGATGTTCATTTTCGGTTTCGCACCTTGGGCGACGTCCAGCGTGACCATGATGTTCATTTTGCTGTTCATCAATGGCTGGGCCCAGGGCATGGGCTGGCCGCCGAGCGGACGCACCATGGTGCACTGGTGGTCGCAGAAAGAACGCGGTGGCGTGGTGTCGGTGTGGAACGTGGCGCATAACGTCGGCGGCGGCCTGATCGGCCCGCTGTTCCTGCTGGGCATGGCCTGGTTCAACGACTGGCATGCAGCGTTCTATGTACCGGCGACGGTGGCCTTGGCAGTGGCGGCGTTTGCCTTCATCACCATGCGCGACACGCCGCAGTCGGTCGGCCTGCCGCCGATTGAGAAATACAAGAACGATTACCCGGAAGGCTACGACGCCAGCCACGAAGACGAATTCAGCGCCAAGGAAATTTTCGTCAAGTACGTGCTGCGCAATAAAATGCTGTGGTACATCGCCTTCGCCAACGTCTTCGTCTACCTGCTGCGCTACGGCGTACTGGATTGGGCACCGACCTACCTCAAGGAAGCCAAGCACTTCACGGTCGATAAATCATCCTGGGCGTACTTCTTCTACGAATGGGCGGGTATCCCAGGCACGCTGCTGTGCGGCTGGATGTCGGACAAGATCTTCCGTGGCAACCGTGGCCTGACCGGTATCGTGTTCATGGCGCTGGTGACCGTGGCGACCCTGGTGTACTGGCTCAACCCGCCGGGCAACCCGATGGTCGACATGATCGCGCTGGTGTCCATCGGCTTCCTGATCTACGGCCCGGTGATGCTGATCGGCCTGCAAGCGCTGGAACTGGCACCGAAGAAAGCGGCCGGCACCGCGGCAGGTTTCACCGGTCTGTTCGGTTACCTGGGCGGTTCGGTGGCGGCGAGCGCGGCCATGGGCTACACCGTGGACCATTTCGGCTGGGACGGTGGTTTTGTGCTGCTGATCGGCGCGTGCGTATTGGCGATCGCCTTCCTGATCCCCACGCTGTGGCACACCAACAGCGTCAGCTCGGCGCGTTAATCGCCTGAGCAATCCTTTGCACAACGCTTGAGCCGCGCCTCCAGGTTTTTATCTGGCATGGCGTGGCTACGCAGGGCGTTGACGGTCTGCTCGACATAATCGCGAGTGGTGCCGTAACGCCCGCAAGCGCTTTGCAACACATGGTTCAGCACGATGTCGGGCAGGTTGCCGGCGTAGCTGGGCAGGTGTCGCTCCAATACAAACCCGAGCGCCTGCACGGTACTGCCATCCTCAAGACGGCAACTGAGCCAGTGCGGCCGATAGGAGGGGTAAGGCATCTCGCGCTGCCACAGGGCATACAGCGAGGCCTCCAGCTGATCTTCCGGCAAGCGGTAAGCGAACCCACTGCAAGAGCCTCCACGGTCCAGACCAAACACCAGCCCCGGCAACTCCGGCGTGCCCCGATGCTCGTGAGACCACAGGTACAGGCCCCGGTGATAACCGTGAACCCGCGCCCGCATGCGCTCGGTCGACGAGCATTCAGGCCGCCAGATCAGCGAACCATACGCAAACAGCCAGACCGGCCCACCCTTATGCCGAGCCATGGTGGCTTGCATCGAGCTCATCAATTGTTCGTGAGTGAGTTGCGGCCCAAGATCGAGTCGCGGAGGGTAAGCCAATTGCAAAAGATCGGTTTCAATGGCGGTCATGGCAAATCGCTTAGGTCTCCTGTGCTCTTACCAGTTATAGGCAACTTTACCGTAATAGAACGCGCCGCTGTAACCGTACGGCGAAAAAGTGCTATAGGCCAAATTGCCACCACTGCTGGCGAAGGCGTTGACCTTCTCCGGGTACTTATCAGTGACGTTGTCGCCGCCCAGGGTGAAGGTCCAGTTCTTCAGCTTGTAGTCTGCCGACAGGTCCAGCACCCAGGCCGCCTTGAAGGTCTGGTCATTGACCTTGTCTGCCTGGTAGCTGGTGAATTCACCATAGCGCACCAGGTTGCTGTGCAGCGCCCAACGGCCGAAGGTGAAGTCGTTACCCAGGCTCAGCTTGTGTTGTGGCGTGGTATCGCCGAGCAAACCGATACGCTCGCGACGGTCCACGCGCAACAGGTTCACACCCAGGCTGTCGAGAATCGCCGGGTTGGCTTTTACGTCAGTGACTTTGGTGTGGTTGTAGTTATAGCCCACGGTGCTGTTCCAGCGGATACCGTTATCGAACTGGTAGCGATAGTTGGCCACGAGGTCGACACCGTCGGTGCTGGTGTCGGTCGCGTTGGTGAAGTAGCGGGCGCTGGTGTAGTTGATGTTGCCCACGCCATTGGCTTGCAGGTAGGCAATCGCCGCCGGGTTGAGGTTCAGGTTTGACGACAGGCTGATGCGGTCGCGGATGTCGATACGGTACACATCGAGCGTCACGGTCAGGTCATCGGCAGGCTCCAGCACCAGGCCGAGGCTGTAGTTGCGCGACTTTTCAGCCTTGAGGTCTTCGGCGCCGAGCAAGCGAGCCACCTGGCTGTTGGCCGGGAAGGTGCCCGCTTCCTGGACGGTACTGCCGATCAGTTGCGATGAGGTGTAGGCAAAGTTCTGCTGGGCCAGGGACGGCGCGCGGAAACCATTGGAAATACTGCCGCGCAAGGCCACCTGCGGGGTGAAGTCGTAGCGGGCCGACAGCGAGCCACTGACGTTGGAACCGAAGTCGCTGTAGTCCTCATGGCGCACGGCGGCGGAGGCGCTGAGTTTTTCGGTGAAATTGGTTTCCAGGTCCAGGTACTGCGCCCAGTTATGCCGTGTGCTCGTACCGGCGTCGGCGTCGCGGAAACCGCCCAGGCCGGAGCTGCCGGTCTGGAAGTAGGACGCCGGCTCACCCGCTTCGATCTCGTAACCCTGGTGCAGGTATTCGCCACCAAAGGCCACGGAGACCGGGTAAGGCAGGAAGCCCACGTCGAACTCACGCGACAGGTCCAGGCTGATCTGCTTCTGATCGTTGCTCAGGGTGCCGTTGTTGAACTTGCGCGGCGTGGCCAGGCCCAGGGACGTGTTGATGGTTTCGGTGCCCAGCTCGTACTGGTTCTTGCCGTAGTTGGCCGACAGGTCGTAATGCCAGTCGTAGGCCAACAGCCCGCGCAGGCCCACCACCAGCGAGGTGTCTTCCAGGTTGCCCTTGATCAGCGGCAGGTAGCCGTTGGGGTTGAGTGCCGCGATGTTGTTGGAGGCGTTGCTCGCCCGGTAAAACGCTGCCGTCTCCCCGCGCCGTTTGCTGTAGCCACCGAAGCTGTAGAACTCGGCGGCATCGTTGAAGGCATATTCCGAGTTGAACTGGAATTTGCCTTCATCGGTGGCCGGCTCGCCCTGGCGGAACACGCGCTGGCCGTAGGTGGTGGAACCGATGCTGGCTGGGCGGTAATCATTGCCGGCGCGGTTGGTGTAATCGTTATCGGCGCCTTCGGCCGACAGGTTGATAAAGCCGTTGTCGCCCAGCGCCAGGCCGGTATTGCCGCTGACATTACGCTGGATACCGTCGCCCTTCTTGTACTCGCCGAACTTGGTGGAGATCGAGCCGCCCTGGTCGGCGTGCTTGAGGATCACGTTGATCACCCCGGCAATCGCATCGGAGCCATAGCGGGCGGACGCGCCGTCGCGCAGCACTTCGATATGGTCCACCGCCGACAGCGGGATCGCGTTCAAGTCCGCCGGTGCAGAGCCACGGCCCACCGCCCCACCCAGGTTGACGAAGGCGCTGGTGTGGCGACGTTTGCCATTGACCAGCACCAGCACCTGATCCGGCGACAGGCCGCGCAATTGCGCAGGACGCACCAGTTCGGCGCCGTCCACCAGGCTTGGGCGTGGGAAATTGATCGACGGAATCAGCCGCGCCAACACCGCGCCCAACTCATCGGAACCCGTGCTGCGCAAGGTATCTCCGGAAATCACATCGATCGGTGACAGCGAAGCACTGGCCGTACGCTCCTGGGCGCGGGTACCGGTGACGATCACAGTGTCGAGCTTGGGTGTATCGGTGGCGGACGTTTCGGCCGCAAAGACGGGATTGAAACCCACAGCGGTCAGCAAATTGGCCGACAAAATCGCCGTGTACAGCGCGTGTTGCTGGTAGCTCCCCATACCGCTCCCCTTGAATCAAAAACCAGAACGTCGTGCTCTGAGTTCGTACGATCGGTCCGGCTGGCGGGCGGTGGCGGTCAGTGATTGGTTGTTGTGAGTGTTCGGTAGTCCGTTGATATATAGCCTAATGATATTTATGAAAAAAATTAAATACCTTTAAAGAATAAGCGAATGCATAAGCGAATCCGCCCATTCATCAGGATTGAGCGCGCCAATCTCGCTACTTTCAGCCCCGGTTCAGCCTGGGAACGTGCCAAACCCTCAAAATAACGCACACATCACGACCCACCTAGCCGCCCAATAATCGACTACCGAGGTCGCACCCATGAAGAAATTCCGACTGCCTGGCCTGTTGCTGCTGGCCCAGGCCACCACCGCACTGGCGGGCGAAACATCCGCTACCGAGGACGACAAAGGCTTCTGGTATGCACAGACCAGCGTCTACACGCGGCACTTCGCGCCCGACCCGGACCACAACAACAACCAGGATCTGATCGGCCTGGAGCGCAACGAAGCATCCGGTTTTGTGTACGGCGGGGCGACGTTCCGCAACTCGTTCCGCCAACGCTCGTACTACGCCTATGCGGGCAAGCGCTATGACATGGCCGACTATCCGGTGTATTTGAAGCTGACAGGCGGGGCGATCCAAGGTTATCGCGGCAAGTACCGCGACAAGATCCCGTTGAATCGTTTTGGCGTGGCGCCGGTGATCATTCCGTCCGTGGGCACGCATTACGGGCCGGTGGCGGCGGAGTTGGTGTTACTGGGGTTCAATGCGGCGATGGTGACGACGGGATTGCGATTCTAAGCAGGCACCGTCCAGCGTGGTAGCGGGCTTACTGGGGCGAGGGAGCTTGCTGTGGCGAGGGAGCTTGCTGTGGCGAGGGAGCTTGCTCCCGTTCGACAGCGCAGCTGGAGCCGGCTCTTTGGGCGGCGCTTCGCCCCCCAGCGCAAGCCAGCGTGCTCGCCACAGCAAGCCCGCACAATTTGATCGGCATGCAACCGTGATGTTTTGCCCGGCTCAGGGCCGTGGCGCGTAGGCAAACACATCGGCACGCATCTGGTGCGCATCCATACCGGCCTCGACCAGGGCATCCAGGGTGCCGTAGATCATCGCCGGTGAACCGCTGGCGTAGACGTGCACCGACTTGAGGTCGGTGATGTCTTCGCACACCGCTTCGTGCAGCAACCCGCAGCGCCCTTCCCAGCCGCACAAGTCACTGACGACTTTGTGCAGGAACAGGTTGGGCAGTTGCAGCCACTGGTCCCAGTGTTCTATCTGGTAGAAATCTTCCGGGCGACGCACGCCCCAGTACAGGTGCACCGGGTGCTTGAAGCCGGACGCGCGACAATGTTCGATCAGGCTATGCATCTGCGCCATGCCGGTGCCGGCGGCGATCAACACCAGCGGCCCATCCGGCAACTCGGCCAAATGGGTGTCGCCGAACGGCAGCTCCACACGGGCCATCTGATTGCGCTGCAGTTGCTCCAGCAAGCTACGCGCGCTGTCCTCGCGGGCCAGCACATGCAGCTCCAGCTCGCGCCCGGCATGGGGCGCCGACGCCAGGGAAAATGCCGACTTCTCGCCATTCTCCCGCTCGATCATCAAGTATTGCCCGGCGTGGTAACGCACCGTCTTGCCGGCTGGCGCCCGCAGGCGCACACGCCACACGTCGCCACCGACCTCTACACATTCACTCAATTGGCACGACAACTTGCGCAACGGCAACTCTCCCGGCGCCAGCACGCCATCCCACAACACAATGCAGTCTTCCAGCGGCTCAGCGATGCAGGTGTAGAACTCGCCGTGGTCACGCACCTCACCGGCTTGCTGCACGCGGCCTTCCACCAACAGCGCCGCGCACACATGGCACACGCCGTTGCGGCAGGCCTGGGGGCATTCGTAGCCCAGGCGGCGCGCACCTTCGAGGATTCGCTCGCCAGGGACCAGCTCCAGCACGGCGCCGGAAGGTTGCAGGGTTACACGCATCAATCTATTCCCAATTCTTTCCAAATCGCATCAACACGCGCGGTGACAGCTTCATCCTTGACGATCACCCTGCCCCACTCGCGGGTGGTTTCACCCGGCCATTTGTGGGTAGCGTCCAGGCCCATCTTCGACCCCAGGCCAGACACGGGCGACGCGAAGTCGAGGTAGTCGATCGGCGTGTTGTCGATCATCACCGTGTCGCGCTTGGGGTCCATGCGCGTGGTGATGGCCCAGATCACGTCGTTCCAGTCGCGGGCATTGATGTCGTCGTCGGTGACAATAACGAACTTGGTGTACATGAACTGTCGCAAAAACGACCACACACCGAGCATTACCCGCTTGGCATGACCGGGGTACGACTTCTTCATGGTCACGATGGCCATGCGGTACGAGCAGCCTTCCGGCGGCAGGTAGAAGTCGGTGATCTCCGGGAATTGCTTCTGCAGGATCGGCACGAACACTTCGTTGAGCGCCACGCCGAGAATGGCCGGCTCATCCGGCGGACGGCCGGTGTAGGTGCTGTGGTAGATCGGTTTGATCCGATGGGTGATGCGCTCGACGGTGAACACCGGGAAGCTGTCGACTTCGTTGTAGTAGCCGGTGTGGTCGCCGTAAGGGCCTTCATCCGCCATTTCGCCGGGATGAATCACGCCTTCGAGGATGATTTCAGCAGTCGCCGGCACTTGCAGGTCGTTGCCGCGGCACTTCACCAGCTCGGTACGGTTGCCGCGCAACAGGCCAGCGAAAGCGTATTCGGACAGGCTGTCAGGCACCGGGGTCACGGCCCCGAGGATGGTGGCCGGGTCGGCACCCAGGGCCACGGAGACCGGGAACGGTTTACCAGGGTGTTTTTCGCACCACTCGCGGAAGTCCAAGGCACCGCCACGGTGGCTCAGCCAGCGCATGATCACCTTGTTGCGGCCGATCACTTGCTGGCGGTAGATACCGAGGTTCTGGCGATCCTTGTTCGGGCCTTTGGTGACGGTCAGGCCCCAGGTGATCAGCGGGCCGACGTCGCCGGGCCAGCAGGTCTGTACCGGCAACATGGCGAGGTCGACATCATCGCCTTCGATGACCACTTCCTGGCACACCGCGTCCTTGACCACCTTGGGGGCCATGGCAATGATCTTGCGGAAGATCGGCAGCTTCGACCAGGCATCCTTCAGCCCCTTGGGCGGCTCGGGCTCCTTGAGAAAGGCCAGCAACTTGCCGATCTCGCGAAGCTCGCTGACCGACTCGGCGCCCATGCCAAAGGCCACGCGCTCGGGGGTACCGAAGAGGTTGCCCAGCACCGGGATATCAAAGCCGGTCGGGTTCTCGAACAGCAGCGCCGGGCCCTTGTTGCGCAGGGTACGGTCGCAAATCTCAGTCATTTCCAGCACCGGGGAAATCGGCATCTGGATACGTTTCAACTCTCCGCGCTGCTCAAGTTGCTGCACGAAATCCCGAAGATCCTTGAATTTCATTAACCATGCCACCCGTAAAATAGGCGTACATCCTACCTGCTCTGAAGGCAGCTGGCAGCTTAATTGGCCGTCAGCCGCCGTGATTGCAAGGAACTGAACAGCGGTTCCAGGAAGGCCTCGATGTGCCGCGCGCCCACGTCAGAGAGGTGGTTGTCGTCGGTGTACAACGCGCGACCATTGAGCTCGACCCGGCACAGGCCATCGGCGCCACACAGCAGGGGCGCGGGGTCCAACACGGTCACGCCGCTGTCGGCAGCCGCCAGTTCGTCAAACAACTGAGTGATAAAGGCCTGGCGCTTCATATGTTCCTCCACGGGCAGCCCTTCCTTGTCCACCGGACGGTGCATCATGGCCAGGCGACTGAGGCGGTACGGCACAATGATTTCCTGCAACGGCACCTCCTTGACCAGCCACACCCGATGCCCGGCGGCGCGCAGCCCTTTAATACGTTCGCGCAGGCCCTGGGCGAAGCGCTCTTCAGCCACGGAGCGTACGTAGTTGCCGGTGGCAGGGTCTTTGAGCGCATGCTCTTTGTCCCCTGACATTTGCCCATAGAGGTACAGGCTCCAGCGCGCCACCAGCACTACATCGCTGAACGGCTGTTCGGCCATGGCTTTCTCGACCCGCTGGTTGAAATGCGCGCAACGGGCAATATTCTCCAGGCCATCCAATGGCATGCAGCCGGCGAAGCTCGCCTGCACCAGGCTGATATCGTGACGTTTGGCGCCGTCCTCGAGTGCCGGAATCAATGCGGTGGCATGGCTGTCACCCCAGACCAGCGCGGACACCGAGCTGTTTTTGGGACCGAAGTGGCAAAACAGGCGTTCATCCGGCGTGTTTTTGTCGGCCATGCACGCCATCAACGCCGGGCTCCATGTTTTCGCCTGGGCATAACGCAGCGCCTGCTCGGACAAGCGCCAGGGCACCCCTTTGGCTTCACGCAACGCCAAACCGGTAAAACCAAGGCACAGGATCCCGGCGAGACCCGCCGCCAGGATCGCCTTGCGGCCCGCCAGCAAGCGCTTTTCGCGAAACGGTGCCTCCACGAAACGCCAGGACAGATAGCCCAGCACCAGGCTCACCAGCATCAGGCCCGCCAACTCAAACGGGCTCAAACCGTCCACCGCCGCATAGTTGGCGTACACGAACACCGGCCAGTGCCACAGGTACCAGGAATATGAAATAAGCCCCACGCCCACCATGACCCGAGAGCTCAACAAGCGCCCGACCCAGGTGTGTTGCTGCCCGTTGGCCCAGATCAACCCGACCACGCCCAGCACCGGCAGCAACGCGGCAGCACCAGGAAACGGCGTGTGTCGATCGAAACCGAACACGGCAATCAGGATCAACGCCAGGGAGACCAGGCTGACCCCTTGGGCCAGAGCGGGCGGGGCGCGCCAGTCACGCAGGGGCATCACCGCCAGCATCGCCCCGGCGAGTAACTCCCAGGCACGCAGGTGCAGCAGATAGAACGCTTTTTGCGGCTGATGCGTGACCGCCCAGACGCTCATGCCGAAAGACACCAGCAACACACCCAGCAACGCCAGCCGCCAATGTTTCAAACGGCTTGAAAGCAGGGTCAGCAACAGCGGAAAGACAATGTAGAACTGCTCTTCCACTGCCAACGACCAGGTATGCAGTAACGGCTTGATGTCGGAGGCCGCATCAAAATAACCGTGCTGGCGTGCAAACAGCAGATTGGAGCTGAAGGTCGCCTGATAGTGCGCCGAGCGCCCCAATGCTTCGTAGTCCTTGGGCGCCAGCAGGAACCAACCCACCACCAGCGTCGCCGCCATCATCACAAACAGCGCCGGCAGAATACGCCGGGCACGGCGCGCCCAGAACTCCACGAAACTGAAACGCCCGGCCTGACGTTCGCGCCAGATGATCGAGGTGATCAGAAAGCCGGAAATCACAAAAAACACATCGACGCCGACAAAACCGCCAGTGACGCCTGGAACGCCAAAATGGAACAGCACGACAGCCAGGACAGCAATGGCACGCAGGCCGTCGATGTCTCTTCGATAAGCAAGAACGGTCATAAACAATGGTCAGCCAGATACGAATGGGGATGAGCGTAGCCGCACTCACCTGTTTTTGTTTCTTAACTGACACTTGAGGTGCTCAAACCTCCCCTTTTCGACACAAAAAAAATGGCGCCCCTGAGGGCGCCATTTTTTCGGACCTGAAACGTGGTTTTACTTACGCTTCATCGACAAGAAGAACTCATCGTTGGTCTTGGTGGTTTTCAGCTTGTCGATCAAGAACTCGATGGCAGCGACTTCGTCCATCGGGTGCAGCAGCTTGCGCAGGATCCACATACGCTGCAGTTCGTCGTCGGCGGTCAGCAACTCTTCGCGGCGGGTACCGGAACGGTTGATGTTGATCGCCGGGAACACGCGTTTTTCCGCGATGCGACGGTCCAGGGGCAGTTCCATGTTGCCGGTACCCTTGAACTCTTCGTAGATCACTTCGTCCATCTTCGAACCGGTTTCAACCAGTGCGGTGGCGATAATGGTCAGCGAGCCGCCTTCCTCGATGTTCCGCGCGGCGCCGAAGAAACGCTTCGGTTTCTCCAGGGCGTGGGCATCGACACCACCGGTCAATACCTTGCCGGAGCTCGGGATCACGGTGTTATAGGCGCGGGCCAGACGGGTGATGGAGTCGAGCAGGATCACCACGTCCTTCTTGTGTTCGACCAGGCGCTTGGCCTTCTCGATCACCATTTCGGCAACCTGCACGTGGCGGGTTGGCGGCTCATCGAACGTGGAGGCAACCACTTCGCCGCGCACGGTGCGCTGCATTTCGGTCACTTCTTCCGGACGCTCATCGATCAACAGCACGATCAGGTGAACTTCAGGATTGTTACGTGCGATGTTCGCTGCAATGTTCTGCAGCATGATGGTCTTACCGGCCTTCGGCGGGGCGACGATCAGGCCACGTTGGCCTTTGCCGATCGGGGCACACAGGTCGATGACACGGCCGGTCAAGTCTTCGGTGGAACCGTTACCGGCTTCCATCTTCATGCGCACGGTCGGGAACAGCGGCGTCAGGTTCTCGAAGAGAATCTTGTTTTTCGCGTTCTCGGGACGATCGAAGTTGATCGTGTCGACCTTGAGCAGGGCGAAATAACGCTCGCCTTCCTTCGGAGGGCGGATCTTGCCAACAATGGTGTCGCCGGTGCGCAAGTTGAAGCGACGGATCTGGCTCGGCGAGACGTAGATATCGTCTGGGCCGGCGAGATAGGAGGCGTCTGCAGAGCGGAGGAAGCCGAAGCCGTCCTGGAGAATCTCCAGCACGCCATCACCGGAGATTTCCTCGCCGCTTTTCGCGTGCTTTTTCAGCAGGGAGAAAATCACGTCCTGCTTGCGCGAACGGGCCATATTTTCTATGCCCATTTCTTCGGCCAGTTGGAGCAGGTCGGTAATCGGCTTTTGCTTGAGTTCAGTCAGATTCATATAGGAATGACGTAATCATTTATGGAGGGGGGAAATTAAGCTTTTGGCTTAATGAGGCCGCGCCGCAGAGAAGGCGACAGGATCGCGTACTAATCGAAAAGGAATGCGTCGGCGACGGCTTGCAGGGGGCAGTGGAGAAACCAGTGCGGGGCCGAATGTACCACCTGAGTTTGGGAGCGTCTAGCCCTGTTTCACGAAAAAGCCCCGCTATTTGCGGGGCTTTTTTGACGACGCTTAGATGTTCGCGTCGAGGAAAGCTTGCAGCTGAGACTTCGACAGCGCGCCTACTTTAGTGGCTTCGACGTTGCCGTTCTTGAACAGCATCAGCGTAGGAATACCACGCACGCCATGCTTGGCCGGGGTTTCCTGGTTGTCGTCGATGTTCAGCTTGGCAATGGTCAATTTGCCTTCGTAGGTGGTCGCAATGTCGTCCAGGACTGGAGCGATCATTTTGCAAGGGCCGCACCATTCAGCCCAGTAGTCAACCAGCACCGGGCCAGCAGCCTTGAGTACTTCGGCCTCAAAGGTCGCGTCGGTGACGTGCTTGATAAGATCGTTGCTCATGGATGTCTCCGGATTGTAAGCAAAAAAAACGTGGCCCATCATAGCCGCCCTTCCCCCGTTCAGGAAGCCGCCTCTGATTGAGTCTTGCTATGGTGGCGCATGAGTTTGCGTATAGCCCAACTCACGGCGTTACGGGAGTCACGAAGGCGATGCCCGTGCGCAACGCCGCATTGCGCACGTGTTCCTGCATGGTTTTCTGCGCCGCCGCACTGGCGCGCCGGGCCAGGGCACGCAGGATCTTGCGGTGCTCCTGCCAGGTTTCCATGGCCCGCTCCGGCCGGATGAACGGTAGTTTCTGGCTCTCCAGGAACACCTCGGCGCTGGCGCTCAGGATACTCACCATGGCTTGGTTACCGCTGGCCAGCAGGATGCGTTGGTGAAATTCAAAGTCCAGCCGCGCGGCGGCTTCAAAGTCGCCGACCTTGAGCACCTTGCGCATCGCTTCGACGTTGTCTTCCAGGCGGTCCAGTTCATCCGTCGTCAACGTGACCGCCGCCAGCCCCGCCGCAAACCCCTCAAGGGCGTAGCGCAACTGGAAGATATCCAGCGGCGTGGCCTGCGCCGCGAACGGCCAGGCAAACCCTGGCGATTCCTCAGGCGCTTGCACGAACACCCCCTTGCCAGGCTGCACACTCACCACTCCCAAGGCACTCAGTGACGACAACGCCTCGCGCAACGACGCCCGGCTCACGCCCAACTGCACGGCCAGGTCACGCTGGGACGGCAACGCATCGCCCGGCCCGAAGCCTTGCTCCTTGATCAGTTTGCGGATGGCCTGCAGGGCCGCTTCCGGTACGGCTTGGGCGATGGAATTCATAAAAAACTCAAGGTTCCAGTCAACTGAGCGGCTAGTTGTAAAGCTATTCGCGGCAGGCGGCAAGCCACGCCCCAAAGGCGCTCGCCCGATTCTGCCAGCGCTCGAAAAGGGTGCGAAAAGCCCGACAACTGTTCAGACCAGTAAGACCACCTCGGCTCAATAAACACCAGCCTTACAGACGATCTGAGCGGTACTGGCATGGGCTGTGCACTGGGCAAATCCAGAAAATCCCTTCGCCCTTCTCGGAGAGTTGCCATGACCAAGCGCTACAGCGCCCTGCTTACTGCCCTGTTCGCCAGCCTGATGCTGAGCCAGGCACCCGCCCAGGCCAATGGTCTGGACGACATCGTTGCCCGTGGCACCCTAAAGGTCGCCGTGCCCCAGGACTTCCCGCCGTTCGGCTCGGTCGGCCCTGACATGAAGCCTCGCGGCCTCGACATCGACACCGCCAAGCTGTTGGCCGACCAGCTCAAGGTCAAGCTGGAGCTGACCCCGGTGAACAGCACCAACCGTATTCCGTTCCTCACCACCGGCAAGGTCGACCTGGTGATTTCCAGCCTGGGCAAGAACCCCGAGCGCGAAAAGGTCATCGATTTTTCCAAGGCCTACGCGCCGTTCTACCTGGCCGTGTTCGGTCCGCCTGATGCCGCCATCAGCAGCGTCGACGACCTCAAGGGCAAGACCATCAGCGTGACCCGTGGCGCCATTGAAGACATCGAGCTGACCGCCGTCGCGCCCAAGGAAGCCACGATCAAACGCTTCGAAGACAACAACTCGACCATCGCCGCCTACCTGGCCGGCCAGGTCGACCTGATTGCCAGCGGTAACGTGGTGATGGTGGCGATCAGCGAGCGCAACCCGAAACGCGTGCCGGCGTTGAAGGTGAAGCTCAAGGATTCCCCCGTGTACGTGGGCGTGAACAAGAACGAGCCCGCACTGCTGGAGAAGGTCAATCAGATCCTGGTTGCGGCCAAGGCCGACGGCAGCCTGGAAAAGAACGCGATGCAGTGGCTCAAAGAACCATTGCCTGCTGATCTCTAAGGCGGAGCTGACCCATGGCCTATCAATTCGACTTTGTGCCGGTGCTGGCCAATACCGACCTGCTGCTGCGCGGCGCACTGTTCACCCTTGAGCTGACAGCGATCGGTGCGATCCTGGGGGTAGCCCTGGGCACCGTCGGAGCGGTGGTGAGGGCGTGGAAGATCCAGCCCTTCGCCTGGTGCTTCGGTGTGTATGTCGAGTTGATTCGCAACACACCGTTCCTGGTGCAGCTGTTCTTCATCTTCTTCGGCCTGCCGTCATTGGGGCTGAAAATTACCGAGTGGCAAGCCGCCGTGCTGGCGATGGTGATCAACTTGGGGGCCTACTCCACCGAGATCATCCGCGCCGGCATCCAAGCCATTCCCCGCGGGCAACTGGAAGCCGCCGCCGCGCTGGCCATGACGCGTTTCGAAGCCTTCCGTCATGTGGTGCTGCTGCCGGCGCTGGGCAAGGTGTGGCCGGCGCTGAGCAGCCAGATCATCATCGTGATGCTCGGTTCGGCGGTGTGTTCCCAGATCGCCACCGAGGAGCTGAGCTTTGCCGCCAACTTTATCCAGTCGCGTAACTTCCGTGCGTTCGAAACCTATGCCCTGACCACCCTGGTGTACCTGTGCATGGCGCTGATGATTCGCCAGTTGCTCAATTGGATCGGTCGACGCTTCGTGATGAGGAACAGCCGATGAGTGATTTTTCCTTTTGGGACATCGTGCGTAACCTGGCCACCGGCCTGCAATGGACACTCCTGCTGTCGCTGGTGGCGTTTGTTGGTGGCGGCGTGATCGGTTTGCTGGTGATGACGATGCGCATCAGCCGCAAAGCCTTCCCGCGCAACGTGGCGCGCACCTATATCGAACTGTTCCAGGGCACACCGCTGCTGATGCAGCTGTTCCTGGTGTTTTTCGGCATTGCCCTGCTCGGCGTGGATATCTCGCCCTGGCTGGCGGCGGCCATTGCCCTGACCCTGTTTACCAGCGCCTACCTGGCCGAAATCTGGCGCGGCTGCGTCGACTCCATCGCCCATGGGCAATGGGAAGCGTCGGCCAGCCTGGCGCTTAACCCACTGGAGCAACTGCGCTACGTGATCCTGCCCCAGGCGCTGCGAATTGCCGTGGCGCCAACGGTGGGCTTCTCGGTGCAAGTCGTCAAAGGCACCGCCGTGACTTCGATCATCGGCTTTACCGAACTGACCAAGACCGGCGGCATGCTCGCCAACGCCACCTTCGAGCCCTTCATGGTCTACGGCCTGGTGGCCCTTGGTTACTTTTTGCTCTGCTACCCCTTGTCCCTCAGTGCGCGCTACCTGGAAAGGAGACTGCATGCCTCTGCTTAGAATTTCCGCCCTGCATAAGTATTACGGCGATCACCACGTACTCAAGGGCATAGACCTGACCGTTGAAGAAGGCCAGGTGGTGGCGATCATCGGCCGCAGCGGCTCGGGCAAGTCCACTTTGCTGCGAACCCTCAACGGCCTGGAATCCATCAACGACGGCGTGATCGAAGTCGATGGCGAATACCTGGACGCCGCCCGCGCCGACCTGCGCAGCCTGCGGCAGAAAGTCGGCATGGTGTTCCAGCAGTTCAACCTGTTCCCGCACCTGACTGTCGGCGAAAACGTCATGCTTGCGCCACAAGTGGTGCAGAAGGTGCCCAAGGCCAAGGCCGCCCAATTGGCCAGGCAAATGCTCGAACGCGTGGGGCTGGGCGAGAAATTCGACGCCTTCCCCGATCGCCTGTCCGGCGGCCAGCAACAACGCGTGGCGATTGCCCGCGCGCTGGCGATGTCGCCCAAGGTGTTGCTGTGCGACGAAATCACCTCGGCCCTCGACCCGGAACTGGTCAACGAAGTGCTCAGCGTGGTGCGCCAACTGGCCAAGGACGGCATGACCCTGATCATGGTGACCCACGAAATGCGCTTCGCGCGGGAAGTCGGCGATAAGCTGGTGTTCATGCACCAGGGCAAGGTGCATGAAGTGGGTGACCCCAAGCAGCTGTTCGCCAACCCGCAAACGGCCGAACTGGCCAACTTCATCGGCTCTACGGAACAGTAGGACTGACCAGTTCGAATTGGCCATGCCCCTCCAGCAGCACCTCCCGGCGCACCGAGAGGGCATCGGCGGGCAAGTGAACCTCAATCTCTACCTGGGCCGTCAACCGGCGGCCCGTCACTGGCACACCGGCTGCGCTCGCCACCAATGTGCGGCCAGGTAACAGCCGCCCGTCAGCCGTTTCATCGGGTTGCCACGCCACCGGCCTGCCGTCGACCTGAGCCCGCTTCAGGCTCAACATGAAGCGTCCTTGCCGGCCAAACTGAAAACCCTGGGCATCGGCAGGCGCACCACTGAAGCGCAATGCCATTGCCGCCGGGTTGGCGCAGAGCACGCTCAGGTGCAGCGTACGCTGCGTATCCAGCCTCAGTGTCGAGCGACCGGACGACGTTTGCGAGGGACGAATCACCCCGTAATCGACCCGGGGCTCGCTCAAGGTCATCCGGCAGTCTTCAGCCCGCGCCTGGTTCACCAGCAGGGCGACGACCACCAGACACACGCCAGCGGCACGCGGGCCGTTCATCCGTTCAGCGAACATGGCATACCACGGGTGCGGTTTCGTAGAGTTGGTCATCGTCAGGCTCTTGCTCCGGGTTGACTTGCAGCAGACAGGATTGCGAATCCGGCAATGAAACCTTCAGGGTTTGCGGCCCATCGATGTTGCTGAGGAAAATCATGCCCTCACCCACCACGCTGGTTACAAAGTTGTTGTCCTGGCCAAACACAGCAGCCCCTTGAGGCAAGGGCCGACCTTGTTCATCCTGAGCTTCAAGCAACAGGCGACGGACTTTCATCACATCAAAGTTGAGAATATTGACTGAACCCCGACCAGCGGCGAGCACCTTGGTCCCGTTCTTCAAGTCGACGCGCTTGGGCAGCGACTGGGTCTGCACCTGCAGATGGTTGTTGCTGTAGGCCTGCAGCCCGGGGATCACGGCCTGGCCACTGAAATCGGTCCATACCGGTCCTTGGGGCGTCGAGACCTTTGCCGCACCGATATCACCCACCGAGACAATGCCAAAGGTGTCCTGCACCGCATACGGAGAGAAGGTCACGCCGTGCTCATGGGCCACGATGCCGCCTTGCAGTTGGCCGGAATAGTTGGTGTTCGACGGGTCACGGTCGACGCCCAGGCTCACGCGGGTATAGAGCGGCAAGATGTCCACACGGCCACGCACGCTTTGCTCTCGTTCTTTCAGGTCCCGATCAACACCGACCTCGTAGTTCAAATAGTCGTTGACCCGCTCGCTGAGGGCGGTGCCGGCATCCAGCCGGTCACCTCGACGACTGACGTAAGCGCTCACACGCCGATCATCGCCGAGCGGCACCGTGACCTGCAGCCGGACAGACGTGCCCTCGTCCAGCCGCTCGTCACGGCGACCGCCCCGAACCGGGTCCAGGCGCCGAGGCTCGGTCGCACCTACCTGAGCGTCGGCGATCAGGGCTACCCCCACGCCGTTGAAGGTGTTGTTCCACGAGGCAAAGAGGTGATCGTTGGAGTGCCCGTCAAATTGCGAGTTACGTGTGAAGCCGAGGGAGAAACCGCCCAGGGACGGGTCCGCCCAGCTCAAACCTGCCGTGTACTGGCGCTTGAAACGCGCATCCAGATCGTACCCTCGCGACGCCTGGCCGGCGTCCAGTACTTCCCGGTAGCCGCGGCTCTGTGCCGAGGCACTCAGGTTGATATCAAGGTTGGCAAATAACGGAGTCCCCAAAGACAGCGTGCTACGTGCGCCTCCCACCTCATCTTGAGCATCACGGGACAGGTTATGCCGCACACCCACGGTCACCTGGTGGAAAAATACACTGCTCAGGGAGCCGCCTGCCGACTGGTACTCATCGGTACTCAGTAGACCGAAGCCCAACGACGAGCGCTGGCCCAATCCCCAGGTGCCGCTGCCCATGGCGACCACAGGGGACTCCCGGTTGTCGAGGGACGTCTCACGCACCTTGCCGAGGGAAAAATAGTACCCCGGCTCCACCGGCGCCCCACCACGAAAGGAAGCAGCGGGCACCACGAAACTGCGCTTGGCCCCACGCACGTCAATCACGCTCACGTCGAGGTCGCTGGTGCTGTTCAGCAATGGCAAACCGGTAAGCCTGAAAGGACCTTCCGGCACCAGGGTGGAGTGGATCAATGCGCCCGATTGACGGACTTCGACCCGAGACTGGCTTTGAGCCAGCCCTTCCACCACGACGTTGCTGTCGCCCGTGCCGGTGCGCTGCTGGCCATCCGGGGAGAACTGCAAGCCCGTCAGCTGCACACCGCCAAATATCGGGTTGTTGCTGGAAATCTGCCCCACCTGGAAGGTCGACTGCAACGCCGCGATATCACGCTGGGCATAAGCATTCACCTGCTCGGTGCGCGTCTTGCCATTGTCGGACACATAAAACTGGCGGCTGCGGACAATCCAATTACCCAGGTTGAAACCCGCCTCGGTATAGGCCGATACGAAGCGACTTGGCCCACCGCGCGAGTGGGTATCGAAACCCAATATGTCGTAGTTAAAGAGGGCTGCCGCGCCCCCCTGGGAAAAATTCCCGGTCTCCCACTCGGGCTCGCGCAGGGACTGCGTGGGCACCACCAGGGTGATCTCATCGCTGCTGGGGCGTAGCCGCACCATGGTCGCCGGGTATTCCCCGACGAAGTCATGGCAGGCCTGGTCAGGGGTAATGCCCTCGCGCAGAACCCTGGACGGGGTGACCAGACCGGCCTTTGCCAGTAACGCAGGGGTGAAGCACAACTGGCCCTGGTAATCGAAACGTGCATCAACCAACCCCAGCGGGGTGCCATTGACTCGCAGCCCGACCACATGGACACCTTCGCGAAAGCGCGCGGCGCTACGAAAGTATTCCGACACCTGTGGATCAATGCCAAGGGAGGTCAACGCAGCCAGATCAAAACCTTCCCCCAGCCCGACCGCTGCGCTGGTACCGGGCAGACTCCACAGCGTCGCAAGCCCCAGCAGAATCCTGGAACGCGCTTGGGAAACATTGCTCGGCACGCTATTGGCAGAGCGACGGGTATGCCTGCTCTTCTTCATAGGCGCGTCAATCCGCATCAGCCGTAACGGGTGCGCGGTAGGTATCCACCGTAAACCCGTAGACCGTGGCCGGTTGAATCCCCACGGCCACCACGCCCGCCACCGGGCCTGCCGACGCAAGCGTCAGCACTTCGCCCGGGAGGATGTAGGTTCGCGGCAACGTTGCAACGCTTGCCTGCGGATGCAGTTGTACTTCCATCCCCAGGCGTACGACGTAAGCGCTGTTGTTGTGGACCCTCAACTGATCCCCTTCACGCTTCCATGTCAGCAACTGCCAGGGCGCGTCATGCCTGGGCAAGCCTTTAGGGTGCAGGATCAAGGGCAGGCTCTGGCGCAGGGTGATACCAATGGTCGCACCGCCGGGTGCACGTGCCTCGGGGATACCTTCAAAGGAAACCCGTTTCAGGCGCTGGGTCTTGAGCGGTTTCTTCGTGGTACTGATGAAGCGAACAAGTTGGGTGTCGCCCGCTTCGACCCGAGTAATCGGGGGCGTTACGATCAACAAGGGTTCCAGGTCTTCGGGTATGTTTTGTATGACCGAATGGAGCAACGCAGGGCCAGGGTCGGTATTTTTAACATTAAGCGTTGCCTCACCCTCTTCTTCATTAAGAATGACAACGGTTGTTTCGGGTTGCATTCCGTCTGCGACTGCCAAACCACACCAAAAGAGGCACAAGCTTATATAGCGCAGCAACGACACAACCATTATTGATAGAACATTCACCGATTTTCCCCACGGCCATAAAATCAAACACCAATAAACGCACACGTTAAAACAGCCGACATTTAACAGAGATAGATAAGTACCTTTGCGTTAATGTCGGCCGTTAATGACGTACTTAGATGTAATCCACTGACAGGCTGGTGCGACCATCCAACGTTACATCGCGGGTCAGGTCCAAATCCTGTGTGCGGTTGATAACGGCTTTCACTTCAAGTGTGCCCGTAAGACTGGTGACGGATGCAGGTACCACACTGGTACCGCTACGCCACGAATACTGGGCGGGTGATTGGGCGACTTTACCGTCACTGTTCTGCCAGGCAGCGCCCGAGCTGCTGCGCATGATAGGGCTCAGGGTCCCGCTGGACGATTGCAGATTTTTGAGGGTGACGGAGTACCCACCGGTACGCTTGCTATTGGCGAGACCCAGACCGTAGTTCTGCGCCTCGGTGAACCCGGTACCGAGGATGCCTGTCACCTTGCTGGCGGATTGCAGGTCACTCAGCGCCACTCGGAACTGCGCTGGGGTTTGGCCGCAACTGATGCTCAAGCCGACCGTTTTCGCTGCAAGAGAAGTGAACTGCGTCGGCGACAAGCTTGCGGCGGGAATTGTCTGGTAATCAACGATGCCGCCACCGGCGAGGCTAAGGTTGCACGCCACCGGTTTGATAGTCCCGCGTACAATCAGTTCAGCAACATTCGTTGCATGAGCCCCGATACTCGCGACCAGGCAAAGAGTCCCCACTGTCACACCAAGCATTTTTTTCATAGTAAACCTGTCATCTGTAATGAATCGGTGCATTCACGAAGGCCGAACATTCCGACCCTAAATAAATAACACCACGGCGTAATTGCCGGATGACAGTCTGTCGTTTTGGCACCTGATTAAAGAATCAGATTAGACGCCAGTCATTGTGGGAACCGTAAAAACAAATAGTGAGCCAAGCCAAAACACCAGGTAGGCGTAAATACAAAACCAATAAGTTATTAATCGCTCCCTTGTAGGCAAAATCATAAACAGCAAAATGACAACAAAAGGTTAATAATTCCTACAAAAGTGAAGCTCTATTCAAGGGTGGTTCAGAAACCTCCCTACATTACCTACAAGAATTCCTCACAGACACCTACATGAAAATTACCGAAGCCGTACGCGTTGGCACCAAAGGTCGATCGTGGCACGATGGCTGGGTTATCGACCGAGACCCCCTAACCATGCCGCAATCCCAAGCCAAGAATCTGTCCCTGATCGCCGCCATCGACCTGGGCTCGAACAGCTTTCACATGGTCGTGGCCAAGGCCCAGAACGGCGAAATCCGCATCCTTGAGCGGCTCGGCGAAAAAGTACAACTGGCTGCCGGAATCGACGATGAGCGCCAACTCAATGAAGAATCCATGCAACGTGGGCTTGATTGTCTCAAGCGCTTTGCCCAACTGATCAACGGCATGCCCCTGGGCGCCGTGCGAATCGTCGGCACCAACGCCCTGCGTGAAGCCCGCAACCGCGGCGAATTCATCCGGCGCGCCGAGGAAATCCTCGGGCATCCCGTAGAAGTCATCTCCGGCCGTGAAGAAGCGCGCCTGATCTACCTCGGCGTGTCCCACACCCTGGCTGACACCCCTGGCAAACGCCTGGTCGCCGACATTGGCGGCGGCAGCACCGAATTCATCATTGGCCAACGCTTCGAGCCGCTGCTGCGCGAAAGCCTGCAGATGGGCTGCGTCAGCTACACCCAACGCTATTTCAAGGATGGCAAGATCACCCCGGCGCGCTATGCCCAGGCCTACACGGCGGCGCGACTGGAGATCATGAGCATCGAGCACGCCCTGCACCGCCTGACCTGGGATGAAGCCATCGGTTCGTCCGGCACCATCCGCGCCATCGGCCTGGCCCTGAAAGCCGGCGGCCATGGCACCGGCGAGGTCAACGCCGAAGGCCTGGCGTGGCTCAAGCGCAAACTGTTCAAGCTGGGGGATGCAGAAAAAATCGACTTCGACGGCATCAAGCCCGACCGTCGTACTATCTTCCCGGCCGGCTTGGCGATTCTCGAAGCGATCTTCGACGCCCTCGAACTTCAGCGCATGGACCACTGCGACGGCGCCCTGCGCGAAGGCGTGCTCTACGACCTGCTGGGGCGTCACCATCACGAAGACGTGCGTGAGCGCACGCTCACCTCGTTGATGGAGCGCTACCACGTCGATCTGGAACAAGCCGCCCGCGTGGAACGCAAAGCGCTGCACGCCTTCGACCAGGTGGCCGAGGATTGGGACTTGGAAGACGGTGTATGGCGCGAGCTGCTGGGCTGGGCCGCCAAGGTGCATGAAGTGGGCCTGGATATCGCCCACTACCATTACCACAAGCACGGCGCCTACCTGATCGAGCATTCGGACCTGGCGGGTTTCTCCCGGGAAGACCAGCAGATGCTCGCCCTGTTGGTGCGCGGCCATCGCCGCAACATCCCCAGGGACAAGTTCGCTGAATTCGGTGACGAAGGCATCAAGCTGATTCGCCTGTGCGTGCTGCTGCGCTTTGCGATCCTGTTCCACCACATTCGTGGCACCCAGGAAATGCCTCAGGTAACCCTGCGCGCCGACGGCGACAGCCTGGACGTGGTGTTCCCGAAAGGCTGGCTGGATGAGAACCAGCTGACCCAGGCAGATTTTGGCCAGGAAGCGGAGTGGCTGACGCGGGTGGGGTTCAGCCTTAATTTGCGCTGATGAACACCGCAAACAACTGTGTGAGCGGGCTTATGTGGTGAGCGGGCTTGCGTGGTGAGCGGGCTTGCCCCGCGCTGGGCTGCGAAGCGGCCCCAATAAAAACGCCGCATTCTGTCAGACAGAATGCGGCGTTTCATTTTAGGGCTGCTTCGCAGCCCAGCGCGGGGCAAGCCCGCTCACCACACAAGCCTGCTCGCTACAACAAGCCTGCTCCCACATGGGGTCGCGTTAGCCTGGATTAATTCACCGACAGGATCGGGCTACCCAACTTCTCCAACAGCGTCGCCTGCGCACTGCGCGGGTTCTGGTTGCCGGTCGGTGTGTTGCGCACGTAGCGGCCGTCCGACTGCAGGCTCCAGCTGTGGGTGTTGTCGGTCAGGTAGCTTTCCAGCTCCTTCTTGACCCGCATGATCAGCTTCTTGCCTTCCACCGGGAAGCAGGTCTCCACACGCTTATCGAGGTTGCGCTCCATCCAGTCGGCGCTGGAGAGGAACATCTGCTCCTCGCCGCCGTTGAGGAAGTAGAACACCCGTGTGTGTTCCAGGAAGCGGCCGATGATCGAGCGCACATGAATGTTGTGCGACACCCCGACAATGCCCGGACGCAGGCAGCACATGCCACGCACCACCAGGTCGATACGCACGCCGGACTGGCTGGCCTTGTACAGCGCGCGGATGATCTTCGGATCGGTCAGCGAGTTGAACTTGGCAATAATGTGCGCCGGTTTGCCCTCCAGGGCGAACTGGGTTTCGCGGGCAATCATGTCGAGCATGCCCTTCTTGAGGGTGAACGGCGCGTGCAGCAGCTTCTTCATGCGCAAGGTCTTGCCCATGCCGATCAGCTGGCTGAACAACTTGCCGACGTCTTCACACAAGGCATCGTCGGACGTCAGCAGGCTGTAGTCGGTGTAGAGCTTGGCGTTGCCGGCGTGATAGTTGCCGGTGCCCAAGTGGGCGTAACGCACGATCTCACCGGCTTCACGGCGCAGGATCAGCATCATCTTGGCGTGAGTCTTGAAGCCCACGACGCCGTAGATCACCACCGCACCCGCCGCCTGCAGACGGCTGGCCAGCTGCAGGTTGGATTCTTCGTCGAACCGCGCACGCAGCTCGATCACCGCGGTGACTTCCTTGCCGTTACGCGCGGCGTCGACCAAGGCGTCGACAATTTCCGAGTTGGCGCCGGAACGGTACAGGGTCTGGCGTACGGCCAAGACGTGCGGGTCCTTGGCAGCCTGGCGCAGCAGGTCGACCACCGGGGTGAAGGACTCGAACGGGTGCAGCAACAGGATGTCCTGCTTGCTCACCACACTGAAAATGTTCTCGCTGTTTTGCAGCAGCTTCGGGATCTGCGGGGTGAACGGCGTGTATTGCAGCTCCGGGTGGCTGTCCAGGCCGGTGATGCTGAACAGGCGCGTCAGGTTCACCGGGCCATTGACCTGGTACAGCTCGGACTCGGACAGGTTGAATTGCTTGAGCAGGTAGTCCGACAGGTGTTTGGGGCAGGTGTCGGCCACTTCCAGGCGCACCGCATCGCCGTAGCGCCGCGAGAACAGCTCACCGCGCAGGGCACGGGCCAAGTCTTCGACGTCTTCGGAGTCCAGCGCCAGGTCGGCGTTACGGGTCAGGCGGAATTGGTAGCAGCCCTTCACCTTCATGCCCTGGAACAGGTCATCGGCGTGCGCATGGATCATCGACGACAGGAATACATAGTTATCGCCAGCGCCCCCCACCTCTTCGGGTACCTTGATGATCCGTGGCAACAGGCGCGGCGCCGGGATGATCGCCAGGCCGGAGTCACGACCGAAGGCGTCGATACCTTCCAACTCCACGATGAAGTTGAGGCTCTTGTTCACCAGCAACGGGAACGGGTGAGTCGGGTCGAGGCCGATCGGGGTGATGATCGGGGAAATCTCGTCACGGAAGTAACGGCGCACCCAGGTCTTGATCTTGGTGGTCCAGTGACGGCGGCGGATGAAGCGGACCTGATGTTTTTCCAGTTCCGGCAACAGGATGTCATTGAGGATCGCGTACTGGCGGTCCACATGGCCGTGTACCAGCTCGCTGATGCGTGCCAGGGCCTGATGCGGCTGCAGGCCATCGGCGCCGGCTTGCTCGCGGGCAAAGGTGATCTGCTTCTTGAGGCCGGCGACGCGGATCTCGAAGAACTCGTCCAGGTTGCTGGAGAAGATCAGCAGGAACTTCAGCCGTTCCAGCAACGGATAGGACTCATCCAGCGCCTGCTCCAGCACGCGGATGTTGAATTGCAGTTGTGACAGCTCGCGGTGGATGTACAGGCTGCTGTCATCCAGGTTGGTCACGGCGACCACCGGGGCCGGTACGGGCGGCTCGGCGACCACGACCGGCGCGGCAGGCTCGTGCTCCGGCGGGGTCTCGCTGACCTGTTCAACCACCGGGTGAGCGTCTTTTACGGCAACTTCTGTGAGTCCTTCGGTATTCATCGAGTGTTCCTGTGAGGGCTATTGTTGCTCTCTAAGCAATTGGGCGGCGCGGGCGGCGAAGTAAGTCAGGATGCCATCAGCCCCGGCGCGTTTAAAGGCTGTCAGGGATTCAAGGATCACCCCTTCACTCAGCCATCCATTCTGTATTGCAGCCATGTGCATCGCGTATTCGCCGCTGACCTGATAGACGAAAGTCGGCACTTTGAATTCTTCTTTGACCCGGTAAAGGATGTCCAGGTAAGGCATCCCCGGCTTGACCATCACCATGTCAGCGCCTTCGGCCAGGTCGGCCGCCACTTCGTGCAGGGCTTCATGGCTGTTGGCCGGGTCCATCTGGTACGAAGCCTTGTTGGCCTTGCCCAGGTTCAGCGCCGAGCCCACCGCATCGCGGAACGGGCCGTAATAGGCGCTGGCGTACTTGGCCGAGTAAGCCATGATCCGCACGTTGACGTGACCGGCCAGCTCCAGGGCTTCGCGGATCGCCTGGATGCGGCCGTCCATCATGTCCGACGGTGCAACCACCTGGGCGCCTGCCGCTGCGTGGGACAACGCCTGCTTTACCAGCGCGTCGACAGTGATGTCGTTCTGAACATAGCCGTCTTCGTCAAGAATGCCATCCTGCCCGTGGGTGGTGAACGGGTCCAACGCCACGTCGGTGATCACCCCAAGCTCCGGGAACCGCTCGCGCAAGGCACGGGTGGCGCGCTGTGCGATCCCGTCCGGGTTCCAGGCTTCGGCAGCATCCAAAGACTTGAGTTCAGGCGGCGTGACCGGGAACAGCGCCAATGCCGGAATCCCCAGCTCGACCCAACCGGCGGCTTCTTCAAGCAGCAGGTCAATGGTCAAGCGCTCCACACCGGGCATCGAAGCCACTGCTTCGCGACGATTTTCACCGTCCAGCACAAACACCGGCAGGATCAGATCGTTGGTCGTCAGCACGTTTTCACGTACCAGGCGACGAGAGAAATCATCTCGACGATTGCGACGCAGACGGGTGGCGGGAAACAGGCGATTGGCAGGGGTAAAGCTCACGACAGACTCCTGAGCCCGGGTTCACGGGCGAGCGTTGCAGTTATAAGCGGCCATTATGACGAAGGTATGACAGTTGTGCTTAACGATGCGACCTGTAGTCGCATTCGTCATTTCCGTAGGAATTGTTCACTTCGTGACACATCTCGATACTTTCATGAATCTTCGTGAAGGCGTAGGCTGCGCGTTCATTTCGCCAGCACCCAGACCATGCTTCAACAATTTCTGCATGACTTCGGCTACTTTGCCCTCTTCCTAGGCACCTTCTTCGAAGGCGAGACCATCTTGGTGCTCGCAGGCTTCCTGGCGTTCCGTGGGTACATGGATATCAACCTGGTGGTCGTGGTTGCCTTTTTCGGCAGCTACGCCGGCGATCAGCTCTGGTATTACATGGGCCGCAAACACGGGCGCAAGCTGTTAGCGCGCAAGCCACGCTGGCAGTTGATGGGCGACAAGGCCCTGGAGCATATCCGCAAACATCCGGATATCTGGGTGCTGAGCTTTCGCTTTGTCTACGGATTGCGCACGGTCATGCCGGTGGCGATCGGCCTTTCCGGCTACCCACCCCTGCGCTACCTGATCCTCAACGGTATTGGAGCCGCGATCTGGGCTGCCGCCCTGGGTGCTGCGGCGTATCACTTCGGTGCCGTACTGGAAGGCATGCTCGGTAGCGTCAAGAAATATGAGCTGTGGGTATTGGGTGCGTTGCTGGTACTGGGCTTCGGCCTGTGGCTGCGCCGCCGCTTCAAGAATGCGCGTATTGCCCGTGAGGCCTGCGCCGAAGCCAAGGCCCGACTGGCCGCCGAACCCGCCCCTGTCGAAGCCCCTAAGACGCCAGTCGAGTAAACCGGCCTCTGCAGCAATAGAGGCCGATCACGCTGAGCAGGCTGTAGCTCAGCAGGCCCAGCCAGCCCAGGTTGCTGGCGGGCCATAGCCCGGTCAACGGCGCCAGCCATACCAGCGGCACATTCAGTGCCAGCCTCAAAAGCTCGGCCTTCCACGCCCACGGGCGGTTCTCCAGGGCCACGCCCAACGTAAACAGCCCCAGCGCCATCGCACTCCAGCCCAGGATCAACGCCGCCGTGGGCAAGCCTTCGCCAACATTCATCAAATAGCTGCCAAAACCTACATACGCCGCAAACTGCAGGGCGATATAGACCTGCTGGCGCACACCCAGCGGGACTTCGAATTTGCGGAACTGGCTCAAGTCATGTTTGGCCAACGGGTACTTGGCCTTCACGTCAGCCGGGCGCCAGCCGGTGCGCATGAACCAGATGCGCAGCTTGTCCCACCGGCTCTCGGTGCGCCGTGCGTCACGCCATAACTGTGCATAAAACTGCAGGTTGGCCCACAGCGGATTCCAGCTGGCCAGCGGCGTGGTCACGCCGAAAATCACCGGCTCGTTGTCGTCTTCCTCTTGGAAGGTGCCGAACAGTCGGTCCCAAATAATGAACACCCCGCCGTAGTTGCGATCCATGTAGAGAGCGTTCTGTGCATGGTGGGCCCGATGATTGGACGGCGTGACAAAAAACCACTCATACCAGCCGAGCTTCGGCACATGCCGGGTGTGCACCCAGAATTGATACAGCAAATTGAGCGATGCCACGCTGATAAACACCACCAATGGCACGCCCAGTACAGCCAGGGGCAGGTAGAAGATCCAGCTGAGCAGGAAGCCGGTGCTGGTCTGGCGCAGTGCGGTGCTGAGGTTGTAGTCCTCGCTCTGGTGATGCACCGAGTGCGCGGCCCACAGGATGTTGCGCTCGTGGCCCATGCGGTGCAGCCAGTAATAGCAAAAGTCGTAGAACACAAACGCGAACACCCAGGTCCAGACACTTTGGGCAGGCAGTTCGATGACAGCGAGATGCTTGAGGGCGAACGCGTAGGTCAACAGCCCCACACCCTTGGTCAACAACCCCGTGGTCGTCGACAACACCCCGGTGCTGAGGCTGTTGATAGCATCCGCCACCCGGTAGTTGCGCTCGCCGCGCCAACGGTCGGCAAGCAGCTCCACGATGATCAAGACGACGAAAAACGGTACCGCGTAAGGCACAAAGTCCATGGTCTGGTCCGGTCTATTTTTGTTACATCAAGATTAGGTGCAGCGGCGCGAGATCCCATTGGCAACAGATGACAAATTAGTAGACATTTAACGCCAAGAACCCAGGAGAAATGCCCATGAGCAAAAAGATTGCAGTGATCCTTTCCGGCTGCGGCGTGTACGACGGCGCAGAGATTCACGAAAGCGTGATCACCTTGCTGCGCCTGGACCAGCGTGGCGCTCAGGTCCAATGTTTTGCCCCGGATATCGCGCAATTGCACGTGATCAACCACCTCACCGGCGAAGAGATGCCCGAGTCGCGCAATGTACTGGTGGAGTCGGCCCGGATCGCACGGGGTAACGTGAAGAACCTTCGCGACGCCAACGCCGAAGACTTCGATGCGCTGATCGTGCCCGGCGGGTTCGGCGCGGCGAAAAACCTCTCGAACTTTGCCGTTGAAGGCGCCGGCTGCAGCGTCAACCCGCAAGTGCTGGAACTGGCCGAGGCGTTTGCCGAAGCACGCAAGCCTGTGGGGCTGATCTGCATTTCACCGGCCCTGGCGGCCAAAATCTACGGCCCAGGCGTGACCTGCACCATCGGCAACTGTGCCGACACCGCTGCCGCGCTGGACAAGATGGGCGCCACACACCTGGAATGTGCGGTGGAAGATATCGTCGAAGACACGGCACGCAAGCTGGTGAGCACGCCGGCCTATATGCTCGGCAAGAACATCAGCGAGGTCGCATCGGGGATCAACAAGCTGGTTGACCGGGTGCTGGAACTGACCCACGAGAACGACTGATAGCCCCCTACTGTGGTGAGCGGGCTTGTTCTGGTGACCGGGCCTGTTTTGTGAGCAGGCCTGTTGTTGTGAGTAGGCTTGTGGGTGGGTGGGCTTGTGTGGTGAGCGAGCTTGTTGTGGTGAGCGGGCTTGTTGTGGTGAGCGGGCTTGCCCCGCGCTGGGTGGCGAAGCCGCCCTAAACCCGGCAGTCATGTTCTAACGGACTCACCGCGTCGGCTGAATTGGGGCTGCTGCGCAGCCCAGCGCGGGGCAAGCCCGCTCACCACACAAGCCCGCACCACACAAGCCCGCTCACCACAACAAGCCTGACCACCACAACAAGCACCCTCACCACAACAAGCCTGCTCGGCACACCTACCCCGCCAAAGGGTCAGGCCTGGCGCATTAACCGCGTCAGGATCCGGTCCAACGCATTGGCAAACGCCTGCTTCTCCTTCTCCCCGTGCGGCGGTGGCCCTCCGCCCATCTGGCCTTGCTCACGCAGATCAGTGAACAGGTTGCGCACCGCCAAGCGTTCGCTCATGTTCGCCGGGCTGAACTCCTTGCCGCGTGGGTCGAGGGCCGTGACGCCGTTTTTCACCAAGCGGTCGGCCAGGGGCACATCGCTGCAGATCACCAACTCGCCGGGCACCGCGTGTTCCACCAGGTAGTCATCCGCCGCATCCGGGCCACTGGGCACCACGATCAACTTCACGCAAGAAAAGCTCGGCTTAATCTGGCTCTGACCGGCCACCAGTACCACTTCGAACTGGCGCTTGAGGGCAAACTTCACCACTTGGTCCTTGGCCGCCCGAGGACAGGCGTCGGCATCGATCCACACCCGCATACTTAAGCCATCACCCGGCGCTTCTCGGCCAAACGGCTGCGGCCATACAGCACCACAATCGCCAGGATCGCCACGGCCTGCGCACTCAGCGAGTACGCATCGGCGTGGATGCCCAGCCAGTCGAAGTCAAAGAAGGCGACCGGCCGCGTGCCAAAAATGCCGGCCTCCTGCAACGCCTTCACGCCATGCCCGGCAAACACCACCGACAGTGCACACAACAATGCCGCGTTGATCCCGAAGAACAACGCCAGCGGCAGCTTCGCCGAACCGCGCAGGATCACCCACGCCAGGCCCACCAGCAACACCAGCGCCGTGGCGCCACCGGCCAACACCGCGTTGTGCCCGGCCGGGCCAGCTTGCAGCCACAGGGTTTCGTAGAACAGGATCACTTCGAACAACTCGCGGTACACCGAGAAGAACGCCAGCATCGCAAAGCCGAACCGCCCGCCGCCGCCCACCAGGCTGCTCTTGATGTAGTCCTGCCAAGCGGCGGCGTGGCGGCGATCGTGCATCCACACGCCGAGCCACAGCACCATCACACTGGCGAACAGGGCTGTGCAGCCTTCAAGCAATTCGCGCTGGGCGCCGCTCACGTCAATCACATACGCCGCCAACGCCCAGGTCGCCAGACCCGCCAACAGCGCCAGGCCCCAACCGACGTTGACGCTGCGCACCGCCGACTGCTGGCCGGTGTTGCGCAGGAACGCGAGGATCGCGGCCAGCACCAGGATCGCTTCCAGGCCTTCGCGCAACAGGATCAGCAAGCCGGAGATGTAGCTCAACGACCAACTCAGGCCATCACTGCCTAGCAAGCCGGCAGACTCGGTGAGCTTGCCCTTGGCCACGTCCAGGCGTTGTTGCACCTGCTCGACCGGCAAACCGTCCTGCAACGACTGCCGGTAGGCCATCAGCGCCTTCTCGGTGTCCTTGCGCACGTTGGCGTCAACGTTATCCAGCGAGCTTTCTACCAGCTCGAAACCTTCCAGATACGCGGCCACCGACAGGTCGTAAGCCTGTTCGTGGTCACCCTTTTGGAACGCCGCCAGGCTCTTGTCCAGCGTGCTGGCGGTGTAGTCCAGCAACTGCGCCGGGCCACGCTTGACCTGCGGCGGTTGCGCACGCTGGGCGCGGAACGTCGCGGCAGCCGCGGGACCGCTGGCGGCCAGCACTTCATTGGGGGTCTGGCGGGCCAGGTCGGCGAGGTTGAACGGTTGCTCGCTTTTCGCAGCGGCCGGGTCGGCGGTGAAGCCGGCGATGTAGGTGGCCAGGTCCCAGCGCTGGCGGTCGTCCAGTTGGTCGGCGAAGGACGGCATGTCAGTGCCTTCGACGCCCAGGCCAAGGGTGTTGTAGATCGCGTAAAGGCTCAGGCGGTCCAGGCGTACGGCGTCCCGCAGGTTGGCGGGTGGCGGCGTCATGCCTACGCTGGCCGGGCCGTCACCGGCGCCAGCAGTGCCGTGGCATACCGAACAATGCTGGGCGTAGAGCGGCGCACCGCGCGTGGGATCAGGGGTGATCGCCGGGGCCTGGCTGACTTCATAGGCCACGGCCAACTGGGCGCCCAATTGACGGGCTTGGCGAGCGACTGTCGCGCCGTCTTGATGGGCAGTTACAGCCGCTAACAGTTCGTCGACGCCCTTGACCAACGCCGCGCGCTCCGGGCGTTGTGGCAGTTCTGCCACCAGGCCCTGCAACACGCCGAGAAACTCCAGTTGTTCGCGGTATTCGGATTCATCGATAACCTTGCCCGCCTCCACCGTCGGAGGATAGTCAGCGCCAATGTAGTCCAGCAAATGCAGGGCTTGTGGGGCGCCCTCGGCAGTCGCGGCCATCAGGTTGAAGCTGCACGACATCAACGCCGGCAACATCAGCCAGGCGAGAAAACGGAAGGGGGCAGTCATGAACGAATCTCAAAGGGAAATACGAAGTAACACATTGTTGAGCCTTAATGGGTTTGACTCAAGGCGTAAGTGATTGGGTGTTGGTGGGGGCGGGGCATTTTTAGAAGCGGACTAGTGGCGTTTGGCGACTTCGTCGGGGCAAAAAGCCATTGTTTTGCCAGTAATGGTGCTTATAATGCCGCGCCCTGTTAGTGCGAAAGGGAATTTCATTCCTCGTTTTTATGAGGAATGACCACATCGGTTGATACTTTCAGGGAAGAAGTCTGCATGGCATTTCGCGCCTTACCCTCGCTCGCGCTCGCGGCGGTGACCTTGTTGTCCGGCTGCTCGATGTTCCGCAGCTACGATACCGAGCTGCAAGCCACCAATCAGCAATTGGCCACCGGCAATGTCGACGCCGCCCTGACCCTGCTGGAAAAGAACAACACCGGCGACGACAAGGACCTGCTCTATTTCTTCGAAAAGGGCGAGCTGCTGCGTGCCAAGGGTGACTTGACCGGCAGCCAGACCGCCTGGCGCAGCGCCGACCTGCAAGTCTACAAGTGGGAAGAGTCGGTCAAGTTCGACAGCGCCAGGTACCTCGCCCAATTTGGCAGCTTCCTGGCCAATGACAAGGTGCGGCGCTACGAAGGCTATGACTACGAAAAGGTCATGCTGACCACGCAGATGGCCCTGAACCTGTTGGCCCTGAACGACTTCGACGGCGCACGCACCGAAATCAAGAAAACCCATGAACGTGAAGCCGTGATCGCCGACCTGCGGGACAAGGAATACCTCAAGCGCGAGGACGAAGCCCAGCGCGAAGGCGTGACCACCCAGATGAAAGACCTGCGCGGCTACCCGGTGGAAACCCTGGACGCGCCGGAAGTGGTCGGCCTGAAAAACAGCTACCAGAGTGCGTTCAGCCATTACCTGGCTGGCTTTGTCTACGAAGCCCTCGGCGAAAAAGACCTGGCGGCACCCGGCTATCGCAAGGCCGTTGAACTGCGCCCCAACACGCCATTATTGGAAAAGGCCCTGCTGGACCTGGACAAATCCAAGGTCGGCGCCGATGAAACCGACGTGCTGATCGTGGTACAGAGCGGCCTGGCACCAGCCCGCGACTCTATTCGCCTGCCGCTGCCGATCCCGATCAATGGCAACCTGGTGATCACCCCGCTGTCGTTCCCGGTGATCAAGGCTGATACGTCCACCGCAACCTTCGCGCAGATTGGCGTCGACGGCCAGCAACAGAACCTCACTGCACTCAACAGCACCACGGCCATGTCCCGCCGCGCCCTGCGCGATGACATGCCGGGGATCATCCTGCGCACCACCGTGCGTGCGGTCACCCGTGGCGTGGCGCAAAACAACCTGAACAAGACCAACCCCATGGCGGGCCTGGTGCTGGGTATCGCCTCGGCCGTCACCGAAGGCGCCGACACCCGCACGTGGCGTACCCTGCCGGACCTGACCCAGGTGACCCGCCTGCGCCTCAAGCATGGCGAGCATCAGGTCAGTCTGCCCAACGCCCTGGGCGGCACGCGGGTGACGGTCAAGGCCGATCAGCGTTATCAGGTCATCACCCTGCGCGTGGTCGGCAACCAGGTATTCGCCGGCGGCCTGGCCGCCCACGTGGAGCCGAACACCGCCAACCAGGCCATCGCCCTCAAACAACCTTAAGGAGCACGTTATGCGTCATTTCATCCTCGGCGCCCTGGCGCTGGTCCTGCTGGCCGGCTGTGCCACCCCGCCGCCGCCGGAGCCTGGCAGCGCCGCGAGCAAAATCGTGGTGATGGGCAAGTTCAAGGGCATCGCGGTCGGTGCCATTCGCGTGGCCCGCGAGAACGGCTTCCTCACTGCCAAGGTGCAGTTGAGCAACATCACCAGCAGCAACCAGATGATGTATTACCGCTTTGCCTGGCTGGGTGCCGACGGCTTCCCGGTGGGCGATGAAGAAACCTGGAAAGTGCTGAACCTGTACGCCAACCAGGCGACCTTCCTGCCTGCGATTGCCAATGTGCCGCAGGCGGCGGACTTCCGTCTTGAAGTGAAAACCCCTTGAGCCGTCCATCCTTTTTGCTGCTGAGAGATTTCCCAATGTTTGCACGCTTCTCGATCCTTGCCGTCGTCGCCGTCCTGGCCAGCGGCTGCGCCAACACCTCCCCGGTACTGGGCGGTAAAAACATCAGCTACGGCGATACCAAGGCAGTGGAACTGGTGACCAATGAGTTCGGTTCCACCGACCTGCAGATGATCGCCGAAAGCATGACCCGCTCCCTGGCTCAGTCCGGCATCCTGCAAGGCCGTCCGGTGGTGCAGGTATACGACGTGAAGAACAAGACCAGTGAGTACATCGACACCCGTGAAATCACCACGTCGATCAAGACCCAACTGATGAAGACCGGCACCGCACGCTTTGCCAGCGACAACACCGACATGCAGAGCCAGGTCGACCAGCTCAAGCTGCAGAACCAGAGCGGCCTGTACAAGAAGTCCACCGTCAGCAAGACCGGCAATATGGTCGCTGCCAAGTACCGCCTGGAAGGCTCCATCAGCTCCATCGTCAAGCGCAGCTCGGACTACAAGGACGTGTTCTACAAATTCAGCCTGCAGCTGATCGACGTCGAGAGCGGCCTGGCCGAATGGATGGACGAAAAAGAAATCCGCAAAACCACGGAGCGCTAAGTAATGCGTGCATGGATCGGCATGATCGGCCTGCTGTGTGCCTTCGGCGCCTCGGCCGCCCCGAAGATCGCGGTGACCGACCTGGCCTACGAGGCGCGGGTCGAGGAATACATCCACCAGGTTTCGGCGAGCAACAACTTCCAGGCCAGCGCTTACCACGCCAGTGGGGCGTCGAACTACAGCGAGTACGAAAGCCGTACCAGCTACATCGAACAGACCGAGCTGCGTAAATTCAGCGGTGATATCAAGGGCGAGATCCTCAAGTCCCGGCAGTTCCAACTGGTGCAGGGCACGCCCTACACCGCCGATGCCAAGGGTGACGTCTACGACGTGATCAAACGCATCAAGGCCGGTAATTTCAAGGGCGCCGACTATGTGCTGTTCGGCACACTGTCAGACATCGACTTCACCCAGGACATCAACGCCCTGGACCACACCAACAGCTACTCGGCGGTGCTGGGCCTGACGCTGGTGGCGGATTTCAGCCTGATCAATACGCGCACCTACGAGATCACCTCGGCGTTTACCGCCATGGGTGAAGGCCAGGACACCAAGCTGGTGAACAGCCGTGACATACGCGTGAGCCTGAACCGGCCGCGCGTGGTGAAGGAAGTGTCGAAAGCCTTGGGTGAAGATGTGGCCCGGCAGTTGGCGGAACAGTTGGGTGGTGGGTATCAAGACCCCGGCCAGCCACCGCTACGCAACAACCTGCCAAGGGATGAAGCACCGAAGATTTTGCGCTGAAACCTGGTACTCACAGGCAACGCAAAATCAATGTGGGAGCGGGCTTGCTCGCGAATGCGGTTTATCGGTCACCAGACGTATTGACTGATCCACCGCATTCGCGAGCAAGCCCGCTCCCACATTTTTGATTCGGTGTCTTCAGTTGGCGTGCGGTTTACGCCGTTGCGCGATGCAAGCTGGCCAGGAAACCCGCAGCGCCCACAAACAACCCGGCAAACGTGCGGTTCATACGCTTCTGCTGCTTAGGCGTACGCAACAAGCGCAACACCTTCGACGCCAGCCCCGTATAGCCTGCCATCACGACCATGTCGACGCAGATCATCGTCGCGCCCAGGATCAGGTACTGGATCAGCAGCGGCGCCTGCGGATTCACGAACTGCGGCAGCACCGCCAGCATGAACACCAAAGCCTTCGGGTTGCTGGCGTTCACCAGGAACCCACGAAACATCATCGCCATCGGCTTGCCGATCGGGCGCACGGCCGCGTCATCGGTCATGTCCATGGGCAAGGCGCGCCACTGCTTGATGGCCAGGTACACCAAGTACGCCACGCCAAACCATTTGATCACATAGAAGGCCGTGGACGACGTCGCCAGAATGGCACCCAGGCCGCAAGCAACGACGGCAATCTGCATCGCCAGGCCCAGTTGCAGGCCAATGGCGTTCCAGTAACCACGCAGGAAACCGTATTGCAGGCCGCTGGACATCGAGGCGATGGCGCCGGCGCCAGGGGAAAGGGAGATGATCCAACTGGCCAGGAAAAAGGCCAGCCACGTATCGAGTGCCATTACACACCTCAGGAGGGAGTTTGCTGTTGTGCCTTAAGCTAACTCCGCCGACCAAAGAATGGCTATAGATTTTTACAGGATGACTGCTAGCGGTCGCCCGGAAACACATGGGTACCTGGCCAACGTCGCACCGAGCGCTGGAAGAACAAGCTGTTGGGCACTTGCACCATCGCGCTGTCGGTTCCGGCTTCCGCTACTTCGACCAGCGTGGTGTAGAGCAGGTTGATCGCCACGACGCGGCCTTTCACACCCGGTTTGTCGACGGTGTCCACCAACTCGACGATGTCACCCAGGCGAAACGGCCCGACGGTGAAGATCAGAATGGCGCACAGCAGGTTGGAGAGCACCGACCACATGGCGAAGAACGCCACCGCCGCCACCGCGACAAACCCCGACAGCGCCGTCCACAACACCGTTGCAGACACACCCAGGCGACCCAGCACAAAGATCAGCGCACTGCCCATGATCAGCCAGCGCAAGCCACCGCGCAGCGGCATCAACAATTGCGGTGGGAACGGGTAACGCTCACCGAGGCGCGTCAGGCCTTTGGCAACAAAACGCTGGGCGAGGTAGCCGGCCAGCAGAATCAGCAGGATTTGCACGCCGATCCACACGGGTTCGATCCATTGCGCCGGCAGTGGCAGTTGCAACGCTTCCATCAGGACAGCGCCTCCAGCTCCGCTTGCAGGGTTTCCAGCACTTCGAGGGCTTCCATCCAAGTCTCCTCCAATTGCCCTTCGCGGACCTTGAGCTTGGCCTGTTCAGCCAGCAGGTCGCGCAACTCGTCCTTACGGGCAGCTTCATAGACGGCGCTGTCGCCCAGGCTGGTTTCGATTTTGGCCAGGCGCTCGTGCACCTTGCCCAACTCGGCCTCCAGCTTGTCGGCTTCACGCTTGTGCGGCGCCAATTGTTGGCGCAACGCAGCGGCAGCCTGACGCTGGGCTTTCTTGTCAGTCTTGTCGGGGTTGACCGGGGTATTGCTGACCGGCGCATTGCGCAGGCGGTAATCCGTCAGCCAGCGTGCGTAGTCATCCAGGTCGCCGTCGAATTCTTCGACCTTACCGTCCGCCACCAGCAGGAAGTTATCCGTGGTGCTCTTGAGCAAGTGGCGATCGTGAGACACCACCAGTACCGCACCACTGAACTCTTGCAGGGCCATGGTCAGCGCCAGGCGCATTTCCAGGTCCAGGTGGTTGGTCGGTTCGTCGAGCAGCAGCAGGTTCGGGCGGTCCCAGGCGATCAACGCCAGGGCCAGGCGGGCTTTTTCGCCGCCGGAGAAATTCAGCACCGGCTCATCGATGCGCGCGCCACGGAAGTCGAAACCACCGAGGAAGTCGCGCAGGGTTTGCTCGCGCTCGGTCGGCGCCAGGCGCTGCAAGTGCAGCAACGGGCTGGCCTTGGCGTCGAGGGAGTCCAACTGGTGCTGGGCGAAGTAGCCCACCACCGTGTTCTCGCCACGGGTCAAGCGCCCGGCCAGGGGCGAAAGCTCGCCCGACAGGTTCTTGATCAGCGTCGACTTGCCCGCACCGTTAGGGCCGAGCAAACCGATGCGCGCACCTGGCGTGAGCTGCAGCTTCACTTTTTCCAGGATGGTTTTGTCGCCGTACCCCAAGCGGGCATCTGACAAGTCCAGCAGAGGGCTGGAGATCTTCGCCGACTCGCGGAACACAAAGTCGAACGGCGAATCGACGTGGGCCGCCGACAGCTCTTCCATGCGTTCCAGGGCCTTGATCCGGCTCTGGGCCTGGCGGGCCTTGGTGGCCTGGGCCTTGAAGCGGGCGATATAGCTTTCCATGTGCGCACGCTGCGCCTGCTGCTTTTCAAAGGCCTGCTGCTGCTGGGCCAGACGTTCGGCGCGGGCGCGTTCGAATGCGGTGTAGCCGCCCCGGTAGAGCGTGATTTTCTTCTGTTCGACGTGGGCGATGTTGTCGACCACGGCGTCGAGGAAGTCCCGGTCGTGGGAAATCAGCAGCAAGGTGCCCTGATAGTTCTTGAGGAAGTCTTCCAGCCACAGGATCGCATCGAGGTCCAAGTGGTTGGTCGGTTCGTCGAGCAGTAACAGGTCCGAGGGGCACATCAGCGCCTGCGCCAGGTTCAGGCGCATGCGCCAGCCGCCGGAGAAGTCGGCGACCGGGCGGTCCATCTGTTCGTTGGTAAAGCCAAGACCGGCGAGCATCTTGCGGGCGCGGGCGTCGGCGGTGTAGCCGTCGGCGCTGTCGAGTTCCGAGTGCAGGCGGGCCTGAGCGGCACCATCCTGGGCTTTCTCGGCCTCGGCCAGGTCGTGTTGCACCTGGCGCAGGCGCAGGTCACCATCGAGCACGTAGTCGATCGCGATGCGGTCCAGGGTGTCGATCTCCTGGCGCATATGGGCGATACGCCAGTCGGCCGGCAGCAAGCAGTCCCCGGAGTCCGGGGTCAGCTCACCCAGCAACAGGGCGAACAACGTGGATTTGCCGGCACCGTTGGCACCGATCAGGCCGGCTTTGTGACCGGCGTGCAGGGTCAGCTCGGCGTCTTCGAGAAGACGTTGCGGGCCACGCTGTAATGTTAGGCTTTGAAGTCGGATCATAATGGCGGCGGAGTCTACCAGCTTCGTTGGCCGCTGGCTTGGGTGTGAATATGTACGCTGACCTGTGGAGCTTTGCCCTCTCGACTTACGCCCGCCCGGACGTCGAAGTCGCTTGCCTGCGCTTGCAGGAGCAAGGGGGGGATGTGTGCCTGTTGCTGTGTGGCGCATGGCTGGAGCAGCGCGCTGTGACAGTGACCGCCGAGCGCATGCAGGCGCTGAAACAAATCGCCAGGCCCTGGCAGGCACAGGTGATCGAGCCGCTACGACGCGT
Source organism: Pseudomonas sp. QC2 (assembly GCF_002859085.1). Taxonomy (NCBI): domain Bacteria; kingdom Pseudomonadati; phylum Pseudomonadota; class Gammaproteobacteria; order Pseudomonadales; family Pseudomonadaceae; genus Pseudomonas; species Pseudomonas sp. QC2. Next base: position 71,324 of record NZ_PKKS01000018.1, read on the forward strand.
ACGCATGCAATGGCGCGCCATGGCGCAGCAGGATGAGGATTTAGCGGCGTTACGCGAGCGGGTCAAGGCTCTGGAGCTGGACGCCGAACGGCAGCTGTTGATGCGACTGGAAGCGTTGGCACAAACGTGGCCGACTGGCGAAGCGATGAATCAGCAACTGTGGCTGGAAGGACTGGCGGCTGAGGATGCCGCCAACCTTGACCACGACGCGCTGCAGCGGCTGCGCGTCGTGGCCACCAGCGCTTAGGAAGCGCTGGTTGGGGTGGTGCTTGGCGCTACCGGTGCAGACGTGTTGCTGGCCGGTGCAGTTGGAGCGGTGGACGCTGTCGGGGCGGCAGCAGGTGTTGCTGGCTTGGCCGGTGCGGGTTTTGCGGCAGCGGGTTTGGTAACGGCTGGCTTGGCGGCTGGCTTTGCAGCAGCAGGTTTGGCAGCTGGCTTAGCGGCTGGTTTTGCAGCAGCCGGTTTAGCCACTGGCTTGGCAGCTGGTTTCGCAGCAGCGGTTTTAGCGGCTGGCTTGGCGGCTGGTTTTGCAGCAGCCGTTTTAGCAACTGGCCTGGCGGCTGGTTTTGCAACAGCCGTTTTAGCAGCTGGCTTGGCAGCTGGTTTCGCAGCAGCGGTTTTAGCGGCTGGCTTGGCAGCTGGTTTCGCAGCGGCGGTTTTAGCGGCTGGCTTGGCAGCTGGTTTCGCAGCGGCGGTTTTAGCGGCTGGCTTGGCAGCTGGTTTCGCAGCGGCGGTTTTAGCGGCTGGCTTGGCAGCTGGTTTTGCAGCAGCGGTTTTAGCAACTGGCTTGGCGGCTGGTTTTGCAGCAGCGGTTTTAGCAGCTGGCTTGGCGGCTGGTTTTGCAGCAGCCGTTTTAGCAGCTGGCTTGGCGGCTGGTTTTGCAGCAGCGGGTTTTGCTGCGGCTTTAGCAGGTGCCTTAGCAGCAACAGCTTTGCTCGCCGGCTTTTTCGCCGCGCTTGCTGCAACAGCTTTTGCAGGGGTACGAGCGCCCAGCACCTTAGCCACAGCTTCCTTCACACGACCAACGCCCTGGGCCAGTTTCAGGCTTTCCTGAGCATCTTTTTTGAGTTGGGAAATGTAGGCGCGGGTTTCAGCTTGGCGATCCTTGAGGGCGTCCAGCAGGTCCTCAAGTTCTTTGACTGCGTCCTTGGCTTTGGCTTGGGCCTTGGCCTTGCCGGCAGTAGCGGCGTCTTGCAATTTGGTGCGGGATTTGTGCAGCTTTTCTTGCGCTTTACCGCGCTGTTTTTCCAGCTTGGCGAGCAGTTTTTCTGCATCGGCCAACGCTTGGGAACAGGCGCTTTCCAGATGTTCGAGCAAGCTGCCCGAAAGTTGTTGGAGTAAATGCAACGGGGTATTAACAGGCTTCTGTTTGGCCGACATGGTTTACCTCCTGGCTGACGTGGGTGCGGCTCATACTAGCCCTCTGCTCTTACCGCCGCTAGGGCATGTTGACAGTATCGTTTGCCTTGCGTTGCACCGTACGAAAATTCTTATCGTTGTAACGAAAGTACGCGGCACTTTTTACCGGCTCACACTGGCATAATCCGTCGCACTTTCGGCGGGAGACCACCCATGTCGCGTTACCTTTTTCTTGTGCTTGGCCTGGCGATTTCGGTGGCCAATGCGAGCGAGCAATCACCATCCAAAACCACTGAACAAAATCAGCATGACCTCGCCTACAGCCTGGGCGCAAGCCTCGGTGAACGCCTGCGCCAGGAGGTCCCTGACCTGCAGATCCAGGCGTTGATCGACGGCCTAAAGCAAGCCTATCAAGGCAAGCCGCTGGCGCTGGATAACGCGCGCATCGAACAGATTCTGGCCCAGCACGAAGCACAGAATGAAGCAGATACGCAGGCACCTCAAAGCGAAAAAGCCCTGGCTGCCGAACAACAATTCCTGAGCAAAGAGAAAGCCGCAAAAGGCGTGCGCGAATTGGCGAATGGAATCCTGCTCACCGAACTCACTCCCGGCACTGGCGACAAGCCAACGGCCAGCGATCAAGTTCAAGTGAAATACGTGGGGCGGTTACCCGATGGAACGGTGTTCGACCAGAGCACCCAACCTCAGTGGTTTCGTCTTGATAGTGTGATCAGCGGCTGGAGCACTGCGTTGCAGCAGATGCCAGTGGGGGCAAAATGGCGCCTGGTGATCCCATCAGCCCAGGCGTATGGCGCCGACGGTGCAGGTGAATTGATCCCGCCTTATACCCCCCTGGTGTTCGAGATCGAATTGCTCGGTACCCGACACTGAGCCAATAAAAAACGGTGCGCCATGCGCACCGTTTTTTATATAGCTATCGAGGGTCAGGCCTGAGTGGCAGGCTCTTCCTTATGGGCGTTGTGCAGCACTTCGATCAGGCAGTCTTCCAATTCGAAACGCTCGTGAAGCAGTGCGCCCAATTCTTTGAATTTCTCTGCAACACATTGCCCGGCATCACACAGGTCGGTGAACGCCAGCAGCTTCTCGGTAATGGCATCGATGCGCGGGTAAAGGGTCTCAGCCAATTCCAGGCCACGCTGATCGTCGAAGGCTTCCGCCTCCTTGGTCAGCTGTTCGTAGACGCCGAAATGGCCGGCTGACACGTAGTCCACCAACACACCGCAGAAATCCTGCAACGGTTCACGGTTCTGCGCCAGTGCCTCGGGCTTGGCACCGAGAGCATCAAAGGCCCGAACCAGTTCGTGACGTGCCTTCAGCCAGCTGTCGATCAGCTTGTGCACCCCACCCCAGCGTTCCTGAGCATTCTGACAACTTTCCAGCATGATGATCTCTCTTCCCTATAGGGGCGCTGCCGCCTGGTGCCCGCGCAACACTTCAAGGATAAAGCGGCAGCCGGACAAGGCCACATCTGACAAACGGTTTCAATAACACGTGCGGGCCAGATTATGCCCGCATGACTATGGCTTCAAGGTACGCAGGAGAGAAAGTTCATACAAGTGTTTAATCCCGTCCTACAAACTGCGACTGCCTTTCAGCGCCCCAACGGGCGCAAATGCTGGCTCAAAAACAGCCGTGAAAACTGCATAAAGCCCAAGATCAACATCCCCAGGAAGAACAACAGACTCCACTCCGGCAGGCTCAAGTCAAACAGCGTCCAATTGATGTCCATGCAGTCAACGCTGCCTTTGACGGTCAATTGCAGCGCCTGCCAAAACGACAGGTTTTCGATCATGTAGTGCAGGCTGGGCCAGCAGTCAGCCGTCTGGTCCGGCGCGGCATTTTGTAGCAGTACCTGGCGCACGGCGGTAATGGCACCGAGCAGCGCGAAGCTCATGCTCGCCAGCCCGTACCGGCAGATAACGCTACGCTTGGGGTTATGGAGGGTGGCGGCCAGATTGTTCAATGTGAAAGCCGCCAGGAACCCCCGCTGCATCTGGCATAGGAAGCAAGGACGCAACGAAGCGCCGAACTCGAGGTAAAAGGACGCGCCCAATGTCAGCGTACCCGCCAGGAACGCAAAGAAAAACAAGGAGCGTGAAGGGGCCAAAGACATGCTTTATCCGCATCGCGAAAGATAGGTCGCTACGGTAGAGGAAAGGCCTTACCCCTTTCAATACGTACTAGAGCAGACGATTCCGCGAGCGGTTAAGGACTTGCCGCCAGAAGATGAAAGACGTTGCGCAATCGAGCGTCGGACCTTGCCCACAAACCCTCTAAACCCGTCTTTTGCAGTGTTTTCGAAGCAACGAAAGGTGGCCCGCTGGATATAGCTGAGCCAACCCTCGTCGCTTTCCTACGTCAGACCCGCGCCGGAACAGGCAGCGGTGACGCCAGCAATCGGTTATCCAGCAGCCCCAGCCCCTCTTGGAACAGCTGGTTACTGCGCTCGGTGTCACCCAGTTGAGCCAACAAGCGCGCCAACTCGGCACAGGCCTCAGGATTGCGCTGCACTTGGAGGCTGCTTTCCAGATAATCCCGCGCCTTGCCCCATAGACTGTTTTGCAGGCACAGGCGACCCAGCGTCAGCAGCAGGCTGGCATCACCGGGGTGGTCCTTGAGCCAACCTTCGGCAAACTTCAACTGCCGGGCCGGATCACTGCCGCGCAACAGGCCGTACAGTCGGATCAGGTGGCTGTCGTAACCGCGCTTGATCGCGCCACGCAACGCTTCTTCGGCCTGGGTGTCAGCACCCAACTGGCGCAGTTGCTCGGCGTAGGCCAAGACCAGTTGCGGTTCTTGGCGCTGAGCGGACGTCAGTTGTTGCCAGGCCCGCTCAAGCGACTGCAAGCCTGCTTCGCCCTGTTCTTCGCGCTGGGCTGCGAGACTCAGGTTCTCCCCCCAAGCGCGACGCTCAAGCTCGGCCAGCTCGCTGGCGGGCAGCACCTTGTCCTTGCGCAGTTCGGGCAGCAAGCGGATCACCGACGACCAATCACCGCGCTGCTGATGCAGGCGCTGCAATTGACGCAGAACCTGGGCGTTATGAGGATGGCGCTCGTGCATCGCCTGCAAGGTGATCAGTGCGCCGTCCGTATCGCCGCGGTCCAGTTGCAATTGCGCATGGCTCAAGGCAACCGCCAGCTCGGCCTGAGGCTGACGTTCCAACGCTCTCTCCAGCAAGCCGTCGGACTCTTCGTAGCGCCCCTGTTCATTTGCGGCACGCGCCGCGCCGAGGTAGTACAGCAGCGGCTGGCGCTCGGCCTCGGCGGCACGGTGCAGGTGGCGCTCGGCACTGGCCCAACGGCCTTCGGCAAGGTCCATCTGGCCTTGCTCGATGGCGACCTGTACACGACGGCTGCGGTTACGCCGCGACCACGGGTTGACCACGCCGCCGGAGGTGGTAATCAGGCTCAACAGCACCCGGATCAGGTAGATCGCCAAACCGACGGCAAATACCGCCACCAGCGTCGCCCACAGGCTCGACTCGTAATGCAGCACATGCGGGTAGGTAATCAGCACGTAGCCGGTGTGTTTCGAAATGCCTACAGCCAGTGCCAGCGCGATTGCAATCGCCAGCACGAGGATCACATAGAAACGCTTCATCGGCTCTACTCCTGCTTCGCCGACGTCGCCGCTGCCTTGGCTTCGTCGGCAGACAGATGACGACGCTCAAGGTAAGCCTGCACGGCAGCCAGGCTCGCGGCCAGGTCCGGCGTCACCACCGATACCGCCTTCGGCTCAAGTTCGGCGATACGCGCCAGCATCGCCTTGCTCTGCGGGTTGTCCTGGTTGAAGTTGTCCTGCAACACACTGCGCGCCTCGCCCAGCGAGCGGCTGTAGACGGCCGACTCGCCATTGAGCGCCGCCCATTGGGCTTGCTCCAGGGCCAGGCTCAGGGCCAGGCGCACTTGGTTCAGGCCTTGGCCGGCCAGCAGTGGGCGAATGTTATCGTCGGGGTTGAAGTCGATACGGAAGTAACGGGAAATCTGCTCCCACCATTGGCTCCAACGGCTTTGCGTATCGGTAGTCGGTCGCCCCTCGGAAGCAGGATCGGTCAGTTGATACTCGGGGGCAATGGCCGCCAGTTGCACGACTTGGTCACGCAAGGCCGCCAATTGCAGGTACAGCCCGGTGCGGTCCGGCTGCTCGGTGCTGCGCAGCGCGGCAAGGCTCTTGGCCAATTGCTCACGGGCGGCATAGGAACCCGGATCGCTTTGCTCGCGAAGAATCTCGTCGGCCCCCTGGACCAGCGCCTGGGCACTGTTGATGTCCTGCAGGGCAGACAGGCGCAGACTCGCCAGACGAATCAAGTGCTCGGCCTCGGCCAAGCGCCAGTCTTTGCGGCTGGACCCGAGCACCGTCTCCAGGCGCTGGCTCAGACGCTGCTGATCACCCTGCAACTGGGCGACCAGGCGACGGCGCTCTTCCAGCTCATCCGCACCCGGCAACTGCGCCAGCCGCGCAGCCAGTTGCTGCTGGCTTTGCTTGAGGGACTGGGATTGGTCATCGAGGGTCTGCACCTGGCCCAACTGCTGCTGGCTGCTGGCCTGCAGGGCGCGGACCTGCCAGATCCCCCAACCACCGGCGGCAACACCCGCGGCGCCGAGCAACAGGGCGACGATTGCCAGGCCATTACCACGGCGCGGCGCGGTGACCGGTGACGCAACCGGCGCATCAAGTGCGGGTTGGGTTTCATCTTTAGGCAAGGCTGTTTCGCTCACGTATCCGTCCTTTGCGTTTCAGAGAGTGGGAACGGTATAGCTCCGTATCGCCACTAACAAAGCCGCGGCACTCGCACCGCGACAATCCACAACTTTTTCTGCGCCAGCGGCCCGCGCCATCTCTTGGACCCGCGGGCTAGGCACGAACAACGGCAGCTGCGCCACCTGTGGCCAATCGGGGCCAGCCAGGGCTTGCAGGTGTAAAAAACCCTGTCCACTGCTGACCACCAGGCCGTTCAAGCGTTCCAACTGGATGCGTTGCATCAGTACACCGGCGTCGTAGGCCGGAAGCAAACGGCGATACAACTCCAGATAGTCGACACTAGCACCTTGCTCGCGCAAACGCTCCGCCAGCAGCTCCCGACCACCCTCACCCCGCAGAATCAAGACTCGGGCGTGTGGGGGTGCGATAGCCTCGCGCAAAGCAGGCAATTGAAGCAGGGCCTCACTGTCATCGCCTGTAGGGGGATACTGAACGTTAAGGCCATGCTCGGCCAGTACCTGCGCGGTGGCGGCACCGACACTGAACCATCGCAGATGCGGCCAGGCTTGACCCAACTGCTGCACGGCAAGGCGCGCGGCCGGCTTGCTGACAACGATTACGGCACAGTAGCGACCCAGGTCACGGAAGACGGCTTGTTGTTCAGGTGTGACGGGGAGCGGCTCGATGTCCAGCAACGGCAAGCTGCTGCTGAAAATACCGGCTTCGGACAACGAGGCCGCCAGGGCCATCGATTCCTCGGCAGGCCGCGTCAGCAGCACACGCCATTCGGTCACTGCGGGCCGGCCTCGCCGTAGACTTTCTGCAGAATCGCACCAGCGCCCTTATCCAGCAGCGCTTGCGCCACCTGGATACCCAACGCCGTAGCATCACACTGCGGACCACGGACCTCGGCGGTCAGCAGGTTGCCGCCTTCCGGGTCTCCGACCAAGCCACGCAACCACAGGTTTTCACCTTCGAGCACGGCGTAGCAGGCGATCGGCACTTGGCAGCCACCGTTGAGGTGCTTGTTCAGGGCACGCTCAGCCGTGACGCGTACTTCAGTGTCGTGGTGATCCAGGGGTTTGAGCAGGGCGTGGATATCACTGTCGGCGGTACGGCATTCAATGCCGACGGCGCCCTGCCCACCGGCAGGCAGGCTGTCCTCGACGCTGATGGCCGAAGTGATACGGTCTTCGAAACCCAGACGGATCAGGCCAGCCGCTGCGAGGATGATCGCGTCATATTCACCCGCATCCAGCTTCGCCAGGCGGGTGTTGACGTTGCCGCGCAGGAAGCGGATCTGCAGGTCCGGGCGGCGGGTCAGCAACTGTGCCTGGCGACGCAGGCTCGACGTACCGACGATGCTGCCCAAAGGCAGCGCATCCAGGGACGCGTAAGTATTGGAAACGAAGGCATCACGCGGGTCTTCACGCTCGCAGATGCAAAACAGGCCCAAGCCTTCAGGGAAGTCCATGGGCACGTCTTTCATCGAGTGCACGGCAATGTCCGCTTCGTTTTCCAGCAGCGCGGTTTCCAGCTCTTTGACAAACAGGCCCTTGCCGCCGATTTTCGACAGTGGCGAGTCGAGCAGTTTGTCACCGCGACTGACCATGGGCACCAGGGACACCTTGAGGCCGGGGTGGGCCTGCTCCAGGCGTGCTTTGACGTATTCGGCCTGCCACAAGGCCAGGGCGCTTTTACGGGTGGCGATGCGGATTTCGCGAGAGGACATGGATCAATCCGTACTGAATAGATACGGCAGATAATAACAGCTCAGGCAAATATGCCTTGATTTGTATCAGCAAGTGCGCGGCCTCCCTGGCCACGTCGCACCGGGATAACGAATGCAGACCTCGCCACGCCTCGGCCTAAAGCTGCTGCATCATTTTGCGCACGCCGGCGACATGGCGTCGGCTGACGATCAACGCATCGCCGTTAAGCCCTTTGAGGAACAACTGAAAATGCCCCAGGGGCGTACGTTGCAGGCGCTCGATTCGCTCGCGGGCCACCAGCGCATTGCGGTGGATACGCACGAAGCGGTCGCCGAATTCATCCTCAAGGGCCTTGAGCGGTTCATCGAGCAAGACTTCACCGCCTTGGTGGCGCAAGGTCACGTACTTGTGATCCGCAATAAAATAAACCACCTCGCCCAAGGGGATCAGCTCGATACCTTTGCGTGTGCGTGCGCTGATATGGCTGCGCGGCCCGTTACCACTTTGGGCGGCAGGCTGAGTCAGGGCAGCAAGCTGGACGCGGGTTGGGCGCTCGGCCTTTTTAAGGGCTTTGAGCAAGGTTTCGCCCGCCACCGGTTTGGTGAGGAAGCTGACACCACTGGCTTCAAGCGTCTCCGCAGAGAACTCTTCACCGGCTGCGCAGAACACCACAGCGGGTGGTGACTCTCGCTCGCTCAATCGGGCGGCAACTTGCAGGCCATCAAGGCCTGGCATACGGATATCGAGCAACACCACATCCGGCTTGAGGCTGTCGATCAGCGTCAACGCCTCTTCGCCCGTGGTGGCGCTCGGCTCTAGTACTGCATAACCCTCGAGTTCACTGACCAAACGGCTCAGTCGCTCGCGGGCTTGGGGTTCGTCATCAACGATCAGGACATTCATATTGCGCTGGATTCCTGCGTGAGTCTCGCACAAGGATAGCGTAGACAGGTGCGGTGACTTGCGTCACAGCGATCCACGCTAAGACTAGCGCGAGCGGCAAAAAGTGCCCTGAGAGTGGCACCCATATTTACCCGGACCTGTTCAATAGCGCCCAAGACCTGCTGCCTTCGGGCATTGTCGTAGGGTTTGCTGATACACAATCCGAATCCCCCCTTTCAAATGGATAGTCCGGGTTCTGACCGCATCACCGGACTTTGGTGCATTCACACACTATCAGTCCAACTGTAGACGCTCGCTGCGACGACATTGCTCAATCGTCAAATATCGTTTCAATAAGCCTCTGCACCAGTCTCGTCCTCGACGCGGTCGGCGGCAAGGCACTTAGCCATCCATTGCGCAAATAAAAATGCCGACCACCCGCAGCACCGCCTCTGCGGACAACCCTGTTATTATCGGCGGCACACTTCCCAGTCTCCTTATAAGCAGATCACGAGCGAACTCATGAGCACCGACAAGACCAACCAGTCCTGGGGCGGCCGCTTCAGTGAACCCGTCGACGCCTTCGTCGCCCGCTTCACCGCCTCCGTCACCTTCGACCAGCGCCTGTACCGCCATGACATCATGGGCTCCATCGCCCACGCGACGATGCTGGCCAAGGTCGGCGTGCTGACCGACGCCGAGCGCGACAGCATCATCGACGGCCTCAACACCATCCGTGGCGAGATCGAAGCCGGCACGTTTGACTGGCGCGTCGACCTGGAAGACGTGCACATGAACATCGAAGCCCGCCTCACCGACCGCATCGGTGTGACCGGCAAAAAACTGCACACCGGCCGTAGCCGTAACGACCAGGTCGCCACCGATATCCGTCTGTGGCTGCGTGATGAAATCGACCTGATCCTGGGCGAAATCACCCGCCTGCAGAAAGGCCTGCTGGAACAGGCAGAGCGTGAGTCGGACACCATCATGCCCGGCTTCACTCACCTGCAGACCGCGCAACCCGTGACCTTCGGCCACCACTTGCTGGCCTGGTTCGAAATGCTCAGTCGCGACTATGAACGCTTGGTGGACTGCCGCAAGCGCGCCAACCGCATGCCATTGGGCAGCGCCGCGCTGGCCGGCACCACGTACCCGATCGACCGCGAGTACACCGCGCAATTGCTGGGCTTCGACGCCGTCGGCGGTAACTCGCTGGATGGTGTGTCGGACCGTGACTTCGCCATCGAATTCTGCGCCGCCGCCAGCATCGCGATGATGCACCTGTCGCGCTTCTCCGAAGAGCTGGTGCTGTGGACCAGCGCGCAATTCCAGTTCATCGACCTGCCGGACCGCTTCTGCACCGGCAGCTCGATCATGCCGCAAAAGAAAAACCCCGACGTGCCCGAGCTGGTGCGTGGCAAGAGTGGCCGCGTATTCGGCGCCTTGATGGGCCTGCTGACCCTGATGAAAGGCCAACCACTGGCCTACAACAAGGACAACCAGGAAGACAAGGAGCCGTTGTTCGACGCCGCCGACACCCTGCGCGACTCGCTGCGCGCATTTGCCGACATGATCCCGGCGATCAAGCCCAAGCACGCGATCATGCGTGAAGCGGCGCTGCGCGGGTTCTCCACCGCGACCGACCTGGCGGACTACCTGGTACGCCGTGGCCTGCCGTTCCGCGACTGCCACGAAATCGTTGGTCACGCGGTGAAGTACGGCGTGGACACCGGCAAGGACTTGGCGGAAATGAGCCTGGAAGAACTGCGTCAGTTCAGCGACCAGATCGAGCAGGACGTGTTTGCCGTGCTGACCCTGGAAGGCTCGGTAAATGCCCGCAATCACATCGGCGGTACTGCGCCGGCGCAGGTGAAAGCAGCTGTGTTGCGCGGCCAGGCCTTACTGGCTAGCCGCTGAAAAATGTGGGAGGGGGCTTGCCCCCGATAGCGGTGGGCCAGCCAGCACACGTGTTGCCTGACACTCTGCTATCGGGGGCAAGCCCCCTCCCACACTTGATCACTTTTTGGCCGCGATCATCGCCATAAACGCCGGCATCGCCGCCTCCCTGTCTGCCGCCACTTTCTGGGCGTTGGGCATGGCATGCAACCTTTCCAGCAACGCCTTGGCCGCCGGCATTCCATCCAGCACATCCAGTCCAAACAGCTTCTCGCCCACCGCACAGGCGAGGTTCACGCTGTACATGAAATACAAATCCGCAATCGTGAAGCTCTCCCCCGCCACATACGGCGCGAACTTGCCGTGCCGACCCAACGAACCAAAACCCAACAACAACTCGGCCTTGGACTTCTCCTTGATCGCCTCCGCCACCGGCATTCCAAAAAACGCCTCGGCGAAACATGCACGGGCAGGCAGTTCGATATACAGCTCAATCTCGCGACATAACGCCAGCACCTGAGCACGCTGAAACGGCTCGGCCGGAAGCAGCGCACGGCCCTCCTGGGTGTGCTCGATGTATTCGAGGATCACGCTGGTCTCGTTGATAAACCCCTGCTTCACGCCCAGCACCGGCACCTTGCCGCGCGGGCTGACAGCCAAGGCCTCTGGGGTTTGCCCGGCATAAAAGGGCACCTCTTCGAACGGCAACCCTTTCTCCAGCAGCGCCAGCTTGACCATGTTGTAGTAGTTGCTGACCGAAAATCCGTAAAGCTTGAGCATCGCAAAGCCTCCAGGCCGTGTGCGGGGTTGGCTGCAAGCGTTATAGCGCCCCCCGCCTGGCCGTGCCAGCAGCATCACCCGCCTGAATGGGGGTAGACTGGCGCCCTTTCCTTGAGGAGCCTGCCATGAGCGAGCCGACCGATATCGACAACGACGAAGAAGAATTCGCCGAAACCACCCTGATCGAAGCGATCGAGAACCAGATCGAAAGCGAAAACCCACCAGCGGCCAAGGCCACGTTCAACAAGCTGACCCTGGTGGGCTACGAGCGTGAAGAGATCCTGCAACTGATGGCTCACGTGCTGGCTGTCGAGATCGACGCATTGCTGGAAGAAGACCGTGCCTTCAATACCGAATGGTATGAAACTGCACTGCGCGCCTTGCCGGAATTGCCGCCTGAAAAGCAATAATTGCTCCTACTGGACAGTTCGGCAAAGTGCGTTCACCTTATGGCCTGCTAGCCTCTAATAAATTCTTAGAAAGTCTGGAGTCCTTATGTCGTATACCCCTGAGTTGGTTGCCGAACTGGAAATCCTTGTACTCTTCCCATTGGACAGCACCAAAGAAGGTCTGAAAGTCCACCAGACCGCCGCGCCTACTGCCATCGCCGCTGCCAAACGCCTCCACGCGAAAGGACTTATCGACCAGCCGGACGGGGGCTACCTGACCAGCCTTGGCCGGGACGCCGCAGAGCAGGCCCAGACCCTGCTGACTATCTTGACCACTGCCACTACCAAAGAAGCCGCCTGATACCTATACCGCCCATGGAGTCCGCCTCTTGCGGATTCCGGGGGCGTTGCTGTGGAAGTGCGAAAATTCTGACGTCAAAATCTATTTCCCTCTAAACCTCCTACGCTACTGGCTGTAAACTCCTACACGGCCGCCCACGTCGGGCCCTGCGAGCCACCGAGTTCGACATGACCCGCACCCATGAAATCCGCCCCGACCTGGACGAAGGCATCGACCGTAAGGTGCTGGCTCAATTGCGCGCGCGTTTCATGGCCCTCAACGAAGGGCGCATGGCCCGGGCCGTCGAGGGGCTGACACCCCGCCAGCAAAGCGTGCTGACCCTGTTGCCGTTGTTCTTCCACGTCAACCACCCGCTGCTGCCCGGTTATGTGTCGGGCAGCACGCCGGCAGGCCTGTCGAATTTCGAACCCGACACCCAAGCCCTGGCAGAAGCCCAGCGCCTGACCCGCTCGTTCTCCTACAAGCCACGCCACGGCAACCCGCCGCGACCGATCCACGGCCTGTTCCTGATGGGCAGCCTTGGCACCCTGGCCCAAGCCGACCAGAGCGACATGGATGTGTGGGTCTGCCACGCCGCCGACCTGAGTGAGAGTGAACTGGCCGAACTGCGCAAAAAATGCCAGTTGCTGGAAGCCTGGGCCCTGACCATGGGCGCCGAGGCGCATTTCTTCCTGATCGAGCCGACACGCTTTGTGCTCGGCGAGCGCGACACTCAACTGAGCTCCGATGACTGCGGCACCACCCAGCATTACCTGCTGCTGGACGAGTTCTACCGCACCGCCATCTGGCTCGCCGGGCGTACGCCGATCTGGTGGCTGGTGCCGGTGTACGAAGAGACCCACTATGCCGAGTTCACCCACACGCTGATTTCCAAGCGTTTTATCCGTGCCGATGAAACCCTGGACCTCGGCCATCTGGCACGCATTCCCCCGGGTGAATTCATCGGCGCCGGGCTGTGGCAATTGTTCAAGGGCATCGAGTCGCCCTACAAATCCGTGCTCAAGCTGCTGCTGACTGAGGTCTACGCCAGCGAACACCCGAACGTGCACTGCCTGAGCCTGCGCTTCAAGCGTGCGGTATTCGCCAACCAGATGGACCTGGATGAGCTGGACCCGTACATCGTGGTGTACCGCCGTATCGAGGAATACCTCAAGGCCCGCCATGAACCCGAGCGCCTGGAGCTGGTGCGACGCGCGCTGTACCTGAAGGTCAACCGCAAGCTCAGCGCCGGCCAGCGCACCACCGGTTGGCAACGGCTGCTGCTGGAGCGTCTGGCCCACGAATGGGGCTGGGACCAGCGCCAATTGACGCTGCTCGACAGCCGCAGCCAATGGAAAGTGCGCCAGGTGGCCTCGGAGCGCCGGGCGCTGGTCAGCGAGCTCAATTACAGCTATCGCTTCCTGACCCAGTTCGCCCGGACCGAACAGACCGTCAGCCTGATCAACAAACGCGACCTCAATGTGCTGGGGCGGCGCCTGTACGCCGCGTTCGAGCGCAAGGCCGGCAAAGTCGAGTTCATCAACCCCGGCATCGCCCCGGACCTGGCCGAAGACACGCTGACCCTGGTGCAATCGCCCAACCGCAAGGAGCCGGGCCAGCACCACTGGGGCCTGTACAACGGTAACCTGACAGCCCTGGAATGGGAGCATTTCGCGCCGATCAAACGCAGCCGCGATCTGCTGGAAATGCTCACCTGGTGCCATCGCAACGGCGTGATCGACAGCAGCACGCGCCTGGCCTTGCACCCCGGCACCAGCGACATGACTGAATTCGAGCTGTTCAACCTGTTGGGCAGCCTGCAACAGACCATCGCCCTGCCCCTGGCCAGCGTGGATGAAGACCGTTTGCTGCGCTCGGCAGTGCCCGAGGAAGTGTTGCTGCTGATCAACGTCGGCGTCGACCCGCTCAAGCATCACCGTGACCTGAATATCCTGATGACCACCGAGCGCACCGATTCCCTGAGCTATGCCGGTGTGCGCGATAACTTGGTGCTGACCCTGGACCAGGTCACGCTCAATAGCTGGAACGAGGTGATGGTCAGCCGCTATGACGGCCCCCACGCCTTGCTCGACTGCCTGCGCGATTACCTCAACCAGTTACCGCCGGACCACCTGCCACGCCTGCGAGTGCGCTGCTTCTGCCACAACCGTGCGCAATTCATTGCGCAGCGGGTGGAAGAGATCTTCGACACCGCGCAGAACCTGCTGCTGGGCCAGGGCAACCACCGCTATCTGCTCCAGGTGCAGCAGCACTATCACGTGATGGAACTGATGCCGGGCCAAGCCACCCATGTGTCGTTGCCGACCCAGGATGCGCTGATCGCCTACCTCAGCGAAGAACTGGCCAGCTACAGCCCGCTGCACCTGGACGCCATGGCCCTGGAAGACCACGACCTGGCGCTGCTGTTGCCCATGGGCCAGGCCGATAGCGTGCAGGTGTTCTACCGGGTCAACGAAGGCTTCGCCGAGCTGTATGTGTTGGATGAATTCAACGCGCTCTGGCAGCAGCGCTTGCCGTTCCATGATGAACAGAGCCTGTTGGCGCCTTTGCAGCGTTTTTTACAGTCGATCATTTATCGCCGCGACGCGCTGTCGCCGCTGGACCCGCAAGAGCCGCTGGGCGCGGTGCACATCTTGTATTACCAACTATTGCCTGCGGGCAGCGGTCGCGCGCGCGGCATCGAGCCTCGACCGGCGCCGCTGAACCCGGCAAACAAACCGTTTTATGACGTACAGGCGATTATCGGCAAAGCAGCGCCGGGTCAGGTGGGGATTACCCTGTACTGCAATCAGCGGGAGTTTTCCGAGCTGGAATTTGGCGACCAGCTGTTTGCAGTGGTCGCCCAGGAAATCGTCGGGCAACGCCGGGAGACCGAGCGTTACCGCTGCTACATCACTGACCTGGACCTGTCCGGCCTGCTCGGCGATGTGCAAAGCCCGAGCAACCTGTACCTGCGTTACAAGGCCGAGCTGGAGCTGTCGCTCAACGAGGCGCTGAGCCAGATTTAGCACGCTGCCTTTTAAAGCGAGAAGGCACCTAAAGCGAAAAGGCGCCGCCGTCTTTTGGCTGGCCTTCGACACTGAGCAGTTCGAGCTTGAGGGTCTTGCCGCCCGGTGCAGGCCAATCGATATGCTGACCGACCTTTAGGCCGAGCAACGCACTGCCCACCGGCGCCAGGATCGAGATCTTGCCTTCATCGGCGTTGGCGTCCTTGGGGTAAACCAACGTCAGGTGGTAGTCCTTGCCACTGCCTTGCTCGCGGCAATGCACACTGGAATTCATGGTCACGACCGTTGCAGGCACTTCATCGTGGCCAACCACTTCTTCGGCGCGGTCGAGTTCGTGCTGAAGGGCTTCGACACCCGGCGAGTCCTCGCCTACACGGTCGATCAGTTGCTCAAGACGCTGCACGTCGAGACGGGTAAGAATGATGGAAGGTGCGGTCATGATTGAGGCAGACTCCTTTTTTCTGCACAAAAAAGCAAAACCCCGCCAGGAAAAGGCGGGGTTCTCACGGGCCTCGATGAGTTGAGGCGTACCCGGACACTACCACAGCGTCACAAATAAACAAGACGGCCTCAGGCGTGGGCCCGGCGCTGCTCGGCCTCGGCACAGATCACCCGGCGCCGGGCATCGTCGGCAGAGCGCCATTCACGGATATCTTCCACGTGGCGGAAGCAGCCGAGGCAGACTTTCTGCTCGTCCAGGCGACACAAACTGATACAAGGTGACGGCACCGCCGGGCTGACATTGCTGAACAGCGGCTTGGGCGGGCGGACAGGTGCAGGCTGGGTCACGTTCAGATCTCGTCGAAATCCAGGTCGGCGCCGGTGTACTCGCTGACCAGGCGCGCGAGCATTTCACTCAGCAGCTCTTCACTCTTGTCGCACTGCCATTTGCCGCTTTCTTCGTCGTAGTCGAAGTGAACGCCGCCGGAACGCGCAGCCAGCCACAGCTGACGCAACGGCTCCTGGCGGCTGAAGATCAACTGCTGGCCGCTCTCGAACTTGACGGTCAGCACGCCGGCCGAGTTTTCCAGGTCCACGTCCAGGCCGCTGTCGTCGAAAATATCTTCCAGCGCCTGCTGGGTCGAATCCACCAGGTCGTGAAAACGGGCTTCGGTCAAACTCATTGTGGCAACCTCAAAAGTGTCTGGTTTTGCTCAAGCGCCGCACGATACGGGCGAGCCCCGCCGATTGCAAAGGATACCGATTTCAACACGATTGACGGCGTGAAATATCCTCAACCAGCGTAGTCCGCTTCCCGACTGTCTCGGCAAAGCCCCGCCGGACGGGTATTCCGGCGCATAGGCAAGCTGGCGGGTGGTCGGTATACTCGGGCGCAATTAATGCATATTCAAGGATTTCGCCATGAAGCGCCTGATCTCTTCCCTTGCTGCGCTCGTCGCGGTCGCTTGCCTCGTTAGTGCCTGTGGTCAAAAAGGCCCGCTGTACCTGCCCGATGACAGCAAAGACCCGAATGAACAGGCGCAATCGTCGCAAAAACCTTCCAAAGCGCATAAGCACGACACCTACGAATAAGGGTACTCCATGGACGCTTTTAACTACCGGGACGGCGAGCTGTTCGCGGAAGGCGTGGCGTTGTCCGCGATTGCCGAGCGCTTTGGTACCCCGACCTATGTGTACTCGCGTGCGCATATCGAAGCCCAGTACCGCTCCTTCACCGACGCGCTCGATGGCGTGCCGCACCTGGTGTGCTACGCGGTCAAGGCCAACTCCAACCTGGGCGTACTGAATGTCCTGGCGCGCCTGGGCGCTGGTTTCGACATCGTCTCCCGTGGCGAGCTGGAACGTGTACTGGCTGCCGGCGGCAAGGCTGACAAGATCGTCTTCTCCGGTGTAGGCAAGACCCGCGAAGACATGCGTCGCGCCCTGGAAGTCGGCGTGCACTGCTTCAACATCGAATCCACCGACGAGCTGGAGCGCCTGCAAGGGGTGGCCGCCGAGATGGGCGTTCGTGCGCCGATCTCCCTGCGCGTCAACCCGGATGTCGACGCCGGCACCCACCCTTACATTTCCACCGGTCTCAAAGAGAACAAGTTCGGCATCGCCATTGCCGACGCCGAAGACGTGTACATCCGCGCCGCGCAACTGCCGAACCTGGAAGTGTTGGGCGTCGACTGCCATATCGGCTCGCAACTGACCAGCCTGCCTCCGTTCCTGGATGCGCTCGACCGCCTGTTGGCGCTGATCGACCGCCTGAGCGAATGCGGCATCTACCTGCACCACATCGACCTGGGTGGCGGTGTGGGCGTGCGTTACCGCGATGAAGAGCCGCCGCTGATTGCCGACTATATCCAAGCCGTGCGCGAGCGCATCGAAGGCCGCGACCTGACGCTGATGTTCGAGCCGGGCCGTTATATCGTCGCCAACGCGGGCGTGCTGCTGACCCAGGTCGAGTACCTCAAGCACACCGAACACAAGGATTTCGCCATCGTCGATGCGGCGATGAACGACCTGATCCGCCCCGCGCTGTACCAGGCCTGGATGAATGTCACCGCCGTGACGCCTCGCAACAGCGAAGCCCGCGCCTATGACATCGTCGGCCCGATCTGCGAGACCGGCGACTTCCTGGCCAAGGATCGTCAGCTGGCCCTGGAAGAAGGCGATCTGCTGGCCGTGCATTCGGCCGGTGCCTACGGGTTTGTCATGAGTTCCAACTACAACACCCGCGGGCGTACCGCCGAGGTGCTGGTGGACGGTGATCAAGCGTTCGAAGTGCGTCGCCGCGAGACGGTAGCCGAGTTGTATGCTGGCGAAAGCCTGCTGCCGGAGTAAGCCATGCTGCTGCGTTTTACCAAGATGCACGGGCTGGGCAATGATTTCATGGTCCTCGACCTGGTCAGCCAGCACGCGCATATTCTGCCTAAACACGCTAAACAGTGGGGCGACCGTCACACCGGCATCGGTTTTGATCAATTGCTGATCGTCGAAGCGCCAAGCAACCCGGAGGTGGATTTCCGTTACCGGATCTTCAACTCCGACGGTTCCGAAGTGGAGCAGTGCGGCAACGGCGCGCGCTGCTTCGCGCGCTTCGTGCTGGACAAGCGCCTGACCGCCAAACGGCAGATCCGCGTCGAGACCAAGAGCGGCGTGATCGAGCTAGATATCCGCAGCGACGGCCAGATCAGCGTCAACATGGGCGCGCCACGCCTGGTGCCGGCGGACATTCCGTTCGAGGCCACCGAGCAGGCTGTCAGCTATGCGCTGGACGTCGACGGCAAGACCGTCGACATCGCCGCCGTGTCCATGGGCAATCCCCACGCGGTGCTGCGCGTCAACGACATCAACAACGCGCCCGTGCATGAATGGGGGCCGAAGATCGAACACCACCCGCGCTTTCCGGCACGGGTCAACGTGGGCTTCCTGCAGGTGATCGACCGTACCCGCGCGCAATTGCGTGTGTGGGAACGCGGCGCCGGCGAAACCCAGGCCTGCGGTACCGGTGCTTGCGCCGCTGCCGTGGCCGCGATCAGCCAGGGGTGGATGGATTCGCCGCTGCTGATCGACCTGCCCGGTGGACGCTTGTCCATCGAGTGGGCAGGCCCTGGCCACCCGGTGATGATGACCGGGCCGGCCTCGCGCGTATACGAAGGACAGGTCCGTCTATGAGTGAGTCAAGCCAATGACCGATAAGCCTCAAGTACCCGCACAAGCAATCCCGAGCGACAGCCTGGAGGCCGCTACCGTCGCGGCGTATCTTGAGGCTAATCCGGACTTCTTCGTCGAGCACGAAGAGTTGCTGCCGGCACTGCGCATCCCCCATCAACGCGGCGATACGGTGTCGCTGGTGGAGCGGCAGATGAAGATCCTGCGTGAGCGCAATATCGAAATGCGCCACAAGCTCTCGCACTTGATGGACGTTGCCCGCGACAACGACCGCCTGTTCGAGAAAACCCGTCGCCTGATTCTGACCCTGATGGACGCCACCAGCCTGGAAGAAACGGTGATCGCCGTGGAAGACAGCCTGCGTCAGGACTTCCAGGTGCCATTCGTGAGCCTGATCCTGTTCAGCGACAACCCGATGCCGGTGGGCCGGTGGGTCAGCGGCAGCGATGCACAAACCGCCATCGGCGGACTGCTGTCCGAAGGCAAGACCATCAGCGGCACCTTGCGTGAGCATGAACTGGACTTCCTGTTTGGCGCTGAACAGCGCAAGCAGATCGGCTCCACCGCCGTGGTCGCCCTCAGCCATCAGGGCCTGCACGGCGTGTTGGCCATCGCCAGCCGCGATCCTCAGCACTATAAAAGCTCAGTCGGCACGCTGTTCCTGACCTACATCGCCGAAGTGCTGGGCCGCGTCCTGCCGCGCTTCACCACCGCCCTGCGCGCGGTGCGCTAGCGATGGAACGGCAACTGGACGCTTACTGCGCTCACCTGCGCAACGAGCGCCAGGTGTCGCCCCATACCCTGGAAGCCTACCGACGGGACTTGAACAAGGTCCTGGCGTACTGCGAGAAACAACAGATCAGCAGCTGGAAAGCCCTGGACATCCAGAGCCTGCGCAGCCTGATCGCGCGCCTGCACCAGGCCGGCCAGTCCTCGCGCAGCCTGTCGCGCCTGCTCTCGGCGGTGCGCGGGCTCTATCATTACCTTAACCGTGAAGGCCTCTGCGACCACGACCCGGCCAACGGCCTGTCGCCGCCCAAGGGTGAGCGACGCCTGCCCAAGACCCTGGACACTGACCGCGCCCTGCAATTGCTGGATGGCGCCGTCGAGGACGACTTCCTCGCTCATCGCGACCAGGCGATCCTGGAGCTGTTCTATTCCTCGGGTTTGCGTTTGTCAGAGCTGACCGGCCTGAACCTGGATCAATTGGACCTCGCCGACGGCCTGGTGCAGGTGCTCGGCAAGGGCAGCAAGACCCGCGTCCTGCCGGTGGGCCGCAAAGCGCGGGAAGCCTTGCAGCTGTGGCTGCCGCTGCGCCTGCTGACCAACCCGGCGGATGACGCGGTGTTTGTCAGCCAACAAGGCCGCCGCCTGGGGCCACGCGCGATTCAGGTGCGGGTCAAGGCCGCCGGCGAGCGCGAGTTGGGGCAGAACCTGCACCCACACATGCTGCGACACTCTTTTGCCAGCCATATGCTGGAATCTTCCCAAGACCTGCGCGCGGTTCAAGAGCTGCTCGGCCACTCCGACATCAAGACCACACAGATCTACACCCATCTGGACTTCCAACACCTGGCAACGGTGTATGACAGCGCCCATCCACGGGCCAAACGCATCAAGGGCGGCGACTCATGAGTATCAAGCTGATCACCTTCGACCTGGACGACACGCTCTGGGACAACGTACCTGTCATCATCAGCGCCGAGGCGTCGATGCGCGAATGGCTGGCGGCAAACGCGTCCAAGGTCGGCGACCTGCCCCTGGAGCATTTCGCCAGCCTGCGCCAGCAGGTGCTGCAACGTCATCCAGAACTCAAACACCGCATCAGCATCCTGCGCCACCGAGTGTTGATACATGCGTTTGAAGAAGCCGGTTATCCACAGCCTGAAGCCACGCAAATGGCGGATGTGTGCTTTGAGGCATTCATTCACGCGCGGCACCAGCTCACGGTATTCCCAGAAGCCGAGCCGATGCTGCACGCCCTGCGCCAGCACTTTTTGCTCGGGGTGATCACCAACGGCAATGCCGATGTGCAGCGCGTGGGCCTGGCGGATTACTTTCACTTTGCCCTGCGCGCCGAAGATATCGGCATCGCCAAGCCGGATGCCCGCTTGTTTCAGGAGGCGTTGCAGCGCGGTGGCGTGGAGGCCGGGGCGGCGGTGCATGTGGGCGATCACCCAGGCGATGACATTGCCGGGGCGCAGCAGGCCGGGCTGCGGGCGGTGTGGTTTAACCCGACGGGTAAAGCCTGGGAAGGGGAAAAGCACCCGGATGCGCAGATTCGCAGCCTGAACGAGTTGCCGCCATTGCTGCAGAGCTGGCAGTAACACCGAAGATCCAAATGTGGGAGGGGGCTTGCCCACTCCCACATTTGCATCACCACAAGGCTCAAACAAATCATCAGGCATGAAAAAACCCGCAGCGACGGCGGGCTTTTTCTTACAAGCAGGTGTCTGACCTCAGATAGGTCGGCTGCCGTACTTGTTATCCGGCTTCTTCGGTGGGTCTGCCACCACGTTAGCCTCGACTTCCTGCACTTTGCCGCCTTTAGCGAGGAATTCTTCCATCGCACGGGCCAGGGCATCACGCTCTTTGTTCTTGGCTTCAACGCTCGGCAATTCATCTACCGACACCGCTGCCTTGGCTTTGCCTTTGGCAGCCGGGACAGGTGCATCATCGCCACCGTCGTCGTCAGCAACGTCTTCCGCCGCCGCTTCAAGACCTTCTTCGGTGTCGTCTTCGTCACCTACTTCGAGTTCGTCGTTTTCCAGATCATCGTCGCTCATGTTCTACCTCATGACTTGCGAAAAGCAGATTAGTTATAGCCCAGCTTCACCCTCTGTCGACGGCGGCTGGAAAAAAATCAACATCCACCGGATAACCAGTGGCTTATGCCCCATCACCGTGCAAGGTGGCGAGGACTTTACGAGCACCGCCATGATCACGGTGCTCGCCCAGATAAACACCTTGCCAGGTCCCCATCGCCAAGCGGCCGGCCTTCACCGGCAAACTCAGCTGGCAGCCCAGGAGACTGGCCTTGAAGTGCGCCGGCAGGTCATCCGGACCTTCGTCGTTGTGTTCGAACCCTGCAAGGCCTTGCGGCACCAGCGAGTTGAAAAAACGTTCGAAGTCACGGCGAACCGCCGGATCGGCATTCTCGTTGACGGTCAACGAGGCCGAGGTGTGCTGCAGCCACAGATGCAACAAGCCCACGCGGCAGGCCCTTAATTCAGGCAAGCCGGCCAGCAACTCATCGGTCACCAAGTGAAAGCCCCGGGGCTTGGCCCGCAGAGTAATCAGGGTCTGTTGCCACATACAGTTCTCCGCCCATCGGCGCGCATTCTAGCGCGCTCTGGGAAAAAACAAAGTGCCGAATACGCCTACATGGCTGTAAGACATTCGCACGCAGAAAAGTGCCGTGTGCGCCCCATCACAAACTTGAGGCGAAAACCGGTACAGCTTGTTATGACTGACAAACGCCAGGCAAAAAAATGCCCGGCGAGCCGGGCATCTTTTTTTCGCGTACTTACAAGTTGTAGCCGCGCTCGTTGTGTTGTGCCAGGTCGAGGCCGACAGCCTCTTCTTCTTCGGTGACCCGCAGGCCCATGACCATGTCCAGCACCTTGAGGATGATGTAGGTCACGATGGCGGTGTAGATCACGGTGAAGCCGACGCCTTTGCACTGAATCCAGACCTGGGCCGCGATATCAGTGGTCGCCGCGTTGAAGCCACCCATCGATGGTGCAGCAAAGACACCGGTCAGGATCGCACCGAGGATACCGCCGATACCGTGTACACCAAAGGCGTCCAGGGAATCGTCGTAGCCCAGTTTACGTTTCAGCGTCGTTGCGCAGAAGAAGCACACGACACCCGCCGCCAGGCCGATGATCAGCGCGCCCATCGGGCCTACGGTGCCCGCAGCCGGAGTGATCGCAACCAGACCCGCCACCACACCCGAGGCGATGCCCAGTGCGCTTGGCTTACCGTGGGTGATCCATTCGGCAAACATCCAACCCAACGCCGCCGCAGCGGTAGCGATCTGGGTGACCAGCATCGCCATGCCGGCGGTGCCGTTAGCGGCAGCGGCAGAACCGGCGTTGAAGCCAAACCAGCCGATCCACAGCATGGCGGCACCGATCAGGGTGTAACCAAGGTTGTGCGGGGCCATGGGCGTGGTCGGGAAGCCTTTGCGCTTGCCGAGCACGAGGCACGCCACCAGGCCAGCCACACCGGCGTTGATGTGAACCACGGTGCCGCCGGCGAAGTCCAGCACGCCCCAGTCCCACATCAGGCCACCGTTACCGCTCCAGACCATGTGCGCGATCGGCGCATAGACCAGGGTGAACCAGATAGCCATGAAGATCAGCATCGCCGAGAACTTCATGCGTTCGGCGAAAGCACCGACGATCAGCGCCGGGGTGATGATGGCGAAGGTCATCTGGAAGGTGATGAACACGGCTTCCGGGAACAGCGCCGCAGGCCCGGTGATGCTGGCCGGGGTAACGCCCGCCAGGAACGCCTTGCCCATGCCGCCGAAGAAGGAATTGAAGTTGACGACGCCCTGCTCCATCCCGGTCGTATCGAACGCGATGCTGTAACCGTAGACGACCCACAGGATGCTGATCAGGCCAGTGATGGCGAAGCACTGCATCATCACCGACAGAATATTTTTGGAACGAACCATGCCGCCGTAGAACAGCGCCAGGCCCGGGATGGTCATGAACAGCACCAAGGCGGTGGCGGTCAGCATCCAGGCGGTGTCGCCGGAATTGAGGACTGGAGCAGCCACTTCGTCTGCCGCCATGGCCAGGCTTGGCATTACGATGGACAACAGGGCTCCGAGCCCTGCGAATTTACGCAGAGTCATATTGTTTTCTCCTGGGGCGTTGGGGTTTGGCGGCTTAGATTGCGTCGGTATCGGTTTCGCCGGTACGGATGCGAATAGCCTGTTCCAGATTGACCACGAAGATCTTGCCGTCACCAATCTTGCCGGTGTTGGCGGCCTTGGTTATCGCCTCGATAACCCGGTCAAGATCCTTGTCGTCAATGGCGACATCAATCTTCACCTTCGGCAGGAAATCGACCACGTATTCCGCGCCGCGGTACAGCTCGGTGTGACCCTTCTGCCGACCGAAGCCTTTGACCTCAGTAACGGTAATGCCCTGCACGCCGATCTCGGACAACGACTCGCGTACATCGTCCAACTTGAACGGCTTGATGATGGCAGTGACTAGCTTCATGAAAACTCTCTCCCGAATTGGTGGACTTGCCCCAGGAAAACAAACCCGTCTCAAGTCTAAGCGCAGTGCCTGGCTTTGTAACGCATCGTCGCCTCGGCATTTGCCTTTGCGACGCCAGCGAACCACTGGTGACGAAACCTGTACCCCTGATCCGTCGGCGCACTGCATTCGTCACAGCGACTGCATCAGTGCATGGGTCATGATCGTCTAAGCAGAAACCTTGCCAGCTCCGTAAAAATCACTGAAATCAGTCCTTTGCCCACTTATGCCGACCCAGCGCCGGTGCTGGCGACCACAATGCGCACAAAAACAGTGCGCCACCGCCCAGCCCCCTGCGCGAAAAGCGTGCGCCCGGGTCACGAAAAGACTATAGACGCTGCGTGATACACTGCCGGCCAACAGTTTTCCGGAATATTTCCCATGCTCGCGCCCAAAGACCTCCTCGACGCCCTGAGCGGCCACGCCTCTCGCCTGTTCAGCGGTGACACCCCC
The DNA here is from genome assembly GCF_002859085.1 of Pseudomonas sp. QC2. Classification (NCBI taxonomy): domain Bacteria; kingdom Pseudomonadati; phylum Pseudomonadota; class Gammaproteobacteria; order Pseudomonadales; family Pseudomonadaceae; genus Pseudomonas; species Pseudomonas sp. QC2. The sequence continues at coordinate 95,786 of NZ_PKKS01000018.1, forward strand.
CTGCCCCGCAATGAAATCGAAAGCCAGTTCAAGGCGTTGCTGCAGAGCGGCTTCAGCAAGCTCGACCTGGTCAGCCGGGAAGAATTCGACAGCCAGATGGTGGTGCTCGCCCGTACGCGCGCACGCCTGGAGAGCCTGGAGGCGAAGGTAGCGGAGCTTGAAGCACGGTTGACGCCAGCAGGCGAATAACCGGCCTCCATGGCCAGCCTGCTGACCGCGCTGTTGATGGTTGCTCTATCCGCTAGCGTCGGGGCGTGATGCTGCTCAGCAGCGCCGTCGCCGGCGTATGCGACCCGTTGCAATCGTCGATCATTCCGCTGTTTGCAGACGACGATCAGTTCTCCCTGGCACTGCGCACCAAAAGCATGCTGTCGTCCATTCCCATTCTGCTCGGGCCGATCCTGGGCCGGCTCGCCAACCGCCTGCCCCGCAACCTCTGCGTCGCGGCGGGCTTTGCACTGTTGGGGAGCAGTTTCGCCATGAACGGCCTGATCGCTCAGTTAGGCATCGCGCTGAGCATCACGTCGTTGGGTGCAATGATGACGGGCTTGTCGTTGCGGGTGTTCCTGATCCCTGATTTGCGCACGTTCATGCGCGCCCCCGACACACAACTCAACGATGCCTACCTGGCCAACTACCCCAGCGCCTTTGCACGTTGATACGTCCTGTAAAAGTCTGCTCCCTTGCACCTGCAATCCCTCGACTACCTTTGAAAAGCCGCAGCAAGCGGCCCTCCCTTTCAAGGAACGAGCATGTCCCTCGCCATTGTCCACAGCCGCGCCCAGATCGGCGTCGAAGCCCCTGCCGTCACCGTCGAAGTGCACATGGCCAATGGTCTGCCGTCGCTGACGCTGGTGGGCTTGCCGGAAACGGCGGTCAAGGAAAGCAAGGACCGCGTGCGCAGCGCGATCCTCAACTCCGCGCTTCAATACCCGTCCCGCCGCATCACCCTCAACCTCGCGCCCGCCGACTTGCCCAAGGACGGTGGGCGTTTTGACTTGGCGATTGCCCTGGGGATCCTGGCCGCCAGTGTGCAGGTGCCGGCGCTGATGCTCGATGACGTGGAGTGCCTTGGGGAGCTGGCGCTGTCCGGTGAAGTCCGGGCGGTGAAAGGTGTGTTGCCGGCCGCATTGGCGGCACGCAAGGCCGGGCGTACCCTGATAGTGCCGCGGGCGAATGCCGAGGAGGCGTGCCTGGCTTCAGGGTTGAAGGTGATCGCGGTGGATCACTTGCTGCAGGTGGTGGCGCACTTGAATGGGCATGTGCCGATTGAACCGTATAAGTCCGACGGCTTGCTGTACTTGAATAAGCCGTATCCAGACCTGAGTGAAGTCCAGGGCCAATTGGCGGCCAAGCGCGCGCTGCTGATCGCAGCGGCGGGCGCGCATAACCTGTTGTTCAGCGGGCCGCCGGGCACGGGAAAGACGTTGCTCGCCAGCCGACTGCCGGGGTTGTTGCCCCCCCTGAGTGAACAGGAGGCGTTGGAAGTGGCTGCGATTCAGTCGGTCGTCAGCCTGGCGCCGCTGAGCCATTGGCCGCACCGGCCGTTTCGCCAGCCACACCATTCCGCCTCAGGACCAGCGCTGGTGGGAGGCGGCTCGAAACCGCAGCCGGGGGAGATCACCCTGGCCCATCACGGGGTGCTGTTCCTGGATGAGCTGCCGGAATTTGATCGCAAAGTGCTGGAGGTACTGCGTGAACCCTTGGAGTCGGGGCATATCGTGATCTCCCGCGCCCGTGACCGAGTGAGTTTCCCGGCGCGCTTTCAACTGGTGGCGGCCATGAACCCCTGCCCCTGCGGCTACCTGGGTGAACCCAGTGGGCGCTGTCGTTGTACGCCGGAGCAAATTCAGCGCTATCGCAACAAGCTGTCCGGGCCGTTGATGGATCGCATCGACCTGCACCTGACCGTTGCTCGGGAAACCACTGCGCTGAATCCAATCCAGCAGGCCGGCGATATCACAGCGAAGGCCTCGGCAGAGGTAGCCGAGGCACGGGAGCGCCAGTTGCGGCGTCAGGGCTGCGCGAATGCCTTCCTTGACCTGCCTGGGCTACGCCGTCACTGCACGCTGGCAAAGGTCGATGAAGGCTGGCTGGAGACCGCCTGCGAGCGATTGACCCTGTCGCTGCGTGCGGCGCATCGGCTGCTCAAGGTGGCGCGGACCCTGGCGGATCTGGAGCAGGGAGATGCCATTACGCGCGACCATCTGAAGGAGGCCTTGCAATACCGCCCGGCGGCGATCACTTGAGCCTGGCGCAGAACCTGATGCGGGAGAGGGCTTGCTCCCACACTTGATCAACTGCGCCTGAAGGGCCGGTTTCAGCGGAACCGATCCACCTCATGCCGCAAGCCCGCCGCCAGGGTTTCCAGTTCCTTGGCGGTGATCGCCAGGTTCGACACCACTTCGCGCTGCTCGCTGTTGGCCAGCGCAATGCTCTGCAAATTGCTGCTGAGCAAGGTCGCGGTGCTGCTCTGTTCCTGGGTGGCGGTGGTGATCGCCGCGAACTGTTGACCGGCCGAGCGGCTTTGCTCGTCGATACGTGCCAACGCCGACGCCACGTCGGCGTTGCGTGACAGGCCTTCCTGCATCAGCGCGTTGCCGTGTTCCATGGTGCTGATGGCGTTGCCGGTTTCGTGCTGGATGCTCTGGATCATCCCAGAGATCTCGTCGGTGGCCTGACGGGTGCGCGAAGCCAGGTTGCGTACTTCGTCGGCGACCACGGCGAAACCCCGGCCTTGCTCACCGGCCCGGGCGGCTTCGATCGCAGCGTTGAGCGCCAGCAGGTTGGTCTGTTCGGCGATCGAGGTAATCACACCGACGATCCCACCAATTTCCTGGGAGCGTTGGCCCAGGGTGTTGATCACCGTGGCCGTGCTGTTCAACGAGGTCGCGATATGTTCGAGGGACGACGAGGCTTCTTGCATCGAGTTACGGCCGATACGGGTTTGCTGGGCGTTTTCCTGGGCCAGGCGTTCCGTGGCGCCCATGTTGTCGGCGATGTTCAGCGACGTGGCGCTGAACTCTTCTACCGCGCCGGCCATGCTGGTGATCTCGCCGGACTGCTGCTCCATGCCTTCGTAGGCACCGCCGGACAGACCGGACAATGCCTGGGCGCGGCTGTTGACCTCTTCAGCCGCCTTGCGGATATGCGAGACCATGGTCGACAGCGCTTCTCCCATCTGATTGAAGCTGCGTGCCAACTGGCCGATTTCGTCATGGCTGGACACGTTCAGACGCGCGCTCAAATCACCCGCGCCCAAGGCTTCGGCCTGGCGTACAAGGTCACTCAACGGCGCGAGTTTGCTGCGCAGCAGCCAGACCGTTGCGCCGACGGCCAGCAGCATGGCCAGCACGCTGCCGATCACCAGGCGAATGCCGACATCCCACGTCACCGAGCGAATCTCCGCTTTGGGCATGCTTGCGACCACAGCCCACGGCCCGCCTTCGAAGGGCACCGACACGCTGTAGAAGTCCTCGGTTTTATCCGCCCAGAAGCGCCCCGTACCGGGGGTCTTGGCCAGGTCCGACATCACCGGCACCGCTTGGTCCGGCGCCTGCACGCCGGCCGGTGGTACCAGCCAGCGCTTTTGCTCGTCCAGCAACGCCAGGGAACCCGTTTGGCCGATACGGAAGCGTTTCAGGTTTTCGAACTGGGCATTCTGCGCGTCGGTGTAGTCAAAACCGATGAACAGCACCGCAATGACTTTGCCGCTGGCGTCGCGCACCGGGCTGTATTGAGTCATGTAGGAGCGATCGAACAACACTGCGCGGCCGATGTAAGTCTGCCCACTGAACACACGCGAATAGGCCGGCCCATTGCGGTCAAGCACAGTGCCGATGGCGCGATTGCCGTCCTGTTTGGTCAGGGAGGTGCTGACGCGGATGAAGTCGTCGCCGCTGCGCACGAACACCGTCGCCACACCGCCGGACATCTGCTTGAACTCGTCGACTTTATCGAAGTTGTTGTTCAGCAGATCGCTGCCCAGGTACAAGCTCGGGGTCTGTACACCCGCGACGGCAACAGGTTGATCTGCCTGTACGCGCAAGCCGGCACTGAAGCGCTTCTCGAAAAGCCCCGTCAGGCGCTGTGTACTCTCACGCAAGGTGCTGTGAAACGTATTGAGCTGGTCGGCGAGCAAGCGCGCCTCGCTGGCCAAGTGTTCCTCACGGGTCGCGAGGTTGGCGGTGTCGAGCGAACGCAGGGCAAAAACAGTGCTGCCACCAATGGCAACAGCAAGGATCACAGCTAACGCGATACCAAGCTGGGAGGCAATCCGGGCGCGAGGTTGAGACATGATGGCTCCTGGCCGAGGCCAGGATCATCCTGATCTCATAGCGCTGCTCGGCAAATTATCTAGTGGGTAACGTTGGTGCACGATGGTTCCAACACACCTACTTCGGCGGGCAGAGCCAATACTTGAGCGCATCACCGGGACATCGCGCAAACGATTGCAGGAGCGGCCTGCCGGCACTCAATCGAGACGTTCGACCTCGGGCAATGCCATGGCCTTGACTTCTGCCTGGAGAAACTCCGCCAAGCGCCGCAAACGCTCGCCGCCGGGGCGGGTTTTCGGCCAGACCAGGTAGTAATTTTCGCCACTGGCCACGGCGGTTGGCCACGGCAGGCTCAACCGCCCTTGGGCCACGTCTTCGGCCACCATCAACAGGTCGCCCATGGACACGCCATAGCCCCGCGCGGCGGCGATCATGCCCAGTTCGAGCGTATCGAATACCTGCCCACCCTTGAGCGACACTTGGGATGACAACCCCATGCGCTCCAACCAATTGCGCCAGTCGCGACGGTCAGGGGTGGGGTGCAGCAATTCGGCGGTGGCCAGGCGTGCTGCATCCCAGGGCCCATCTTCCAGCAGGTTCGGCGCGCCTACCGGGATCAGCAATTCCGGAAATAGATAACTGGCCTCCCAGTCGGCCGGGAAATGCCCGTAACTCAGCAGCACCGCGCAGTCGAACGGTTCTTGGTTGAAGTCCACCTCGTCCACGCTCATCCAGGCGCTGGTCAGTTGCACCTCATTGCCCGGCTGCAGCGCCCGGAAGCGACTGAGCCGCGCCAGCAGCCAACGCATGGTCAGGGTCGACGGCGCCTTCATACGCAGGATGTCATCTTCAGCGTTCAAGGTATGACAGGCCCGTTCCAGCGCAGCAAAGCCTTCCCTCACGCCGGGCAGCAGCAGGCGCGCGGCCTCGGTGAGCTGTAAGGTGCGGCCGCTGCGCTGGAACAGGCGGCAGGCGAAATGCTCTTCCAGCGTGCGGATATGCCGGCTCACCGCACTTTGAGTAATGGACAGCTCCTCCGCTGCGCGGGTGAAGGAGTTGTGTCGAGAGGCGGCTTCAAATGCACGCAAGGCATAAAGCGGAGGAAGACGACGGGACATAGGAAAAGCTCCGACAGCGCAATGCGCAAACCCTACCAGAATCAAGCAAGCATGAGTTTTAATCATGCGAACGATCGCATTTATCCCTTTGTGCAATGCACTGAGAGCGCCGAGAATCCACCCTTCCCCACCCCTGCGAATTTTCGAGTGTGATGATCATGCAGCATCCGGCACGTACCGAACTCTGGGCCATTCTGCGGCTGTCAGGGCCGTTGATTGCCTCACAGTTGGCGCACATGCTGATGGTGCTGACCGACACCCTGATGATGGCCCGTCTGAGCCCCGAAGCCCTGGCCGGCGGCGGGCTGGGCGCGGCGAGCTATTCGTTCGTGTCGATTTTCTGCATCGGCGTGATTGCTGCCGTCGGGACCCTGGTGGCCATCCGTCAAGGTGCGGGCGATATCGAGGGCGCCACCCGCCTGACCCAGGCCGGGCTGTGGCTGGCCTGGCTGATGGCCTTGGCGGCCGGTTTGCTGCTGTGGAACCTCAAGCCGTTGCTGCTGATGTTTGGCCAGACCGAAACCAATGTGCACTCGGCCGGGCAATTCCTGACGATCCTGCCGTTCGCCCTGCCCGGTTTCCTGAGCTTCATGGCCTTGCGCGGCTTCACCAGCGCAATTGGCAAAGCCAAGCCGGTGATGGTCATCAGCCTCGGCGGCGCGGTGGCCAACTACCTGCTCAACCACGCGTTGATCGAAGGCATGTTCGGCCTGCCGAAATTGGGCCTGATGGGCATCGGCCTGGTCACCGCCGTCGTCGCCAACGGCATGGCGTTGGCGCTGATGGGGTACATCCACAGGAACCGTGCCTATGCAGCCTACCCGCTCAGCACTGGCCTGCTGCGCCTCAATACCCAGTACCTGCGTGAGCTGTGGCGCCTGGGCCTGCCGATTGGCGGCACCTATGCCGTTGAAGTCGGGTTGTTTGCCTTTGCGGCGTTGTGCATGGGCACCATGGGCAGCACACAGTTGGCCGCGCATCAGGTTGCGCTGCAGATCGTCTCGGTGGCGTTCATGGTGCCGGCGGGGATGTCCTACGCGGTGACCATGCGCATCGGCCAGCATTACGGCGCCGGGCAGTTAATGCAGGCACGCCTGGCAGGGCGTGTCGGCATAGGATTTGGTGCGGCGGTGATGTTGGGATTTGCCGTGGTGTTATGGCTGTTTTCCGATCCGCTGATCGGACTGCTCATCGACCACCACGACCCGGCGTTCCATGACGTCATCGTCCTGGCCGTCAGCCTGCTCGCGGTGGCGGCATGGTTCGAGCTGTTCGACGGCGTGCAAACCATCGCCATGGGCTGCATTCGTGGGCTGAAAGACGCCAAGACCACCTTTCTGATCGGCGCGGGCTGCTATTGGTTGATTGGTGCGCCGTCGGCCTGGCTGATGGCCTTCACCCTCGGCTGGGGGCCGACCGGCGTGTGGTGGGGTCTGGCACTGGGCCTGGCGTGCGCGGCAGTGAGCCTGACCTGGGCATTTGAGGCGAAGATGAAGCGCATGATTCGGCAAGAGCCTGACCCTCTAGGCTCATTTCAAGCCGCACAGGCAGACTAAAAGCCCTGCTCGGTTGATGTGGAAGGGGCAAGCCTCCTCCCACATACTGATTGGGTTCGCACCTCAGCCCAGCAGCGCTTGCTGGCTTTTGCCGAAGGTCAGGTAGTCCACAAGCTCCGGCAACGGTAACGGCTTGCTGATCAGGTAACCCTGGGCCTGATCACAGCCGAACAACCGCAACAGCGCCAACTGCTCCGGCGTTTCCACACCTTCGGCGACCACTTCCAGGTTGAGGTTGTGAGCCAAGTTGATCATGGCATGCACCAGCTTGCGGTTTTCCTCGCGCTCTTCCATGCCGCCGACGAAGCTCTTGTCGATCTTCAACAAGGCAATCGGCAGGCTGTTGAGGTGCACGAACGAAGAGAAACCCGTGCCGAAATCATCCAGGGAAAACCGCACACCGAGGCGGCCGAGGGCGTCCATGGTCTGCTTGACCAGATCACTGCGGCGCATCACGGCGGTTTCGGTGAGTTCGAACTCCAGCCACTGCGCCTCCACGCCACGCTCGGCAATCAGCCGGCTGAGGGTCGAGAGCAACTGGCTGTCCTGGAATTGGCGGAACGACAGGTTGACCGCCATGTGCAGCGGCGGCAGGCCGCGTTCGCGCAGGTCTTGCATGTCGCGCAGGGCCCGCGAGATGACCCAGTAGCCCAACGGCACGATCAAGCCGCTTTGCTCGGCCAGGGGCACGAACTCGCTGGGCGGCAACAGGCCACGCTCGCCATGGCGCCAGCGCACCAGGGCCTCGAGACCGACGATATGCCCATCGTCGAGGTCCAGGCGCGGCTGGTAATGCAGCTCCAATTCATCACGGCGCAAGGCACGGCGCAGTTCACTTTCCAGGTCGGCCAGGCTGCGCGCATTGCGGTTGATGCGCTCGTTGAAGATATGAAAGGTACAGCCTTGGGTGCTCTTGGCCTGTTGCATGGCGATATGGGCGTGCCACATCAATGGGTCGGCACCGGCGCGGGCGCGGGCATGCGCCACACCCAGGCTGCAACCGATCAGCAGGCTTTCACCATCCACCCAGTAAGGTTCGGCCATGACCTCGGTGATGCGCTCTGCCATCCACTCGGCGCGCTGGGGGGCACGGCGGGTGTCGATCAACAGGGCGAATTCATCGCTGCCCAGGCGCGCCAGTTGATCCCCGGCCTCCAGCTGGCTCTTGAGCCGCGAGACCACTTGCAGGATCAGCCGGTCGCCGGCCTGGTGGCCGAGGGCGTCGTTGGCATGGCGGAAGTTATCGAGGTCCAGGTGGCCCAGCGCCAGGCCGCGCCCGTCATTCTCGGCCAGCCGCGCAGCCAGCAGGGTCTGAAAGCCCTGGCGGTTGGCGATACCGGTGAGCGGGTCCTGCTCGGCCAGGCGTTGCAGCGTGTTTTCCAGCAAACCGCGCTCACGAACGTGGCGCAGGCAGCGGCGCAACGTATCGGCGTCCAATACATCGCGGACCAGCCAATCGCTGACACCGAGGGGCGACACCAGCGGTTCCTGCTCCAGCAGCAACACACACGGCAGGCTGCAACGGCCGGGGCCGGGTTGCAGGCTGGGCGTGGTCAACAACACGGCGCTGTGGTCGTCATCGAACAGACGGCTCACAGACTCCCAGTTTGGCGCACTGATCAGCACAGCCCCATCGCCCATCGGCGCCAGGCACTCGCGCAATAACGCTGCCCACGCGGGCTCATCGGCCAGCAGCAGCAAACGCAAGGGTTCGACAGGCGTAGACAAGCTAGCTCCCTAGACTCTGCAAGATTTCGTTGGCGACGGGCATTATGACGTGCGGCCCGATAATCACCAATGATAGGGGTTATCAAACACGCGAACTGTAAACATTAGTCTCTAACAACCCGCACATCCTGCGGCAAAGTAACAAAACCGGCAAATTTAGATCGAGTGGTACGTCACACTGTCGTTCTGACAGGGCAGAATCCTGCCAGCCTGTTAAAATGCCCGCCCTTTTGAATAACGACTCCCTGAATTCTGTATGTCCCGACTCAATCCCCGGCAGCAAGAAGCCGTGAACTACGTCGGCGGCCCTCTATTGGTGCTCGCCGGTGCAGGCTCCGGCAAAACCAGTGTGATCACCCGCAAGATCGCGCACCTGATCCAGCAGTGCGGCATCCGCGCCCAGTACATCGTCGCCATGACCTTTACCAACAAGGCAGCGCGGGAAATGAAAGAGCGCGTCGGCACCCTGCTAAAGGGTGGCGAAGGCCGTGGCCTCACCGTGTGCACGTTCCACAACCTGGGCCTGAACATCATCCGCAAGGAGCATGTGCGGCTGGGCTACAAGCCGGGCTTCTCGATCTTCGACGAGACCGACGTGAAGTCGCTGATGACCGACATCATGCAAAAGGAATACGCAGGCGACGACGGCGTGGATGAGATCAAGAACATGATCGGCGCCTGGAAAAACGACCTGATCCTGCCTGCCCAGGCCCTGGAAAACGCACGCAACCCCAAGGAGCAGACCGCCGCCATCGTCTACACCCACTACCAGCGCACGCTCAAGGCGTTCAACGCGGTGGACTTCGACGACCTGATCCTGCTGCCGGTGAAGCTGTTCGAGGAACACGCCGACATCCTCGAAAAGTGGCAGAACAAGGTGCGCTACCTGCTGGTGGACGAATACCAGGACACCAACGCCAGCCAATACCTGCTGGTGAAAATGCTGATCGGCAAGCGCAACCAGTTCACCGTGGTAGGCGACGATGACCAGTCGATCTACGCCTGGCGCGGCGCCCGCCCGGAAAACCTGATGCTGCTCAAGGACGACTACCCGTCCTTGAAAGTGGTGATGCTGGAGCAGAACTACCGCTCCACCAGCCGCATCCTGCGCTGCGCCAACGTGCTGATCTCCAACAATCCACACGAATTTGAGAAACAGCTGTGGAGCGAGATGGGCCATGGCGACGAGATTCGCGTGATCCGCTGCCGCAACGAAGACGCCGAAGCCGAGCGCGTGGCCGTGGAAATCCTCAGCCTGCACTTGCGCACCGACCGGCCCTACAGCGATTTCGCGATCCTGTACCGCGGCAACTACCAGGCCAAGCTGATCGAGCTGAAATTGCAGCACCACCAAGTGCCGTATCGCCTGTCAGGCGGCAATAGCTTTTTCGGACGCCAGGAAGTCAAGGACCTGATGGCCTACTTCCGCCTGATCGTGAACCCGGACGACGACAACGCCTTCCTGCGCGTGATCAACGTGCCGCGCCGCGAAATCGGCTCCACCACCCTGGAAAAGCTCGGTAACTACGCCACTGAACGCAAGATCTCGATGTATGCCGCCACCGACGAAATCGGCCTGGGCGAACACCTGGACACGCGCTTCACCGATCGCCTGTCGCGCTTCAAGCGCTTCATGGACAAGGTGCGTGAGCAGTGCGCCGGCGAAGACCCGATCAGCGCCCTGCGCAGCATGGTCATGGACATCGACTACGAAAACTGGCTGCGCACCAACAGCTCCAGCGACAAGGCCGCGGACTACCGCATGGGCAACGTCTGGTTCCTGATCGAAGCCTTGAAGAACACCCTGGAAAAAGACGAAGACGGCGAGATGACCGTCGAAGACGCCATCGGCAAACTGGTGCTGCGCGACATGCTCGAGCGCCAGCAGGAAGAAGAAGACGGCGCCGAAGGTGTGCAGATGATGACCTTGCATGCATCCAAGGGCCTCGAATTTCCCTACGTGTTCATCATGGGCATGGAAGAGGAAATCCTCCCGCACCGCTCCAGCATCGAAGCCGACACCATCGAAGAAGAACGTCGCCTGGCCTACGTGGGCATCACCCGCGCGCGCCAGACACTGGCCTTCACCTTTGCCGCCAAGCGCAAGCAATACGGCGAAATCATCGATTGTGCCCCCAGCCGGTTCCTGGACGAGCTACCACCGGACGATCTGGCCTGGGAAGGCAATGACGACACCCCCACCGAGGTGAAGGCCGTTCGCGGCAACACCGCCTTGGCGGACATACGCGCGATGTTAAAGCGCTAGAATCGACTACTTTTTAATCTACTTTCGGCGCGCACCGCGCCATTAGAGGAAGCTTTCCGTGGAAGCACTGCATAAGAAAATTCGCGAAGAAGGCATCGTGCTTTCCGATCAGGTACTCAAGGTCGACGCCTTTTTGAACCACCAGATCGACCCGGCACTGATGAAGCTGATCGGCGACGAATTCGCCGCGCTGTTCAAGGACTCGGGCATCACCAAGATCGTCACCATAGAAGCCTCGGGCATCGCCCCGGCGATCATGACCGGCTTGAACCTGGGCGTACCGGTGATCTTCGCGCGCAAGCAGCAATCCCTGACCCTGACGGAAAACCTGCTGTCGGCGACGGTGTATTCCTTCACCAAAAAAACCGAGAGCACCGTGGCGATCTCCCCGCGCCACCTGACCAGCAGCGACCGCGTGCTGGTGATCGATGACTTCCTGGCGAACGGCAAGGCGTCCCAGGCGCTGATTTCGATCATCAAGCAGGCCGGCGCGACCGTGGCCGGCTTGGGGATTGTGATCGAGAAGTCGTTCCAGGGCGGCCGTGCGGAGCTGGATGCGCAGGGATACCGAGTGGAATCCCTGGCACGGGTCAAATCCCTCGCCGGTGGTGTGGTCACCTTCATCGAGTAATTTGTTGCACCAAGTGAACACCGATCAAATGTGGGAGGGGGCTTGCCCCCGATCGCGGTGTATCAATCACCCAATGGGTTGGCTGACCCACTGCTATCGGGAGCAAGCCCCCTCCCACATTTGGTTTTGTGTTGGTTTTTAGTGTGCGGTGGCCTGGAGGCCGGCGAGCAGCAGGCGCTGATATAAATCTTCTTTCAAACCTTCCGGGTTATCCAACCGCATCCGCTTCAAATGCTCAGGAAACGCCTCCGGCTCCGGCGCATCCAACGCCGCCTTGCCCAATTCCAGAATCTCCGTGAGCTTGAACTTGCTCTTGAGCCAGTTCAGCGCGCGCAGCAAATCGCGCTCCTCATCCGTAAAGTCGCTGCCCAGCGGATACTCCGGAAACAGCCGACGATGGCGCGCTTGAATGGCCTGAAGCCGCTCCGGCGTGTTATCGGCGAAGCGCGGATCCAACTGGAAACCCTTGGGCAGCTTGCCGGCCTTTTGCGCCTGCTCAATCAAATCGTCCTGGAACCGTGAGTCGGTGATATTGAGCAACGCCTCGATCACCTTGGCATCCGTCTGCCCCCGCAGATCGGCAATGCCGTACTCGGTGATGACAATGTCCCGCAGGTGTCGAGGAATCGTGCAGTGCCCGTAGTCCCACACGATGTTGGAACTGACCTCCCCCGCCGACTCGCGCCAACTGCGCAAAATCAGGATCGACCGCGCGCCTTCCAGCGCATGGCCTTGGGCGACAAAGTTGTACTGCCCGCCCACGCCGCTGAGTACGCGACCGTCCTCCAGTTGATCGGCGACGCCGGCACCGAGCAATGTGACGATGATCGCGCTGTTGATAAACCGTGCGTCCAGGCGTTGCAGGCGCTTGAGTGCTTCCTGGCCGTACAGCTCGTTGATGTAGCTGATGCGGGTCATGTTGAATTCAAGACGCTTGGCGTGGGTCATTTCCTGCAGGCGCTGGTAAAAACTTCTTGGGCCAAGGAAGAATCCGCCGTGGATGGAGATGCCGTCGGGCTGTGCGGCGTCGTCAAGCGTGCCGGCGTTAGCCTGTTCCTGCGTTGCCACATCCGGGTAGACCTTGCGGCGGATAATCCCCGCGTCCGCCAGCACCAACAGGCCGTTGACGAACATTTCGCTGCAACCGTAGAGGCCGCGGGCGAAGGGGTCGACGCCGCCTTCTCGGCTGATCAACGGTGCCCATTGGTACACATCGAGGTCGGTCAGCAGCAATCGATAGGCTTCGTTGTCGGCCTGGCGCGCCAACAGCGCGGCCGTCAGCGCATCCCCCATGGAGCCGATGCCGATCTGCAAGGTGCCGCCATCGCGCACCAGGGTGCTGGCATGCAGGCCGATAAAGTGGTCTTGGAAACCCACCGGCATATTCGGCGTCGAGAACAGCGTGGTGCTGTCTTTTTCATCGAGCAGGTAGTCGAAGGCGTCCATGCCCAACTCGGCATCCCCTGGCATGTAGGGCAACTCGCTGTGGACCTGGCCGACGATCAGCACGGTTTCACCGGCCTCACGGCGCTTGGCGATCATGGGCAGCAGGTCGAGGGTGATATCCGGGTTGCAGCTCAGGCTCAGGCGATCAGGATGCTCGGCGCTGCTGGCAACCAATTGCGCCACCAGGTTCAAGCCGGCTGCGTTGATGTCGCGGGCGGCGTGGCTGTAGTTGCTGCTGACGTAGTCCTGCTGCGCCGACTCGCTATGGAGCAGGCTGCCGGGTTGCATGAAGAACTGCTGTACATGGATATTTTTTGGAAGCGTGTCTTTGTGCAGGTCGGCGAGGAAATCCAGCTCGGGGTAATCGCCAAACACCCGCTCGATAAAGGGTTCGAGAAAGCGTTTCTGCAAGCCATCGCCCAGCGTTGGCCGGCCCAGGCTCAAGGCGGTATAGATCGTCAGCGACCGCTCCGGCAATTTGGCGATGCGCCGGTACAGCGCGTTGGCGAACAGGTTCGGCTTGCCCAGGCCAAGCGGCATACCCATGTGGATATGCGCCGGCAACCGTTCCAGTACGTCGTCAACTGCTTGCTCGATTGAACACAACTGCACCATCCGACCCTCCTGAACATTCCATGATTAGGGGTTGGACCGAGCTTGCAGGGTCTTTGCTGCAAAGAACAGTGTTGAAACACAAATCGCGGCCACAAAAAAGCCGCCCGTAAGCGGCTTTTTGGCGAAGATTGGTTTATTTCAAACCCGACATCTTCTCGATCGCACCTTTCAGGTCATCATCCGAGCAATCAGAGCACGTGCCTTTTGGCGGCATGGCATTGATGCCCGTGATCGCCTTGGCCAGGATCCCATCCAGGCCGCCCTGATGGTCGGCGCGCTCTTTCCAGGCGGCGGTATCGCCGATTTTCGGCGCGCCCAACAGGCCCGTACCGTGGCAAGCGTTGCAGTGCTTGGCGATGATCTCATCCGGCGTCTTCGCCGCGCCGCCGCCGGCGGCTACCGCCACTTCCATGCCCTTGCATTCCTGGCCCTGGACGCAAACCTGACCCACAGGCTCCAGGCGCTTGGCAATGTCGTCGTTGGTCGCAGCTTGAGCGCTGACAGCCCATAGGGCCAGTACGGTTGCTGGTGCAGCCAGCATTTTCATAATTAGGTTCACGCGTTCACCCTCAATGGTGGCTATTCACGCCTGCGGCCACGGTTTCGCAGGCGGCGAAAGTATAACGGTTAGCCCGCCTGGCCGAAACAACCCTATTAAATAAAGGGAGATTCAGCCTCGCGGAATACAGCTGCGGGAACCTCTGCAACGCTGGCAGGGCGCCTCTATTCTTAAAAGTTCGCGGGCGTGGCTGCGCTGATTAGTCGCGCCGGCACATCGAACGGGTTGCGAAAACGATGCGGCTTGGTGCTTTCAAAGTAGTAGCTATCGCCGGCTTCGAGCACAAAAGTTTCAAGACCGACCACCAACTCCAGGCGACCTTCCACCAAAATCCCGGTTTCTTCGCCTTCGTGGGTGAGCATTTCTTCGCCCGTGTCGGCGCCCGGTGGGTAAATCTCGTTGAGAAATGCAATCGCCCGGCTGGGGTGCGCGCGGCCTACCAGTTTCATGGTGACGGCGCCGTCAGAGATATCGATGAGCTCATTGGCTTTATAGACGATCTGCGTCGGTATTTCCTGGAGGATCTCCTCGGAAAAGAACTCGACCATCGACATGGGGATGCCGCCCAGCACCTTGCGCAAGGAGCTGATCGAGGGGCTGACGCTGTTTTTTTCGATCATCGAAATGGTGCTGTTGGTGACACCCGCGCGCTTGGCGAGCTCGCGCTGGGAAAGACCCTTCAGTTTACGGATGGATTGCAGTCGTTCGCCGACGTCCAATGCAGGAGCCTCCTAGGATTCAGGCTTTGTTGTAATTGAGCGTTATCATGGCGACAGCGTTCAGTATTTACAACACTTGGGCCTAAATCCCAGGCGGTTGCGTTCGTACCTGGCGATCAAGCGCCGCAATAGAGCCTTGGCACGCGGCGCAGGTTGCAGAAAATCTGGTAGGGAATGGTCTCGGCGGCGGTGGCGATATCACTGGCGAGGATGTTTTTGCCCCACAACTCCACCGTGGCACCAAGGCCGGCCTGAGGCACGTCCGTCAGGTCGACACACAGCATGTCCATGGAGACACGGCCCAATAGCTGGCTGCGCTGCCCAGCGACCAGTACCGGCGTGCCGGTGGGGGCGTGACGCGGGTAGCCGTCGGCATAGCCCATGGCGACCACGCCGATGCGCATCGGTTTTGGCGTGATGAACTTGGCGCCATAACCCACCGGCTCACCGGCCGGCAGTTCGCGCACGCAGATAACCTTGGATTCCAGGGTCATCACCGGCTGCAAACGCGCGGCGAGGGCCTGGTCTTCGCCAAACGGCGTGGCGCCGTAAAGCATGATGCCCGGGCGCACCCAGTCGCTGGACACACTCGGCCAGCCCAGCACCGACGGCGAATTGCGCAAGCTGACCTCGGCCGAAAGGCCCTGGCGCGCCGCCTCAAACACCGCGACTTGTTCATCGCTGCTGACGCAATCGAGCTCATCGGCGCGGGCGAAGTGGCTCATCAACACGATCTTGGCCACTTTTCCGCTGGCCAACAGGCGCTGGTACGCCTCCTGGAAATCCTTGGGGTGCAGGCCGACACGGTGCATGCCCGAATCCAGCTTGAGCCAGACGGTCAGCGGCGCACGCAACTGCGCCTGCTCAATCGCTTCCAGTTGCCACAGCGAATGCACCACGCACCACAAATCGTGCTCGAGGATCAGCGGCAGCTCGTCGGCCTCGAAAAAACCTTCCAGCAGCAGCACCGGCGCACGAATCCCGGCGGCGCGCAGCTCCAAAGCCTCTTCGATGCACGCCACGGCAAACCCATCGGCGTCGGCTTCCAACGCCTGGGCCACGCGCACGGCACCGTGGCCATAAGCGTCGGCCTTGACCACGGCGAGGGCCTTGGCCCCCGTGACTTCACGGGCCAGTTGGTAGTTGTGACGCAGGGCTTGGAGGTCGATCAAGGCACGGGCAGGACGCATGGCGGCACGCTTCTAGGCAGCAAAGTGAAGAAAAAACCGGCACCCACCGACGGCTTCGGCACCGGAAGAAGGATCGTTGTTTAAGGCAAAGCCGCCACGACAGACAGCTCTACCAGGATTTCCGGTTCGCACAGCTTGGCTTCCACCGTGGCGCGGGCCGGGGCGACGCCTTTGGGCAGCCACTTGTCCCATACCGCGTTCATGCCGGCGAAATCGGCGTCGATGTCTTTCAGGTAGATCGTCACCGACAGCAATTTGGATTTGTCGGTACCGGCCAGGTCCAGCAAACGCTCGATATTGACCAGGGTTTCACGGGTCTGCTGCTCAATCCCGGCGCTCATGTCGTCGCCGACTTGGCCTGCCAGATACACGGTACCGCTGTGAACAACGATCTGGCTCATGCGCTCATTGGTGAGCTGGCGCTGGATTGACATGTTTTGCGGACTCCTGGTGGTTGCCATAACGGGAAATATCGAGGCCTTCGGCGCTGATCTGCGGGGTTTTCTTCGCCATCAGGTCGGCCAGCAAACGACCGGAACCACACGCCATGGTCCAACCGAGGGTGCCATGGCCGGTATTCAGGAACAGGTTCTTGAATGGGGTGGCACCGACAATCGGCGTGCCGTCGGGTGTGGTCGGGCGCAGGCCGGTCCAAAAGGTGGCTGCGGACAGATCGCCGCCCTGAGGATAAAGGTCGTTGACGATCATCTCCAGGGTTTCGCGCCGACGCGGGTTAAGCGACAGGTCAAAACCGGCTATTTCAGCCATGCCACCGACGCGAATGCGGTTGTCGAAGCGGGTGATTGCGACCTTGTAGGTCTCGTCGAGGATGGTCGACGTCGGCGCCATCGCCGAATGAGTAATCGGCACGGTCAGCGAGTAACCCTTGAGCGGGTATACCGGTGCCTTGATTCCCAGCGGCTTGAGCAGCTTCGGCGAGTAGCTGCCGAGGGCCAGCACGTAGCGGTCGGCGGTTTCCAGCTTGCCGTCGATCCACACGCCGTTGATGCGGTCGCCCGCGTAGTCGAGGCGCTGGATGTCTTGTTCAAAGCGGAATTCAACGCCCAATTGCTTGCACATATCGGCCAGGCGGGTGGTGAACATCTGGCAGTCACCCGTCTGGTCGTTGGGCAATCGCAGGGCACCGGCGAGGATATCGGTCACACTGGCCAGGGCCGGCTCAACGCGGGCAATGCCGGCGCGGTCGAGCAGCTCGAACGGCACACCGGATTCCTTCAACACGGCGATGTCTTTAGCGGCACCGTCGAGCTGAGCCTGTGTGCGGAAGAGTTGGGTAGTCCCGAGGCTGCGGCCTTCGTAGGCAATGCCGGTCTCGGTGCGCAATTCGTCGAGGCAGTCACGGCTGTACTCGGACAGGCGCACCATCCGCTCCTTGTTCACCGCGTAACGGCTGGCGGTGCAGTTGCGCAGCATCTGCGCCATCCACAGGTATTGGTCGATATCGGCGGTGGCCTTGATCGCCAGCGGCGCGTGACGCTGCAGCAGCCATTTGATGGCCTTGAGCGGCACGCCCGGTGCAGCCCATGGCGAGGCGTAGCCTGGGGACACCTGGCCGGCGTTGGCGAAACTGGTTTCCATGGCAGCGGCGGGTTGACGGTCGACGACGACCACTTCAAACCCGGCCCGCGCCAAATAGTAGGCACTGGTCACCCCAATGACACCGCTACCCAAGACCAGAACGCGCATTTTTATATCCTCATCGCGGGCATGGCCGCTGACGTGTGTTATTCGAGCAATGATGAGCGCAGTGTAAAAAACAATTGCCAGTGCATTTCACTATATAACTGCCTATATTTGGCGACAATTCTCGGCAAAAACCCTTTTCACAGAGGCGTATCCCCTATGCGTACCAACACCCAGACCAAGCGCGAGCTGGACAAGATTGATCGCAACATCCTGCGCATCCTGCAAACCGATGGACGTATTTCGTTCACGGAGTTGGGGGAAAAGGTCGGGCTGTCGACCACGCCGTGTACCGAGCGCGTGCGTCGGCTGGAGCGTGAAGGGATCATCATGGGCTACAACGCGCGGCTCAACCCCCAGCATTTAAAGGGCAGTTTGCTGGTATTTGTCGAGATCAGCCTCGATTACAAATCCGGCGACACCTTTGAAGAGTTCCGTCGTGCGGTGCTGAAACTGCCGCACGTGCTGGAATGCCACTTGGTGTCGGGGGACTTCGACTACCTGGTGAAGGCGCGGATTTCCGAGATGGCCTCGTACCGCAAATTGCTTGGCGATATCCTGCTCAAACTGCCCCATGTGCGGGAATCGAAGAGCTATATCGTGATGGAAGAGGTGAAGGAGAGCCTGAACCTGCCGATCCCGGATTGAATCGAGCACAACCGTTAGACGAGTACCTGCCGGGTGCTGGCCATGTATTCATGGATCTGTTTTTCCACCCGCGGGTGAATCAGCTCAACAGGCCCACGCCCATTGGGGCACGGCAGGGTCTTTGTCGTGCCGAACAGCCTGCAGATCAGCGGACGCTCGTCATACACGGTGCAACCATTGGGCCCCAGGTGCACGCAATTCAACTCGTCCATGGCCGCGTCCTGCTCGGCCGCCGTCTTACGCGGCAGGCGCGACATTTCCTCGGGCGAAGTCGTCACTGGCCCACAGCAATCGTGGCAACCGGGAACGCACTCGAACGAAGGAATCTGCCTGCGCAGCGCGCTGACTTTCTGGCTGTTGCAACTCATCGAAACACGTACCGAACGGCGAATAGACGTGGATTCTGCCGCAAAACGCCCTGCGCAGACAGCTTCGTCCGACCGCTGTATCCTGCGTCAAATTTTCCAAACAGGGATTTTCCCCATGACCGCCAGCGCCCGGCACACCACTTCCTACTACGCGGCCAGCAGCGTGCCGCACCCCGATTACCCGGTACTGACCGGCGAGAACACAGCGGATGTGTGCGTGGTAGGCGGTGGTTTTTCCGGGCTCAACACGGCTTTGGAGCTGGCCGAACGCGGTTTCAGCGTGGTGTTGCTGGAAGCGCGCAAAGTCGGCTGGGGCGCCAGCGGGCGTAACGGCGGCCAGTTGATTCGCGGCGTGGGCCACGGCCTGGACCAGTTCGCCAACGTGATCGGGACCGAGGGCGTGCGCGAGATGAAGCTGATGGGCCTGGAAGCCGTGGAGATCGTGCGCGAGCGCGTCGAGCGCTTTCAGATCCCTTGCGACCTGACCTGGGGTTACTGCGACCTCGCCAACAAACCTCGCGACCTGCAAGGCCTGGCCGAAGATGCCGCAGAACTGCGCGGCCTCGGCTATCGCCATGAAGTGCGCCTGCTGCAGGCCAGCGAGATGAGCAGCGTAATCGGCTCCGCCCGCTACGTGGGCGGTATGATCGACATGGGCTCCGGCCACTTGCACCCGCTCAACCTGGCCCTCGGCGAAGCCGCTGCAGCGCAGCAATTAGGCGTTAAGTTGTTCGAACAGTCCGAAGTCACGCGCATCGACTACGGCCCCGAGGTCAACGTGCATACCGCTCAGGGCAATGTACGCGCCAAGACCCTGGTACTCGCCTGCAATGCCTACCTCAATGACCTCAACCCACACCTGAGCGGCAAAGTGCTGCCCGCCGGCAGCTACATCATCGCCACTGAGCCGTTGAGCGAAGCCCAGGCCGCCAACCTGCTGCCACAGAACATGGCGGTGTGCGACCAGCGCGTCACGGTGGACTACTTCCGACTGTCTGCCGACCGCCGATTGCTGTTCGGCGGCGCGTGCCACTATTCCGGTCGCGACCCCAAGGACATCGGCGCGTATATGCGTCCGAAGATGCTGCAGGTGTTCCCGCAACTGGCCGATGTAAAAATCGATTACCAATGGGGCGGCATGATCGGCATCGGCGCCAACCGCCTACCGCAGATTGGTCGACTGGCCGACCAACCCAACGTGTATTACGCCCAGGCCTACGCCGGCCATGGCCTCAACGCCACGCACCTGGCGGGCAAGCTGCTGGCCGAAGCCATCAGTGGCCAACAACAGGCGCGCTTTGATCTGTTCGCCCAGGTGCCGCACCTCACCTTCCCCGGCGGCAAGCACCTGCGCTCGCCACTGCTGGCATTGGGGATGCTCTGGCACAGGCTCAAAGAGCGGGTGTGAATCAACTGCGCCAGAACGGTTTCACCCCTTCCTGGCGCGCCTGCTCCTCGGTCAGCCCGACGTCACGCAACTGCTCGCGGGTCAGGTGCAGCAACGCCCTGCGCGTGTGACGGCGGTGCCAGAACAGGCTCCAGCGGCTGATATCCCGCGGCGCCGTCACGCGCGCTTGCCCTGCCTCCAACTCCTGACTGTGTAACGCCAGCCGCACATCGCTCATACCGCTCATGGTGTTGCCCCTCGATTGCTTGTTGCTACGAGTAACAAGCATGAGCGCAGGGGCAAAAGCATTACAGATTCAACTTAACCTTATTAAATCCATACAGACACTGCCTGCGGACGCCTGAATCCTGTATTTTCCCCCTATCTGTACTGGTCCCTCGGGAGCGACCGCCATGACCCTCTACGTCAACCTTGCCGAACTGCTGGGTACACGCATCGAACAAGGCTTCTACCGCCCCGGCGATCGATTGCCTTCCGTACGGGCCCTGAGCGTGGAGCACGGGGTCAGCCTGAGCACCGTGCAACAGGCTTATCGATTGCTGGAAGACAATGGCCTGGCGATGCCCAAACCCAAGTCTGGCTATTTTGTGCCGGTCGGCCGAGCGCTGCCGGCCCTGCCCGAAATCGGTCGACCCGCCCAGCGCCCGGTGGAGATATCGCAATGGGACCAAGTGCTGGAGCTGATTCGCGCCGTCCCCCGCAAAGACGTCATACAGATGGGCCGTGGCATGCCGGACGTATTGTCACCTACGATCAAGCCTCTGCTGCGCAGCCTGGCCCGTGTAAGCCGGCGCCAGGACTTGCCGGGGCTGTACTACGACAACATCATGGGCTGTATGGAATTGCGCGAACAAATTGCGCGACTGTCATTGGATTCCGGCTGCCAACTGACCGCCGACGATATCGTCATCACCACCGGCTGCCATGAGGCGCTGTCCGCCAGCATCCATGCCATTTGCGAGCCGGGTGATATCGTCGCGGTGGATTCACCGAGCTTCCACGGCGCCATGCAGACCCTCAAAGGGCTGGGCATGAAAGCCCTGGAAATCCCTACCGACCCCATCACCGGCATCAGCCTCGAAGCCCTGGAGCTGGCACTGGAACAGTGGCCGATCAAGGTCATCCAGCTCACGCCCAACTGCAACAACCCCTTGGGCTACATCATGCCGGAAGCGCGCAAACGTGCGCTGCTGACCTTGGCCCAGCGCTTTGACGTGGCGATCATCGAAGATGACGTATACGGCGAACTGGCCTACAGCTACCCACGCCCGCGCACCATCAAGTCCTTCGACGAAGACGGCCGAGTATTGTTGTGCAGTTCGTTCTCGAAAACCCTGGCGCCCGGATTGCGCATCGGCTGGGTTGCTCCCGGCCGCTACCTGGAGCGGGTGCTGCACATGAAGTACATCAGCACCGGATCAACCGCCACGCAGCCGCAGATCGCAATAGCCGAATTCCTCAAAGGCGGCCACTTCGAGCCCCATTTGCGGCGGATGCGCACGCAATACCAGCGTAATCGCGACTTGATGCTTGACTGGGTCAGCCGTTATTTCCCGGCAGGTACGCGGGCGAGTCGCCCCCAGGGCAGTTTCATGCTGTGGATCGAACTGCCGGAAGGCTTTGATACGTTGAAGCTCAACCGTGTGCTGATGGAACAAGGCGTGCAGGTGGCCGTAGGCAGCATCTTTTCCGCATCGGGCAAGTACCGCAACTGCCTGCGCATGAACTACGCTGCCAAGCCAACCGCACAGATTGAAGAAGCCGTGCGCAAGGTCGGTGCCGCCGCCAGCAAAATGCTCGCTGAGGTAGCCGACTGACCTTTCGCGGGAAATTGCCGTCATATGCCGACAACCGCCCTGATCTGGAAGCAACTCCCTTGATGATTCAACGGCTATTACCGTTTTTCCTGTTGGGAGCCCTGGCCCTGGGTGGCTGCGCCACTGTGAGCGTACCGCGCATCCCCAGCGACGCCCTGCCCGCCGCGCAATCGTCGTTCGGCCGGTCGATCCAGGCCCAGGCCGCGCCCTATCAAGGGCGCTCCGGTTTTCGCCTGCTGCCCAACAGCAGCGAGGCGTTCATGGCACGTGCCGAGCTGATCCGTAACGCCCAGACCAGCCTCGACCTGCAGTACTACATCGTGCACGACGGCATCAGCACCCGCATGCTGGTGGACGAACTGCTCAAGGCCGCTGACCGCGGCGTGCGCGTGCGTATCCTGCTGGACGACACCACCAGTGATGGCCTGGACCAGATCATCGCCACCCTCGCCGCCCACCCCAAGATCGAGATTCGCCTGTTCAACCCGCTGCACCTAGGGCGCAGCACCGGCGCGACACGGGCCATGGGCCGCTTGTTCAACCTGTCGCTGCAGCATCGGCGCATGCACAACAAGCTGTGGTTGGCGGACAACAGCGTGGCCATCGTCGGCGGGCGCAACCTGGGGGATGAATATTTCGACGCCGAGCCCAACCTGAACTTCACCGACATCGACATGCTCAGCGTAGGGCCGGTGGCTGAGCAGCTCGGCCACAGCTTCGACCAGTACTGGAACAGTGCCCTGAGCAAGCCCATTGATGACTTCGTGTCTATTGCGCCGACCCGAGGCGACCTGGCCGCCGCACGCGTGCAACTGGAAGCCTCGCTGGCCGAGTCGCGCCAGCAGAATCACGCGCTGTACAACCGCTTGCGCACCTACCAGACCCAACCGCGCATGGACATCTGGCGCCGCGAGCTGATCTGGGCCTGGAACCAGGCGCTCTGGGATGCGCCGAGCAAGGTGCTGTCCAAGGCCGACCCAGACCCTCGGCTGCTGCTCACGACGCAACTGGCGCCGGAACTCGAAGGGGTCAACCACGAGCTGATCATGATCTCAGCCTACTTCGTGCCGGGGCAACCGGGGCTGGTGTACCTGACCGGGCGCGCCGACGCCGGCGTGTCGGTCAGCCTGCTGACTAACGCGCTCGAAGCCACCGACGTGCCGGCTGTGCACGGCGGTTACGCGCCCTACCGCAAGGCCCTGCTGGAACATGGCGTGAAGCTCTATGAGCTGCGCCGCCAACCCGGGGACGGCGGCGGCAGCGGCCCACACCTGTTTCGACGCGGTACCTTCCGTGGTTCGGACTCCAGCTTGCACAGCAAGGCGATGATTTTTGATCGGACGAAATCGTTTATCGGCTCCTTCAACTTCGACCCGCGCTCGGTGCTGTGGAACACCGAAGTGGGTGTGCTGGTCGACAGCCCGGAGCTGGCGGAACACGTGCGTAACCTGGCGCTGCAAGGCATGGCCCCGGCCTTGAGCTATGAGGCGAAATTGCAGGATGGCCAGATCGTGTGGGTCACCGAGGACAACGGCCAATTGCACACCCTGACCCGCGAGCCGGGCAACTGGTGGCGGCGGTTCAATGCGTGGTTCGCCACCAGCGTTGGCCTCGAGCGGATGCTTTAAGAAAGACGAAGCCCCACACGCGATTGCATGTCAGGTCAGGCTGGCTGTGCTGCGCCGAAGGCGCCTTGGCGCAGCAACAGCACCACCAGCCCCAGCGCGCCCGCCGCCATCAGCCACGGCAGCGCATGGCCGCTGACCCACTGGCTGCCGGCACCGGCAACCAACGGGCCGATCAGGCAGCCGATACCCCACAACTGCGCCACATGGGCATTGGCACGCACCAGCGCATCGTCACGGTAACGCTCGCCGATCAGGATCAGCGACAGGGTGAACAAACCGCCGGCACTGGCGCCGAACAGCACCCACACCGGCCAGATCAACGGCGTGTGCATCAACGGCGCAATGGCCAGGCTCGATGCCAGCAACAGCAGCGCACAGCCCAGGAACAACGTGCGTCGCGGCAGGTAGTCGGCCAGCGCACCGATGGGCAGTTGCAGCAGCGCATCGCCGACCACCACCGTGCTGACCATGGCCAGGGCAACTTCGGCGGTGAAGCCTTGCTGCAGGCAATACACCGGCAGCAACGTGAGGATCATCGCCTCGAATGCGGCGAACAGCGCCACCGCCCAGGCAATCGCGGGCAGGCTCAGGCAGAAGCGCCACAGTTGCGCGAAGGTCACGCTGAAGGACTCGGCGCTCGGTGCGCCGGAGCGTCCCAGCAGCAACAGCGGCGCCACCATCAGCAGGGCTACGCCCACCCAGAAACCATAATCATGGTCGGTACCGATCAGGCCCAGCAGCAACGGGCCCGACAGTTGGCTCAAGGCATAACTGCAGCCATACAGGGCCACCAGCCGGCCGCGCCACTGCTCCACTACCAATTGGTTTATCCAGCTTTCGCCGAGGATAAATACGATGGTGAGGATCACGCCGATCATCAGCCGCAACACCAGCCAGACCGGATAGCTGGGCAGGATCGCCAACAAGCCGATGGACACCGCGCCCGCCCACAGGCACAGGCGCATGAGGTTGGCCGTGCCGAGCCAGGAGGCCATGCGACTGGAGACCTTGGCGCCCAGCAGCACACCAAACGCGGGCATAGCCGCCATCACACCAATGGCAAAGCTGCCGTAGCCCCAGCTTTCAAGGCGCAGGGACACCAGCGGCATGCTGACACCCAGCGCCAGGCCGACGCTGAGTACCGAGGCCAGGACGGCGAAATAAGTCGCCCAACGCATTGCCACGCTCCTGTGGATAAGTTTTCGGGCTTGCAAAACGAACTGTAGGAGCGAGCTTGCGTGGGAGTCAGGCTTGCCCGCGATGCAGGCACCTAAGCGTGTCAGGCACACCTAGGTGATGCTATCGCAGGCAAGCCAGCCCCACACAAGCTCGCTCCTACAGGGGATCAGCGGTGTGGCTTAGAGCTTGATCCAGGTCGACTTCAGCTCGGTGTACTTGTCGAACGCATGCAGCGACTTGTCGCGACCGTTACCCGATTGCTTGAAGCCACCAAACGGCGCAGTCATGTCGCCGCCGTCATATTGGTTGACCCACACGCTACCGGCGCGCAGGGCCTTGGCGGTCAGGTGCGCCTTGGAGATATCGGCTGTCCACACGGCGGCGGCCAAGCCATAGACGGTGTCGTTGGCGATCTTGACCGCTTCCTCGGCGCTGTCGAAGGTGATCACCGACAGGACGGGACCAAAGATCTCTTCCTGGGCGATCTTCATCGCATTGGTCACGCCGTCGAAAATCGTCGGCTCGACATAAGTACCGCCGGTTTCTTCCAAGGTGCGCTTGCCACCGGCGACCAACTTGGCGCCATCGGCATGCCCGGCTTCGATGTACGAGAGCACGGTGTTCATCTGCTGGGTGTCCACCAACGCGCCGACGTTAGTGGCCGGGTCCAGCGGGTTGCCTGGCTTCCAGCCCTTGAGGGCCTCGATCACCAGTGGCAGGAATTTATCCTTGATGGAACGCTCCACCAGCAGGCGCGAACCGGCGGTGCAGACTTCGCCCTGGTTGAAGGCGATAGCGCCGGCGGCGGACTCGGCGGCGGCTTGCAGGTCCGGTGCATCGGCAAACACGATGTTGGGGCTCTTGCCGCCCGCTTCCAGCCATACACGCTTCATGTTCGACTCGCCGGAGCGGATCAACAGTTGCTTGGCGATCTTGGTCGAACCGGTGAACACCAGGGTGTCGACGTCCATGTGCAGCGCCAGCGCGTTGCCCACGGTGTGGCCGTAGCCCGGCAGCACGTTGAACACACCTTTTGGAATACCGGCCTCAACGGCCAGGGCCGCGATACGGATGGCGGTCAGTGGGGATTTTTCGGACGGTTTGAGGATCACCGAGTTACCGGTGGACAGCGCCGGGCCGAGTTTCCAGCAGGCCATCATCAGTGGGAAGTTCCACGGCACGATGGCGCCGACGACGCCGACCGGCTCACGGGTCACCAGGCCCAGTTGGTCGTGCGGAGTGGCGGCGACTTCGTCGTAGATTTTGTCGATGGCTTCGCCGCTCCAGCTCAGGGCATTCGCCGCGCCGGGTACGTCGATGTTCAGGGAGTCGCTGATCGGCTTGCCCATGTCCAGGGTTTCAAGCAGCGCCAGCTCTTCGGCATTGGCCTTGAGCAACGCGGCGAAACGGATCATGGTGGCTTTGCGTTTGGCCGGCGCCAGGCGCGACCACACACCGGAGTTGAACGTGGCACGCGCGTTTTCAACGGCGCGCTGGGCGTCGACGGCGTCACAGCTGGCAACAGTGGCCAGCAGGCGACCATCGACCGGGCTGATGCACTCGAAGGTGTCACCGGAAACAGCGGCGGTGTACTCGCCATTAATGTAGGCGCGGCCTTCGATCTTCAGATCCTTGGCGCGTTGTTCCCAGTCGGCACGGGTCAGGGTGGTCATGCGAGTGTCCTCCTCTTATGGAATACAAGGGCCAGGCGATGTGCCCCGGCAGCCTCAAAGAATGCGTGCCCCGCCAGCCAGCTGTTCGGCTCAAGGCAGCTGCCACCCTAAACCAGCGGCTGGGGATGTTTCAATATATTTGACATAACGTAGGAAAACGCCCTTGCGATGTTCATTTTAATAAACATAGACTTTGGGCTCTCCAACCGCAGGCCAGACGGGACACGCACATGAGCATCCAGGACATCGTCGACTTCAGCCAAGCCAGCACCGCCCCAGACCGCTACCGCCCCGCCGCCGAAAAAATCCTCAAGGGTGATCCCGAGCAAACGATCTACAACCACTACAACAGCCCGTGCGGCCAGATGAGCGCCGGGGTGTGGGAAGGTGAGGTCGGGCAATGGAAGGTCAACTACACCGAGCATGAGTACTGCGAGATTGTGCAAGGTGTGTCCGTGCTACGTGATGCCGACGGCAATGCCAAGACCTTGCGCGCGGGTGATCGCTTCGTGATCCCCGCCGGCTTCAGCGGCACCTGGGAAGTGCTGGAGCCTTGCCGCAAGATCTACGTGGTGTTCGAACAGAAAGCCTGACCGGCAAATCGCAGGCAAAAAAAAGCCCGGATCGTGAGATACGGGCTTTTTTTCACAAGGAGGAAAATCAATTACTTGATTTTGCCTTCTTTGTAGATCACGTGCTTGCGAACGCGCGGGTCGAACATTTTCTTTTCGAGCTTGTCCGGGGTAGTACGCTTGTTCTTGTCGGTAGTGTAGAAGTGACCAGTACCGGCGCTAGAGATCATTCGAATCAATTCACGCATGATAGAGCTCCTTAGATCTTGCCAGCGGCACGGATTTCGGCCAGCACGACAGTGATGCCACGCTTGTCGATAATGCGCATGCCTTTAGCGGATACGCGCAGACGGACGAAACGTTTCTCTTCTTCAACCCAGAAGCGGTGATGCTGCAGGTTCGGCAGGAAACGACGACGGGTTTTGTTATTTGCGTGGGAAATGTTATTCCCAGTCACCGGACCCTTACCGGTAACTTGACAGACTCTCGACATGCCTCAGCCCTCTAAAACCACATGCCCAACCCGGCATGGGTTGGCCGCTTAATCTCTCAGTCATTTGGCGCCAGGCGCCGCGTTTCTTTAGGGTCTTACCGGCTACACCTACAAGCGAAGGAACCGGGCCCCTAGAAAAGAGCGCTGCTTTATACCAGAAAGACCCCAGTGCAACAACAGCCCGCGTGTTTTTACTGGCGTAAATCTTGGCGACAGACGCCTGAACCGCTGCCAGGAGGGGCCGCTGTCATAGCCGACCGCTCGTCGCACAGAATGATTTACAGCGCGCGCGAACACCGTGAAGTGCTCGACGAAACGCGATGAGGCGCCATCAAAACAGCATTTGGGGCAAAAGCACAGCCAAAAATGGGCTAGTCATTTACCTATCAGACCACTACGGTAGGACTTTTCCAGACTGCACTCGCAGATGGGCCTTCGATCTGCAAAGGAAACCGAACATGCGCCTCGCTGCCCTACCGCTATTGCTAGCCCCTCTATTCATCGCCCCGCTGGCCTCTGCCGCCAGCAATTTGAGCGTCTGCACCGAGGCCAGCCCCGAAGGGTTCGATGTGGTGCAATACAACTCGCTGACCACCACCAACGCCTCGGCCGATGTGCTGATGAACCGCTTGGTGGACTATGACGCGACCAGCGGCAAACTGGTGCCCAGCCTGGCAGACAGTTGGGACGTCTCGCCGGATGGCCTGACCTATACCTTCAAGCTGCACCCGGATGTGAAATTCCATCGCACCGATTACTTCACCCCAAGCCGCACCCTGACCGCCGAAGACGTGCGCTTCAGCTTCGAGCGCATGCTCGACCCGGCCAACCCATGGCACAAGATCGCCCAGAGTGGCTTCCCCCACGCGCAGTCGCTGCAACTGCCGACGCTGGTGAAGAAAATCGACGCCCTCGACCCGCTCACCGTGAGCTTCACCCTGGACCATGCCGACTCCACCTTCCTCGCCGCCCTGAGCATGGGTTTTGCCTCGATCTACCCGGCGGAATACGCCGATAAACTGCTCAAGGCTGGCACGCCGGAAAAGCTCAACAGCCAACCGATCGGCACCGGTCCGTTCATCTTCAGCCGTTTCCAGAAAGACGCCGTGGTGCGTTACAAAGCCAACCCGGACTACTTCGCCGGCAAACCGGCTGTGGATAACTTGATCTTCGCCATCACCCCGGACGCCAACGTGCGCCTGCAGAAGCTGCACCGTGATGAATGCCAGATTGCCCTGTCGCCCAAGCCGCTGGACGTGGGCGAGGCCGAAAAAGACCCGGCGCTCAAGGTCGAGAAAACCGCTGCCTTCATGACCGCCTTCGTGGCCATCAACAGCCAGCACCCGCCCCTGGACAAACCTGAAGTGCGCCAGGCGATCAACCTGGCCTTCGACAAGGGCAGCTACCTCAAAGCCGTGTTTGAAGGGACCGCCGAGGCCGCCAATGGCCCTTACCCGCCCAACACCTGGAGCTACGCCAAGGACTTGCCCGGTTACCCGCAGGACCTTGCCAAGGCCAAGGCACTGCTGGATCGCGCCGGTCTGAAGGAGGGTTTCAAGACCACCCTCTGGACCCGCCCCACCGGCAGCCTGCTGAACCCCAACCCGAACCTCGGTGCCCAACTGCTGCAGGCTGACCTGGCCAAGGTCGGCATCCAGGCCGAGATCCGTGTGATCGAATGGGGCGAGCTGATCCGCCGCGCCAAAGCCGGCGAACACGACCTGCTGTTCATGGGCTGGGCCGGCGACAACGGTGACCCGGATAACTTCCTGACCCCGCAGTTCTCGTGCGCGGCAGTGAAATCCGGCACCAACTTCGCCCGCTACTGCGACCCAACGCTGGACAAGCTGATCAGCGCCGGCAAGACCACCAGCGAGCAAGGGGTGCGCAGCAAGCTCTACCAGCAGGCCCAGGCGCAGATCCAGCAGCAGGCACTGTGGCTGCCGCTCGCGCACCCTACGGCGTTTGCCCTGGCTCGGAAGAATGTCGAGGGCTACCAGGTGAGCCCATTCGGGCGCCAGGATTTCTCGAAGGTCAGCGTCAAGCCCTAAGCTGCACGCTGCAAGCCCACTTGAGGCTTGCAGCTTCACCCGTTCATTTGCTGCCTCTACAGCCACCCATATTCCGCCATCGACAACGGGTCGCCGTCCCCTACGATGATGTGATCGAGGACTCGCACATCCACCACTTCCAAGGCCTTTTGCAGCAACTTGGTCAATTTTCGATCAGCTGCGCTCGGCTCAAGGCTGCCGGAAGGATGGTTATGGCAAAGGATCAGCGCCGCCGCATTATAGGCCAGGGCGCGCTTGACCACCTGCCGGGGGTAAACCATCGCCGCGTCGATGGTGCCTTGGGACAAGGCCTCGAAACCCAGCACCCTGTGCCTTGAATCAAGGAACAGACAGCCGAAGATTTCGTGGGGCTCGTGCCGCAGCATGGCTTTGAGGTAATCGCGCACGGCCTTCGGGCTCTCCAGCACCGAGTCATGTCGCAGGCGTTCGGCCATGTGCCGCTTGGCCATTTCCAGTACCGCCTGCAACTGGGCAAACTTCGCCGGCCCCAAGCCCAATTGTTGGTTGAACAGTGCCTGACTGGCCTCCAACAACGGGCGCAAGCCGCCGAATTGCGCCAACAGATGGCGCGCCAGGTCCACTGCGCTCCTGCCGGAAACCCCTGTACGCAAGAAGATCGCCAGCAGCTCGGCATCCGACAGACTCGCCGCGCCCCATTCCAAAAGCTTTTCTCGCGGCCGCTCCGCCGCCGGCCAATCGCGAATACTCATCCCTGCTCCCTCTCCCTATACGCCATGTGCACCGCTGTTGACTCGCGGACGCTGTGTTATCGTAGGCCCTCTTTTTTGCATGTGATTTCCCCTGGGGAGGGGGCATCGCAGGCGTCACTGAACTGGCATCACTGAACTGGAAAGGCAAACCAATGCAGCGTCTGTATCGGAAACGCATCGTTCTCGGCGTTGGCGGCGGCATTGCCGCCTACAAGAGCGCAGAGCTGGTCCGCAGGCTCCTGGACCAGGGCGCCGAAGTGCGCGTGGTCATGACGCGCGGCGGCAGTGAGTTCATTACTCCACTGACCATGCAGGCGTTGTCCGGGCACCCGGTTCACCTGGACCTGCTGGACCCCGCGGCCGAAGCCGCCATGGGCCATATCGAGCTGGCCAAATGGGCCGACCTGGTGCTGATCGCCCCGGCCACCGCCGACCTGATCGCGCGACTGGCCCAAGGCATTGCCGATGACCTGCTGACCACCCTGGTACTGGCCACCGACGCCACCGTCGCCATCGCCCCGGCCATGAACCAGGCCATGTGGCGCGACCCGGCCACCCAGGCCAACACTCAACTCCTGCAAAGCCGTGGCCTCAAGGTGTTCGGCCCGGCATCCGGCAGCCAAGCCTGCGGCGACGTCGGCATGGGCCGGATGCTCGAAGCCACCGACCTGGCGCTGTGCGCCGCCGAGTGCTTCCAGCACCTGGCCCTGACCGGCAAGCACGTGCTGATCACCGCCGGCCCGACCCAGGAAAACATCGACCCGGTGCGCTACATCACCAACCATAGCTCAGGAAAAATGGGCTTCGCCTTGGCCGAAGCGGCGGTCGAGGCAGGCGCACGTGTCACCTTGATCACCGGCCCGGTGCATTTGCCGACCCCTGATCGGGTGACGCGAATCGACGTAGTCAGCGCCCGCGACATGCTGGCGGCCTGTGAGGCCGCTATTCCGTGCGACCTGTTTATCGCCTCGGCAGCGGTTGCGGACTACCGCCCGGAAGTCGTCGCCCCGCAAAAACTCAAGAAAGACCCTACAAGCGGTGATGGCCTGCTCCTGCAAATGGTGCGCAACCCAGACATCCTGGCCACCATCGCCACGCGTCCGGACCGTCCGTTCAGTGTCGGCTTCGCCGCCGAGACTGAGCATTTGCTGGATTACGCCGCACGCAAATTGAAAGACAAAAACCTCGACCTGATCGTGGCCAATGATGTCGCCAACCCGAGCATCGGCTTCAACAGCGAGGAAAACGCCTGCAGCGTGATCGACCGCGAGCTGCACGCCACCCTTTTCGCCCAGACCAGCAAGGGCAAGATTGCCCGCCAACTGATCTCTTTTATCGCCCAACGGCTGAACCAGGTTTAATTTCCATGCACGCTTTGCAAGCCAAGATCCTCGATCCACGCATCGGCAACGAATTCCCACTGCCGGCCTACGCCACACCGGGCTCCGCCGGCCTCGACCTGCGCGCCATGCTCAAGGAAGACACCGTGCTTGAGCCGGGCCAGACCCTGCTGATTCCGACCGGCCTGTCGATCTACGTTGGCGACCCTGGCTTGGCGGCGCTGATCCTGCCGCGCTCCGGCCTGGGCCACAAACACGGCATCGTGCTGGGCAACCTGGTGGGCCTGATCGACTCGGACTACCAGGGCGAGCTGATGGTGTCGTGCTGGAACCGTGGCCAGACCGCGTTCAACATCGCCGTCGGCGAGCGAATCGCCCAGCTGGTACTGGTACCGGTGGTGCAGGCGCACTTTGAACTGGTAGAAGAGTTTGATGAGACCCAGCGTGGCGCAGGCGGCTTTGGGCATTCCGGCAGTCACTGACTAAGCTGAATCTGGCCGGGCGTCGTTGCCCGGCCCGACGCCACCGCAAGGCTTTTCAGGACGAAGAATGCGCGGACTTTATCAGCGATATTTCCCCATAGAAATCAATGCATTACGTAAGCAGCAGGACAAAGCCAGCACGCTGCTGGCACTTTTGCACCACGAACTCTCTGCCGAAAACACCGTCATACCCTTCAGTTTGAGCCTGCCGGTCAGCCACATTAAGGCCAGCCTTGCCCCCTTCAGATGGAGTTTCCCCCCGCGATGAGTACCGCAGCCCGAGTAGTCCCGACATTCCCCGACAGCATCTTTCGCGCCTACGACATCCGTGGCGTGGTGCCTAAGACGCTGACTGCCGAAACCGCCTACTGGATTGGCCGCGCCATCGGCTCACAGAGCCTGGCCCAGGATGAGCCCAATGTGTCGGTCGGCCGTGACGGTCGCCTGTCCGGCCCGGAGTTGGTGGAACAACTGATCCAGGGCCTGGCCGACAGCGGTTGCCATGTGAGTGATGTCGGCCTGGTGCCGACCCCAGCGCTGTACTACGCAGCCAACGTACTGGCCGGCAAGTCCGGGGTGATGCTCACGGGCAGCCATAACCCATCGGACTACAACGGCTTCAAGATCGTTATCGCTGGCGACACCCTGGCCAACGAACAGATCCAGGCCCTGCACAACCGCCTGAAAACCAACGACCTGACCAGCGGTAAGGGCACCATCACCAAAGTCGACATCTTGCAGCGCTACTCTGACGAAATCACCCGTGACGTCAAACTTGAGCGCCGCCTGAAAGTGGTGGTGGACTGCGGCAACGGCGCGGCCGGCGTGATCGCCCCGCAGCTGCTCGGAGCCCTGAACTGCGAAGTGATCCCCTTGTTCTGCGAGGTCGACGGCAACTTCCCCAACCACCACCCGGATCCGGGCAAGCCTGAAAACCTGGTTGACCTGATCGCCAAGGTCAAGGAAACCGGGGCTGACGTCGGCCTGGCCTTTGACGGCGACGGCGACCGCGTGGGGGTGGTGACTGAAACCGGTGAAATCGTATTCCCGGACCGCCTGCTGATGCTGTTTGCCCGCGACGTGGTAGCGCGTAACCCAGGCGCCGAGATCATCTTCGACGTGAAGTGCACCCGCCGCCTCACGCCGCTGATCAAGGAATACGGTGGTCGCCCGCTAATGTGGAAGACCGGTCACTCGTTGATCAAAAAGAAAATGAAAGAAACCGGCGCGCTGTTGGCCGGCGAAATGAGTGGTCACGTGTTCTTCAAGGAGCGCTGGTTCGGCTTTGACGACGGCATTTACAGTGCCGCACGCTTGCTGGAGATCCTCAGCAAGGAAAAATCCACCGCCGAAGAGCTGTTCCAGACCTTCCCGAACGATATTTCTACGCCAGAGATCAATATCCATGTGACCGAGGAGAGCAAATTCAGCATCATTGACGCACTGCACGATGCGCAATGGGGCGAAGGCGCCAACCTGACCACCATTGATGGTGTGCGAGTCGATTACGCCAAAGGCTGGGGCCTGGTTCGCGCGTCCAACACCACACCGGTGCTGGTCCTGCGTTTCGAGGCGGATACCGAGGCTGAGTTGCAGCGCATCAAGGACGTGTTCCACGCCCAGTTGAAACGTGTTGCCCCTGATCTCCAATTACCGTTCTGATTTTTTACCGGAGCCCTGAATGACCCTCGAACGCGAAGCCGCTGCCAATACCGCCAAGGTCCTTTCCGAAGCGTTGCCTTACATTCGACGCTACGTCGGCAAGACGCTGGTGATCAAGTACGGCGGCAATGCCATGGAAAGCGACGAGCTGAAAACCGGCTTTGCCCGCGACATCGTGTTGATGAAAGCCGTGGGGATCAACCCGGTAGTTGTCCACGGTGGCGGCCCGCAAATCGGCGACCTGCTCAAGCGTTTGTCGATCGAGAGTCACTTCATCGATGGCATGCGCGTCACTGACGCGCAGACCATGGACGTGGTGGAGATGGTCCTCGGCGGCCAGGTCAACAAGGACATCGTCAACCTGATCAACCGCCACGGCGGCAGCGCCATCGGCCTGACCGGCAAGGATGCGGAGCTGATCCGTGCGAAAAAACTGACCGTGACCCGTCAGACGCCGGAAATGACCCAGCCGGAAATCATCGACATCGGCCAGGTAGGCGAAGTGATCGGTATCAATACCGACCTGCTGAACCTGCTGGTCAAGGGCGACTTCATTCCCGTGATCGCACCGATCGGCGTGGGCGCCAATGGCGAGTCCTACAACATTAACGCCGACTTGGTAGCCGGCAAGGTGGCTGAAGCGCTGAAGGCTGAAAAGCTGATGCTGCTGACCAACATCGCCGGCTTGATGGACAAGGAAGGCAAGGTATTGACCGGCCTGACGACCCAACAGGTCGACGAGCTGATCGCCGACGGCACCATCTACGGTGGCATGCTGCCGAAGATCCGTTGCGCGCTGGAAGCGGTGCAAGGCGGCGTGGGCAGCTCGTTGATCCTCGACGGCCGGGTGCCGAATGCGATCCTGCTGGAAATCTTCACCGATACCGGTGTGGGCACCCTGATCAGTAACCGCAAGCGTCCTTAAACGCCACACACAAAAAGGCCCTGCTCAATCTGATTGAGCAGGGCTTTTTTATACAGGCGATTAACTTGAGCCTTGCGGTGATCCAAATGTGGGAGGGGGCTTGCTCCCGATAGCGGTGGGTCAGTGCTGAAAAATACCAACTGATACACCGCCATCGGGAGCAAGCCCCCTCCCACACTAGCCCTCACACACAAGGGGGCTCTGTGTCAGACGCCGAACTGCTCGCGGTATGCACGCACCGCCGGCAAATGCTGCTTGAGCTGCGGGTCATCTTCCAGGAACTGCAGCACCTGGTTCAGCGACACGATGCTCACCACCGGAATACCGAAATCACGCTCCACTTCCTGGATCGCCGACAACTCACCGTTGCCACGTTCCTGGCGGTTCAGCGCGATCAACACGCCGGCAGCTTTGGCGCCGTCCTGGGAGGCGATGATCTGCATCACCTCACGGATGGCGGTGCCAGCGGTGATCACGTCGTCGATGATCAGCACGTCGCCGGTCAGCGGTGCGCCCACCAGGCTCCCGCCTTCGCCATGGGCCTTGGCCTCCTTGCGGTTGAAGCACCACGGCAGGTCCTGCCCGTGATGTTCAGCCAGGGCCACGGCTGTCGCGGCGGCCAGGGGAATGCCCTTGTAGGCTGGGCCAAACAACACATCAAAGGAAATACCGCTTTCAACGATGGCTGCCGCATAGAAACGACCCAGCTGAGCCAGGGCCGAACCGGAGTTGAACAAGCCCGCATTGAAGAAGTACGGGCTGGTGCGCCCGGACTTGAGGGTGAACTCACCGAAGCGCAAAACGCCGCGATCGATGGCAAAACGAATGAAATCGCGTTGATACGCCTGCATGAAAAAAGCCTCAGATACCACGGATTTAGCTAATTAGGTAGACGGCGTGTATCATACACGCACGCGATTTTTGGGGCCATTTATGCGGATCATCAGTGTGAACGTTAATGGTATTCAGGCTGCAGTCGAGCGTGGTTTGCTCAGTTGGCTGCAAGCCCAGAATGCCGACGTCATCTGCCTGCAGGATACCCGCGCCTCCGCCTTTGAACTGGACGACCCAGCCTTCCAACTGGATGGCTACTTCCTTTATGCCTGCGATGCCGAAGTGCCCACCCAAGGTGGCGTGGCTTTGTATTCGCGGTTGCAACCCAAGGCGGTCATCAGCGGCCTCGGCTTCGAGACAGCCGACCGCTACGGGCGCTACCTGCAAGCCGATTTCGATAAGGTCAGCATCGCGACCTTGCTGCTCCCTTCGGGGCAGAACGGCGATGAAGACTTGAACCAGAAGTTCAAGCTAATGGACGATTTCGCCCGTTACCTGGACAAACAGCGGCGCAAACGTCGCGAGTACATTTATTGTGGCTCGCTGTACGTGGCGCAACAGAAGCTGGATATCAAGAACTGGCGCGACAGCCAGCAATCTCCAGGCTTCCTGGCGCCGGAACGCGCCTGGATGGACGAGATTGTCGGCAACATGGGCTATGTCGACGCGCTGCGCGAAGTCAGCCGCGAAGGCGACCAGTACAGCTGGTGGCCGGATAACGAACAGGCTGAGATGCTCAACCTGGGCTGGCGTTTCGACTACCAGTTGCTGACCCCCGGCCTGCGCCGGTTCGTTCGCAGCGCACGCCTGCCGCGCCAGCCACGCTTCTCGCAGCACGCGCCGCTGATCGTGGACTACGACTGGACATTGACCATCTGAGGTCTTTTTCCAGGCACAAAAAAACCGACATCGCTGTCGGTTTTTTTGTGCCTGTTCATTATTTGATCACGCGCCAAGTCAGCGGATAGCGATAGGCGATCCCCTTGTTGGCCTTGATGCTACCAATGATGGTCAGCACCACCGTGGCGATCGCCAGGGCGAACATCAGGAAAAAGCCAATCACCGCGAAGGCCAGCACGATGCAAGCTATCCAGGCGATGGCCACGGTGATCTGGAAGTTCAGGGCTTCCTTGCCCTGATCATCAATGAACGGGTCCACTTCTTTCTTCATCTGCCACAGGATCAGCGGCCCCACGACACTGCCGAAGGGGAACACAAACCCCAGAAACGCCGCGAGATGGCACAACATTGCCCCCTGGCGCACTTCGTAGGAAGGCGTAGGCACTGGCATCTGGTTGTCATTCATGGCGTTTCTCCTTGAGGCCGACTCAGTCAGCCAGGGCGGCGTTCTGCAGTTCGAAAATCTCGGTCATGCCTTTCTGGGCCAGGGCCAGCATGGCGTTCAGGTCGGCCGGCTGGAATGGCGCACCTTCGGCAGTGCCCTGCACTTCGATGAAACCACCGGTGCTGGTCATGACCACGTTCAGGTCGGTCTCGGCGGCCGAGTCTTCCAGGTAGTCCAGGTCCAGCACTGGCTCGCCCTGGTACATGCCTACCGATACGGCAGCGATCATCTGCTTGAGCGGGTCGCCCGCTTTCAGGCCGCCGCGCTTCTTGATCACTTTCAGTGCGTCGACCAAGGCCACCATGGCGCCGGTGATGGACGCGGTACGGGTGCCGCCGTCGGCCTGGATCACATCGCAGTCGACGTAGAGGGTCACGTCGCCCAGCTTGGACATGTCCAGGGCTGCGCGCAGGGAACGGCCGATCAAACGCTGGATTTCCAGGGTGCGACCGCCTTGCTTGCCACGGCTGGCTTCACGCTGGTTACGCTCGCCGGTGGCGCGCGGCAGCATGCCGTACTCGGCGGTCAACCAACCCTGGCCCTGGCCTTTAAGGAACCGCGGTACGCCGTTTTCAACGCTGACGGTGCAGATAACCTTGGTATCGCCAAACTCGACCAGTACAGACCCCTCGGCGTGTTTGGTGTAGTTGCGGGTGATGCGGATCGAGCGGAGCTGATCGGCAGCGCGACCACTTGGACGTTTCATAGGGAGACACCTGTACTGAGGACGAAAAACTGCCGAGCATTATAGAGCCGTGAACCGGTTCGGGGCACTGCTAAAAAATCCGGTTACGAATGCTCGGTTTGGGCGCGCTCCTCCCACTGCGCTACAATCCTGCGCCTTCTTAACCATCAGCCCGTGTTTGCGGGACTGCAACGCGAGGTACCTCCATGGTGCACAGCATGACCGCCTTCGCACGCGTCGAAAAAGCCGGCGTACAAGGCACCCTGAGCTGGGAACTGCGCTCGGTCAACAGCCGCTACCTGGAGCCGCACCTGCGCCTGCCGGAGTCATTCCGCGACCTCGAAGGCGCCGTGCGTGAAGCGCTGCGCCAGGGCATTTCCCGCGGCAAGCTGGAATGCACCCTGCGCTTTACCGAAGAAACCACCGGCAAGCCGCTGCAGGTCGACCGCGACCGTGCCGCGCAACTGGTGGCCGCCGCTGAAACCATCGCTGGCCTGATCAAGCAGCCGGCCGCGCTCAACCCTCTGGAAGTGCTGGCCTGGCCCGGTGTACTGGTGGCCGACGCCACCGACCCGCAGGCCCTCAATGCCGAAGCCCTGGCCCTGTTCAACCAGGGCCTCAAGGAGCTCAAGGCCGGCCGCGAGCGCGAAGGCGCCGAGCTGGCACGCCTGATCAACGAGCGCCTGACCTCCATCGAAGAAGACGTGGTCACCCTGCGTGAGCTGGTCCCGCAGATGCTTGCCACCCAGCGCCAGAAGGTGCTCGACCGCTTCGCCGACATGAAGGCCGACCTTGACCCGACACGCCTGGAGCAGGAAATGGTCCTGCTGGCGCAGAAGAGCGACGTCGCCGAAGAACTCGACCGCCTGAGCACCCACATCCTTGAAGTGCGCCGCGTGCTCAAGTCCGGCGGTGCCGCCGGTCGGCGCCTGGACTTCTTGATGCAGGAACTCAACCGCGAAGCCAATACACTGGGCTCCAAGGCTTTCGATCCGCGCAGCACCACGGCGGCGGTCAACCTCAAAGTGTTGATCGAGCAGATGCGCGAACAAGTACAGAATATTGAGTAAGGCAACCTCCATGACCCACAGCACCGGCACCCTTTACATCATTTCCGCCCCTTCGGGCGCGGGCAAGAGCAGCCTGGTCAAGGCCCTGACCGACGCTGACGAGCAGATCCGCATCTCGGTCTCCCACACCACCCGCGCCATGCGCCCGGGTGAGGTGAACGGCGTGCACTATCACTTCGTCGAGCGCACCGAGTTCGTCAAGATGATCGAACATGGCGACTTCCTCGAGCGCGCCGAAGTGTTCGGCAACCTCTACGGCACGTCGCAGAGCCACTTGCAGCAGACTCTGGACGAAGGCCACGACCTGATCCTGGAAATCGACTGGCAGGGCGCCGAACAAGTGCGCCAGTTGATGCCCAAGGCGCGTTCGATCTTCATCCTGCCGCCGTCCCTGGAGGCGTTGCACCAGCGCTTGACCAACCGTGGCCAGGACAGTGACGAGATCATCGAAGGCCGCATGCGTGAAGCCGTCAGCGAAATGAGCCACTACGTCGACTACGACTACCTGATCATCAACGACGATTTTGCCCATGCACTGGATGATTTGAAGGCGATTTTCCGCACCAATCAGCTCCAGCAAAAACGCCAACAGCAGCGTTTCGGCAAATTACTCGCCGAATTGCTCGGCTGATTGGCTCTTCCCAAAACCGCTGCAAGGGCTTTACATTGGCGCTTGTAGCGGTTTTGCGAGGGCCTGCGAAAAATCAGCGCTTCCCTAAACGCTGGTGATTTTTTAAACTGTTTAGTCCGCTCGCCCAACCGGGCAGCGCGCATCTTGCATTCGCTCCGAGGAATACCATGGCCCGCGTAACCGTTGAAGACTGCCTAGAACACGTGGATAACCGCTTTGAGCTGGTCATGCTCTCTACCAAGCGTGCCCGTCAACTGGCCACTGGCGGCAAAGAGCCGTTGGTCCAGTGGGAAAACGACAAGCCTACCGTTGTAGCCCTGCGTGAAATCGCTGAAGGCCTGATGAGCTACGAGTTCATCGCCAACGCTGAAATCGTTGAAGACGAACCGCTGTTTGCAGCGTTCGAGGACGAGTCCAACGAGGCCGTCTAAGCCTATGCCTGGTCGACGTAGCACGGCGCGGGGTCACAGCCAACGGCAGGAGTTCATCCTTTGCCGAGCATAGACGCCCTCGCCGATCGCTTATCGACCTACCTCGGCCCAGACCAGGTCAACCTGGTCCGCCGAGCGTATTTCTACGCCGAACAAGCCCACGACGGCCAACGCCGCCGCAGTGGCGAGGCGTATGTCACCCATCCTCTTGCGGTGGCAAATATTCTGGCCGACATGCACATGGACCATCAGAGCCTGATGGCCGCGATGCTGCATGACGTGATCGAAGACACCGGCATCGCCAAGGAAGCGCTCAGCGCGCAATTTGGCGAAACCGTGGCCGAACTGGTCGACGGGGTCAGCAAACTGACCCAGATGAACTTCGAGACCAAGGCCGAAGCCCAGGCGGAAAACTTCCAGAAGATGGCCATGGCCATGGCACGCGACATCCGCGTGATCCTGGTCAAGCTGGCCGACCGGCTGCACAACATGCGCACGCTGGAAGTGCTGTCCGGCGAAAAACGTCGGCGCATCGCCAAGGAAACCCTGGAAATCTACGCGCCCATCGCCAACCGGCTGGGCATGCACGCCATTCGTATCGAATTCGAAGACCTCGGTTTCAAGGCCATGCACCCGATGCGTTCGGCGCGCATCTACCAGGCGGTCAAGCGCGCACGGGGCAACCGCAAGGAAATCGTCAACAAGATCGAAGAGTCGCTGAGCCATTGCCTGGCGATCGACGAGATCGAGGGCGAAGTCAGCGGCCGACAAAAACACATCTACGGCATCTACAAAAAGATGCGCGGCAAGCGCCGGGCCTTCAACGAGATCATGGACGTGTACGCGTTCCGGATCATCGTCGACAAGGTCGACACCTGCTACCGTGTGCTGGGCGCTGTGCATAATTTGTACAAACCCCTGCCGGGCCGCTTTAAGGACTACATCGCGATTCCCAAGGCCAACGGCTACCAGTCGCTGCATACCACGCTGTTCGGTATGCACGGGGTGCCGATCGAGATCCAGATCCGCACCCGCGAAATGGAAGAGATGGCCAACAACGGCATCGCCGCCCATTGGCTGTACAAATCCAGCGGCGACGAGCAGCCCAAGGGCACTCATGCTCGCGCCCGCCAGTGGGTCAAGGGCGTGCTGGAAATGCAGCAACGTGCCGGCAATTCCCTGGAATTCATCGAAAGCGTGAAGATCGACCTGTTCCCGGACGAGGTCTACGTGTTCACGCCCAAAGGTCGGATCATGGAGCTGCCCAAAGGCTCCACCGCTGTCGACTTTGCCTACGCCGTGCACACCGACGTGGGCAACAGCTGCATCGCCTGTCGGATCAATCGCCGTCTCGCACCGCTGTCCGAACCACTGCAAAGCGGCTCCACGGTCGAGATCGTCAGCGCTCCAGGCGCTCGCCCGAACCCGGCGTGGCTCAACTTTGTGGTTACCGGCAAGGCGCGTACGCACATCCGTCACGCCTTGAAACTGCAGCGCCGTTCCGAGTCCATCAGCCTGGGCGAACGCCTGCTGAACAAGGTGCTCAACGGTTTCGACAGTGCGTTGGACAAGATCCCGCAAGAGCGCGTGCAAGCGATGCTCCACGAGTACCGCCAGGAAACCATCGAGGACCTGCTGGAAGATATCGGCCTGGGCAACCGCATGGCTTATGTCGTCGCACGCCGCCTGCTCGGCGAAGGCGAACAGCTGCCAAGCCCGGAAGGCCCGCTGGCGATTCGCGGCACCGAGGGCCTGGTGCTCAGCTACGCCAAGTGCTGCACGCCGATCCCAGGCGACCCGATTGTCGGCCACTTGTCGGCGGGCAAAGGCATGGTGGTGCACCTGGACAACTGCCGCAACATCACCGAAATCCGTCACAACCCGGAAAAATGCATCCAGCTGTCCTGGGCCAAGGACGTCACCGGCGAATTCAACGTCGAGCTGCGGGTGGAGCTCGAACACCAGCGCGGCCTGATCGCCCTGCTCGCCAGCAGCGTCAATGCGGCCGACGGCAATATCGAGAAAATCAGCATGGACGAGCGCGATGGCCGCATCAGCGTGGTCCAGCTTGTGGTCAGCGTCCACGACCGCGTGCACCTGGCCCGCGTGATCAAGAAACTGCGTGCCTTGACCGGGGTCATCCGCATCACCCGCATGCGCGCATAGCGCTTCAGCGAGCCCACTTATTACAAGGAGTCATTCATGACCAAGACTGTTATCACCAGCGACAAAGCCCCTGCTGCCATCGGCACTTACTCCCAGGCGATCAAGGCGGGCAACACCGTCTACATGTCCGGCCAGATCCCATTGGACCCAAAGACCATGGAACTGGTGGAAGGCTTCGAAGCACAGACCGTACAGGTCTTCGAAAACCTCAAGTCGGTTGCTGAAGCCGCTGGCGGTTCGTTCAAAGACATCGTCAAGCTGAACATCTTCCTCACCGACCTGAGCCACTTCGCCAAGGTCAACGAGATCATGGGCAAGTACTTCGAACAGCCCTACCCAGCCCGCGCCGCCATCGGTGTTGCCGCCCTGCCTAAGGGTGCACAGGTTGAGATGGACGCCATTCTGGTCATCGAGTAAAACACCCGGCGCAGCCCGCACAGGCTGCGCCGACTTCGTTTCGAAAGGATTTCATGATGCGCAAAGCGCTTGTAGCCTCATCAATGCTCGCCCTGTTGCTTAGCGGCTGCGCCAGCAACCCTGCGGACCTGGATGTGAGCGGCACCTGGATCAACCAGGCCGCCATCGATGCGGCAGCCAAGGGCGGCCCTTTGCGTGAAGCCTTGCAGAGCTTTGGCCCGAACCTCGAGTGGGAGGTCAATTCCAAGGCCTCGCAAGCGCGCTATTACAACGGTTTTGAAGTGGCCGAAGGCAAGTTGCTGGGTGAAAAATCCGGCGCCTGGAGCGTGGACTTCTACGGCAGTTCCGCCACCGAACTCAAGCGCAAAGGCAAGCAACTGCTGCAAGTGGCCAACGACAACGAGCCTGAACAGCTGTTTGCCCGCGCCAAAGAGCCCGCGCCGGACGGTGCGCCCATTGGCGCCAACTTCGAACGCGCGCTGTACGCGGCCTACATGGGCGGCGACTGGAAGATCGCCGACGGCTTCGGCAGCGGCGCCATCGTACAGTTCCAGGCCGACGGCAAGGTCGCGGGCCTGCCGAATGTCGATCGGTACTCGCTGTGCCTGGCGGGTGACTGCGCCTCAATGAGCGGCGGCTACGACAGTATCTGGCTGCAACTGAATGGCCAGGGCAACCCGTGGATTTTCGTGCGCAAAGGCAAGCAACTGGAGATTTTCCAGGCGGTGAATACCGCGCAGGCCGACGAAGTACCGCAGTTCACCCCCGGCCCCCGTCAATGGCTGCTGGTAAAACAATAGCCGCCATGCCGCAAATCCAAATGTGGGAGGGGGCTTGCCCCCGATTGCAGTACATCAGCTAATACAACTGTGGCTGACACTCCGCTATCGGGGGCAAGCCCCCTCCCACATTTTTTGACTGCGTTTCAGCCCTTGAGGATCGCAGCATAGCCTTCGCGATAAGTCGGGTAGGCCGGCGTCCAACCCAACGCTTTCGCCCGGGCATTGCTGCACTGCTTGCTGCCCGCCCGCCGCACACTGGCGTCCTCAGCCCACTCGGTCACCCCAAGGAATTCGCGCAACCAGCCCACCACTTCGGCCAGTGGCGCGGGCGCATCGTCAACGCCGATGTAGACCTTGTCCAACGCGCCGCCGCTTTCCACGTGCCGCAACAAAAACGCCAGCAAACCCGCTGCGTCCTCCGCGTGAATGCGGTTGCCATATAAAGGTGGGTCGACTGCTACACGGTAGCCTTGGCGGACCTGGGTCAACAGCCATTCGCGGCCCGGACCGTAGATGCCGGTCAGGCGGACAATGCTGGCCGGGATGCCGCTGTTAAGCGCCACTTGCTCGGCCTCCAACATCACTTGCCCGGAATACCCCTTCGCCTGAGTCTCCGACGTTTCGTCGACCCACTCGCCATTCTGCTGCCCGTAGACGCTGCTGCTGGAGACAAACAGCAGGTGCTTGGGCTCCTGGCCATAGTCGCCCAACCACTCCAGTACATGTTTCAGCCCTTGTACGTAAGCGGCGCGATAACCGGCTTCGTCGTGATCCGTCGCGGCGGCGCAGTACACCAGGTAATCCACCCCGCCGATCGGCCAGGTGTCAGGGCAATCTTTCTTGAACAGGTCGCCGGCGATGCCAATCACGCCGTCGGGAAGCCGCGAAACATCGCGGCGCAGGCCATGCACCTCCCATCCGGAGGCGAGCAACTGGCTGGCCAGCCGACTCCCCACATCGCCAC
This sequence comes from Pseudomonas sp. QC2, assembly GCF_002859085.1. Lineage (NCBI taxonomy): Bacteria > Pseudomonadati > Pseudomonadota > Gammaproteobacteria > Pseudomonadales > Pseudomonadaceae > Pseudomonas > Pseudomonas sp. QC2. Next base: position 139,897 of record NZ_PKKS01000018.1, read on the forward strand.
AACCCGCAATCACAACCGAAGGCGCTGACATCACAAAACTCCCTACTGAAAGGTCTAGGTTAGCCTTCGCAGATGACCGTCGGCCAGAAAAAGGGCAAATAAAGTTACTGTATTACTTCTGTTAACAAGAATTACTTGCAATAATAACCGCCCATTTGTCCTCGACCCCTGGGTCTGGAAGGACGATCACTCATTTTTTTACTCAGGTCCGGCCAGCATGACACGTAATACAACCCCCGCTTCGCCAACCAAGCGTCACAGCCCATCCCGCGCCTGGCGCGCGATTGCTGCGCTGCTGTTCAGCGTACTGCTGGCACCGACCGCCGCCTTCGCTGATGCCACCGCCCCCGCTACCCCGCCTGCAGCCGCAGCACCGGCAGCGCCTGCTACAGCGCCCGCTGCCACCGACCCGGCCCAGGCTGCTGATCCAGCCTCCGCCGACGACACCGGTGTGGTGCTGGAAGAAGACAACACCCTGGGCATGGCCCACGACCTGTCGCCATGGGGCATGTACCAGAACGCTGACGTGGTGGTGAAAGCCGTCATGATCGGCCTGGCCATCGCCTCGATCATCACCTGGACCATCTGGATCGCCAAAGGCTTCGAGCTGCTGGGCGCCAAACGCCGTCTGCGTAACGAAATCGTCCACCTGAAAAAGGCCACCACCCTCAAGGAAGCCAGCGAAAGCGCGACCAAGAAAGGCACCCTGGCCAACACGCTGGTGCACGACGCGCTGGAAGAAATGCGCCTGTCGGCCAACGCCCGCGAAAAAGAAGGCATCAAGGAACGTGTGGCCTTCCGCCTGGAGCGCCTGGTGGCGGCCTGCGGTCGTAACATGAGCAGCGGCACCGGCGTGCTGGCGACCATTGGTTCCACCGCGCCCTTCGTCGGCCTGTTCGGTACCGTGTGGGGCATCATGAACAGCTTCATCGGCATCGCTAAAACCCAGACCACCAACCTCGCCGTCGTTGCCCCCGGCATCGCCGAAGCCCTGCTGGCGACCGCCCTGGGCCTGGTTGCCGCGATTCCTGCGGTGGTGATCTACAACGTCTTTGCCCGTTCGATTGCCGGCTATAAGGCCCAGGTATCGGACGCGTCGGCGGAAGTCCTGCTGCTGGTCAGCCGCGACCTCGATCACCTGCCTACCGAGCGCAGCTCGCAACCGCACATGGTGAAAGTGGGGTAATCGGCCATGGGCCTGCATTTGAATCAAGGCGACGACGAACTCGTCGAGAACCACGAAATCAACGTCACGCCGTTTATCGACGTGATGCTGGTGCTGCTGATCATCTTCATGGTGGCGGCACCGCTGGCCACCGTGGACATCAAGGTTGACCTGCCCGCGTCCAGCGCCAAGCCGGCACCGCGACCAGAGAAACCGATCTTCCTCAGCGTCAAGGCGGACCAACGCCTGTTCCTGGGCGAAGAGGAAGTCAAGGCTGAAACCCTGGGGCCGGTGCTCGACGCCAAGACCCAAGGCAAAAAAGACACGACGATCTTCTTCCAAGCCGACAAGGGCGTGGACTACGGCGACCTGATGAGCGTGATGGATGCCCTGCGGGCAGCCGGCTACCTCAAGGTAGGCCTGGTCGGACTTGAGACGGCAGCCAAGAAATGATCACGACGCGCCACAAACTGACGCGTTATGGCACCAGCCTCGCCGTCGTACTGGGCGTGCATGCCATCGCGATTGCTATCGCGCTTCATTGGTCGGCGCCGCGCACGGTGCAGTTGCCACCGGCTGCCATGGTCATCGACCTGGCCCCGATGCCAGCGCCACCACCGCCGGCACCGCCCAAAGTGGTAACGCCGCCGCAACCGCCTGCACCGGTAGAAGAGCTGCCCCTGCCGAAACTGGCCGAGGCCCCCAAGCCGACAATCCAGGTGCCCAAGCCGGTCAAGCCCAAGCCTAAACCGCAGCCGCCCAAGCCGGTGGAGAAGAAGATCGAGCCGCCCAAGGAGAAACCCTCCGAGGACCCGCCGAGCGACGCTCCGCCGACCCAAGCGCCGGCTGAAAAATCGGCCCAACCGGTACCTGGCCCGTCGCCACAACAGATCGCCGCCAAAGCGTCCTGGGAAGGCACCCTGCTGGCACACTTGCAGAAGTACAAGAAATACCCGCCAGGTGCCCAGGCCCGTGGCAAGGAAGGCTTGAACCGCCTGAAGTTCGTGGTGGATGCCGACGGTAACGTGCTGTCCTACGAGTTGGTCGGCCGCTCCGGCAACGCCGACCTGGACCGTGCCACGCTGGACATGATCCGTCGCGCCCAGCCGCTGCCCAAGCCGCCGGCGGACATGCTCAAAGGTGGCAGCATCGAGATCGTTGCACCGTTCGTGTACAACATCGAGAAACGCCGCCGCTAAAGGCACACAGGAAGCAATGTGGGAAGGGGCTTGCCCCTCCCACATTTTGGTTTCATCGCACAAGAAAATTCCCGACTACTCCCCGCTCAATCCCTACCAAACTTCTGATAACGTGCGTCTATCGATTGCAGCCGGTATGCTTGGCCCGCAACCTCATGGACGCCCGCTATGACTCTTACAGAATTACGCTACATCGTTACCCTCGCCCAAGAGCAGCATTTCGGCCACGCGGCTGAGCGTTGCCACGTCAGCCAGCCGACGCTGTCGGTGGGCGTGAAAAAGCTTGAAGACGAACTCGGTGTGCTGATTTTCGAGCGCAGCAAGAGCGCCGTGCGCCTCACCCCGGTGGGTGAAGGTATTGTGGCCCAGGCACAGAAGGTGCTGGAGCAAGCACAGAGTATTCGCGAGCTGGCTCAGGCGGGCAAGAACCAGCTGACCGCACCGCTGAAAGTCGGCGCCATCTACACCGTCGGCCCGTACCTGTTCCCGCACCTGATTCCGCAACTGCACCGCGTCGCGCCGCAGATGCCGCTGTATATCGAAGAAAACTTCACCCACGTGCTGCGCGACAAACTGCGCAACGGCGAGCTGGACGCAATCATCATCGCCCTGCCGTTCAATGAAGCCGACGTGCTGACCCTGCCGCTCTACGACGAGCCGTTCTACGTGCTGATGCCGGCCTCCCACCCGTGGACGCAGAAAGACACCATCGACGCCGGCCTGCTCAACGACAAGAGCCTGCTGCTGCTCGGCGAAGGTCACTGCTTCCGCGACCAGGTCCTCGAAGCCTGCCCCACCCTGACCAAAGGCAACGACGGCGCCAAGCACACCACCGTGGAATCCAGCTCCCTGGAAACCATTCGGCACATGGTCGCGTCGGGCCTGGGCATCTCGATCCTGCCGCTGTCGGCGGTGGACAGCCATCACTACGCCCCCGGCGTGATTGAAGTGCGCCCACTCACGCCGCCAGTGCCGTTCCGCACCGTGGCGATCGCCTGGCGCGCCAGCTTCCCACGGCCAAAAGCCATTGAGATCCTCGCCGACTCGATCCGCCTGTGTTCGGTGGCCAAGCCGCCTGCTGCGAGTTAAGCAAGGGTATGACAGAGCTGTCGCAGGTGTCGGTGACGGCACTCAAGGGTGTCGGTGAAGCCATGGCCGAGAAGCTGGCCAAGGTCGGCCTGGAGAACCTCCAGGACGTGCTGTTCCACCTGCCCTTGCGCTATCAGGACCGCACCCGCGTAGTGCCCATCGGCCAGTTACGCCCTGGGCAGGATGCGGTGGTCGAAGGCACCGTCAGCGGTGCCGACGTGGTCATGGGCAAACGCCGCAGCTTGGTCGTGCGGCTTCAGGACGGTACCGGCGGCCTCAGCCTGCGCTTCTACCATTTCAGCAACGCGCAGAAGGAAGGCCTCAAGCGCGGCACCCGTGTGCGCTGCTACGGCGAAGCGCGGCCCGGTGCGTCAGGCCTGGAGATCTATCACCCGGAATACCGCGCCATCACCGGGGATGAACCGCCGCCGGTCGACACCACGCTCACCCCGATCTACCCGCTCACCGAAGGCCTGACCCAGCAACGCCTGCGCCAGCTGTGCATGCAGACGCTGACGCTGCTCGGCCCGAAAAGCCTGCCCGACTGGCTGCCTGAGGAACTGGCTCGCGACTATCAATTGGCGCCGCTGGACGATGCGATTCGCTACCTGCATCACCCGCCCGCCGACGCCGATGTCGACGAACTGGCCCTCGGTCATCACTGGGCCCAGCACCGCCTGGCCTTCGAAGAGCTGCTGACCCATCAACTGTCCCAGCAACGCCTGCGCGAAAGCATGCGTTCCCTGCGCGCGCCAGCGATGCCCAAGGCCACGCGGCTGCCCGCGCAGTACCTGGCCAACCTCGGTTTTGCCCCGACCGGCGCCCAGCAGCGCGTGGGTAACGAGATCGCCTATGACCTCAGCCAGAAAGAACCGATGCTGCGCCTGATCCAGGGCGACGTCGGCGCGGGCAAAACCGTGGTCGCCGCCCTCGCCGCGCTGCAAGCGCTGGAAGCCGGTTACCAGGTGGCGCTGATGGCGCCGACCGAGATCCTGGCCGAGCAACACTTCATCACCTTCAAGCGCTGGCTCGAACCGCTGGGCCTGAAAGTCGCCTGGTTGGCCGGCAAGCTCAAAGGCAAGAACCGCGCAGCCGCACTCGAACAGATCGCCGGCGGCGCACCGATGGTGGTGGGCACCCACGCGCTGTTCCAGGACGAGGTGCAGTTCAAGAGCCTGGCCCTGGTGATCATCGACGAACAGCACCGCTTCGGCGTGCAGCAGCGCCTGGCCCTGCGCCAGAAAGGCGTGGGCGGGCGCATGAACCCGCACCAGTTGATCATGACCGCCACACCGATCCCGCGCACGCTGGCCATGAGCGCCTACGCCGACCTCGACACCTCGATCCTCGACGAACTGCCGCCTGGCCGTACGCCCGTCAACACCGTACTGGTCACCGACACCCGGCGTGTCGAAGTGATCGAACGCGTGCGCGGCGCCTGTGCCGAAGGTCGCCAGGCCTACTGGGTCTGTACGCTGATCGAAGAGTCCGAAGAGCTGACCTGCCAGGCCGCCGAAACCACCTACGAAGACCTGACCAGCGCCCTCGGCGAGCTTAAGGTCGGGCTGATCCACGGGCGCATGAAGCCTGCGGAAAAGGCCGCGGTAATGGCCGAGTTCAAGGCCGGCAATCTGCAACTGCTGGTGGCCACCACGGTGATCGAAGTAGGCGTGGACGTGCCCAACGCCAGCCTGATGATCATCGAAAACCCCGAGCGCCTCGGCCTGGCGCAGTTGCACCAGTTGCGCGGACGTGTCGGCCGGGGCAGCGCGGCCAGCCATTGTGTGCTGCTCTACCACCCGCCACTGTCGCAGATCGGTCGTCAGCGCCTGGGCATCATGCGCGAAACCAACGACGGTTTTGTCATCGCCGAAAAGGACCTCGAACTGCGCGGGCCCGGCGAAATGCTCGGCACCCGCCAGACCGGCCTGCTGCAATTCAAGGTCGCCGACCTGATGCGCGACGCCGATTTGCTGCCCGCCGTACGCGATGCCGCGCAAGCCTTGCTCGAACGTTGGCCGGAGCATGTCAGCCCGTTGCTGAATCGCTGGTTGCGCCATGGGCAGCAATACGGCCAAGTGTGACGCCTGACTCACTTAACCGACCAACATAGGTAGCAAGCTGGTTATACTCCAATGACTGTAAGAAATTGGATCAGGCCATGTCAGAAGTTGCCCTCGCCACAGCCCCACTGACCGCCCCGCCGGTCATTCGGGCTCTGCTCGCAAAACTCGCCATCCCCTATACGGAAGTCGCGGATCTACCGGGCCTGAATCCTGCGCGAAAGGTCCAGGCTGTGTTGCTGGAAGATGCGGTGGGCGCACTGATGGTGCTGTTCCCGCAGAACCAGTTGCTCGACCTCAACCGCCTCACCGAACTGACCGGTCGCCGCCTCATTGCCGTGTCGCCGGAGCGTGTCGCGCGCATGCTGGGCAAGCATGACCTGAGCCTGCTGCCAGGCCTGCCGCCCCTCACCAGCTCACCGTGCCTGTACGAAGGCAGCCTGCTCAATGAGCCGAACCTGCTGGTGCATTCGGGCGAAGCCGGGCTGCTGCTGGAAATCGCCAGCGACGACTTCAAGACCATGCTGACCAAGGCCAGCGCCGCTCAATTCGGCGAGCCGCTGAGCAACATTCGCCCGAACCTCGACCGCCCAAACGACGACCGCGAGGAAATCACCCAGGCGATGCAAGCGTTCACCGCGCGCCGCATCCAGCAACGCCTGGAAGCGACCATCGAGATTCCACCGCTGGCCGACACCGCGCAGAAGATCATCAAGTTGCGCGTCGACCCCAATGCCACCATCGATGACATCACCGGCGTGGTCGAGACCGACCCGTCCCTGGCCGCGCAAGTGGTGAGCTGGGCCGCGTCGCCCTACTACGCGTCGCCGGGCAAGATCCGCTCGGTGGAAGATGCCATCGTGCGCGTGCTGGGCTTTGACCTGGTGATCAACCTGGCGCTGGGCCTGGCCCTGGGCAAAACCCTGAGCCTGCCCAAGGACCACCCACACCAGGCCACGCCATACTGGCACCAGTCCATCTACACCGCCGCCGTGATCGAAGGCCTGACCCGCGCCATGCCCCGCGCCCAGCGCCCGGAAGCCGGCCTGACCTACCTGGCCGGTCTGCTGCACAACTTCGGTTACCTGCTGCTGGCCCACGTGTTCCCGCCGCACTTCTCGCTGATCTGCCGCCACCTGGAGGTCAACCCGCACCTGTGCCACAGCTATGTCGAGCAACACTTGCTGGGCATCAGCCGCGAGCAGATCGGTGCCTGGTTGATGCGCTACTGGGACATGCCGGACGAACTGTCCACCGCCCTGCGCTTCCAGCACGACCCGACCTACGACGGGCAATATGCTGAGTATCCGAACCTGGTGTGCTTGGCGGTGCGCTTGTTGCGCAGCCGGGGAATTGGCTCCGGGCCGGACGAGGCGATTCCGGACGCGCTGCTTGAGCGCCTGGGCTTGAGCCGTGACAAGGCTGAGGAAGTGGTGGGCAAAGTGCTGGATGCTGAAGTGCTGTTGCGCGAGTTGGCGTCCCAGTTCAGCCAGGGCTGAATCGGTAGCGTGTTAGGCCACTATCGGGGCAAGCCCCCTCCCACAGGTTGATCTGCGAGCACAGTCAAGTGTGGGAGGGGGCTGCCCCCGATGAATCCACCTCGGTCTACTTCTTTTTCTTCGGCTTCAAATACTTGGTCAACCCCTGGAACCAGATCACCAGCGCCGGGTTGCCCTTGATCTGGATCGACTTGTCCTGAATCCCCGTCATGAACGCCAGTTGCTTGTTCTTCGCCTGCATCGTGGCGAAGCCGTAGGCGGCGTCCTTGAACGCGATAGCAAACGCCGGCGCCGGGTGAACACCCGAGCGACTGGTGATGCGTTGGTCTTTGACGATGAAGTGACGGGCAACCTTGCCGTCGAGGGTCTGCAGCTGGAAGGCCAGGTCTTTGTCACCCAGTTGCTGCTGGAAGGCAGGATTGGTGCGGCTGGCTTTGCCCATCATCAGGCCCAGCACCCACAGGAGAAGACGAAATTTCATGCACACGGCCTCGGTGTAATTATTGAGTGGCCGCAGCAGTTTAACGATTTGCAAAAAGAACGCCACCGATCTAGCGCATTAGCGGAAGATCGGCTGGCGTTTGACGCTTATAGCAGCATTTTACTTAAACGTTTGGGCAAGGTACCGGCGCCCAGTCGGCCAGGTTCGGATCGCGGCAGCTGCCTTCGAGCTGAGCTTTACCGGCGCTGGCGACCTTCTTGCTTTCATCTTGCTTGGTCTGGGCGGTCTGGAAGGTCTTCTCGGTGCTCACCGCTTCTGTTGGTACGGTTGGAAGAACCGGCTTTTTAGGCGGTTTGGTGCCTGTGCCTTTCTTCTTGCCCGATGTCACAGCGGGGGTTACATCGGCCTTGGCCACGGTGACCACGTCGGTACGCTGTACGCCAACCTGTTGCAGGTCTTTCTCGTAGGCCTGGGTGTAGTTGTTCAGGTCTTCGGCGGCTTTACCGTTGACCGCAACGATCAGGTCATTGGATTCCTTCAGGCCCGAGACGATTTCCGCCAGGCGCTTGCGGCCTTCGGTGTCGTTGACGGTCTTGGCTTTGCGATCAGCCACCAACTTGGTGAACGCGCTCTGGTAGCACTGCTGGGACGCCTTGGCGTACGCAGTGCTGCGGTCGATGTCAGAGGCGCTTTTGTTCACGTCAGCCGCATACGAGGCAATACGCTGGTTGTCATCGGCGATCTGCTTCTGACGTTCGGTGTAGTAACCCGCCGCGCCGCCGGCCAACGCGCCGCCTGCAGCACCGATGGCGGCGTTACGGCCACGTTTTTCCTTGTCGCCGGTGAGGGCGCCCAGCAGTGCACCGCCGGCAGCGCCGATGGCCGCACCGGTCACGACCGACTTGGTCATGTCCGAATCAGTCGCGCGCAGGTGCTGCACCGGCTCGTAGCAGTTCGGGTAGTACTCGACCTTGGCGCTCGACGTGACCTTGGAGGCCGGCGACGTGGCGCAACCGGTCAGCACAGTGCTGAAACCGGCTGCGATCAGCAGCAAGTGACGCTTGGAAACCGCCTTACGGGAAAAAAGCATAAGTGTGTTCTCGTTTAAGTTTGACTTGCCCAGCACGGCTCACCGCCGCCTGAGTCCCTTCCAAGCTCGCCATACAGCCAGCGATCATCGCTGACCGCTCGCTGCGAGCAATTCCTTCAAGATCGTCGCCGGGTCGGCCCGCTGTTGCTTGCGGTAGTTGCCGACATGGCGAACGAACAGTGTTGCGCGCGTCACCAGGCTCTTGCCGAGCACAGGCTTGCGATCCAACTCTTCCTTGATCCGTTGAAACTGCGCCTGGATCACCGCATCGGTGTAACGCGTGCCGGTGGCCAGGTTGTCGATATAAATCGCCACCGCGCCATCAAGCGCACTGCGACCATTGGCGATGGCCATGTCGAACAGCTGCGCGCTGGCCTCGTCCTTGTTGTCCAGGGCCTGCTGGCGACTCTTCTGCAGGTTGGCCAGGCGGATGTTGTAGTTGGCGATGGTCTCGGCCACCAGCGCGGCCGACTGAATCAGGTTGCCCGCCGCTTCTTCACGTTGCTGGGCGATCAGCGAGACATTGCGCTTGAGCTCTTCGTTGACCAGCCCCAGCTCAGCTTGCAGCTTGGGATCGACACTGGCGGCGATGATGCTGTCCAGGCGCTTGGTCGGGTCCTGGGCGTCGTCGATGGCGTCGGTCAGCAAGGCCAGGCGGCCCTCTTTCTGCCACTGCGCGAACAGCTCCTTGTAGCGCGAACGCGGTGCCGACAGCGCACCAATCGCCACGCGGAAACCCGTGGTCTCGTTGCTTTGCTCGGTGCCGTCGGCGGCAAACAGCGGGTACTCGCGGCGCATGCCGGTGAACAGCGTGCCCTCGCCTTCCAGGTAGTTGCCGCCCTTGACCACAAAGCCGCCGTAGGTGCCCTGACGGCGCCCCGCGTGGACCAATTGGAAGGACTCCTGGACCATTTCGGCCGCGTTGCCGATCACATCGAACAGGCCGATCGGGTTGGGCAATTTGGTGCCGATGGGCATCAGGCGCGCAGCCTGGCCAGTGCCGCCGGCCACTTGGTTGAACACGGCGTAATCGCCGAGCGGGCCGTCACTGTCACTGCCTTCGACGCGGCGGGGGAACAGGCGCCCTTCCAGGTCCTGGCGGCTGACCGCATGGCCACCGCGCGCGGCGAATTCCCACTCCACTTCGGTGGGCAGGCGCACAAAGCCCAAGCCGCCGTCATCCGCCGACGAGCCACGACCGCTGACCGGCAGCAACTCACGGTGGTATTTCATCAACCAGGCGCTGTACACCGCCGAAAAGCGCTCGGCTTCAAAGCGCGACAGCTTGACCTTGGGCAAGCGCCCGGCCATGCCGGTCGGCGCATCGCACGCCGGTGCCGGTTCGCCGCTGGCCAGCGACTGTGCCTGCGACATCACTTGGGCGTACTGGCGGGCGGTCACTTCGTACTTGCCGATGAAGTACAGCATCGGCTTGAGCGGGGTCTTGGCGTCGGTCTTCGGCATCAGCGGCGCGATGACTTTGTTCCAGTCTTTGGGCAAGTCCTTGAGGGTGAACTGGCCGTTGATGAAGTCACGGCGGTAGCCGGAAATAAACGACTGCTGATAGCCCGCCTCGCCTTCGGCAAAGGGGTAGCCGAGGCTGATCTCGCGGTCATCCAGGGTGCCCTGGGCCAACACGTAGGCGTAGCGGAACACCATGTTGCCTTCGCACGGCAGCGGCAGGCTGACGTCGCCTTCCAACGGTTTGGGGTTGTCGAGCTTGTCACTCGCCTCATCGGCCCAGGCCATCGAGGCCAGGGTCAGCGCCACGCAGGCGCCCAGTAACTTATACATCTCTGATTCCTTCAGAAGCCTGGATCCGCGCCACTCGCCAGCCACCACAGGCCGCCGCCACGGCGCTGACGCCCATGACTGCAACCAGGGCCAGGCCGTAATGACGCGCCAACAGATGGCTGGCGTATTCGCCCGGCACCTGCACAAATAACTGATTCAACGCCGCCTCGGCCACGCCATACAGGCCGGCACTGAGCACGGCAGCAAAACCTGCGCTGTACAGCGCCTGCACCACCACAAACAGCAACAGCCCACCCGTCGAGAACCCCAACAGGCGCAACACCGACAATTCCCGACGCTTGCGCGCCACAGCCGCGAGGGCCCCGGCAAAGATCGCCGCAAACGCACCCGCCACCGCCAAACCGCCAATCATCCAAAACACGATCGACAGGTTGCGGCTCAACGACTGCACCTGGGCGATGGTCTGGGCCTGGGTCGACACCAACAGGTTCTGACCGGCGAAAAACACCCGCAGCGGTTCCACATCGACGAGGTGACGGGCGTACAGGCGGAACGCCGGGTACACACGCTGCTCGGTCACACCAACCGCCTCCCCGACCCAGCCCAGCGCCGGTACTGCGCGACCATCACGGTAATCTTCTGCTGCTTCCAGCAATTTCAAATCGGCAAACAACCCGTCACGGGCGAAGGCCTCCAGCGGCAGTACCGCCAGCACCTGCAAGCGCGTGCGCTGGGCTTCCACGCGCCCCGCCACTTGCCGGGCAAAACTGGTTTCCAGCCAATCCCCGGGCCGCGCCGCCAGCTTCTCGGCGGCGGTGTGACTTAGCACGATCTGGTCCAGGCCCCGAGGCAACGGCAAGCCGTTCAACAACGGATCGCCCGACGCCGTCGGCAGCATCTCCAAGCTCAACGAGCCCACCTGCGCTGTTGCCGCAATCTGCCGCGTGCGCGGTACGGCAAACGCTACATCGCTGCGCTGGCCGAGCTGCTCGATAAAGGCGCTGCTGAATCGACCACCGCCCAGCGGAATAATTTCACGGGTGGCGGGGTCAGTCTCCAAACGTTCGGTCAAACTGCTAACCAGTCCAAATTTCAGGCCGAATAACACCAGCAACGGGGCGATCACAGCGACCAATGCCAGCACCGAACAGGCCGACAGCCACGCGTCGTTGCGGTAATCCTGCCAGGCGAGCGACGCGACCAAGCCGATGCGCATCAGCACGCCTCCCCGAGGGTCGCGGTGACGCCGCCGTCGGTGTCGCGACGGCAACTGATGCGCCGCACCTGCAAGCCACTGGCGCGGGCCAATGGTTCGTCATGGGTGGCGATCACACACGCGGCGCGGTGCTCACGAGCCTGGGCCAGCAGCGCCTGCATCACGCGCTCGGCGTTCAGCGGGTCAAGGGACGCGGTGGGTTCATCCGCCAGCACCAGCTGCGGCGCATGGGCCAGGGCGCGGGCGCAGCTGACGCGCTGGCGCTGCCCCACCGACAACGCGGCCGGTTTCTTGGCCAACTGGTCACTGATTTCCAGTTGCTCGGCCAGGCGCAACACGCTGCCGTCGTCCTTCAATCCCAGCAGTTGCCGGGACAAGGCGATGTTGTCGCGCACGTCGAGAAACCCCAGCAGGCCACCGGTCTGCAGCACATACCCCAGATGCTGGCTACGCAGCGCGGCCAACGTGGACTGCTGCTCGCCGCGCCACAACCCGGCGATGTCGTGCTGATGGAAATCGAACTGCCCGACCTGGTCCGGCGCCAAGACCAGCGCCAGCAGGTCCAGCAACGTGCTTTTGCCGCAACCGCTGGGCCCGACAATCGCCAATTGCTCACCCACGCGCAGCGTCAACGCCGGGATCACCAAGCGATAGCGCTGGCTACCGACGCCCCGGCTCTTGTGCACCGCGCTCAGGTTCAGCATCACGGCAACGTCGACAGCGGCACGCGGTACAACGCGTCGCCCGGCTCGGCATCGCCGAAACGGACCCAGTTGGCCACGTCATTGTGGAAGGTTTCATAGAGGCGGATCTTCGAATCCAGCTCGTCGATAAAGTCTTCCTGCTCGGCCACGCTCAACGACAACCACAAGTCCTGGGTCATGTTCAGCGACTTGCTGCGGTACGGCAGGCCTTCCAGGTATTCGCCAAGAATGCCGCCGTCGGCCAGGTTGCCGCCCTTGCGCAGGGCCTGCGGGTCGCGGCTCATGTAGGCCGAGGCGCTGGCGATTTCCTGGAAGAAGTCCTTGGGCGAAGTCTGGGTCTTGCGCGCCGCGTCGACGATCAGCTTCAACGACTGTTGCAGGTCGTTGAGCTGCAATTTGGTCAGCATCACGCACACCTGGAACGCCGGCAGTGCCGGGTTGGTCAGGTCGCGGTCGGCGGTCCAGGCGCTGACCAGTTGCGGCGCCTGGCTCGCGGCTTTGCGACCGAGGAAATCCATGTGCATGGCGTAGCCGACGGCTGCGGATTTATCCGCCAAGGTGGGCGCGGAACTCAACAACGGCACTGGCTGCGGCGTATTGCTGCGTACCTGATGAACAAGGTTGGCGAACACCGTGCCGATTTCGTCCACACGCTCGCCCAATTTACGCACGTCGCCACCCGGCACCGGCGTGTAGAGGTCGCCGATCTGCGGGTTGGCGTCGGCGGTAAGGATGCGGTACTGGCTCTCGGCACCGGCATGGGTTTTCTTGCCGGCGTCGGTGCGCAGGTGCAGGGCGTAGATCTTGATCTGCTTGCCCAGCGCCGCCTGGCGCACTTCGGCTTCGTTCATCTGGGTGGCGGCAAACGGGTCGTTCTTGCGCAGCGCGCCAGCGTCGGTAACCAGCAGGATAATGCGCCCGCCGTAGCCGGACCAATCCATGCCATCCACCGCCTGCATCACCCCGGCGAACGCGTCTTCGTTGAACGAATGGCTGGACACCGTGGACGCCTTGACCTGGCGCGCCATGTCGAGGAAGCGTTGCGGGTCGCGGCCCTGGTCGAGGCTGATCAGGGTCTTGGCCACGTACTCCAGGCCTGGGGTTTTCTTGATACTGCTGCGAAAGCCCACCATGCCGAAACTGACACTGTCCAACTCGCCACGCTCGGCGATGCGGGTTTGCAGTTCGTGCACCACGTCGCGAATCTGGTCGATGTAGGGCTGCATCGACACGGTGGTGTCGACCACCAACACCACGGCGGTACGGAAGGCATCGGCGTTGGCCTTGATCACCGGCGTCGAGGGCTTGGCGGCCGCGCTGCTGCCGGGGTCGATGGAGGCCACATTGAGCAACTGCACCGGCTGGCCGTTTTCGTCAAAGCTCTCTTTGGAATCGAAGATCGGCAACAGGTAGAACTGATTCTGCGGCACCGCGCTGGCCGTCGGTTCCAGGGCCAGTATCTGGCTGTTGTCTTCGCTGTTTTTCTGCGCCTTGGCCAGCACGCCTTTGGCGGCGGCTGGGTCGGCCAACAACTTCTCTACTTCGCCGGATTGGCGCAGGAACATCACGGGCGCCCGGCCCGAACGTTCGGTGAACTTGAGCACCAGGCTCTGTTTCCAGTCGCTGACGTGTGACGCCGGCAACCAACCGTCGCTGCGCCCATCGGTGGCGGCACCGACGCGTACCCACGGGCTGCCGTCAACGTCCTTGCGTTGGTAGACATAGAGCACGGAAAACGCCGGCAGGGCTTTGCCCGGCGCGCTGCCTGCGTCAGAGGAAAGCTTGGCGCCCGGCTTACTCAGGACGCGCTGGAACAGTGTCTTCTTACCTGCCATCAATAACGGACGCTGGCCGCCGTCGACGTCAGGAACAGGCGGCGCCACCGTCGGCACCACCGCAGCCGGCGGCTTGGCGACGGGCTTATCGCTACCGCTCAACCACCAGTAACTGGCACCACCGATGGCCAAGGCCACCGCCACCGCAACCGCCGCCAGCGCCATCACCGGCCCACGGCGCTGCTCGGACACGGCGTTGTGTTGCGTCGGTGTCACCACCGGCTGGCGCGCGACAGGTTGCGGCTGTGGTTTATCGGTCGGAATATCGATAGTGACCGGGGTCATGCCCGCCAGGTCGAAGCTCAGCGGGATGGGCAGCGGCCGCACCAAGGTGGCCTCCGGCGACTCCGCCGGCAGGTTATCCAGGGCCTGCAACAACGCCGCTGCATCCGGGAACCGTTCCGCCGGGTCCTTGGCCAACAGCTTGCGCAGCACCTCCTGGTAGCGACCGTGGTGCACCGGCAGTTCCGGCAATGGCTCAGTCAGGTGCGCCAATGCCGTGGACAGCGCGTCGGTGCCGCTATACGGCAGCTTGCCGACGAGAATTTCATACAGCACCACACCCAACGCGTACAGGTCGGCACGGCCGTCGATCTCCTGGCCCCGCGCCTGTTCCGGGCTCATGTAGCTCGGCGTGCCCACGGCAAACCCGGCCTGGGTGAACTGGGTGCGGTCGTCCAGCGACTTGGCGATACCAAAGTCGGACAGCACCGCCGTGCCATCAGCGCGAAACAGAATGTTCGCCGGTTTCACATCGCGGTGCACCAGCCCTTGGGCATGCGCATAGCCCAGCGCCGAGGCGATCTGGCGAATCAGCGTCACGCCCTGCTCCGGCGTCAACCCAGCGGCGATGCGCTCCTTGAGCGTACCGTTGGGCAGGTATTCCATGGCCATGTAATACAGCTCACCGACGTTGCCGATGTCATGGATGGTCACCGTGTGCGGGTGCGACAAGCGCGCCAGGGTCTTACCCTCGCGCAGGAAGCGTTCGCAGAAGCTCGGGTCGGCCGCCAGCGCCGCCGCCATCACCTTCAACGCCACCTTGCGCTCCAGCGAGCGCTGGGTCGCCAGGTACACGCTGGCCATCGCGCCTTCGCCGATCTCGCCTTCGATGTCGTAGCCGGGGATGACGATGTTCATGGCGATACCTTCACGACGATGGCGGTGATGTTGTCCGGCGCGCCCCGGTTGAGCCCCAGGTGCACCAGGCTGCGCACGATTTCATCCGGTGCGTCATGGCTGAGCACTTCGCGGATCTCATGGTCTTCGACGGTCTTGTTCAAGCCGTCGCTGCACAGCAGGTAGCTGTCACCGGGGGCAATCAGCAGGTCGACCACCGCCAGGTCCAAGTGCGCCTCCACGCCAATGGCGCGGGTGACGATATTGGCGCGTGGGTGGACGCGGGCGTCGGCTTCGCTGAGCAGGCCGCTGTCTTGCAGGTCCTGGACGTAGCTGTGGTC
Organism: Pseudomonas sp. QC2; assembly: GCF_002859085.1. Taxonomy (NCBI): domain Bacteria; kingdom Pseudomonadati; phylum Pseudomonadota; class Gammaproteobacteria; order Pseudomonadales; family Pseudomonadaceae; genus Pseudomonas; species Pseudomonas sp. QC2. The sequence goes on from NZ_PKKS01000018.1 coordinate 155,414, forward strand.
GCGTGAGATGCCTTCGAGCACACCGTCGCGCAAGCGGTACAAGCGACTGTCGCCGGCCCACAGGCACACGCCGCGCAGGCCTCGGGCGGCCAACAGCACCACGGTACTGCCCATCATGGACACGCCACGGTGGGCGGTTTCTTCGCGCACGGCTGCGTTGATGCGGATCAGGTCGTTGCGCAGCGCCGCCGTGTATTCATCCAGCGAGCGCCCCACCGGCACGCTGCGCAGGCTGTCGACGATCAGGCTGCTCACATAGTCCCCCGCCGCATGCCCGCCCATGCCGTCGGCCACCACCCACAGACGATTTTCCGGCAGGTCCAGGCAGGCGTCTTCGTTGACCTGGCGGACCATGCCCACATGGCTTTTGCTCGCGGATTTGTACGTCGACCCCATCTACACCACACCTTCTTGTCCGAGCAAAAACTGCGCAAAATCGCTGGCGACAGGCAGGCCCTGACACCGCAACAAACCTGGGGAAATCGCCTGCGAGCCCCGGCCCCACCACAGGCTCGCGCCGTCGCAGGCCAGTTCGGCGAGCGCGGTCATGCGCTGGTGCGGTTCGGTGGCGGCCACCCGTTGCAGACCGGCGAAACGGCTGTCCTGCGCGCGTAGCTCGCTCGCCGGGAAACCCAGGCTATCGAGACCGTCATTGAAGCCTTCGAAGGTGGCACCGGTATCCAGGGTGCTGAGCAACAGCGCTTCGGCCTGCTCGAACCAGCTGTCCGGCCCGCCCACCAGCGAGGCCGGGTTGGAGGCGTGATCGAGCAAGGCCACCACCGCCAGCGGAAAGTAGCGGCCGACCCGATCGATGCTCGGCATCACCACGCCCGCCGCCGCGTCCGGCCCACACACACCGGGCGCCAGTACGAAGCGCCACAGCGGGCTGACCAGGTACGTGTTGAGCCAATCACCGCCGAGGCTGTTTTGGCTGGCAAGCAAACCCGCCGCCAGCCAGCTGTCCCACGGGCCGATAAAACTCTGGGGCAAGGCGCGGCTGACAAAATCGCCGCGGCTGGCCAACTTGCCGTAGAAACCCAGCGCCGTCATAGCCGCTCCGGCAGGCTGAAGCCGCTGAGCACGCGGCTCTTGAACGGGTTGAAGGCACTGTTGGCGCGCAGCTCGTAGGCGATGCTCGCACCGTCGACGCGCAGGCGCAGGTTGAAACGGTCCGGCGAATTACCGGCGGTGAGGTCCGATTGCTCGAGCAAGCGGAACCAGGCCCACGGCCCGTCCAGGGTCACGCCCGAACGGCCACTGGCCGATGGCGGCATGATCGAAATGCGCACCACGCCAATGCTGCCAGGGTTCGGCCATTGCATCGCCACCGGGCGGCTGGGGCCGTGGTCGTAGCTCAATTGCTGGCCGTCGAGGTCAAGCAAAAACTGCGTGATAGTCGGGTCCATCGACACCGGCTTGAGTTCGAACCGCACAATCGGCTGGGTCCCCCCGGCGCGGAAGAACGCATCGCGGATCGTCGCCGCACGCTGGAAGGTTTGCAGCACACCCGGTGCAATCCCGAGTTTCTGTGCGGCGCCCGGTTGCCAGCGCCAGGTCTGCGCGGAGGTGTCCACGTAGGGCTGCAGGTATTTGCGGAAGTAGTTGTCCATCACCCCGCCCACCCCGAAGAACTGGCCGAAGTCATCCAGAGTGGCATCCCGCGCACTGCCCGGCGACATCGGGTAACGCCCGGCCAGCGACTGGCGATACACGTTGACCACTTCACTGACCCAGGCCGCGTTCAACTGGTTACGCACGCCGCCCATCATGCTGTTGGTGGTGGAGTTGACCACCGACTTGACCATGCCCTGCACCAACGGCGGCTGGCGCTCGGCATTCAGGCTGACCCGCGTGGCCGCAGCCGCCGCCTGGTTCTTTGCCTCGCCGAGCAACGCATCGCCGCTGGCACCTACCATGGCGCTGACCTGCACATACAGCGCATTCATGTCGGTGAGCAGGCCATCGATGGCCGCCGGCTCGCCTTCGTTCTTGCTGACGATGCTGTTGAGTTCGGCGAAGTGCGCGGTCACCGGATCATCCGCCGCGACGGGCGTATTGGCGGTCGGTTGCTCCTGGCCGAGCAGGCTGCCCAGGCGCTCCTTGAGTTTGTCGACGCCCCCTTCCACCGGCACACCTTTGGCGGCCAGCTGGCGTTCTTCGGCTTGCAGATCGGTTTCCTTGGCCACGGCCACCAGCAGTTTTTTCAGCGGCGAGGTCGGGCCGGAAATCACCCGCAGCACGTCGGCCGCCTGGGCCACGCTGGTGATCGGCACGAAGTCGATGTCCGCGAGCAAGGCATCCCACTGGCGCTGGTAATCCTGGAAATACAGGCGGCGCACGTCGGCGGCCAGGCTCACCACGTTCTGTTGGTCGGCCTGTTCGTGGCCCAACACCCACTGCTCTTCGGCGAGGGTGCCGGTCTGGTTCAGGCTGCTCAGCAGGAACGCCTGGCGATAGCCTTTGGCGGTGAAGAAACCACTCAATGGCTCGCCCAGCGGCTTGCCGCTTTTGCGGCTGAACACCAGCGCTGCGTCACGACCGGCGGCTTCGTTGATGCGAAAGTCCGGGATGCCTTCGGGCAGTTTCTGGCGCTTGACCCGGTCGTAGACGCGCTGGGCCACCGGCAGTTGTTGCAACTGGCGACGCAGGTCATCGATCAAACGTGGGTCGAGGCGTGCGCTCGGCGGATGGCGCTCGAACAGCGCCTGCAAATGCCCGGCCAGGGCCTGCCGTTGGTCCGCCGGCAGATCGCGGGGCAGGTTGCGGTCCCAGTCGAGGGCGATCCAGGCCTTGATGAAGTCCGGGTCGTAATGCTCGGTGTCAGCGAGCATCAGGTAAGCCTTGAGGCCTTCGTAGAGGAAGTCGGAATTGCCGCCACCGTGCAGTTGTTCTTCGATGCGCGTCACCAGGCGCGGCGCGAACACCGCGATCAACAGCTTGCGGTAAACACTGGCGGATTCGGCTTCAAGCATGTCGCCCTGGTACAGCCCGAGGCCTTCGGACCAGCTGGGCGAGTCGCCCGCCAGGTTCTTAACGGCGTTGAGCAACGGCAGCACGGCGAGGACGTCGCGCTGCGCCGGGCTCAGGTTCTGCACGGTCTGGCCCAGTGGCGCGACCTTTTGGTCGACCTGGGCGATATACGCCTGGTTGGCGCGGTAACTCACCCACCACAGGCCGCTGACCACCACGACCAGCGCCACGGTGGCGGCCAGCACACCACGTGCAATCCATTTGCGCCGACGCTCGACCTTCGGGTTCACCCCCACCAGGCCACGCTCGGCAAACGCTACCGCAGTGAAGAGTTTTTCGATGAAATAACTGCGCCCGGTGCCACTCTGGCGCGCCAGGTGCTGGCGGTCCAGGTTCATGCTCTGGGCCATCGCACCGATCAGACGGTCAATCGGGCTGCCTTCCTGGGTACCGCTGGTGAAGTACACGCCGCGCAGCAACACGCGCTCTTCAAAGGCATTGGGTTTGAACACGCCTTCGAGGAAGCTTTGCAGGCAATCCTTCAACGCACCGAACTGCTGCGGGAAGCCGTAGATCAGGTCGCGCCGCGCGGGGTCGCGTTCCTGTTGCAGGCGCTCCACCAGGCGTTCGTTGAGGCGCTGCTCCAGGCCGGCGAACTCACTTTGCAGATGCGCCAGCGGGCTGTCGGTGTTCTTGCCGTCGTCCAAGGCAAAGGTCATGCCCCACACCTGGGCGCGCTCTTCCTTGCTGAGGTTGTCGAAGAACTCCATGAAGCCCGGCACCAGGTCGAGCTTGGTCAGCATCAGGTAGATCGGGAAGCGCACGCCCAGTTGGGTGTACAGCTCCTGAATACGCAAGCGGATGGCGGCGGCATGGGCGGCGCGTTCGGCGTCGGTGCCCAGCAACAGGTCCGACAGGCTGATGGCGATAAAGGCGCCATCGATCGGGCGGCGCGAGCGCTGCTTTTTCAGCAGGTCGAGGAAGCCCAGCCACGCGGCTTTATCCACCGTGGAGTTGCTGTCCTGAGTGGTGTAGCGGCCGGCGGTGTCGAGCAACACGGCTTGATCGGTGAACCACCAGTCGCAGTTGCGCGTACCGCCGACGCCGCGCACGGCACCGGCGCCCAGCTGCGCAGCCAGCGGAAAATGCAGCCCGGAGTTGACCAGCGCCGTGGTCTTGCCCGAACCCGGCGGGCCGATGATCACGTACCACGGCAGCTCGTAGAGGTTGCGGCGTTCATCGCCACCCAGCTTGGCTTTTTTCAGCAGCGCCAGGGCCTCGTCCATGCGCTGGCGCAGGGTGGTGAGTTCTTCGGCGGTGGCGGTGCTGTTAGGGTCGGCCGGGGTTTGCGCGGCCAGGCTGCGCATCACTTCGGCGGCCTGGCGGCGGGCCTGGATGATGCGGAACACACGGTAGGCAATCCATACCGCAAACACCAGGATGATCAGCGCCCAACGGCGCCCTTCCGGCACCAGCACATCGAGCAACGGCCCGACAAACCAGATGATCAGGCTCAGGGCGATCAGGCCCAGCACGGGGATCACCCAGCGAATCATGAAACTGAAAAACGCCTTCACTCGACGCCCTCCGCCAATACGGTGATTTCAACCCGACGATTGCGGGCACGGCCTTCGGCGGTGGCGTTGGTCGCCACCGGCTCGGTGTCGCTGCGGCCCTCAGCGCTGAAGCGGTCTGCCTGGCCGGTCTTGGCCGCGAGGATGTCCAGCACCGACTTGGCCCGCGCTTCGGACAGCGCCCAGTTGGACGGGAAACGCAGCGTGGCAATCGGGCGGTTGTCACTGTGCCCGGTCACCCGCACTTGGCCCTTGACCTTGCGGATGGCGTCGGCGATGCGCAGCATCAGCGGCTGGTAGTCATCGACGATGCTGGAGCTGGCGGACGCAAACAGCTCATCGCCACGGATGGTGACCACCGAACGGTCGACCGCATCTTCCACGGCAACGCGCCCCGCCTTGATGTCTTCCACCAGGAAGCCGGCCAGACGTGGGCGCTCGATGACTTTAGGCTGCGCCACCGGACGGTCGATGGCCTGCACCGGGATCTCACCCAGGGCATGGATATTCTTGAACACCGGCTCGGCATCCGACGCCAGCTTCAAACGCAAACCAAACAGCAACGCCAGCAGGAGCGCGACGCCGATGGCCACGGCGATCCACGGCGGCATGAATTGCGCCAGGCGATCACGGGCCACGGTCACGCCGCGCCAGTGCGGCGACAGCTCACGCTCGTGTTCACCACGCGCACTGCGAATGGCCGCGGCGGTGCGCTCGCGCAGGGCTTCCAAGTGGCTGCGACCGTCGTTCATCACGCGGTAGCGGCCTTCGAAACCCAGGCACATGCACAGGTACAACAACTCCAGCAGGTACAGGCGTTCCCGCGGGCTTTGCAGGCAGTGGTCGAGCAACTGGAAGACTTTTTCGCCACCCCAGGCTTCGTTGTGCACGGTGATCAGCAGGCTCTGCTTGCCCCAATCACTGGTGCTGCCCCAAGGCGTGCTCAATACCGCTTCATCCAGCGCGGTGCACAGCGCGTAACGGGCCAGCAGCACTTCGTTGCGGGCGATACCGGCCGCTTCGGCGCGCTCTTCGAACTGGCGCAAGTAAGCCAACAACTGTGCGCGCAGACTGGCCGGTGCCGGGTGGGCGATGGTGTTGCGCAGGCGCGTCAGCAGCGCCAGCAAGGGGCCGGCGGCGCTTTCCAGCGGGTTGAGGCCCTGGCTCTTGCCGGTGAGCATCGGCGCGGCCGGCATGGCCAGCGGCGAAGGTTCGGCACGCACCGGTTCCGGCGCCCGGCCACCCGGACGCGGCATGAACTGAGTGCGGTCATCATCATTGGGATGCATCGCGGATTATCCTCGGATCGCCCAGAAGGCCAGGTTCAAGCCCGGGAACTGCCCGGCGATATGGAAGGCAAAACCGCCGGAGTTGCCCAACTGTTGCCAGGCCTCGCTGCCGCGATCCAGCTCGTAATAGGTCGAGCCGGCGTGGTACGGCAGTTGGCGTGGCGCCACCGGCAGAGGCAACAGGCTGATGCCCGGCAGTTGCAGGTTGACCAGGTCGCGGATGTGCTCCACCGAGCCGACTTTGCTCTGCTGGCCGAAGCGCGCACGCAGGGTTTCACCGGGCACGTCGGCCCGCACCACGAGGATGAAGCTGGCGTTGTCGAGCAGGGTCTTGTCGGCCAGCATCGCCACGTGCACGCCGTAGGCTTTCTCGACAATCGGGATCGGCGTGGCCTTGCTGTCGATCAGCATCGACAGCGCTTCACGCAACGCCGCCATCACCGGGGCAAAGCTCAGGGCCAAGTCGTCGTGCTGGTACTGCGGGTATTCCTGCGGGCGACGGCCCGAGGTGGAGAAGGTCGAGAACTCGCCGGCCAGGCTGACCAACTCACTGAAGAAACGCTCCGGGTGCAGCGGGCTCAACTGGCTCAAATGCTGGATCAGCGGTTGGGCACGGTTGACCAGTTGCAGCAGCATGAAGTCGGCAATCTCCGACGCGCCACCGGCGCCCGAGGCAACTACGCGGCCAGCCAAGGCCTCGCCGCGCTGGTGCAGCAGGCCGAGCAGTTCACTGCGAAACGCCGTCAGCGGCTTGCTCGCGGCGACGTCCAGCACCGGCGGAATGTAAGTGTCGTCGAGCACCAGCGCACGGTCGGCGCGCTTTTCCTTGATGCGCACCAAGCCCACGGCGGCGTAATCGCTGATGCCATCCTGGGCAGTCAGCAGACGTAGGGCGCGGGAACCCACGGCCACCGGGGCGCGATTTTCGAACGGGGCGTTGTCGTCGCGCACTTCGCGGACCTGGCTCACGTAACGCGCCGCTTCCAGGGCTTCGCCTTCATCCACGGTATCGCGGGCGCCGGCACGCTTGAGCGGCAGCGCCAGGTACACCAGGCCGTCGCGCAGGTTGTCGTCAATATTCAACGGGCTCGGTGCCAGGTCGTCCTGGGGGATGTTGAACGGCGTACCGTCCGGCAGCAGGCCGCGCGCCGATACGATCGCCAGCTTGCCCTGGGCCAGCAGGCCCTGGTCGATCAGCAGCTCGGAAAACCCCCAGGCGCCGGCGGACAACGGGCGGCTGCGGGCGTCGATCAGGTTTTCCAGGTAACGGTCATGCTGCTGGAAGTGCTGCGTTCCGATGAACATGCCTTCCGACCAGACCACGCGATTGTTCCAGGACATGGGGGCTCCGATTGCTTCTTATTGGGCAGGGCTGGATGGGGTGACCACGACGTCGGCGCGCACGGCGCGTACATCGAGGCTGATCTGGTATTCGGTGTATTGGCGCGCGGGCACGTTGATCACCGTGCGCCATTGCGCACGGTCCAACTCGCGATAGCCCACCAAGAGCCCGATCTGGCGCGTGGACGGGTCGAGGTCGCGCTGGATGCTCAGTTGCTCGCCGGGTTGCACCATCACTTCGTCCTGGTCCAGCAGGTCCAGGCCCAGGGTCGATTGCGCCCGGTCAGCCAGGGCGAAGTAATCGGAACGGGCGAAGGTGGCGGCGTTTTTCAGTTCGAAGATGCGCACCCGCACCGGCGCGGCCTGGCCGTTGGCGCCGGGGTTAAGCCCGCTGATCGCGTGGAAGTGCAGCTCGACGGCGGCCGTATCCGCTTCAGCCTCGGCGGCGGTTTCGGGTTTGGCGGCGTCTTTGGCACACGCCGTCAGCAAAAGCAGTGTGGCAATTGCGAGTAAAAACCTGGGAATCATCCTGCGTCCTCAATGACGTACTTAGCTATCCGTTGATCCATGTGTCGCGGCGCGGTGTTACCGACGCTGTCGTGCGCTGTGCTCTTCGTAGGCTCGGCTGAATTCGCGGCCGAACAGGTCCTGGAAGTCTTCCTGGGCCTCGCGGGAAATATTGCTGTAGAGCTCGGTGAACTGCTGCCAGTACTGGGCCTGGCGCGAGCCATTGAAAATGCTCGACAGCCCGCCGGGCTTGCCCATGCGTTCCTCCAGCTGGGCCGGCTCAAAGCGACTGAGCAAGTGCTTGATCGCCGCTTCCACACCGGCCATCACCGCCAACTGGTGGGCACGCAGGTCGTTGAAACTGTCGCGCACGGCGAGATCCGGCGCCATAAACGCCTGGTTGCCGTGACGAAGCAAGAGCAGTAACGCTTCGTCGGCGTTCGGGGCGAATTTCAACGGGTTGTTTTCCGCCGGCTGGATCATCGTCTGCTGCATGCGGAACTCGCCCTTGAGGCTGGCGCGGGCACGCAACACGTCGATCAGGCCTTCGACCATCAGGCGGTAGCTGCGGCCGATGCTTTCCATCTGTGCCTCGGCCTGGGCTTTGTCCAGGCGCAGTTGGTCCAGGCCCGCGCCACGCAGGAAGGCTTGCAGCAGGTCGGGTTGTTGGCTGTCTGCCACGGGGAGCACGGGCTCGACCACGGGAGGCGGCTGGATGATCGGCGGTGGAGGTGGCGGCGGCGGCGCAGCGCTGGCAACAGGCGCAGGCGTATCGCCAAACAGGTCCCAGTCTTCGGGAATCACCGAGCCCGACACCGCGGGCGGCTCGGCCGCGGGCACGACGACCGGTGCCGGTGGGCGAAAGTCGTGCTGCTCGGAAGGCACGTGGTCCGGCACGGTCGGTGGCGGTACGGCGGTGGGGCTGAGGAAATCAAACAGGTCCGGCAGCGTGTCCATCGACGAAGCGCCCTGGAACTGCGGTGCAATCGCTGGCGTGGGGACTGGCGTGGGCTTGCTCACCACGGCGCCCATCAGCGCTTCAAAGCTGTTCGGTGAATCGCCGGCAAAGGCCTGGCTATCAACGGCTTGCACATTGAAGTCGATACGCGCCTGGATCTCGTAATCGCCGATACGGATCAGCTCGCCGTCTTGCAGTGGCTCGCTATTACCCCGGCGCATACGAATACCGGCGTTCACTAACTCCACACCGTTAGTGCTGTTATCGGTTAAATAATAACGGCCATCTTTGTATTGAATAATGCAGTGTTGCGAAGACACCAACCGCTCAGGATCAGGCAATACCCAGTCATTATCCGAGCTGCGGCCGATAGCCATCGCGCCCTGATTCATGGACTTTTCCGAGCACTGCCCAGGGGTAATCTTGTGATAACTAGTGATAGTCAAACACAGCGACATCTTGCCTCCTTGCTGATACTTCGCGCGCGGTCGACTCCCAGGACAACGGTTCCCGAGAATCCCCATCAGGTCGTGCAATCGACCCTCTACAACCTGCTTTTCCAGCATGATCGCTGATCTTAACTGGGCTCTATGACAAAAATCCTGTCCCGGTGCGTCGTTCGACCCACCAGTCGCGCAGGTTGTTAAGCACCGCACATCTGTCACAGAGGGCGAATAGCTTACCTTGACAAGGCCTAACTACTACACCAAAAATGCACAACTTCTTGAATACCAGTGATGGCACATTAGTGGCATCTTGCATATATGACCAAGAAAACATGCAAAGTTCCTCGCGCAACTAATGCATGAATTGCCCGCCATCTAACGGGCCGATAGGGAGATCGATTTCAGTGGATGTGCCGTTGCTGCTCACCGCCGTTTCCGCGACTTCGCCATGTGGCGAAGACATGGAATATGACGCGCAATTTTTGCAATTGGAGCGTGATGCCAAGGGCCAACCCGAGCGCAGCATGGGCGACGCCATCCTGCCCGCCGAGCCGCCGGAATGGCGCAGCATCCAGCAGCAAAGCCTCGATCTGCTGGCGCGCAGCAAAGACCTGCGCATCACCCATTTCCTGCTGCAAAGCGCCCTCGCCCTCCAAGGCGTGACCGGCCTGGCCGAAGCGCTGACGCTGATCGACGCCCTGCTGCGCGATTACTGGGCCGACCTGCATCCGCGCCTGGACGCCGACGACGATAACGACCCCACCGTACGCATCAACGCCCTCACCGGCTTGACCTGCGACACCAACATTCGCTTGCTGCGCGAAAGCATCCTCACGCGCTCACGCACCTTCGGCCCCGTGACCCTGCGCGCGGCACTCAACGCCAGCGGCCTGTTGAGCTTCCCCGATGAACAACTCGGCGCCCAGCAACTCACCGCCGCGTTCCTCGACAGCGACCCCGAGCAACTGCAAGCCACCCGTGACGCCCTGATTGCGGCGCGTGCGGCGTGTGAAGCCATCGAACAACACGTCAACGACCAGGTCGGTTCCGCCCAGGGCGTGGACCTGAGTGCCTTGAAGCAACCGCTCAAGCAGGCGTTGCAGATACTCAATCAAGCGGTGCCAGGCACCGCCGGCAGCAGCGAACCCGAGGCCGTCAGTGACGACAATGCCCCCTCGGTCGACTTCGCCGCCGCCCCCGCGGCACCGCGCCCCGTTGGCGATATCGCCAGCCGCGACGATGTGCTGCGCAGCCTCGACAAGATCCTTGCGTACTACACCCGGCACGAGCCTTCGAGCCCGCTGCCGGTGCTGTTGAACCGGGCGAAGAATCTGGTGCACGCCGACTTTGCGGCCATCGTGCGCAATCTGATTCCCGACGGCATGTCCCAATTTGAAAACCTGCGTGGCCCGGACGGCGAGTAAGCCGCCCGACTGTGCAGTAACAACACCGTCGCTCAAGCGACCAGGAGCAGCAACGTGGCGAAGCAAAGTTCTCAGAAATTCATCGCGCGCAACCGCGCGCCTCGAGTGCAGATCGAGTACGACGTCGAGCTCTACGGCGCCGAGAAAAAGGTCCAGCTGCCCTTCGTGATGGGTGTGATGGCCGACCTCGCCGGCAAGCCTGCCGAGCCGTTGGCGCCGGTGGCCGACCGCAAGTTCCTTGAAGTCGACGTCGATAACTTCGACTCGCGCCTCAAGGCCATGCAGCCGCGCGTGGCGTTCCACGTACCGAACGAACTGACCGGCGAAGGCAACCTGAGCCTGGACATCACCTTCGAAAGCATGGACGACTTCAGCCCGGCCGCCGTGGCCCGCAAGGTCGATTCGCTGAACCAACTGCTCGAAGCCCGCACCCAGCTGGCCAACCTGCTGACCTACATGGACGGCAAGACGGGCGCTGAAGAAATTATCATGAAGGCGATCAAGGACCCGGCACTGCTCCAGGCACTTGCCAGCGCGCCCAAGCCTGCAGGGGACCAGTAATCATGACTGACAATACCGCCCGCGAAGGCACCCAGATCCTGGGTACCCAGACCGAAGAAGCCAGCGAGTTCGCGAACCTGCTGCTGCAAGAATTCAAGCCCAAGACCGAGCGTGCCCGCGAAGCCGTGGAAACCGCCGTGCGCACCTTGGCCGAACAGGCCCTGGCGCAAACCGACCTGGTGTCCAATGACGCGATCAAGTCGATCGAATCGATCATTGCCGCCATCGACGCCAAGCTGACCGCCCAGGTCAACCAGATCATCCACCACCCGGATTTCCAGCAGCTGGAAAGCGCCTGGCGTGGCCTGCACTACTTGGTCAACAACACCGAAAGCGATGAGCAGCTGAAGATCCGCGTGCTCAACATCTCCAAGCCGGACCTGCACAAGACCCTGAAGAAATTCAAGGGCACCGCGTGGGACCAGAGCCCGATCTTCAAGAAGATGTACGAAGAAGAATACGGCCAGTTCGGCGGCGAGCCGTACGGCTGCCTGGTGGGCGACTACTACTTCGACCAGTCGCCACCCGACGTGGAGCTGCTGGGCGAGCTGTCGAAAGTCTGCGCCGCCATGCACTCCCCGTTCATCGCTGCGGCCTCGCCGACCGTGATGGGCATGGGCTCGTGGCAGGAGCTGTCGAACCCGCGCGACTTGACCAAGATCTTCACCACCCCGGAATACGCAGGCTGGCGCTCGCTGCGTGAATCGGAAGACTCGCGCTACATCGGCCTGACCATGCCGCGCTTCCTCGCGCGCCTGCCGTACGGCGCCAAGACTGACCCGGTGGAAGCCTTCGCCTTCGAAGAAAACACCGACGGTGCCGACAGCTCCAAGTACACCTGGGCCAACGCCGCGTACGCGATGGCCGTGAACATCAACCGTTCGTTCAAGCACTACGGCTGGTGCTCGCGCATCCGTGGTATCGAGTCCGGCGGCGAAGTGGAAAACCTGCCGGCGCACACGTTCCCTACCGATGACGGTGGCGTGGACATGAAGTGCCCGACCGAAATCGCCATCAGCGACCGCCGTGAAGCGGAACTGGCGAAGAACGGTTTCATGCCTCTGCTGCACAAGAAAAACACCGACTTCGCCGCGTTCATTGGCGCGCAGTCGCTGCAGAAACCGGCCGAATACGATGACCCGGACGCCACCGCCAACGCCAACCTGGCCGCGCGCCTGCCGTACCTGTTCGCCACCTGCCGTTTCGCCCACTACTTGAAGTGCATCGTGCGCGACAAGATCGGCTCCTTCAAAGAGAAGGACGAGATGCAGCGCTGGTTGCAGGACTGGATCCTCAACTACGTGGACGGTGACCCGGCGCACTCCACCGAAACCACCAAGGCCCAGCACCCATTGGCGGCTGCCGAAGTGATCGTGGAAGAAGTCGAAGGCAACCCGGGGTACTACAACTCCAAGTTCTACCTGCGCCCGCACTACCAGCTCGAAGGGCTGACCGTGTCGCTGCGTTTGGTATCGAAGCTGCCTTCGGCCAAGAGTGCATAACCAACTGGCTCTTCTGTGGGAGGGGGCTTGCCCCCGATGGCATCTACTCGGTCTGACTGAAAGTCCGCGTCGCCTGCATCGGGGGCAAGCCCCCTCCCACACAAAAGCAATGCTCCATTGGGCATAACCAAATATCGTGGCCCACGCCACACAGGGAGAAAACATGGCTGTTGATATTTTCATCAAGATCGGCGACATCAAGGGCGAGTCCATGGACAAGGCCCACAAGGACGAGATCGACGTGCTGAACTGGAGCTGGGGCATGGCCCAGTCCGGCAACATGCACGTGGGCGGTGGTGGCGGCGCGGGCAAGGTGAATATCCAGGACCTGTCGCTGACCAAGTACGTCGACAAGGCTTCGCCGAACCTGATGATGCACTGCGCCAGCGGCAAGCACATCGACAAGGTCAAACTGACCGTGCGCAAGGCCGGCGGTGAAAGCCAGGTCGAGTACATGGTGATCAACCTGGAAGAAGTGCTGGTCACCTCGCTGAGCACCGGCGGTTCGGGTGGCGATGACCGCCTGACCGAAAACGTCACCCTGAACTTTGCCCAAGTGATGGTCGACTACCAGCCGCAGAAAGCCGATGGCACCAAAGACGGCGGCGCGATCAAGTTTGGCTGGAACATCCGTTCCAACACCAAGCGCTGATAGCTCTGGTGGCCGTGGTTCCCCACCACGGCCCCAGAAACCTGCCCCGCTCAACAACTGTCCCTCTCACAACCCGTCCGTGGAGCTGCTTTGGTGGTAACTGAAATCGCTTCCCGCGACCGTCTGCAACCGTCCCTGCTGGACCGGCTGACCGACGACGACCCAACCAATCCCAAGGAAAGCGCCGATAAACGCGTGCTGTCCCTGACCCAATTGAAAGCCTCGGTGCTGCGTGACCTGGCGTGGCTGCTCAACACCACGTCGTTGCTCGATGCCGATGCCACGCTGCACACCCCGGCCGGTACGTCGGTGGTCAATTACGGCCTGCCGGCGCTGGCGGGCAACAGTGTTTCCAGTGTCGACATCAAGGCCCTGGAAGCCCTGATCTACCAGGCCATCGCCACCTTTGAACCGCGCATCCTGCGCCATACCCTGCGGGTCAAAGCCCGTGTCGGCCATGGCGAGATGAATCACAACGCCCTGAGCTTCGAGATCGAAGGCGACCTGTGGGCGCAGCCGGTGCCGTTGCGCCTATTGCTGCAAACCGACCTCGACCTGGAATCCGGCCATGTGCGTGTGGTGAATGCCGACCAGCGGAGGCGCCCATGAACCCGCGCCTGCTGGAGCTGTACAACCAGGAACTGCACCACGTGCGCGAAAGCGCCGCCGAGTTCGCCAAGGAATACCCGAAGATCGCCAGTCGGCTGACCCTGTCCGGTATGGACTGCGCCGACCCGTACGTCGAACGCCTGCTTGAAGGGTTTGCCTACCTCACGGCCCGCGTGCAGCTCAAGCTCGATGCCGAGTACCCGACCTTCACCCATAACCTGCTGGAAATCGCCTACCCGCACTACCTGGCGCCGACGCCGTCGATGACCGTGGTGCAATTGCAGACCGACCCGGATGAAGGCTCCCTGGCCAGCGGTTTCCCGCTGCCCCGCGACACGGTATTGCGTGCCGCCCTCGGCCGTGAAACCCAGACCTGCTGCGAGTACCGCACCGCGCACCCGGTGACGTTGTGGCCGTTGCAGGTCAGCAGCGCCGAGTATTTCGGCAACCCCGCCGCCGTGCTGGGCCGCCTGGCCGCCAGTGAACCGAAAGCCAAGGCCGGCCTGCGCCTGACCCTGCGCACCGGCGCCGAATTGCCTTTCAACAGCCTCGACCTGGATAACTTGCCGCTGTACCTCAGCGGTGCCGACGAGCAACCGTTCCGCCTTTACGAGCAGTTGTTGGGCAACGCCTGCGCGGTGTTTGCGCGCAAGCCCGGCGGTGACTGGGTAGAACGCCTGCCGCAGGACGCATTGCGCTCCCGTGGTTTTGACGATGCCGACGCCGCCATGCCGGTTGTCGCGCGGGCCTTCCAGGGCTATCGCCTGTTGCAGGAATACTTCGCCCTGCCCCACCGCTACCTGTTCGTCGAGTTCGCCGAGCTGAGCCGTGCGGTCAAGCGTTGCGACGGTCAGGAGTTGGAACTGATCGTGTTGTTCGACCGCCACGAACCGAGCTTGGAAGGCAGCGTCGGCGCTGCGCAGTTCCTGCCGTTCTGCACGCCGGCGATCAACCTGTTTCCCAAGCGCGTAGACCGTATTCACCTGTCCGACCGGGTCAGCGAGCACCATGTGATCGCCGACCGCACGCGGCCGATGGATTTCGAGATTCATTCGTTGAGCGGCATCACGGGCCATGGCACCGGGCCGGAACAACCCTTTTTACCGTTTTATGCGGTGCGCGACCCGTCGCGCTATGGCCGCGACCAGGCCTATTACACCGTGCGTCGCGAGCCGCGCGTGCTATCCAGCGACCAGCGCCGCAACGGCCCGCGCTCCACGTACGTGGGCAGTGAAACCTTTGTCAGCCTGGTGGACAGCGGGCAAGCGCCCTACCGCCACGACCTGCGCCAGCTCGGCGTGACCGCGCTGTGCACCAACCGCGACCTGCCCTTGTTCATGAGCGTGGGCAACGGCAAGACCGACTTCACCCTGGCCGACAGCGCGCCGGTATTGGCCGTGCGCTGCGTCGCCGGCCCGAGTCGCCCGCGCCCCAGCCATGCCCATGACGCCAAGGCGTGGCGCTTGATCAGCCAACTGTCGCTCAACTACCTGTCGTTGAGCGAACAGGGCCAGGGCGCCGGCGCCTTGCGTGAATTGCTGCGCCTGTACGGCGACAGCAACGACGCTGCGCTGCAATTGCAGATCGAAGGCTTGCGCGAGGTCAGCAGCAAAGCGGTGACCCGCCGCCTGCCGATGCCCGGCCCGATCGTGTTTGGGCGCGGCCTGGAGATCACACTGGAATTCGATGAAAACGCGTTTCGCGGCACCGGCGTATTCCTGCTCGGTGCGGTGCTGGAACGCTTCCTGGCACGCTACGTGTCGATCAACAGTTTTACCGAGACGGTGATCCGTACCACCGAACGCGGCGAGATCATGCGATGGAAGGCCAAGCCCGGACGTCGTCCGACCCTGTGAGTACCCTGGATGCGATGCATCAGGCGCCCTGGGAATACGATTTCTTCCAGGCGTTGCGGCGTATCGAGTGCGAATCGCCGGAACTGCCGCGCCTGGGCCATTCCCTGCGCCTGGCGGATGACCCGCTGCGCCTGGGTCAGCAGGCGGATTGCACCTTTGCCCCGGCCACGTTGGCGTCGGTCGACCCCGGTGGCGACGGCAAGCCGGCGCGGCTGGAGCAGTTCTTCTTCGGCCTTGGCGGCCCCAACGGCCCGCTGCCGCTGCATATCACCGAATATGTACGCGAGCGCCAGCGCAACAATGCCGACAGCACCAGCAAACACTTCCTGGATGTGTTCCACCATCGCCTGCTGAGCCTGTTTTACCGAGCCTGGGCCGAGGCGCGGCCGACGGTCAGCCATGACCGCCCGGACGATGACTATTGGTCTGCGCGCCTCGCCGCACTGAGTGGTCGCGGCATGCCGAGCCTGCTGAATCAGGGGCTCATCCCGGATACCGCGAAGCTGCATTACAGCGGCCACCTCTCGGCGCAAACCCGCTACCCGGACGGCTTGAAAGCCATTCTCGGCGAGTACTTCGGCCTGCCGGTGGCGATCGAAGAGTACGTCGGCCAATGGCTCGAGCTGCCCGAACGCAGCCGCGTGGGCGTGAGCGCCAACCGCCTCGGCGTGGACTTTTGCCTGGGCAGCTTCGTGTGGGATCGCCAGCACAAATTCCGTATCCGCCTGGGCCCCCTCACGCTGGATGACTACATGGGCATGCTGCCCGGCCACCAACCGTTCAACGAGCTGGTGGCGTGGGTAGCCGAGTACCTGGGCCATGAACTGGACTGGGACTTGAACCTGGTTCTGCAACAAGCCGAAGTGCCAGCGCTGCAACTCAACGGCCAGTTCCGCCTGGGCTTCAACACCTGGCTCGGTAAACCCGAGCATGACGCCAACGACCTAATCCTGGCCCGGCACTACGCCGACCACGCCACCACCTCAAGGAATCCAGAGCATGGGTGAAATCAGTCGCGCCGCACTGTTCGGCAAACTCAACAGCGTGGCCTACAAGGCCATCGAAGCCGCCACGGTGTTCTGCAAACTGCGGGGCAACCCGTATGTGGAGCTTGCCCACTGGTTTCACCAGTTGCTGCAACTGCAGGACTCGGACCTGCACCGCATCATCCGTCAGTTCAACGTCGAGCCGGCGCGCCTGGCCCGCGACCTGACCGAAGCCCTGGACCGCCTGCCACGCGGCTCGACCTCGATCACCGACCTGTCGTCCCATGTGGAAGAAGCGGTGGAGCGCGGCTGGGTCTACGGCAGCCTGATGTTCGGCGAAAGCCAGGTACGCACCGGTTATCTGGTGCTCGGCATTCTCAAGACCCCGAGCCTGCGCCATGCGCTGCTGGGCTTGTCTTCCGAGTTCGACAAGATCAAGGCCGAGGCCCTGAGCGAGCGCTTTGATGAATACGTGGGCGACTCGCCGGAAAACGCGCTGAGCGCCAGCGACGGTTTCAACGCCGGCGCCGTGCCGGGCGAAGCCAGCGGTGCCATGGCGCCCAGTGCGATGGGCAAACAGGAAGCGCTCAAGCGCTTTACCGTTGACCTGACCGAACAGGCCCGCAGCGGCAAGCTCGACCCGATCGTGGGTCGTGATGAGGAGATCCGCCAACTGGTCGACATCCTCATGCGCCGCCGCCAGAACAACCCGATCCTCACCGGTGAAGCCGGGGTGGGCAAGACCGCCGTGGTCGAAGGTTTCGCCCTGCGTATCGTCGCCGGTGACGTGCCACCCGCGCTCAAAGATGTGGAACTGCGCAGCCTCGACGTGGGCCTGCTGCAAGCCGGCGCCAGCATGAAAGGCGAATTCGAACAGCGCCTGCGCCAGGTCATCGAAGACGTCCAGGCCTCGCCCAAGCCGATCATCCTGTTTATCGACGAAGCCCACACCCTGGTGGGTGCCGGTGGCGCCGCCGGCACCGGTGACGCAGCCAACCTGCTCAAGCCTGCATTGGCGCGTGGCACCCTGCGTACTGTGGCCGCCACCACCTGGGCCGAGTACAAGAAGCACATCGAGAAAGACCCGGCCCTGACGCGCCGTTTCCAGGTGGTGCAAGTCGCCGAACCGTCGGAAGACAAAGCGCTGCTGATGATGCGTGGCGTGGCGTCGACCATGGAAAAACACCACCAGGTGCAGATCCTCGACGAAGCCCTGGAAGCCTCGGTGAAGCTGTCCCACCGCTACATCCCGGCGCGCCAGTTGCCGGACAAATCCGTGAGCTTGCTGGACACCGCCTGCGCCCGCGTCGCCATCAGCCTGCACGCGGTGCCGGCCGAAGTGGACGATAGCCGCCGCCGCATCGAAGCCCTGGAAACCGAGCTGCAGATCATCGCTCGCGAGCATGCCATTGGTATCGCGATTGGCGCGCGTCAAACCAATAGCGAAGCACTGTTGAGCGCTGAACGTGAGCGCCTGGCGACGCTGGAAAGCCGCTGGGCCGAAGAGAAAGCGCTGGTGGACGAACTGCTCGCTACCCGCGCGACCTTGCGCGAAAAAGCCGGCGCCGTAGACAGTGGCGACGACGCTTTGCGCGAGCAACTGGTCGACCTGCAACAACGCCTCAGCGCGCTGCAAGGTGAAACCCCGCTGATCCTGCCGACGGTGGACTACCAGGCCGTGGCCTCGGTGGTCGCCGACTGGACCGGCATCCCGGTGGGCCGCATGGCGCGCAATGAGCTGGAGACGGTGCTCAACCTCGACCAGCACCTGAAGAAACGCATCATCGGCCAGGACCATGCCCTGCAGATGATCGCCAAGCGCATCCAGACGTCCCGCGCCGGTCTCGACAACCCGAGCAAGCCGATTGGCGTGTTCATGCTGGCCGGTACCTCGGGCGTGGGCAAGACCGAAACCGCCCTGGCCCTGGCCGAAGCCATGTACGGCGGCGAGCAGAACGTCATCACCATCAACATGAGCGAATTCCAGGAAGCCCACACAGTGTCGACCCTCAAGGGCGCGCCTCCGGGCTATATCGGCTACGGCGAAGGCGGCGTGCTGACCGAAGCCGTGCGGCGCAAACCCTACAGCGTGGTACTGCTGGACGAGGTGGAGAAGGCCCACCCGGACGTGCATGAAATCTTCTTCCAGGTGTTCGACAAGGGCGTGATGGAGGACGGCGAAGGCCGGGTGATCGACTTCAAGAACACCCTGATCCTGCTGACCACCAACGCCGGTACCGAGCTGATTTCCCAGGTGTGCAAAGACCCGGCGAACATCCCTGAGCCGGAAGAAATCGCCAAGGCCCTGCGCCAGCCGCTGCTGGAGATCTTTCCGCCGGCACTGCTCGGCCGCCTAGTGACCATTCCGTACTACCCGCTGAGCGATGAGATGCTCAAGGCGATCACCCGCCTGCAACTGGGCCGCATCAAGAAGCGCGTGGAGACGACCCACAAGGTTGCCTTCGACTACGACGACGCGGTGGTCGACCTGATCGTCTCGCGTTGCACCGAAACCGAAAGCGGCGGGCGCATGATCGACACCATTCTTACCAACAGCCTGCTGCCGGACATGAGCCGTGAGTTCCTCACGCGCATGCTCGAAGGCAAGGCGATGGCGGGTGTACGCATCAGCAGCCGGGATAATGAATTGCACTACGACTTCAGCGACGCAGATTGACCTGACGGAACACAATCAAAATGTGGGAGGGGGCTTGCCGCCGATAGCAGTGTGTCAGTTGATGCATTCGGTGACTGGTTCACCGCCATCGGGGGCAAGCCCCCTCCCACACTTGAACCGGTTCCTTCAGTTACTTAGTCATTTACGGGACAACCGATGCTTTTTAACCAAGCCTCACGCCTGGCCAAGATCACCAGCCCCCTGGGGCCGGATGTGCTGCTGCTCAATGAAATGGGCGGCGGCGAAGAGCTGGGGCGGCTGTTCAACTATGAGCTGCAACTGACGTCCCTGGACGCCAACATCGACCTCAACCAGTTGCTCGGCAAACCCATGAGCGTGGGCCTGCAACTGGCGGACGGCGGTGAGCGGCACTTCCACGGTATCGTCGCGCGCTGCAGCCAGAACATCGACCAGGGCCAGTTCGCCAGTTACCAGGTGACGTTGCGCCCGTGGCTGTGGCTGCTCAGCCGTACCTCGGACTGCCGGATTTTCCAGAACCTGAGCATCCCGCAGATCATCAAGCAGGTGTTCCGCGACCTGGGGTTTTCCGACTTCGAAGACGCCCTGAGCCGGCCGTACCGCGAGTGGGAATACTGCGTGCAGTACCGCGAGACCAGTTTCGACTTCGTCAGCCGCTTGATGGAACAGGAAGGCATCTACTACTTCTTCCGCCATGAACAGGACCGCCATGTGCTGGTGCTGGCTGACGCCTACGGTGCCCACACCACCGTGCCGGGCTACGCATCAATCCCGTATTACCCCAAGGACGAGCAGCAGCGCGAACGCGACCACATGCACAACTGGCACCTGGCGCAAGAGGTGCAGCCCGGCTCGCTGGAGCTCAACGACTACGACTTCCAGCGCCCCAGCGCGAGCATCGACGTGCGCTCGGCCATGCCGCGCCCGCACACCGCCGGCGACTACCCGCTGTACGACTACCCCGGCACCTACGTGCAAAGCGCCGACGGCGAACACTACGCCCGCACCCGCATCGAAGCCCTGCAGACCCTGCATGAACAGATCGAGTTCAGCGGTAACGCGCGTGGCCTGGGTTCGGGGCATTTGTTCAGCCTCACCGGCTTCAGCCGCCAGGACCAGAACCGCGAATACCTGATCGTCGGCATTCGCTATTACATCGTCCAGGAAAGCCTGGAAAGCGGCGGAGGTTCGGGCGGCGCGCAGTTCGAAAGCAGCCTGACCTGCATCGACGCCCAGCAGAGCTTCCGCCCGTTGGCCAGCACCCACCGCCCTATCGTCAAAGGCCCGCAGACCGCGCTGGTGGTCGGGCCCAAGGGCGAGGAAATCTGGACCGACCAGTATGGCCGCGTGAAGGTGCACTTCTACTGGGACCGCCACGACCAATCCAACGAAAACAGCTCGTGCTGGATTCGTGTGTCGCAATCCTGGGCCGGTAAGAACTGGGGCTCGATGCAGATTCCCCGGATCGGCCAGGAAGTGATTGTGAGCTTCCTTGAAGGTGACCCCGACCGGCCGATCATCACCGGGCGGGTCTACAACGCCGAGCAGACCGTGCCTTACGACCTGCCGGAAAACGCGACCCAGAGCGGTATGAAAAGCCGCTCCAGCAAAGGCGGCACGCCGGCGAACTTCAATGAAATCCGCATGGAGGACAAGAAGGGGCTGGAGCAGTTGTATATCCATGCTGAGCGCAATCAGGACATTGTCGTCGAAGTCGACGAAAGCCATTCCGTGGGGCATGACCGGAATAAGAGCATTGGGCATGACGAGGTAGTAACGGTCGGCAACGACCGCGTGCGTGCGGTCAAGCATGACGACATGCTCATGGTGGGGTTCAGCAAGACCGATGCCATCAGTAAGAGCTACCTGATTGAAGTGGGTGAAAACCTGCGTCTGGTCTGTGGCAAGAGCGTGCTGGAGCTCAACGCCAGCGGGCAGATCAACCTCACCGGCGTGCAGATTAACGTGTACTCCGAAGGCAGCTCCGAGATCAACACCGGGGGCAACTTGCACCTGAACATTGGCGGCAAGGGCGGCACTACGCCCATGGGCCAAGGGGTCAAAGGCGAAATCGACGCTGCCGTCAATTCCATGTTTCCCAAGCCGCCTTCCGGCCAATAACGAGATCCGAGTTTCATGACCTATCGACTCAATGAACTGCAATTCACACTGCCCAGCGAAGAGGTGCAGGATGCGTCCATCAATATCCTGAAGTTCGCCGCGCTAGGCACATCGTTGATCGTCAGCCGTAGCCTGCTCGGCGATGATGAAACACTGCAAAGCAACTTCGAAGGCCAACTGGCCAAACTCGAGAAACAGGTGCAAGACTTGCGCTACCAACCGGCGCAGGTAGTTCGCGTGGGCGCGGCGCAGGATGTCGACGCCATCGAAGTACATAACCAGTTCAGCAAGGGCGCCGAGCGTATCTATCAATACCAGTTGGCGCTGGTTGTACCGGGCACCCAGCAGATGCTTGCCCTGAGCTATGTCAAAGCCCAGCCTCTGGGCGACGCTGAAAATGTCCACTGGGCAACGATCAAAAACACCCTGCTGCTGAATCCGAAGCCTTGAAGCCCTTCCACCATGTCTGACGCACTTTGGGCGGCACGCCTCGGCGACGGCCTGCTACACACCTCGGTTATGGCCGACATCCTGGGCGGCGTGCTGGAAATCGCAGCCAATATCGCTATTACAGCGGTAGCCACTGCTGCGATCGTGGCCGCGGCCGGTATTACCGTCGTTACCGGCGGCCTGGGCTGTTTTGTGCTCGGCGCGGTGGTGGGAATCATCGTCGGTATCGGCATGAGCAAGACGGGGGCGGACAAGGGACTGACAAAGGTTTGCGACTGGATAGGCAACGCGTTATTTCCGCCGGTGGTGATGGCGACGATCGCCACCGGCTCACACAACACTTTCACCAACGGCACACCCTCTGCACGTGCCGCAGGTGCTATCGGTCCGGTCAGCTCGCAACTCGCCGAAGGTGGCAGTCCCGAAGAAGCCAGCTACCTGGACATGGCCAAGGGTTTTTTCTCGCAGATGTGGCGCCCCACAGTAGCGGTTCCTGCGCCAGGCGCAGTACCCAAGCCGCTGGATATCGTGATCTGCACCAAGCATCCGCCGATGCCGCCGCAGTTTATTGCCGAAGGCTCCAGCAAGGTCACTATCAACGGTCAGCCAGCCGCCCGTAGCGGTGACCGCAGCACCTGCGACGCCTCGATTGTCGAGTCGGGGATGATCTCCAGCAACGTGCGCATTGGCGGTAGTCCGGTGGTGGTCCGCGAGATTCGCAGCGGCAAGACGCCGGGTGTCGGGCTGGCGGTAACCGCGCTGTTGATGCTGCGCGGCGGTGGTTCGAAGTTCTTCAGCAAGCTGCCGTGCATGGTGGTGGGCGGACTGGTGTCGTGGGGCACCAGCCAGGTTACCAACGCCATTTCCTCTGCCGTGGTCGGCTCGCCCAACCCGGTGCATAGCTCGACGGGCGCGAAAATACTTGATGGCGAGGACGACCTGGACTTCGCCTTGCCCGGCCTTCTCCCTATCGAATGGCAGCGCTACTACAGCAGCCGAGACGAACGTCGAAATGGCCTGTTCGGCGCCAGCTGGAGCGTGATCTACGAAGTGTTTGTCGAGATTGGCGCACACCCCGAAGGTGGCGAGCGACTGGTCTATACCGATGAGCAAGCGCGCCAGATCGACATGGGCGTGATCCCGCTGGGTGGAGCTGTATTCAGCGCCGGTGAAGGCTTGAGCGTGCGGCGCAATACCAATGGCCAACTACTGATCGAAAGCGTTGATGGACTCTATCGACTGTTCGAGCCAACGCCGGACACCCCTTCGCAACTGCGCCTCAGCCAGTTAGGGGATCGCAATGACAACCGCATTTTTCTCGACTATGACGCCCAGGGTCGGCTGAGCCAATTACGAGATACTTTCGACCATGTGCGCGTCGAGTTGGGTTATAGCCAACAATGGCCGGCGCGGGTAGAGCGAGTCGATCGCGTGTACCCCGATCACAGTCGAGAAACGCTCGTCAGCTATGCCTACGACACTCGCGGCGACCTGGCCGAAGTTCGCGACGCCGCCGCAAACGTGCAACGTCGCTTCGCCTATAACGCTGGCCAGCGCATGGTCGAGCACCAACTGCCCACCGGTCTACGTTGCTACTACCACTGGGAATGCGTGGAAGATAGCGAGTGGCGTGTGGTGCGGCACTGGACCGATGAAGGTGACGAGTACCGGTTCGACTATGACCTGTCGGCCGGTGTGACCCAGATTACGGACGGCTTGCAACGCGTCAGCACGCGCCGCTGGAACCCGCAGTACCAGATCACCGAGTACACCGACAATCTGAGGAAGACTTGGCAATTCGAGTGGAACGACGAACGTCAGTTGCTCGGTGCAATTGATCCTCAAGGCGGTAAATGGCAGTTCGGCTACGATGAATCCGGCAACCTGTGCAGCACTCAAGATCCGTTGGGGCGTATCGAGTCCACATTGTGGCTGGAGCATTGGTCGCTTCCATTAGTGGAGACCGATGCGGCAGGCCAAGCGTGGCAATATCAGTACGACCAACGAGGTAATTGCGTCAGTGAAATCGACCCCTTGGGGCATGTCACACGGTATCGCTACGATACGTTTGGTCAGGTGGTGGAGATCATCGATGCCACGGGCAAAAGCAAAACCCTGCGTTGGAATGAAACCGGACAGTTAATTCAGCATGTCGATTGTTCGGGGTACCCCACAGCGTTTGAGTACGACCGCCAGGGCCACTTGCAGGTAGTCATCGACGCCTTGGGCGAACGGCAGCGTTATCAACACGACCGCCAAGGCCGCTTGCTGCAAACCGAAATGCCGGACGGTCGCACCGAGCAGTACCTGCGCGACACCAGCGGTCTGTTGATCGGCTATACCGACGCTGCGGGTCACACCACTCGCTACCAATACGGCCGTCGCGGGCAAGTGCGCCAACGAATAGATGCCCACGGCAGGCAAATTGAGTTCCGCTACGACGCCTATGGTCGGTTACAAACCCTGACCAATGAAAACGCGGAAAGCTACCGCTTTGCCTGGGACGAGGGAGACCGCCTCACGGAACAGCAAGACTTGGACGGCAGTGCTCGACGTTATGACTATGATGCGTTGGATAATCTGGCTACCTTAGAGTACGTTCCCTCGAATGAAGGACTGGCAGTGCCGTCCCCTATCGTGCATCGCCTGGAACGCGATGCGGTTGGTCGCTTGCTGGTGAAAGTTACCGATGATGGCCGTACCGAATACGCCTACGATCCGGTGGACCAGCTCACCGCCGTCACTTTCACAGGCAATGATGAAACCACCCAGGCTTTGGCCTTTGCCTACGATCCGCTTGGTCAACTGATTACCGAACAAAGCGCCGCCGGCAGCCTGAACCATCACTACGATGAACTCGGCAACCTGATCCAGACCCAACTGCCCGATGGCCGCTGGCTCAATCGCCTGTACTACGGCAGCGGTCACCTCCACCAGATCAACCTCGACGGCCGTGTCATCAGCGACTTCGAGCGCGACCGCCTGCACCGCGAAGTGCTGCGTACCCAAGGCCAGATCACCACGCGCAGCGAATACGATCGCAGCGGCCGCCTGCGCTCACGGATACGCCGCCCCAATGGCCAGCCCACGCAACTGCCGGCCGCCCAGCAAAAACACTTCGACTACGACCCGGCCGATAACCTGATCGGTCGCCTGGAACGCGACCGCGACAAGCATCGGGACCAGCGTCAACTGCTGCACTACGACGCGACCGGTCGCATCATCGCCAGCCAGGACAACGCTCAAGGCCAGCAGGAAACCTTCGCCTACGACGCCGCCGCCAACTTGCTGGACGGGCCGCCGGCCGGTGCAGGGCTAGTGGTGCATAACAAACTGCTGACCTATCAGGACAAGCGCTACCGCTACGACGGTTTCGGTCGGATGATCGAAAAGCGCAGCGCTCTACGCGGCGCACAGCACTTTGCCTACGACGCAGAGCATCGCCTGATCGAGGTCCGCAGCCAGAAAGACGGGCGAGAAACGGTCGTGAAGATGACCTACGATCCGCTCGGCCGACGTATCGTCAAAACCGAACACGACAGCCACGGGTATCCCTTGGGCGAAACCCGCTTCGGCTGGGAAGGCTTGCGCCTGCTGCAGGAACACCGACACAGCCAGACCAGCCTCTATATCTACGAAGAGGACAGCTATATACCACTGGCCCGGGTGGATGGAACGGGTGCACACCAGAGCGTGCGTTACTACCACAACGACCTGAACGGGCTACCGGAGCAACTGACCGAGGCCGACGGCCACACCGTGTGGCGGGCGCAGTATCAGGTGTGGGGGAACACGGCTGAAGAGGTGCGCGAAGCGTACTTTATCGAAGAGCAGAATTTACGCTTCCAGGGGCAGTATCTGGATCGAGAGACAGGGCTGCACTACAACACGTTTCGGTTTTATGATCCGGATGTGGGGCGGTTTACGACGCCAGATCCGATTGGGTTGGCGGGTGGCGGCAATCTTTACCAATACGCTCCTAACCCGGTGGGTTGGATAGACCCCTGGGGCTGGGCCTGTTCCTCAGCACAACGGCGGCAGAATAAAGCCAATGGTAAAGCCGCTGAAAACCTGGTGCATCAGAAGTTATTAAATAACCCCAAAGTGACGGTGCTCGGTACACAGGTTTACGTCAAAACTCCAGGTGCAGGGAGAGGACGCTACGTAGACATTCTGATAAAAAATAACAAAACAGGGAAAGTCGTCGCAATTGAGGTCAAGTCAGGTGGTGCTATACGGTCTAAAGCCCAGCTTGCAAAAGACAAAATCATCGCCGATGGGAAAGGCATATTTGGTAGTTCTGGAAAAAGTACAAAAGGCGTAACCGTTAGCGAAGCCAGAGTCCCACTATGGAGGTTGCCGTAATGACTGAGACTGTAAAAGATATATTGAATTTACTAACTTCCTTCCTAGCAGAACCCTTTGCGAAACATGGGTACACGCTAAAAAAAGACAGATTTTTTGAGACGAATGGCGAGCGTGGCCGGACTCGTCGCTACACGATAAATCTATCTAAGAATAAGGGATGGTTTTCTCTTCACTTGACACTCCAGATCGTCGACCCAGCGTTGATGACGTGCGTAAATGAGGTGCTTAACAAAGCACTCCGAGACGAACGGTTTGAATATCCGGAAAACTGGTCTCCGTCTGTCATCGAGAAGACCATTAAAATCCGCACGTCTAACTCTATTGTCGCCGAACTGACGGACTGGCGGATACTGAAAAACACCGACGAAACACTTGAAAACTTTAATGAACGCTTTTCAATATGGTTGTGTTCATTTGACAGCCTGGATGAAAAACCTGACTGGAAAGAGCAGTTGCTGGCCAGCATTGAATTGGCCCAGCGTTGGTTTGACGCAGCAGATTCGACAGACTGGATTCGCGCCAACACTGATTATCCATCTCTTTATTTGCTGTATAGCGAAGGTCAAAATCAGCAACTTGAAGACAAATACAAAGCTACGCTGAAATCCTCTGAAGACCCGCATGAGGTGGAACTTTTTTACCTGCATCTATCTTGATAGAAAGGGAGGAAGCTGGAGATTCGCCTCATGTCCCAAGCCATACACAACTCATTGGTCAAAACCGGCATCATCACGCAACAACAAGCCAGGACGGCGAGGCGTTCTGCCGCGTCATTCGCCAAACGAAAAGGTTGTTTCTAAAGGATCACGGGCTATGGGTATCAATCAAATTATTCTCTCAGAGCAAGACCATAACCTTGGACAAATAGGCGGAGGTGCGTGGCTTACAGGCCTTGATCTGTGGCCTAAAGACCCGCAAACCGGTCAGCTTATGCTGCCGGTGATTACGATGACCTCAACGTTCTTGGGCGTTCCATTCATACCCTCCGGGATGGCGCTTACGGTGTTCGTCTCCGTTGAGCCAACTGACAAAACGTACACACGGTCATCTATACGCAAGTTGACTGTCCATCAACAAAGCGAGATGGAGAAACTTCAACTTGGCCATAGCAAAGTTCTGCTTCACGCACTGGCGACTTCCGAACTCACACCCGCTACGTTGGTTGATCCGATTCCACGAACGTACATTGCCCAGCAGCCATTGACTTCCAAACAAATGGAGGAGGAACTGGAAGACTTGGACTGTGGCGCGGGTATCAGCAAGGCTCTCGGGCGCCCCGCGTGGTTGCAAGACCCTTTGTATGAAAGCCCTCGCTACTATTTTTTGGCTCAGCTAATCGACGCTGACATCGCTAAAATAAGTCCTAACCACGAAGGGATATTCGGTGGTGGTATCGGCTATATATTTGCCGATAATCGAGCGAAAAAGATGAAAGAGGGAGATGTGGGTGGCTATTTCCTCGTTCAATTTACTTGAGTACACAGCACATGAAACCATCAACAGCCCTCGGATGCTTCCTGTAGTCGTGTTCACTACGCTAGCAAAAAACGAGCACCGATCAAGGCTCGTTTACCGAAAGGCAAGATCATATTGTGCTCAATCCCAATCTTCAGTTAACGGGGCTGGCCCTAGCTTACGCCTGCGCCTAGCGTCCATCAGCTGGAACGTGATGCGGTTGGCCGGCTCGTCGCCAAGACCACCGACGATGGCCGCACCGACTACCACTACGACGCGGCGGACCAGCTCACGGCTGTCACCTTCACCGATTCGCAGGGCAATGCCCAAGCCCTGGGCTTTGCCTACGACGCCCTCGGCCAACTGCTTTGCGAGTAGAGTTCGGCGGGCAACCTGCAACACCACTACGACGAACTCGGCAACCTGATAGGCAAACTCGACCAACAACCCGCTGCGCAACACCGCCAGTTGCTGCACTACGACGCCACCGGCCGCATCATCGCCAGCCAGGACAGCCTGCACGGCCAGCAGGAAACCTTCGCCTACGACGCCGCCGCCAACTTGCTGGACGGGCCGCCAGCCAGTGCAGGGCTGGTCGTGCATAACAAAGGGTGTTGAGGAATCGATAAGCCCATTACGCCACTCAAATAAGTTCGAAGAACTTGTTGAACGTTTTCGATCGCAATGCCCTACCGCGTTCCTCGATACACTTTCATGCACCCTGCTGGACTCTATTTATCAAACTACTGTGTCCGGCGCAGACAACTTTCCAGTACAGGCCATGACCGACAATATATTGTTATTGGCCTGGTGCAAGAAGCGTGAAATGGCCCACGAACGCACCGAGTATTACAAGTCCATCCTTCAAGGATGGCCGGAAGGTGTGACGCAACGTGTAGGCGGATCAGCGGGCTGGGAGCGTGAAGTTAAAACGCTGATGGACCCGGAGCATCTTGAGAGCTCCGTTGCACAAGAATTAAAGAAGTTCAAGCTGAGCCAATTGCCGGATCACTCGCTGGTGTGTGATT
Organism: Pseudomonas sp. QC2; assembly: GCF_002859085.1. Lineage (NCBI taxonomy): Bacteria > Pseudomonadati > Pseudomonadota > Gammaproteobacteria > Pseudomonadales > Pseudomonadaceae > Pseudomonas > Pseudomonas sp. QC2. The sequence goes on from NZ_PKKS01000018.1 coordinate 184,167, forward strand.
AACCGGCAAGGCCCTCACAAAAAATGGGCACCCGACCCAGTCGGCGTGCCCATTTTTCCTACCTCCCCGCCCCCTTCGAGACGGTAACGCCATTACGCGTTGACAGTGTCTTTCAGCGATTTGCCTGGCTTGAACGCAACAGTGTTGCTGGCCTTGATTTTCACCGGCTCGCCGGTTTGCGGGTTTTTGCCGGTGCGGGCGCCGCGGTGGCGTTGCAGGAAGGTGCCGAAGCCGACCAGGGTGACGCTGTCCTTGCGGTGCAGGGCGCCGGTGATTTCTTCGAGAACGGCGTTGAGGACGCGGTTGGCCTGTTCTTTGGTGAGATCCGCTTTTTCAGCGATGGCGGCTGCGAGTTCTGGTTTACGCATAAGTGAAGCCTCTTTGACGGTTTTTTGTTGTTATGTCCGTGCTGCTCTCTTCTGGAGCAGCGCCCAAAGCGCCGCAGGCTCTACTCTGCGGCAGACGGGAGTGAGGATGGCATGCCCTCGCACGCTCCGCCAGTCTCGCGGCGACCTTTCTAAGGGGAAAAACGTGCTTATTCCGACAGAACGACCGGTATTTACGCCAGCAATGGCGGAAGTTCTTTATTGAGGGCCAGTTTTTCCATCACCGCAGTGCCGGTCAGTGCATACCCCAGCAGGCGGCCACTGGCGTCGCGGCACAAGGCCTTGATGTCGGCGCCCTCGCCTTCCACGCTCCACACGCCTTCGGTGCCGCGTGGCGGTGGCGAGACCACCAACGGGCAGACCGGCGTCTTGACGGTCACCGGCATCGGCCCGTAGCTGACCGCCGTGGCGTTGCCGGCCAGGGTCTGGGCCAGGGCGCGGGCGCAGCTCATCAGTGGCATCACGTACAGCAGGTTCAAGCCGTCGACCTCGGCGCAGTCGCCCAGGGCGTAGATGTTGGCGTGGGAGGTCTTGAGGTGGCGGTCCACCATGATCCCCCGGTTGGTCTGCAGGCCTGCAGCAGCGGCCAGGTCGACACGTGGGCGCAGGCCGATGGCGGAGACCACCAGGTCGCAGGCGATCACTTCACCGTCCGACAGATGCGCTTCCAGGCCATCATCGGTGCGCTGTAGCCGATTGAGCACCGGGCCCAGGTGGAAGCGCGCGCCGAGGCCTTCCAGACCGGCCTGTACTGCGGCGGCGGCCGCCGGGTGCAGCAGGGTCGGCATGACCTGCTCGCACGGTGCCACCAGATCGATTTCATAACCGCCAAGAATCAAGTCGTTGGCGAACTCGCAGCCGATCAGGCCGGCACCGAGCAGCAGCACGCGGCGCTTACCGGCAGCGGCGGCACGAAAGCGGGCGTAGTCTTCGAGGTCGTTGATCGGGAAAATCAGTTCAGCCGCATCGCCTTCAACCGGTACCCGCACGGTTTCTGCGCCCCAGGCCAGGATCAGGTCACGGTAAACCACCGCCTCCTCGCCGATCCACAGGCGCTTATGGCCGGGGTCGATGCCGCTGACGCGGGTGTGAGTACGCACTTCGGCCTTGAGTTGCTCGGCCATGGTGCCGGGTTCAGCCATGCTCAGGCCATCGGCTTCCTTGTTCTTGCCAAAGCCGGTGGAGAGCATGGGCTTGGAGTAGGAGCGCCCGTCATCCGCGGTGATCAGCAGCAATGGGGTCTCGCTGTCGAGCTTGCGAAACTCCCGGGCCACGTTGTAACCGGCCAATCCTGTGCCGATGATCACGACAGGTGCGTTCATTCCTTTCTCCTTGTAGTACTTATCTGAAAACCAAAATTAGCCGATTTCGATCATTTCGAAATCCATTTTGCCCACGCCGCAGTCCGGGCACAGCCAGTCTTCCGGGACGTCCTCCCAACGAGTACCAGGCAGAATTCCGTCATCCGGCCAGCCGTCTTTTTCGTCATAGATCAGGCCACAGACTACACATTGCCACTTCTTCATTACTTGCTTCCTCAGGGTCCAGGCATCTTGGCCGACGGTCGATAGACCCGCGTTGCCGTGCGGCTCAGGGCGTTTTGTACTGATCAGGGCCGGCAGATGCAAGCACGATCGACGCAAGCAGCCGGTTCAGTCCGGCAAACACCCAGGACGCCATGGTAAGCTCGCCGCCTCTTTTGCTGCCAATACTGACTCACCGTGCCGCACTCAATCGTCCCTCCCGATGCTTGCCAATGGCTGATCCAGAGCCTTCTGACCCCTGCGCCCGCGCCTTTGACCCTCAATTGGCTGTTCAACGAAGACTCGCTGACGCGGCGGCTGACGTGGCTGTCCAACGACGGTTTCAGCGTGACGCCACTGTTCGAAGGCTGGCAGCCGCTGCGCGATGACGAATGTGCTGCCCTGGCGCTGGCGCCGTCCAGCATCGGTTGGGTGCGCGAGGTGTATTTGCGCGGCAATGGCCAACCGTGGGTGTTCGCGCGCAGTGTCGCGGCGCGCAGCGCCTTGCAGGGCGACGGCTTGCATATGGATGAACTGGGCAGCCGCTCGCTGGGCGAGTTGCTGTTCTGCGACCAGGCCTTCACGCGCCAGGCCATCGAGGTGTGCCATTACCCACGGCACTGGTTGCCCACGGCCGATCAGGTCGACGGGCTGTGGGGGCGCCGCTCACGCTTCGATCGCGGGCCGCTGAGCGTGCTGGTCGCGGAGATCTTTTTGCCCAGCTTCTGGCACGCACTGCACGCCCATCCGGAGAACTGCTGATGTACCAACGTCTGCTCAAATCCCTTAACCACCTGAACCCCAGGGCCTGGGATTTCGTTCAGTTGACCCGCATGGACAAGCCCATCGGCATCTACCTGCTGCTGTGGCCGACGCTGTGGGCGCTGTGGATCGCGGGCAAGGGGTCGCCCTCTTTAATCAATATCGTGATTTTTGTGCTGGGCGTGGTGCTGACCCGGGCCGGCGGCTGCGTGATCAATGACTGGGCCGACCGTAAGGTCGACGGCCACGTAAAACGCACCGAACAGCGCCCGCTTGTGAGCGGCAAGATCAGTTCGAAAGAGGCGCTGGTGTTTTTCGCAGTGCTGATGGGCATCAGCTTCCTGCTGGTATTGTTGACCAACGCCACGACTATCCTGCTGTCCCTCGGTGGTCTGGCCCTGGCGGCAAGCTACCCGTTCATGAAGCGCTACACCTATTACCCGCAGGTGGTGTTAGGGGCGGCATTCTCGTGGGGCATGCCCATGGCGTTCACCGCCGAGACCGGTGATTTGCCCGCGACCGCATGGCTGCTATACATCGCCAACCTGCTGTGGACAGTGGGCTACGACACCTATTACGCCATGACCGACCGCGATGACGACTTGAAGATCGGCGTGAAGTCCACGGCCATTCTGTTTGGCGATGCCGATCGCGTGATCATTCTTACCCTGCAAGGCCTGTCGCTGGTGTGCCTGCTATTGGCGGGGGCGCGATTTGAGCTGGGCGGGTGGTTCCACCTGGGGTTGCTGGCGGCGGCGGGCTGTTTTGCCTGGGAATTCTGGTACACCCGGGACAAGGATCGGATGAAGTGCTTCAAGGCGTTTTTGCACAACCACTGGGCCGGGTTGGCGATATTTGTCGGGATTGTGGCGGATTACGCATTTCGCTAGGTGCCGTTATTTGGGGTGACTGGGCTGACGCCATCGGGGGCAAGCCCCCTCCCACATTTGGAATGCATTCAAATGTGGGCGCGGGCTTGCTCGCCAAGATCTCAGCGGCGCCGCAGGCTCAAGGCTTGATCACATGCCAAACGCCACCCTTGCCATCACCGGTCTTGTCACCGGCCTTTTTATCATCCTTGTAGGTGTAGACCGGCTTGCCGCCATAGGCCCACTGGCTGGTCTGGTCGTCGCGGGTGATAACCGTCCATTTGCCCATCGACTTGTCGGTGGACTCCGCCTTCAACGGCGGCCAGTTGGTCGCGCACTGGTCCTTGCACACTGACTTGCCGTCGGCATCCTTATCGAAGGTATAAAGGGTCATGCCCTTGTGGTCGACCAGCATCCCGTCTTGAGTCATCGCCGGCTCTGCCGCGAACGCCAGGGTCGGCAGCGTCAACGCCGCCGTTACCAGCAGGGCTTTCCAGGAAATTGTGCTGTACGTCATCGGAACCTTCCTTTTGTGGTTGTCAGGATTCGGACCCAAAGCGTAGCCCAGAGAGGCGCAAATTGCCCGAGCGACTAAATTACTGTCACACGACTGCAATAATTCCGTTATCTAATGCGGCGCAAGACAGTTAAATGACAAGAGGATTTTTGAGCATGGTTGGCAGGAGCATTCTGATTGTTGACGACGAAGCGCCCATCCGCGAGATGATCGCCGTTGCGTTGGAAATGGCCGGCTATGACTGCCTGGAGGCGGAGAACTCCCAGCAGGCCCATGCCATTATCGTCGACCGCAAGCCGGACCTGATCCTGCTGGACTGGATGCTGCCCGGCACCTCCGGCATCGAGCTGGCCCGCCGTCTCAAGCGGGACGAGCTGACCGGGGACATCCCGATCATCATGCTCACCGCCAAGGGCGAAGAGGACAACAAGATCCAGGGCCTGGAAGTCGGCGCGGATGACTACATCACCAAGCCGTTTTCCCCACGGGAGCTGGTTGCGCGTCTGAAGGCCGTACTGCGCCGTGCCGGGCCGACCGATGGCGAAGCCCCCATCGAAGTCGGCGGCCTGCTGCTGGACCCGATCAGCCACCGCGTGACCATCGACGGCAAGCCGGCCGAGATGGGCCCGACCGAATACCGCCTGCTGCAATTCTTCATGACCCACCAGGAGCGCGCCTATACCCGCGGCCAATTGCTGGACCAGGTGTGGGGCGGCAACGTGTATGTGGAAGAACGTACTGTCGACGTGCATATCCGCCGTCTGCGCAAAGCCTTGGGCGATGCCTACGAGAATCTGGTACAAACCGTGCGCGGCACTGGCTACCGCTTCTCCACCAAAGGCTGAGAGCCTGACTTAAACGCTGACAAGGACGCATGTTCAAGTGAATCAAAACTGGCATGGCACCCTGATCCGCCACATGCTTTTGCTGATCACCGGCTGCTTGTTGGTCGGCTTGGTCAGTGGTTACTACGGCTGGAGCCTGGCCGTCGGTATCGCCGTGTACCTGGGCTGGACCCTCAAGCAATTGCTGCGCCTGCATGAATGGCTGCGCCAGCACAAACCCGACGAAGCACCTCCCGACGGCTACGGCCTGTGGGGCGAGGTGTTCGACAGCATCTACCACCTGCAACGCCGCGACCAACGGGTGCGCGGGCGCCTGCAAGCGGTGATCGACCGGGTGCAGGAGTCGACCGCCGCGCTCAAGGACGCGGTGATCATGCTCGACAGCGACGGCAACCTGGAATGGTGGAACCGCGCCGCCGAGACCCTGCTGGGCCTCAAGACGCCCCAGGACAGCGGCCAGCCGGTGACCAACCTGGTGCGCCACCCACGCTTCAAGGAGTACTTCGAACAGGAGAACTACGAAGAGGCCCTGGAAATCCCCTCGCCCACCAATGACCGCGTACGCATCCAGCTGTACCTGACGCGCTACGGAAACAATGAACACCTGATGCTGGTACGCGACGTCACCCGCATTCACCAGCTGGAACAGATGCGCAAGGACTTCGTCGCCAACGTTTCCCACGAGCTGCGTACGCCATTGACGGTGATCTGCGGTTACCTGGAGACGCTGCTGGACAACGTCGACGAGATCAACCCGCGCTGGAGCCGCGCCCTGCAGCAAATGCAGCAGCAAGGCTCACGCATGCAGACACTGCTCAACGACCTGCTGTTGCTGGCCAAGCTGGAGGCCACCGACTACCCGTCGGATAACCACCCGGTGGCGGTGCAGAGCCTGTTGCAGACCATCAAGAACGACGCCCAGGCCCTCTCCGGCCAACGTGGGCAGCAGATCACCCTGGAAGCCGACCCGACCGTCCTGCTCAAAGGCAGCGAAGGTGAGTTGCGCAGCGCGTTTTCCAACCTGGTGTTCAACGCGGTCAAGTACACCCAGGACAAGGGCAATATCCGCATCCGCTGGTGGGCCGATGAACAGGGCGCACACTTGAGCGTGCAAGACTCCGGCATCGGCATCGACGCCAAGCACCTGCCGCGCCTGACCGAGCGGTTCTATCGCGTCGACTCCAGCCGCAATTCCAACACCGGCGGCACCGGGCTTGGCCTGGCGATCGTCAAGCATGTGCTGCTGCGCCACCGTGCACGCTTGGAAATCAGCAGTGTGCTGGGGCATGGCAGTACGTTCACCTGCCATTTTCCTCCGGGGCAGATGACGCGTTCGCGGGTGATCGGAAATGATGAATAACCCGACGTCGATACAAATCTAATGTGGGAGGGGGCCTGCCCCCTCCCACATTGGATTTGTATGGTTTTGAAGTAGGCATTCCAGGCCCCACCCGGCAGTGGGCACTAGGCAAGCGCCCCGTCAGCCGCTACATTGGCCGACTGCGCCTGTCTTTCAGGCCCTTTCGTCACCTCTTATTGAACACACGGAACCTGCAAAACCCCATCATGGACCCTTCCCCTGGCATCACCCTCGCTACACTCTTCGCCGACTTCGGCATGATTCTTTTTGCACTGGTCCTGGTACTGCTCAACGGTTTCTTCGTTGCGGCGGAATTTGCCATGGTCAAACTGCGTTCCACGCGGGTCGAGGCCATCGCCCATACCAACGGCTGGCGCGGGCAGATCCTGCGCACCGTGCACAGCCAGCTCGACGCTTACCTGTCGGCCTGCCAGCTGGGTATCACCCTCGCCTCCCTGGGCCTGGGCTGGGTCGGTGAGCCGGCGTTTGCGCACATCCTCGAGCCGCTGCTGGGCGCCGCGGGTGTCGAGTCGCCGGAAGTGATCAAGGGCGTGTCGTTCTTCGCCGCGTTCTTCGTGATTTCCTACCTGCACATCGTGGTCGGTGAACTGGCGCCCAAGTCCTGGGCCATTCGCAAGCCCGAACTGCTGTCGCTGTGGACGGCGGTGCCGCTGTACCTGTTCTACTGGGCCATGTACCCGGCGATCTACCTGCTCAACGCCAGCGCCAACGCCATCCTGCGCATCGCCGGCCAAGGCGAGCCTGGCCCGCACCACGAACACCATTACAGCCGCGAAGAACTCAAGCTGATCCTGCACTCCAGCCGGGGCCAGGACCCGAGCGACCAAGGCATGCGCGTACTCGCCTCCGCCGTGGAGATGGGCGAGCTGGAAGTGGTGGACTGGGCCAACTCCCGGGAAGACCTGGTCACCCTGGACTTCAACGCCCCGCTCAAGGAAATCCTCGCGCTGTTCCGTCGCCATAAATTCAGCCGTTACCCGGTGTATGACGCAGTACGCAACGAGTTCGTGGGCCTTTTGCACATCAAGGACCTGCTGCTGGAACTGGCGGCCCTGGACCATATTCCCGAGTCGTTCAACTTGGCCGAGCTGACTCGCCCGCTTGAGCGTGTGTCGCGGCACATGCCGTTGTCGCAATTGCTGGAGCAGTTCCGCAAAGGCGGCGCGCATTTCGCCCTGGTGGAAGAAGCCGACGGCAAGATCATCGGCTACCTCACCATGGAAGACGTGTTGGAAGTCCTGGTGGGCGATATCCAGGACGAACACCGCAAGGCCGAGCGCGGCATCCTGGCCTACCAGCCGGGCAAGCTGCTGGTGCGGGGCGACACCCCGCTGTTCAAGGTCGAACGCCTGCTGGGAGTGGACTTGGACCACATCGAGGCCGAAACCCTGGCCGGCCTGATCTACGACACCCTCAAGCGCGTGCCGGAAGAGGAAGAGGTGCTGGAGGTTGAAGGTTTGCGGATCATCATCAAAAAGATGAAAGGGCCGAAGATCGTATTGGCCAAGGTCCTGCTGCTGGATTGACCGTCAATTGCCCAATGCAAAATTGGGCAATGCACCGACGGGTTGGTTGAACTCGTACGGGATCGACACCAATCCCGCCTCAGTGGCGCGCTGCACCACAAAATGCAGATGCGGCCCGCTGCTGTTGCCGGTATTGCCCGACAACGCCAGCGGGCTTCCTACCGCAACACGCTGCCCAACCCTGACACTGACCGAGCCTTGCTTGAGGTGCAGGTACACGCCCTCGGTACCGTCATCGTGACGTACCCGCACAAAATTCCCTGACGCATCGTTGCCCCGCCCGGCTTGCTCGTTTTCGGTTTTCACCACCATGCCGCTGCGTGCGGCGATGATCGGCGTGCCTTCGGGCATGGCGATGTCCATGGCGTAGCGGCTTTTGGCGTCGGTATGGCTGAAGGTGCCGTTGGGGCCCTGTGTCATGCGGAACGGGCCGCCGCGCCAGGGCAAGGGGTAGCGGTAGGCCTGGGGTACGTAACGGGATTTCGGCCTATCGAGTATCGGCCGTTCGACCTTGCGCTCCTGGATCACGAACGCCTGGGCGCCAGGGGTTTGCCGGTCGCTGAAAAACACCACGCCATTGGCATCGGTGGATTTGTAGAGGGTCATGGCCTGGGTCGAAGTGGCGACCGTTGCCAGCCCGCAACACAGCAATAAGCGCATGAGCATGGCGTAAACCTGCCGATATGACTGGACGGAAGATTAGCAAGCGATCGTTACAGTCTGTAGTGAGCGGGCTTGCCCCGCGCGGGGCAAGCCCGCTCACTACAAATCAGGCACCCGGCACAAAATGCTTCTGCGCCGTACCCCGCGCGATCAGGCGGGAGATGTAATCGAGCTTCTGCGCATCCTGGTCGATAAACCGGAAGGTCAGTTGCAGCCAATCGCTGTCAGGCTTGGGTTCGAAGGCAACGATGGCGTGCAGGTAGCCGTTGAGACGGGCCACTTCGGCGTTATCGCCTTGTTCCAGGTCGAGCACGGCGCTTTCCAGTACCTGAGGCAGGACTTCGCCGCGACGCACCACCAGCAGCGCTTCCTTGATGCTCAGCGCCTTGATCACGCATTGCTGGGTACCGCTGGACAGGCGCAATTGGCCTTGGCCACGCCCTCCTGCCGGCGCCGCCGTCGTCGCCGCTTGCACCGGCGGGCTGTTGAGCAAGCCTTTGTTGAGCGCAGGCGCGGCTGCCGCAACCGGTGCTGCACGTGCCACTTCGGGCTTGCCGCCGGTCAGGGCGCTGAGGGAATCGTTACCAAAGGCCGAATTCATTTTGGTCGGTGCGCTGGCGACCAGGGCGTCGAGGCGGCCGATCTTGTGCAGGGCCTGCTTGACCTTGTTCAGCAACTGCTCGTTGGTGAACGGTTTACTGACGTAGCCGGAAACCCCGGCCTGGATGGCCTGGACCACGTTTTCCTTGTCGCCACGGCTGGTCACCATCACGAACGGCATGGCTTTGAGGTGAGGTTGCTCGCGGCACCAGGTCAACAGCTCAAGCCCGGACATCTCCGGCATTTCCCAGTCGCACAGCACCAGGTCGAAGGTCTCGCGCATCAGGATGGCCTGGGCCTTTTTGCCGTTCACCGCGTCTTCAAGCTTGATCCCTGGGAAGTAGTTGCGCAGGCACTTCTTCACCAGGTCGCGGATAAACGAGGCGTCATCCACCACCAATACACTGACTTTACTCATCGACCCTTCATCCTATAAAAACTTCGGCACGCAAAACGCCTGACTGATGGCATTTTGCCAAAAACTCTGCAGTCACGTTCGGACTTTCTTTTACCCGACCTGAAAAAGTCAGGCGCCACAAACGAAAACGCCCGGCCAGAGGCCGGGCGTTAATTTCTCGGGCAACTTACTTATCGTCAGATTCGCCCGGAACATTAGGGATTTGATCAACCGAACCTTCAACTTCAGCCTTCATGCGCTTGAGGCCCATGTGCCGTACGTCGGTGCCGCGCACCAGGTAGATCACCAGTTCCGAGATATTACGCGCGTGGTCGCCGATCCGCTCCAGGGAGCGCAGCACCCAGATGATGCTCAAGACCCGCGAGATAGAGCGCGGGTCTTCCATCATGTAGGTTGCCAGCTCACGCAGGGCGGTCTTGTATTCGCGGTCGATGACCTTGTCGTACTGGGCCACCGACAACGCCAGTTCGGCGTCAAAACGCGCGAATGCATCGAGGGCATCGCGCACCATGTTGCGCACCTGATCGCCGATATGGCGCACTTCCACGTAACCGCGCGGCGCTTCGCCTTCTTCGCACAGCTGAATGGCACGGCGGGCGATCTTGGTGGCTTCGTCGCCGATGCGCTCCAGGTCAATCACCGACTTGGAGATGCTGATGATCAACCGCAGGTCGGACGCCGCCGGCTGGCGACGCGCAAGAATGCGCAGGCATTCTTCGTCGATGTTGCGTTCCATCTGGTTGATCTGGTCGTCGATCTCACGCACTTGCTGGGCCAGGCCCGAGTCGGCCTCGATCAGCGCAGTCACAGCGTCGTTGACTTGCTTCTCCACCAGCCCGCCCATCGCCAGGAGGTGGCTGCGCACTTCCTCGAGCTCGGCGTTGAACTGCGCGGAGATGTGGTGGGTAAGGCCTTCTTTGCTAATCATGTTGGCGTCCTTGGAGCGTCCGGTAAGGTGCGGAGAACCGCAGCGTCAGTGCAATCAGAACCACAGCTTCCTAGCCGTAGCGACCGGTGATGTAGTCTTCGGTCTGCTTCTTCGCCGGATTGGTGAACAGGGTATCGGTGTCGCCGAATTCCACCAGCTTGCCCATGTACATGAACGCGGTGTAGTCGGAAACCCGCGCCGCCTGTTGCATGTTGTGGGTCACGATGACGATGGTGAACTTGGACTTGAGCTCGTAGATCAGCTCTTCGACTTTCAGCGTCGAGATCGGATCGAGGGCCGAGCAGGGCTCGTCGAGCAACAGCACTTCCGGTTCCACCGCGATGGTACGGGCGATCACCAGACGCTGCTGCTGGCCGCCGGACAGGCCGAGCGCCGATTCGTGCAGGCGGTCCTTGACCTCGTCCCACAGGGCCGCGCCCTTGAGGGCCCACTCCACCGCTTCGTCGAGGATGCGTTTTTTGTTGATGCCCTGGATACGCAGGCCATAGACCACGTTTTCGTAGATGGTCTTGGGGAACGGGTTGGGCTTCTGGAACACCATGCCCACCCGGCGACGCAGCTCAGCCACGTCTTCGCCCTTGCGGTAGATGTTGGTGCCGTAGAGGTTGATGGCACCGTCGACGCGGCAACCGTCCACCAGGTCGTTCATGCGGTTGAAGGTGCGCAACAGCGTGGACTTGCCGCAGCCCGACGGGCCGATAAAGGCGGTCACGCGCTGCTTGGGGATGTTCATGCTGACGTCGAACAGCGCCTGCTTTTCACCGTAGTACAGGCTCAGGCCCGGCACTTCGATGGCCACGGTTTCCTGGGCCAGGCTCAGGCTCTGCTTGTCGCGACCCAGGGCAGACATGTTGATGCCGTGGGAATGGGTGTCATGTTGCATGGGAGGCTCCCTGTGCTACCAATTTTGTGTGTGGGAGGGGGCAAGCCCCCTCCCACATTGAAAAGCTTTAGCTGTCTAGCGCTTTGTATTTTTCGCGCAGGTGGTTACGGATCCACACCGCCGACAAGTTGAGCGTGGCGATCACCAGCACCAGCAGCAAGGCAGTGGCGTACACCAGCGGCCGTGCGGCTTCGACGTTGGGGCTCTGGAAGCCGACGTCATAAATATGGAAGCCCAGGTGCATGATCTTCTGGTCCAGGTGCAGGTACGGGTAGTTACCGTCCAGCGGCAGCGACGGCGCCAGTTTCACCACGCCCACCAACATCAGCGGCGCCACTTCACCGGCGGCGCGGGCCACGGCGAGGATCATGCCGGTCATCATCGCCGGGCTGGCCATCGGCAGCACGATCTTCCACAGCGTTTCGGCCTTGGTCGCGCCGAGTGCCAAGGAACCTTCACGCACGGTGCGGGGAATCCGCGCCAGGCCTTCTTCGGTGGCCACGATCACCACCGGCACCGCCAGCAGCGCCAGGGTCAGCGAGGCCCACAGCAGGCCCGGGGTACCGAAGGTCGGGGCCGGCAGGGCCTCGGCGAAGAACAGGCGGTCAACCGAGCCACCCAATACATACACGAAGAAACCCAGGCCGAACACGCCGTAGACGATGGCCGGTACGCCGGCCAGGTTGTTCACGGCGATACGGATGATGCGTGTCAGGGTGTTCTGCTTGGCGTATTCACGCAGGTAAACCGCTGCCAGCACGCCGAACGGGGTCACGATCATCGCCATGATCAGGGTCATCATCACGGTGCCAAAGATGGCCGGGAAGATTCCGCCTTCAGTGTTGGCTTCGCGTGGGTCGTCGCTGAGGAATTCCCAGACCTTGCTGACGTAGAAACCAATCTTGGTCATCGTGCTCATGGCGTTAGGCTGGTAGGCGTGCACCACTTTGCCGATGCCGATTTCAATTTCCTTGCCGTTGCCATCGCGAGCGGTCAAAGCGTCACGGTTGAACTGGGCGTGCAGGTCGGCCAGGCGCGCTTCGATGTCCTGGTAACGGGCATTCAATTCGGCGCGGTCAGCGTCCATGTCGGCCTGGGCGGCGGCGTCGAGCTTGCCTTCCAGTTCCAGTTTGCGGCCATGCAGGCGGATACGCTCCAGGCCGGCGTTGATCGCGCCGATGTCGGATTTTTCCAGGGTCTTGAGCTGGGCGGCCAGCTTGTTCACACGGTCGACACGGGCCTGCAGCTCCGGCCACGCGGCCTCACCTTCAGCGATCACCTTGCCGTCCTGCTTCACGTTGACCAGGGTGCCGTAGAAATTGCCCCACTCACGCCGCTCGATGGTCATCAGGTTCGCAGGCGTGGTCTGGTCCTTGAGCCACTCGCCGACGATCCAGGTGAAGTCGTTGCCGTTCAGGTCGCGGTTACCGACCTTGATCAGCTCGCGCGTCATGAACTCCGGGCCTTGGTCCGGCACCGGCAGGCCAGCGCTTTTCAGGCGCTCGCGCGGCACTTCTTCTTTCTGCACCACTTCGCCGATGACGATATGGTTTTCCTGGCCCGGTACGTTGTAGTTGGCCTGGATCAGGTCGGCCGGCCAGAAGTGGCCCAGGCCACGTACCGCAATCACGGCCAGCAAACCAATGGTCATGATGACCGCGATGGACACCGCGCCACCGCTGATCCAGACGCCGGGGGCGCCGCTCTTGAACCATCCATTCAGGGAGTTCTGTTTCACAGACTTCTACCTTTCTTAAAGCGACGAGTATTTCTTGCGCAGACGCTGACGGATCAGCTCGGCGAGGGTGTTCATGATGAAGGTGAACAGCAGCAGCACCAGCGCCGAAAGGAACAGCACACGATAGTGGCTGCCACCGACTTCCGATTCCGGCATTTCCACCGCGACGTTCGCCGCCAGCGTGCGCAGGCCCTCGAACAGGTTCATCTCCATCACCGGGGTGTTACCGGTGGCCATCAACACGATCATGGTCTCGCCGACGGCGCGGCCCATGCCGATCATCAGCGCCGAGAAAATCCCCGGGCTGGCGGTGAGGATGACCACGCGGGTCATGGTCTGCCACGGCGTGGCGCCGAGGGCCAGGGAGCCCAGGGTCAGGCCACGCGGCACGCTGAACACGGCGTCTTCGGCGATGGAGTAGATGTTCGGGATCACCGCAAAACCCATGGCCAAACCGACCACCAGAGCATTGCGCTGGTCGTAGGTGATGCCGAGGTCGTGGGAGATCCACATGCGCATGTCGCCGCCGAAGAACCAGGTTTCCAGGTACGGGCTCATGTACAGCGAGAGCCAACCCACGAACAGGATCACCGGGATCAGGATCGCGCTTTCCCAGCCATCCGGCACCCGCAAGCGGATCGACTCAGGCAAACGGCTGAACACAAAGCCGGCCACCAGGATGCCAATCGGCAACAGCATCAGCAGGCTGAAAATGCCCGGTAGATGCCCCTCGACATACGGCGCCAGGAACAGCCCGGCGAAGAAGCCGAGGATGACCGTCGGCATCGCTTCCATCAATTCGATCACCGGCTTGACCTTGCGGCGCAGGCTCGGGGCCATGAAGTAGGCGGTGTAGATCGCGGCGGCAACGGCCAGTGGCGCAGCCAGCAGCATGGCGTAGAACGCGGCCTTCAGGGTGCCGAAGGTCAGCGGGGCCAGGCTCATCTTGGGTTCGAAGTCGGTGTTGGCGGCGGTCGATTGCCAGACGTACTTGGGCTCGTCGTAGTTTTCGTACCAGACCTTGCTCCACAGCGCGCTCCAGGACACTTCCGGGTGCGGGTTGTCGAGCAGCAACGGTTGCAGCTTGCCGCCGGCTTCCACAATCACACGGTTGGCCCGCGGCGACATGCCGTACACGCCCTGGCCGTCGACCACCGGGTCCACGAGCAGGGTGCGGTGGGCGGTGCTGTGGAACACGCCGAACTTGCCGGAAGCGTCGAGGGCGGTGAAGCCTTTGCGGCGCTCTTCGGCGGAGATTTCAATGATGGGCGTAGTGCCCATCTGGAAAGTACGGATCTGTTTGAAGCGCTGCTCGCCATCCGGATCACGGGCCATGAACCACTGGGCCAGGCCGCCTTTGGAGTTACCAATGATCAACGAGATACCGCCCACCAATTGCGTACTGGCGGTGACTTCGGCGTTACCGTCTTCCAGCAGTTTGTAGCGACCGTTGAGGCTCTTGTCGCGCAGGCTGAACACATCGGCGAGGGCGCGGCCGTTGATCACATACAGCCATTGCTGGCGCGGGTCGATAAAGATCGCCTTCACCGGCTCGGTCATTTGCGGCAGTTCGACACGCTTCTGCTCGCTGGTGACTTCGCCGGTCATCATGTTTTCTTCGCGGCTCAGGGTCAGCACGTTCAGGTACGAACCGGCCGAGCCTGCAATCACCAGCGAGGTGTCAGTGGCGTTGAGGGCGACGTGCTCCAGCGGGCGGCCAGCGTCATCCAGCACGATCGGTGTTTCACCGTAGGGGTATTCGATCGCCGGAGAGATGGTTTTCTTGCCGTCCGGGTAGGACACCTTATAGGTATGGCGGAACACTAGGGACTGGCCGTTGGACAAGCCGAGGATCACCAGCGGGCTGCCCGGCTGGTCTTCACCTATGGAGACGACAGTCACGCCAGCCGGGAGCGGCAGGTCGACACGCTTGAGTTCGGCACCGGTCGTCACATCAAAGAACAACGCCTGGCCCTTGTCGGAAACCCGCATGGCGACTTGGTTCTGTTCTTCAAGCGAGATCAATAGCGGCTTGCCGGCGTCCTGCATCCAGGCGGGCGTCAGCGCATCTTCCTTGGTCAGCGAGGCGCCTTGGAACAACGGCGCGACGACATAGGCCAGGAAGAAGAAAATCAGAGTGATGGCGCCGAGGACGGCGAGGCCGCCGACCAGCACATACCAACGGGTGAGGCGATCCTTGAGCGCGCGAATGCGGCGCTTGCGTTGCAGCTCAGGCGTATTGAAGTCAATGCGCTTGGGGGGAGAAGTCGTCGTCATGGTGGAATTGGCCAGATCATTCATGCGCACACCCTAGCGATCCTGTATGACAGAAAGATGACAGTGCAGTGACGCAACAAATCCGCCGCGAAGCAGGGCTGGCAGCGGACTAGAAAATTCGGGTGCGGAGCCGGCAGGCCGGCTCCGCAAAGGCAATCAGTTGCCTTCTTTCAGGCCCAGGTCAGCCAGCGCCTTGGCGGCGACTTTGGCTGGCAGTGGGATGTAGCCGTCTTTCACCACAACTTCTTGGCCCTGCTTCGACAGCACAAGCTTCACGAACTCAGCTTCCAGTGGGGCCAGCGGCTTGTTCGGGGCTTTGTTGACGTACACGTAGAGGAAACGCGACAGCGGGTATTTGCCGTTCAGGGCGTTTTCTTCGGTGTCTTCGATGAAGTCAGTGCTGCCTTTTTTGGCAAGGGCCACGGTCTTCACGCTGGCGGTCTTGTAGCCGATGCCCGAGTAACCGATGCCGTTCAGCGAGGAGCTGATCGACTGCACGACCGAAGCCGAGCCTGGTTGTTCGTTCACGTTTGGCTTGTAGTCGCCTTTGCACAGGGCTTCTTCTTTGAAGTAGCCGTAGGTGCCGGATACCGAGTTACGACCGAACAACTGCACCGGCTTGTTGGCCAGGTCGCCGGTCACACCCAGGTCGCCCCAGGTTTTCACGTCGGCTTTAGCGCCGCACAGACGAGTCGAAGAGAAGATCGCGTCGACTTGTTCCATGGTCAGGTGCTGGATCGGGTTGTCCTTGTGCACGAATACCGCCAGAGCATCCACGGCGACCGGGATAGCGGTTGGCTTGTAGCCGTACTTCTGCTCGAAGGCCGCCAGTTCGGTGTCCTTCATCTTGCGGCTCATCGGGCCCAGGTTGGAGGTGCCTTCAGTCAGCGCAGGTGGCGCGGTAGCGGAGCCGGCAGCTTGAATCTGAATGTTGACGTTCGGGTATTCCTTTTTGTAACCCTCGGCCCACAGGGTCATCAGGTTAGCCAAGGTATCGGAACCGACGCTGGACAAGTTGCCCGACACACCAGTGGTCTTAACGTAAGCCGGGATTGCCGGATCAACACCAGCGGCCACCGCGTTGGCGGTCGCAACGCCAGCAGCGACAAAAGTCATTGCCGCCATCAAACGTTTCAGTTTCATGCCTTGCTCCTAGCAGATAGGGATAGTTGGATCGGGGCCAAGTATCGGGAGGCCGTGTGAACACTCTATGTCCGCAATGTGACAATTAGATGAAAGGCCACTACTGAGAAGCGCAGGCTTATGAGGCGCAAAATATTGAATGAACACCGTCACTGTGGCGAGGGAGCTTGCTCCCTCGCCACAGGGGATCGGGTTGGTGTCAGCGTCCGCGCTTCCACAGATACCCGCCCACTGCCATCCCCATCACACACAGGGCAGCTACGTAGTAGGCCGGGCCCATCGGGCTTTCCTTCATCAGCAGCGACACCGCCAACGGCGTCAGGCCGCCGAACACGGCGTAGGCCACGTTGTAGGAGAACGACAAGCCACTGAAACGCACTACCGGCGGGAAGGCCTTGACCATTACATACGGCACCACGCCGATGGTGCCCACGAACAAGCCGGTCAAGGTGTACAGCGGGAACAACCAGTCAGGATGCGCAAAGAGGCTGTGGTAAAGCGTCCAGGAAGTCGCGAGCAACAGTGCGCAACCGGCCACCAGCACGCGGCCAGCACCAAAGCGGTCGGCCAATGCGCCGGAGGCGATGCAGCCCAGGCTCAAGGTGACGATGGCCAGGCTGTTGGCCTGCAGCGCAACGGTCGGGCTGAAGTGATAAACCGTCTGCAGCACGGTCGGGGTCATCAGGATGACCACGACGACGCCGGCCGACAGCAGCCAGGTCAGCAGCATCGACAACACGATGGCGCCGCGGTGATCACGCAGCACGGCGCGCAATGGCAGCTCGGCGGCCAGGGTCTTGCGCTGCTGCATCTCGGCGAAGATCGGGGTTTCATGCAGCCAGCGGCGCAGGTACACCGACAGCAGGCCGAACACACCACCCAGCAGGAACGGGATACGCCAGGCGTAATCCGAGACCTGCTCCGGGCTATAAAGCGTGTTGATCGCAGTGGCCACCAGCGATCCCAGCAGGATCCCGGCAGTCAGGCCGCTGGTCAGCGTGCCGCAGGCGTAGCCGATGTGGCGTGGCGGTACGTGCTCTGAAACAAACACCCAGGCGCCCGGGACTTCACCACCGATGGCCGCGCCCTGGATGATGCGCATCAGCAGCAACAGGACTGGCGCCCACAGGCCGATCTGCGCGTAGGTTGGCAGCAGGCCCATGATCAGGGTCGGCACGGCCATCATGAAGATGCTCAGGGTGAACATCTTCTTGCGGCCCAGCAGGTCACCGAAGTGCGCCATGATGATGCCACCCAGCGGGCGTGCCAGGTAACCGGCGGCGAAGATGCCAAAGGTCTGCATCATGCGCAGCCATTCGGGCATGTCGACGGGGAAGAAGAGTTTTCCGACCACGGTGGCGAAAAACACGAAAATGATGAAATCATAAAACTCCAGCGCCCCGCCCAAGGCAGACAGCGACAGGGTTTTGTAGTCGTTGCGGGTCAGCGGGCGCGACGGTTGCGCACTGCTTGCGGGCACGGAGGACATGGCAAGGCTTCTCTTATAGTAGTCAGCTTGATAAGGACGGCACGCCCGGGACTTGCGGCGGTCTGGCAAGATAGCAAATCGCTTGTAAAAGCACAGCGCCAGGAGAACAGTTGCGCGCAAAAGCCGCGATACAGCGCCTATTTACCGACCAAATGAGCGCCGGGAGGTCGTCGTGGCGCCAGGGTCTCGATATACTCGGCCCTTGCAAGCGCAAGACCCGCAGTCTTGAGGGGCTGCTGTGCCAAAACGTCGTTGGGTGCCGTCCAGCCGATTTGGCAGAGTTTCCCTTTAGTACGCCTTACGAGAAACGCATCACGCGGTGTATGTTGGTGCTGAAACGTTTTTTTCGAAGACGGCTATCCACTTGAAATACCCATGAAGCGTCACGGGTCAGAGGCCCCTCGGCATGATCGAACTCGAACAAGAAGATCCTATCCCGCAAGGCGACCTCGCCCTGCAAATCACCGCACTGCCGCGTGAAACCAACGGTTTCGGCGATATCTTCGGCGGCTGGCTGGTCGCCCAGATGGACTTGGCCGGCACCGCCATGGCCAGCAAGGTGGCAGGTGGTCGCGTGGCCACCGTGGCTATTGATCGAATGGCGTTCCTGGTACCGGTCGCGGTCGGTGCGCAGCTGTCCTTCTATACCCAGGCCCTGGAAATCGGCCGCAGCTCGATCCAGATGATGGTCGAAGTGTGGAGCGACGACCCGCTGTCCAGCGAATGGCGCAAGGTGACAGAGGCGGTGTTTGTATTCGTCGCTATCGATGGCAGCGGCCGCACGCGTTCCGTGCCTTCACGCGCGCGTTAAACCTCGCGGGTTTTTGACGGTCAATTGCCCCATTGCCTGCCATTAAGAGTGTCTGTTATGCCTACGCCCCACGTTGAGACCGTAAAGATCGACGAACTGGACTGCTGGCGCATCCGCCACAACGGCGCCGAGCTGATGATTGCCCAGCAGGGCGCACATATATTCAGTTACGGGCGCGAGGGCGAGCAGCCGCTGATTTGGCCGAACCCTGAGGCAATGTTCAAGAAAGGCAAAGGCATTCGTACCGGCGTACCGGTGTGCTGGCCGTGGTTTGGCGTGTTTGACCGTAACCCGCAGAGCGTTAAGGCCATGCGCCAGAGCGATCAGCCGGCCGGTGCTCACGGCTTTGTGCGTACAGCACTGTGGGAATTAGCCGACACCACACTCGAAGGCGAAGCGCTGCGGGTGGACCTGCAACTACCGGTTCCCGCAGGCGGCTTCCCCGGCTGGCCTCATCAGGTCGACCTGACCCTGAGCCTGCTGCTGGACGACCAACTGCATATCCGTCTGACCAGCCATAACCGTGGTACCGAGACAGTGACACTCAGCCAGGCGCTGCACACTTACTTCGCCGTCAGCGATGTACGTAACGTGCAGGTCGAAGGGCTGGACGGTGGGGCCTATATCGACACCGCCGACGGTTGGACCGAGAAGACGCAATCCGGTCTGCTGCACTTCACCGCCGAAACCGACCGCATCTACCTCGACACGCCGTCCCAGCTGAATATTGTCGATAAAGACTGGCAGCGCCGCATTCAGCTCACTGCCGAGGGCTCGAAATCGACCGTGATCTGGAACCCCTGGACCGAACGCGCCAAGGCGTTCGACGACATGGCCGACGATGGCTGGCAGGGCATGCTGTGCATCGAGACGGCGAATGTGCTGGATGATGTGGTGAGCCTGGCCCCAGGTGAAAGCCACACCTTGGGCGTGAGCATCACCGCTGTCGCCCTGTAGGAACGCCGATCAAAATGTGGGAGGGGGCTTGCCCCCGATCGCTGTCTATCAGTAGCAAATGTGCTGACTGATCCACTGCTATCGGGGGCAAGCCCCCTCCCACATTGGTTATATGTTGCCCTTTAAAGATCGGATTCCTTTACCACCCGCACTTTCCCCGCATCCAGCGCATACGCCGCATCCGCCAGGTCGTTATTCACCTTCTCCACCTTCAACGTGCCCGTGACCCACAGCGGCGTGTAGATGTCGTCCAGCTTCAACCCCTTGGGATAGCGCACCAGCACCAACTGGTTAGGTGGCGGAGGCGGCACGTGGATGCAGGCGCCTGGGTACGGCACCAGGAAAAACAGGGTGCTGCGACCCTTGGCGTCGGTCTCCAACGGTACTGGATAGCCGCCAATTCGGATGTTCTTGCCATTCATGGCGGCCACGGTCTTGGTGGAGTACATCACCGCCGGCAAGCCTTTGCTCTGCTTCAGGCCACCTTTGTCGGTGAACGTGCCTTGGGCTTCGGGGGAGTTGTGGTCGATCTCGGGCATGGCTTCGAGGGCTTTTTGATCCGACAGCGGCATCAGGTCAAGCCAATCGGTTTCCGGCAGTTCGCCGGCGTGGGCCAGGCCAGAGCCTAGTAATAGGAGCGTAAACAGAAGACGGCGCATGGAGAGGCTCGACAAGGTTAACAGTGTCGGCATTCTAGCCCCCTGCGCCAGCGCAGCGCAGAGGGCCGTGACGCTAAATCATTTTTTTCGCAGCAGGCCGTAGATCACCAGCAGCACGATGGCGCCGATCAGCGCACCGAGGAAACCTGCGCCTTGACCTGCCTGGTAGATGCCCAGGGCCTGCCCACCGTAGGTGGCGACCAAGGAACCTGCGATACCCAGCAGGATGGTCATGATCCAGCCCATGCTGTCGTCGCCTGGCTTCAGGAAACGCGCCAGCAGGCCGACGATCAAGCCGATAAAGATGGTTCCGATGATACCCATGGCATTTCCCTCTGATTGAATTGAGCTATGCCAAAGCCTAGTCAGGCTTTGGCATCCTGCAATCAGAGGATGGCGGTCACCGAATGGTTCCCGCCGAGTCCAGGCTTATTGCTCGGCGATCAGCGCCTCGACCTTGAGGATCTGCGCTTGCAGGGTCGCGCGGTCCTTGCAACGCAGGTTGGCGTGGCCGACCTTGCGCCCGGCCTTGAAGGCCTTGCCGTAGTGATGCAGATGGCAGTCGTCGATGGCGATGACTTTTTCCACTGGCGGTACCACACCGATGAAATTGAGCATGGCGCTCTCGCCGACCTTGGCCGTGGAGCCCAATGGCAAGCCCGCCACCGCCCGCAGGTGGTTTTCGAACTGGCTGCACTCGGCGCCTTCGGTGGTCCAATGCCCGGAGTTGTGCACGCGCGGGGCGATTTCGTTGGCCTTGAGGCCACCGTCGACTTCAAAGAACTCGAACGCCATCACGCCGACGTAATCCAGTTGCTTGAGCACACGGCTGGAATAGTCTTCGGCCAAGGCCTGCAGCGGGTGGTCGGTGCTGGCCACGGACAGCTTGAGGATGCCGCTGTCGTGGGTGTTGTGCACCAACGGGTAGAAGCGGGTTTCGCCATCACGGGCACGCACGGCGATCAGCGAGACTTCGCCGGTGAACGGCACGAAGCCTTCCAACAGGCAGGCGACGCTGCCCAGCTCGGCGAAGGTGCCGACCACATCGGCAGCCGTGCGCAGGACTTTCTGGCCCTTGCCGTCATAACCCAAGGTGCGGGTTTTCAGCACGGCCGGCAGGCCGATGCTGGCGACTGCAGCATCCAGGTCTGCCTGGGACTGGATATCGGCGAAGGCCGGGGTCGGGATGCCCAGGTCCTTGAACATGCTCTTTTCGAACCAGCGGTCGCGGGCGATGCGCAAGGCTTCGGCGCTTGGGTACACCGGTACGAACTGCGACAAGAACGCAACGGTTTCGGCCGGGACGCTTTCGAACTCGAAGGTGACCAGGTCGACTTCGTCGGCCAGTTGGCGCAGGTGGTCCGGGTCACTGTAGTCAGCGCGCAGATGCTCACCCAGCGCGGCCGCGCAGGCGTCCGGCGCCGGGTCCAGGAAAGCGAAGTTCATTCCCAGCGGGGTTCCGGCCAGGGCCAGCATGCGACCCAGTTGGCCGCCACCGATTACACCGATTTTCATCGTCAACAACCTCAGGCGATACGTGGGTCTGGATTGTCCAGCACGCTGTCTGTCTGTTCAGCACGGAATTTTTTCAGCACCGCGTGGAACTGCGGGTGCTTGGCGCCCAGGATGCTGGCGGACAGCAAGGCTGCGTTAATCGCACCGGCCTTGCCGATCGCCAGGGTCGCCACCGGAATGCCCGCAGGCATCTGCACAATGGACAACAGCGAGTCCACGCCCGAGAGCATCGCCGACTGCACCGGCACGCCGAGCACCGGGAGGTGGGTCTTGGCCGCACACATGCCTGGCAGGTGCGCTGCACCACCGGCACCGGCGATGATCACCTCGATGCCACGGGATTCTGCTTCATCGGCATACTGGAACAGCAAATCCGGAGTGCGGTGGGCGGAGACCACTTTCACTTCGTAGGGAATGCCGAGTTTTTCCAGCATATCGGCGGTGTGGCTAAGGGTGGACCAATCGGACTTGGAGCCCATGATCACGCCAACCAATGCACTCATCGTCGTGCCTCTTCTCTCTGGGCGCCCACAGGCGCGTCAAAAAACAACAAGCCACGCGGGAAATCCGGCGTGGCTTGGTGTACGAATTAAGGCCGGTTGGACCGGCCGAAGGCCGCGCAGTATACCGTAATAATGCAGATAAACAGCCCCTGGAATGACCATCTGTCCAGTGGCGCAAAGCGGCGGTTTTATTGACTTAAGAGTCAGCCAAATCACCACAAAACCCTGTGGGAGGTGGCTTGCTCCCGATGACGGTGTGTCAGGCACTTATCTGTCACTGATACACCGCTATCGGGGGCAAACCCCCTCCCACATTTGCCCGGTGTCAGGTTCAAGTATTCTGCGCCGCGCCACCTTCCAGTTTTCGCCACAACAACCGCACATTCGCCTTGCGCACCAACGCGCAGCGATACAAGCGGATCTCCAATGGCACATGCCATTGCGGACCGCCGCAGACAACCAGTTCTCCGCGAGCGAGTTCGGCGCGCACGCTCAACTGTGGCACCCAGGCAATGCCCAGGCCTTCCAACGCCATGCTCTTGAGGCTATCGGCCATGGCAGTTTCGTAAACCGTCGTAAAACGCAGGGCGCGTTGGCGCAACAGTAAATGCACCGAGCGGCCGAGGAACGCGCCAGCGCTGTACGCCAGCAGCGGCACACTGCCCTCGCCTTCCAGGTCAAACAACGGTTTACCGTCGGCATCAGCGGCGCACACCGGGAGCATCTCGGTGTTGCCCAGGTGCAGGGACGGGAAGATTTCGGCGTCCATCTGCATGGCGGCGTCCGGGTCGTAGAACGCCAGCATCAGGTCACACCCCCCTTCGCGCAGGGCGTGCACGGCGTCACCGACGTTGGTGGCGACCAAGCGGGTGGCAATGTTCAGGCCTTCGTTGCGCAGCTGTGCGATCCAGCGGGGGAAGAAGCCCAGCGCCAACGAGTGAGCCGCCGCCACTTGCATGACTTCGCCCTGCCCACCTTCCAAGTGGTGCAAATGGCGCAGCACTTCACCGAGCTGTTCCACCACGGTGCGCGCCGTGACTAAAAACAACTGCCCCGCCGCCGTCAGCTCTACCGGCGTACGCGAGCGGTTGACCAGGGTCAGGCCCAACGCGGCTTCCAGGCTGCGGATACGTCGACTGAACGCCGGCTGGGTGACGAAGCGTCGCTCGGCGGCCTGGGAAAAGCTGCGGGTCGCTGCCAGGGCACTGAAGTCTTCCAGCCATTTGCTCTCAAGGTTCATCACGTCCTCCCACGGGTACGCACCATTTTGGCACACACGCCCGCCATCATAGCTGGGTCACACTCACATTATGCCGTTTGTGCATAGGCCAGTGTTTAACAGCATTGGCCCAAAAACTTCCACAAGCCTAGCATTCGCAGCGTTCCGGCCAGTTCCGGGTCCATATCGAGATGATTTCCGTCATGTCCTCCGCTGCATCATTCCGCACAGAAAAAGACCTGCTTGGCGTACTCGAAGTACCTGCCCAAGCGTATTACGGCATCCAGACCCTGCGAGCGGTGAATAACTTCCGCCTCTCGGGCGTTCCGATTTCGCATTACCCGAAATTGGTGGTCGGCCTGGCAATGGTCAAGCAAGCGGCGGCAGATGCCAACCGCGAGCTCGGTCAGCTCAGCGAAGCCAAGCACGCTGCCATCAGCGAAGCCTGTGCCCGCTTGATCCGCGGCGACTTCCACGAAGAGTTCGTGGTGGACATGATTCAAGGCGGCGCCGGCACTTCAACCAACATGAATGCCAACGAAGTCATCGCCAACATCGCGTTGGAGGCCATGGGCCACAACAAGGGCGAGTACCAGTACCTGCACCCCAACAACGACGTGAACATGGCGCAGTCGACCAACGACGCCTACCCGACCGCGATCCGCTTGGGTCTGCTGCTGGGCCATGACGCGCTGCTGGCCAGCCTCGACAGCCTGATCCAGGCATTCGCCGCCAAGGGCGTCGAGTTCAGCCACGTGCTGAAAATGGGCCGCACCCAATTGCAAGACGCCGTGCCGATGACCCTCGGCCAGGAATTCCGCGCCTTCGCCACCACCCTCGGTGAAGACCTGGCGCGCTTGAAAACCCTGGCGCCAGAGCTGCTGACCGAAGTGAACCTGGGCGGCACCGCCATCGGTACCGGCATCAACGCCGACCCGCGTTACCAAGCCCTGGCGGTACAACGCCTGGCGGTGATCAGCGGCCAGCCGGTTGTGCCTGCCGCCGACCTGATCGAAGCCACCTCCGACATGGGCGCCTTCGTGCTGTTCTCCGGCATGCTCAAGCGCACCGCAGTGAAACTGTCGAAGATCTGCAACGACCTGCGCCTGCTGTCCAGCGGCCCACGCACCGGCATCAATGAGATCAACCTGCCGGCGCGCCAGCCAGGCAGCTCGATCATGCCCGGCAAGGTCAACCCGGTAATCCCGGAAGCGGTTAACCAAGTCGCGTTCCAAGTGATCGGTAACGACCTGGCCCTGACCATGGCAGCCGAAGGCGGCCAACTGCAGCTGAACGTGATGGAGCCGCTGATCGCCTTCAAGATCTTCGACTCGATCCGTCTGCTGCAACGCGCCATGGACATGCTGCGCGAACACTGCATCGTCGGCATCACCGCCAACGAAGCGCGCTGCCGCGAACTGGTGGAGCATTCCATCGGCCTGGTCACCGCGCTGAACCCGTACATCGGCTATGAAAACGCCACCCGCATCGCCCGCATCGCCCTCGAAAGCGGCCGCGGCGTGCTGGAACTGGTGCGCGAAGAAGGCTTGCTCGACGACGCCATGCTCGACGACATCCTGCGCCCCGAAAACATGATCGCTCCACGCTTGGTCCCGTTGAAGGCCTAAGCGTCTGTTGCACTGCTCACCAGGCTGAGGGACTAGACACCTCTCACCTTTTGAGGGCCTGAAGGCTCGTTCTTCAGGCCCTTTTTTTTGCCCCAAGGTTGTGAAATGACGCCCATAAAAACTCCAATATCGCCCTGCAAATCCACCGCCCCCTCAGTCGCATGGCTGAAACCTTTAATCAGCCCGAGCAGACGGATCTCGTTCGCCTAGGTATAGTGCCGCCCCTCTTCGCGTGTGCGGCCGTCGGTAACGAGGCCCAGGTACAACGCGAAACCGCATGAATAACAACCCGCAAAAGGATTGGGGTCGAACTGTCGCGCACTGCCTGGTGCGATGCGATGGCGTCGAACCGTCCTGCGTTTGCCATTAGAAAAATCAGCGAGGAACACTCCATGCTCGAAGTCATCAACGACTTCCTCTCAGGGAAAGTACTGATCGTGCTCATTGTCGGGCTCGGCGGTTATTTCACGATTCGCTCGCGTTTCGTACAGTTGCGCCACTTTTTCCACATGTTCTCAGTGTTCAAAGACAGCCTGAAGAGCAGCTCCGGCCAGCTCAGTTCGTTCCAGGCGCTGATGCTCAGCCTGGCCGGCCGCGTCGGTGCCGGTAACATCGCCGGTGTCGGCATTGCCGTGACATTGGGTGGCCCAGGTGCCGTGTTCTGGATGTGGGTCACCGCGCTGGTGGGCATGTCTTCGAGCTTTATCGAGTGCTCCCTCGGCCAGCTGTACAAACGCACTGACGCCGAAGGCACCTACCGTGGCGGCCCCGCGTATTACATCCAGCACGGCCTGCACAAGCGCTGGCTGGGTATGGTCATGGCGTTCCTGCTGCTGGTGACCTTCGGCTTTGCCTTCAACGGCCTGCAAGCCCATGCCGTGACGCACTCGCTGAACAACGCTTTCGGCCTGGACACCACCTACACCGGCCTGGCCCTCGCAGTATTGCTGGGCTTGGTGTTCATCGGCGGGATCAAGCGCATCGCTTCGATCGCCGACCTGCTGGTGCCGGTCAAGACCCTGGTCTACATCGCCGTGACCCTGTACGTGATCGTGCTGCAGTTCGACCACGTACCCGCCATGCTCGCAACCATCGTCAAGAGCGCGTTCGGCCTCGACCAGGCCTTCGGCGGCCTGGTGGGCAGCGCGATCATCATGGGTGTTAAGCGCGGCGTGTTCGCCAACGAAGCGGGTTTGGGCAGTGCGCCTAACGTGGCGGCGGTGGCCTCGGTAGAACACCCGATCGCCCAAGGCGTGGTGCAAGCGTTCAGCGTGTTCCTCGACACGTTCGTGATCTGTACCTGCACCGCCTTGCTGATCCTGCTCTCCGGTTTCTACACCCCAGGCTTCGAAGGCGACGGCATTGCCCTGACCCAGAACTCCCTGGCGGCCGTGGTCGGTGATTGGGGCCGCATGTTCATCTCGGTGGCCCTGGCGTTGTTCGTGTTCACCTCGATCATGTACAACTACTACCTCGGTGAGAGCAACCTGCGCTTCCTGGTGGGTAACAACCGCAAAGTGCTGATGGGCTATCGCGCACTGGTGCTGGTGCTGATTTTCTGGGGTTCCATCGAGAACCTGGGCACCGTGTTCGCCTTCGCCGACATCACCATGACGATGCTGGCGTTCGTTAACCTGTTCGCCCTGGCGTTCCTGTTCAAGATCGCCATGCGCATCCTGAACGACTACGACAACCAGCGCGCCGCCGGCATCAAGACCCCGGTGTTCGACTCCAGCCAGTTCCCAGACCTGGACCTGGACCGCAAGGCCTGGCCGGCCAATCCGGCAAAACCGGACGTTGCCGTCTCGGCTGAACTGAACGCTCAAGCGCAACGCTGAGCGTAGATAGATGACACGCCGCCTGGCCTTGGGCATGCTCTGGGCCCGGCGGCGTTTTTCGTTCAGGAGAGTGTTCAGATGACCCAACCAGCCCAAAACGTCATGGTGCTCTACACCGGCGGCACCATCGGCATGCAGGCCAGCGCCAACGGCCTGGCACCCGCATCCGGTTTCGAAGCGCGCATGCGCGAGCAACTGGCCCATCAGCCAGTGCCTGCGTGGCGATTCCGCGAAATGGCCCCGCTGATCGACAGCGCCAACATGACCCCGGCCTACTGGCAACAATTGCGCATCGCGGTCGTCGAGGCCGTGGAAGGCGGCTGCGACGCAGTACTGATCCTGCACGGCACCGACACCTTGGCCTACAGCGCGGCAGCCATGAGCTTTCAATTGCTGGGCTTGCCGGCGCCGGTGGTGTTCACCGGTTCCATGCTGCCCGCCGGCGTGCCCGACAGCGACGCCTGGGAAAACGTCAGCGGTGCCCTGGCAGCATTGGGCCAAGGCCTGGCGCCCGGTGTGCAGTTGTACTTCCATGGCGCACTGATGGCGCCGACCCGTTGCGCGAAGATCCGCAGCTTTGGTCGCCATCCGTTTGCAGCCTTGCAGCGCAACGGCGGCGTGGCCAAGGCCGAGGCCATTCCTGCAGCGCTGGATTATCGCCAAGCCAAAGCCCTGGCCAACGTCGGCGTGCTGCCGTTGGTGCCGGGCATCGGCGCCGGGCAACTGGATGCGCTGATCGACAGCGGCCTCCAGGCGCTGGTCCTCGAATGCTTCGGCAGCGGCACCGGGCCAAGCGATAACCCGGCGTTCCTGGCCAGCCTCCAGCGTGCCCACGACCAAGGTGTGGTGGTGGTCGCGATCACCCAATGCCATGAAGGCGGCGTGGAGCTGGACGTGTACGAAGCTGGCAGCCGGTTACGCGGCGTCGGCGTACTGTCCGGTGGTGGCATGACCCGCGAAGCGGTGTTCGGCAAGCTGCAGGCCCTGCTCGGTGCGAGTCTTGCGACGCCTGAGGTCCGCCGCCTGGTGGAACTGGACCTGTGCGGCGAACTGAGCTGAGCGGCATATAACTTGCTCCCCTTCCAGCCATCTCCTGGCTGGAAGCCCCCCATGCTGCACTCCCACCTCACGACCCTCAACGCGGTCTCGCTGGTGCTCAGTACCTTCAAGGCCGAAGGCTGGCCCGCCGAGACGCTGCTGGCCGGCAGCGGTATCTGCGCGGCGGACTTGAGCCGCGCCGACACGCGCATCGCCACGCATCAGGAGATGCAGGTGTGCGCCAATGCCGTGGCTCTGCAGCGCGATATCGGCCTGATCGTGGGGCGCCGCATGCATGTATCGTCCTACGGCATGCTCGGCTATGCCCTGCTCACGAGTGCCACTTTCGGTGACGCTTTGCGCCTGGCCCTGCGTTATCCGGCGCTGTTGGGAACACTGTTCGAGCTGAGCCTGGAGGAGGACGGCGGACGTATCTGGTTCACCGCGGGCGATTATCGCGATAACCCGGCCCTGACCGCCTTCAATGTCGAGCTGTGTCTCGGGTCGCTGAAGGTCATTTGCGACGACCTGCTCGGCCATCCACTGCCCTTGCTGGGCGCGCGCTTCGAGCACGATGCACCGGATTATCAAGCGCGCTACGCCGAGAGTTTCGACTGCCCGTTGCAGTTCCAGGCCACCGCCAATGCGTTCGCCTTTGACACACGCTGGCTCGCCCAGCCTTTGCCGCTGGCCGACAGCGTGACCCACCAGGCCATGGCCGAGCGCTGCCGTAAACAGAACACCGAATTCACCGGGCGCGAAGCCTGGCTGGGGCGAATCCGCCAATTGCTCGCGGCGCAACTGCACGCCGCACCCGGGCTGGATGGCCTGGCCCAACAGATGAACTGTTCGCCACGCACCCTACGCCGACACCTGCATGACCTGGGCTGCAGCTATCAGGAACTGCTGGATGAGCTGCGTTTCGAACGCGCCAAGCAATTGCTGGCGCAAGACCAATGCCCCATCTACCGGATTGCCGAGCAGTTGGGCTTCAGCGAGACCGCCAGCTTCCGGCATGCCTTCGTGCGCTGGAGCGGCGTGGCACCGAGCCAATTTCGCGCATGACGCGCTATTGAGGGGCGAATTACGGACAGAAAATCTGGCCATATTTATCCCCTTTTGGCCGCTCTTGCCGTTCTCATAACCTCCGCCGCCAGCAAGACTGCAGGCACCGATACCGCCTGCGGAGAACAACAATATGCTGACGATCTACTCAGACGATCACCACCTGCACCACGGCCGTTGTGAACTGATGGACGGGCAACTGATGCCCTGCTTTGAAATGCCCTCGCGCGCCGACCATGTGCTGCAGCGGGTCAAGGACCGTGAGCTGGGCGCCGTCCAAGCCCCGCAGGACTTTGGCCTGGCGCCGCTGCAACGCATCCACAGCCGTGACTACCTCGACTTCTTCAAAGGTGCATGGCAACGCTGGACCGAGTTCGGCCAGGACGGCGACCTGCTGCCCTACACCTGGCCGGCCCGCACCTTGCGCCGCGTATTGCCCACCAGCCTGCACGGCCAACTCGGTTATTACAGCTTCGACGGCGGCGCCCCGATTACCGCCGGCACCTGGCAAGCCGCCTATAGCGCGGCCCAAGTGGCGCTGACGGCGCAACAGGCAATCCAGCAAGGCGCCCGCAGTGCCTTCGCCCTTTGCCGGCCACCGGGCCACCACGCCGCCAGTGACTTGATGGGCGGCTATTGCTACCTCAACAACGCCGCCATTGCAGCCCAGGCGTTTCTCGACCAGGGCCACCGAAAGGTCGCGATCCTGGACGTGGACTACCACCACGGCAACGGCACCCAATCGATCTTTTATGCGCGCAACGACGTGCTGTTCACCTCGATCCACGGTGACCCGGCGGCGGAGTTTCCGTTTTTTCTCGGCTATGCCGACGAACTGGGCGAGGGCGCGGGGGCAGGCTTCAATGTCAACTACCCGTTGCCCGCCGGTTCCGGCTGGGAGCGCTGGAGCGCAGCGCTGGAACAGGCCTGCAACGAGATTGAACGTTATGGGGCCGACATCATTGTGGTGTCCCTGGGGGTGGACACCTTCAAGGACGACCCTATCTCGCAATTCAAACTCGACAGCCCGGATTACCTGGCAATGGGCGCACGCATCGCCCACTTGGGCAGACCCACGCTGTTTGTGATGGAAGGCGGCTACGCGGTGGAAGAAATCGGCATCAATGCCGTCAATGTTCTCGAAGGTTTTGAAGGGGCTGCCCAATGAACATGCTCAAGTCACTTATCCTCTGCGCCACCGTTATCAGCGGCGTGGCCCACGCCGAAGAAAAAACCCTGCGCGTCTATAACTGGTTCGACTACATCACGCCCAAGGCGCTGGAGGACTTCAAGGCGCAGAACCCCGCCATCAAATTGGTGTACGACATTTTCGACACCAACGAGGCGCTGGAAGCCAAGCTGCTCACCGGCAACTCCGGGTATGACGTGGTGGTGCCGTCCAACGTGTTCCTGGCCAAGCAGATCGAGGCCGGCGTATTCCAGCCGTTGGACCGCAGCCAGTTACCGAACTGGAACCACCTCGACCCCAAGCTGATGAAGCTGATCGAAGCCAACGACCCCGGTAACAAATTCGCCGTGCCCTACATGTACGGCACTATCCTGATCGGCTTTAACCCGGACAAGGTCAAGGCCGCGCTGGGCGCCGATGCGCCGGTGGACAGCTGGGACCTGATCTTCAAGGAAGAAAACATCAGCAAGCTCAAGCAATGTGGCGTCGCGCTGCTGGACTCCCCCTCGGAAATCCTGCCCCTGGCCTTGCAGCACCTGGGGCTGGACCCCAACAGCAGCAACCCCAAGGATTATGAAAAAGCCGAAGCGTTGCTGCTGAAGATCCGCCCCTCTGTCACCTACTTCCATTCCTCCAAGTACATGGCCGACATCGCCAACGGCGACATCTGCGTAGCCGTCGGTTACTCAGGCAGCTTCTCCCAGGCCGCCAACCGCGCCAAAGAGGCCAAGAACGGTGTCACCGTGGACATGCGCCTGCCCAAGGAAGGGGCACCGATCTGGTTCGACATGCTCGCCATTCCCAAAGGCGCAAAAAACCCGCAGGACGCCTACACCTTCATCAACTACTTACTGCAACCGGCCGTGATCGCGCCCATCAGCGACTTTGTCGGTTACCCCAACCCGAACAAGGACGCCACCGAGCAGGTCGACCCGTCGATTCGCAACAACCCCAACCTGTACCCGACCGAGGCGGCCATGGCCACGCTGTACACCTTGAAACCGCTGACCCGGGATGCCGAGCGCGCCAGGACCAGGGCCTGGACCAAAATCAAGTCGGGTACCTGATCGCCGATTCCACCGCAGGGCCTGAGGGGTTGACCTTGACTTAACTACCGCTCGCCGAGTGGGCAACATCCTTACTGTGAGAAAAACGCCGCTACGCACCCTAGCGGCCCCTTTCTTGCGGCCAGGATGCCCTTATGAATGACACTGCACTGTCCCCCAGCGCCAACGATCTGCTGACTCAACTGGCCACCGGCCCCTCCCTGCGGGAGGTCGCGGCGGCGACTTTACGATCGGCGCTGGCCGAGCTGTACCCGGACCTTGATATCGACCCCAACCTGGCCATCCTGGTCACACCTCGCTGGCAAAGCGTCAGCGGTGAGGTGGTGCCCGACCTTCCGCACCTTCAATCGCTGGCCGGCGCACTGGCGCGCAGTGCGTTGACCAACGTCGCGCTGACCTGGATCGACGGTGAGCACTATCTGATCAATCAAACTCAGGAGCAGGCAAACACCCACGTTTCCGTCCAGGTTGACCGTATCGCGCAGTTGATCAACGAGTTGGCCCCCTTGCTGTTTGTCTCCTACCAGGAACAACAGCTCGATTTCTGGAACCAAAGCGGCGGCCAGAACGGGCCACGCTGGAAGACCTTGGCCCGCACACTGCGCAACCTCTGGAATGTACACACCGTCGATGACTGGGACGACGATGAGTGCGCCATGGCCAGGAACGTTTTTCATTACCCCGAATACGCACAGCGCCAGCCCCATGACAACTATGACGCCCACGTCTACCTGATTGATATGGATGAGCAAGCGGGTAGCGTCAGCAAACACCTCAATGTGACCTCTATGGCGCTGGTGGTCGGGCAGTTGGGCACACGGGAGCTCATCCTCGGTTACTCGATTGCCACCGGCTATAAAAAATTCAGCTCGATGAAGGCGTTTGGTGAATACCTGGCGCCCCATCCCCATTTATTCGCGGGGCGCGAAATCCATTGGCGACTGTTCGAGCCATCGGGCAATTTCTTTGAGTATCAGGCCAGTAGCCTGATCAGCCTGCAAATCGAAGCGCTGCGGCACATTGCCTTTGACGATGAGGACATCAAGCCACTTTCCCCGGCGGACAGTGCGAAGAAGGAACTCCACGCGTTCACGCAACAGGATCAATCCCGGCTTGGCTGGGCTCGCGACTCCCTGCCAGGATGGTTGCAGCAGGCCTCGTCACCCGACCAGTCGGCCTATGGTCGTTACATGATGGACTTGGCGGCCTTGAACCTGCAGGAGAACGGCAAAACCTATATGGATGACATTCCCGCCGTGGGTGATTTTGCCCGCGACGCATTGCGCACACAGATGATCAAGGACCACCCGGAGGCTGCCAACGTCAACCTGGAAAACGTGCAAATCGCCGTGACCAGCGCAGTGATCTGGGGCACGCTGGCCGTACCCGGCCAAACCCAGACGCAAACCTTCACGCTGACCGAGTTGGCCCTGGAAAACCTGATTGCCCTGCCGTTGGGTAACAAGGTCGTGATTTACCGTAACGGGACGGTGACGCCCATCTGGATGACGGCGCAATACTTGGAAAAACTGATTACCCAGGTCGATATCGGCAAACATTATCCCGCCCTGATCAAAAGCAAATTGCTGGAGGACCCTGCGCAGTCCTTGCGCCGGCAAAAACTCTACACCGAACAATTGCGCCTGCAACTGCCCTTGCTGGCCTTGCAGTACAAGATTCGCGGTCTTCACGGCCTGACCGAACAGGGTTATCGCTACGTGTGTGCCGTGATGAACACGGAGACTGAAAAGCAGCGGGTAGACGGTTACCCGGTGGTGATCCGCCCCCTGGCCCTGTACCCCAAGCGGCGCTTGACGACAGCCGTGGATACGGTCGACAACATGTTCATCATTGGCCCCCAAGCCCCGAAAAACGGCCCTTGCCTGCTCTATCGACCACTGAGCAATGAGCCGTTGATGGAGTTCGCCTCTGAAGCCAACCTGCTCTATGAAATCAAGCAATCAGCGACCTTGCGCCAGTCGATCCTCGCCTGGTTGCCCGACAAGGAGCGCACCGCTTACGGCCAGTTCGTATTCACCGGCACCCTGCCGTCCCCCTGGGTCTTTACCAGCCTGCTCAATGACCCACTCGATGCGCTGGTGATGACAGGGCCGATCCGTTTCGGCAATGAGGTGTTGCGCAATGACTATTTCGCGACGCTGTTCAAAACTCACGCGACGGCATTGGCAAACCTGGCCGACCGCCAGTCTGTCTCCAATGCCGAGGGCCGCTGGGAAAGCTTGAAGCACATGGGCTGGCAGATTTTTACCGCGGCACTGCCATTCATGGGGAAAACCGTCGGCGCAGCGTCCTGGATCTGGCAATTGATGGATGATCTGCAACATGTAGTGGATGCCAGAGAAATAAACGAGCGACCTGCCGAGCTCTCCGCCTGGGTGGATATATTGCTGACGCTGGGCATGGTGTTGACGATGCACATCAGTACACAACGACGCCCCAGCGCGGCGATCGAAAAAGAAACCCGCGCCTCTTCCGAGCCGGGCGAGTCGTCCGAGCCCTCCAAGCATCCCAAGCCGTCAGAACCCGCCGAACCGTCCAAGCCCCCACCCGCCATGGTCCTGATACAAAAACCGACGATCACGGCAGGTGAGCTGCCGGCGGACCATCAAGGTACGCTGCATGCCAGCGGCGCGCTGACTCAGTCCCGGCGCAATCTCGGAGCGATCCTGGATGCCCTCATGGTCGAGAAGCCATCATCCCTGAGCGAACAGTACAAGGAGGACACCGCCTACAAGCACCTCTACAGCGCAGGGGAACACTGGTATGCGCCGGCTGGGACTCGATGGTTTGAGGTTGATGTGGACGAAAACGATTCAGTCCTGATTGTTGATCCAAAACAGTCACAGCGAACGGGCTTTCCGCTGACCAGCAACCGTGCTGGCCAGTGGTTTATCGACATCCGGTTCCGATTGAAAGCCAGCGGGCTGCGACGCCTGCGGCAAAAGGGCCAGCGCCTGAAACCGCCGAAAATAAAAGACCTGCGCGAGCAGTTAAATAGCTTTGACAAGCAATTGATGCAACGGCACAGCGAGCTTGAGGCACTGCGCGAGGCCATCGCCGCAACGCCGGAGGACGCCCAGGAAGCGGCTCGAACCACCTACCTTGCCCAGGCGGACAATCACATCAAGGAACTCGACGTAACGATCTCCCAACTCAAATCGCTGAAGATCATCGACACCGTTCCCAATTACCTGGACGGGATGTACGAATACCTGACCAACCAGATTTTCGTGGCCCGCTCAGCCATCAACGAACAGTTGGACGGGTTCCAACAACAGCTACGTTCTGTCGAAGGGCAAATGGACCCCGATGACGATACGCTGGCGACACTCCCCCTCAGTACCTATCAAAAAGTCTATGAGGTCACCCAGGATATGATTGAACGCCTGACGTTCATCGAGACCCCTTTAAGGGAGATGCGGGAGCTCGGTGAAAGGGGTGTCAGGTTCGCCACTACTCATGGGCTCGGCCTGGCGAATGTGAGCCTCACTGACCTCAAAGCGTTCAAGATCAGCCTGAGTACCTTCCTATGCCTCAATGAGACCAAAACCGAGAGCTTGCCGGCGGCCAGGGAAGCGGTTGCGCGCATTATCGAAACCGCCGAGCTGGCAGTGCAAAGCCTGCGAGTCGCCCTGGACCCGGAGAATGAAGCCACTCAAGACCAGTTGATCGAAACCCTCGACAGCCTGGTAGACCAGTTTGCAAGCGTGGATCAGAACCTGGTGGAGTTGCCGGCCGACTTCCCCGACGACCTGCAAAAAAACCCATTGGCCAATCTGCGCAAACAAATCGATGAGTTCGCCCAAAACGCCACGCGAGAACTGACCGGCCTGCTGCGCGAACGCAAAGCCCAAACCCTGGAACCCATGCCTGGACCTTCCCGCCCCTCGTCCAGGGTCACGAAGAGAGTCATCAAGACGCATCTCAAGGGGATTGTCATCGGCGAAGAACGCCTGCCGGACGCCGAAGGCAGCACAGCGCTGGTGGAGGTAAAGGAGCCGCTGACCGGCAAGGTAATCGCCACGTTCCATGAAAAAGAGCCGGGCGTGTGGGTTGAACAACTACCCGCGGCGCGATCAACCAGCCGCACCCAGGCCCGCAACCTTAAACAGAGCACGACCCACGGCCAGGCCCTGCTGGACACGCTTGATGCCTTTATCACTCGCACGGAAGTGCTGTCCAACGAGGCGGGATGGCTGCCAGTAACCATTGAAGAGCGTATCAGCAACCGGATCGAACAGCTGATGCACGCCAGCCAGGAGATCGAAGAAGCACTGACCCTGAGCAATCTGACAGAAAGCACCACACACCCCTCAGCAATGCTCAACAAACGACTGTCCGCCGCGATCAGCAAGCTCCAGGGCGAACGCAAGCGCCTCCACATTCATATGCTCAAGACACGGCCACCCACCGCGGCTCATGTCGAGCTATTGCTCAAGGAAGGGGTGGTTACCATCAAACCGCCCACCGGTGCGCGCATCAAGCTCACCGGACGTCACTCAGGTTTCCTGCAGGAGTATCCCGTGGTGGATATCCAAACCAAGAAAACGTTGTGGTATGCCCACTTTCACTACACCGCGCTGACAGGATCAGAGGAGAACTTCACCGCTGCCCACCTGAAAACCCCAGACCAACGCGGCCTGGGCGGAAAATACGAGCGCAGGAACGACGCCAGCCGCAACAATATCAGTATCTACCGCAGTGAGATCAGCCCCCAACTGGCGCGCATGCTGTTCCTTAAAAGCAAGCCACCTCAGCCGGCGGTGGAAGAGCCCCAGGCCTGACGCAAGCGCGCCAGGGCCTGGCCGATGGCAACCTCTGGCACCGCGGCAAACCCCAGCACGAGGCCCGCACGCTGGTCCGGCGGTGTGCTGGAGCCTGCCAGCCAGTAACTGCTCAGGCCGTTGATTTCGACACCAGCAGCCTTGGCCTGCTCGAGCAATTGTTGCTCACGGGCCAGGCTGGCCACGCGTACCGTAAGGTGCAGCCCTGCGGCAACGCTGGGCAGGCTGGCGACCCCGTCGAGGTCACCCGGCCACCCGGCCAGGAGTGCGTTGCGTCGGCTCAACGCCGCGCGGCGCATGCGCCGGATATGTCGCTGGAAGTGCCCGGCGGCCATGAATTCGGCCATCACGGCCTGGGTGCTGACTTCTGAATGGCGCATATCCACCGCGCGCCGCCGGGAAAAGGCGTCGACCAGGCCCGGCGGTAATACCAGGTAACCCAGGCGCAAGGCCGGAAAAGCCACCTTGCCGAACGTGCCGACGTACAGCACGCGCCCGCTGCGGTCCAGTGCCGCCAATGGCGACAGCGGCGCGCCGCTGTAGCGGTATTCACCGTCGTAATCGTCCTCGATGATCCAACCGCCCGTGCGCTCGGCCCAGGCCAGCAGTTCGAGGCGCCGCGCCAGGCTCATCACCACACCCAACGGGTACTGATGAGAGGGCGTGACATACGCCACTCGGCAATCGCCCAGGCTGTTGAGCACCTGGCAATCGATGCCTTCACTGTCCACCGGTACACCGTGCAACCGTCCGCCTGCCAAAGCGAACGCATGCCCAGCCGCACGGTAGCCAGGGTTTTCCACCGCTACCCCATCTCCCGGCTCTACCAGCAACTGTGCACAAAGGCTGATTGCCTGCTGCGCCCCACTGGTGATCACTATTTGTTCAGCGGTGCATTGCATGCCCCGTGAGCTGCGCAAGTAAGCGGCGATCAGACCGCGCAGGCGACCGTCACCCGCCGGGTCGCCATAGCACAGCAGTTCCAGGTCCGGCTTGCGCCAGAATGCCCCATTCAGCTTGGCCCATACCTCAAAGGGGAACAGATCAAAGGCCGGCACGCCCACGCGGAATGCCCGAGGCGGACCCGAGGGAGGTAAGGCCAGGTGGTTGTTTTTGACCCTGGCCAAGCCCGCGCTGTGGATAACTTCATCGTCCAGATCTTCCGGCAAATCAGCCCATTTTGTGGATAAGGCTGGGGATAAGCCTGTTGACAACCCTGTGGATACTTTTGTGGATAGTTTTTTTGCCGTAGGCAATTGAGCGACATAAGTGCCATCGCCGACCCGGCTTTCAATAAACCCCTCCGCATACAGCTGATCGTAGGCGCGTACCACACTGTTGCGGGAAATCGACAACGCCGCCGCCAGGTCACGGGTGGCGGGCAGGCGCGTGCCACTGACCAGTCGTCCGTCCAGCACCCGCTGGCGCAAGGCGTCATACAGTTGGCGAGTCAGACCCTGACGGCGATCCAGCTCAATACCGGCGGGGTTGAATGACAGCGGCGCAGAGATGGGCGACATATTGGACCTATGAAATTGGTGCCAGATGGCTCTTACAACGAGCCATTAGCCTGCCTAGGATGCAGGCATTCGCCAAGGAATATTTCCATGTACACACCTCGCGCCTTCGCCCTCGACGATTTGCCCGAACTGCACCAATTGATCCAGCACACCCGCCTGGCGCAGTTAGTGACCGTGGGTGAACAAGGCCTGCAAGCCAGCCACTTGCCACTGCTGCTCAACCCCGATGAAGGTGCCAATGGCACGCTCTACGGACACCTGGCCAGAGCCAATCCTCAGTGGCGGGACCTGCAGAACGGCAGCGAAGCGCTGGTGATCTTTGCAGGCGCCGAGGCCTACATCAGCCCGGCCTTTTACCCAGCCAAAGCCGAGCACGGCAAAGTGGTGCCCACCTGGAATTACCTGGCGGTGCACGCCTATGGCAAGGCCGAGGTGTTTACCGACGCCGAGCGTTTGCTCAACGTGGTCAGCGCTCTCACTGATCGCCATGAAGGCAACCGCTCCCAGCCCTGGAAAGTCAGCGATGCCCCGGCCGATTACATTGAAAGCATGCTCAACGCCATCGTCGGCTTTGCCCTGCCGATCGAACGCCTGATCGGCAAACGCAAACTCAGCCAGAACCGCAGCCCGGCCGATATCGCCGGCGTGCGCGAAGGCCTGGCCGCCAGTAGCGACGTGCGTGACCAGACCCTCGCCCGCTTTATGCCCCAAGGAGCCTCAGAATGAGCCAGATCGACATCCGCCCAGTCACCGCCGCCGACCACGCCGCCTGGCTGCCGCTGTGGCAAGCGTATCTGACGTTCTACAACACCGAGTTGCCCGACGCCGTCACCCAAAGCACCTGGCAGCGCCTGGTCGACGCCACCGAGCCCACCCATTCGGCCCTGGCCTGGCAGGACGACAAGGCGGTGGGCATGGTCAACTTCATCTACCACCGCTCCAACTGGAGCATCGAGAACTCGTGCTACCTGCAGGACTTGCTGGTCGTCCCGACCCAACGTGGCACCGGCGTGGGCCGCAAGCTGATCGAATTCGTCTACACCACCGCCAAGGCTGACGGTTGCTGCAAGGTCCATTGGCTGACCCACGAGACCAACGCCACAGCGATCCAACTCTACGAACGCATTGCCGAACGTCCAGGCTTTATCCAATTTCGCAAAGGTCTTTAAGGAGCGCAGCATGACGACTTCTCTCGCCGACTGGAAAGGCGTTCCGGCGCCCACCGTTCAACGGCTGGAAGGACGGTTTATCCGTCTGGAAAAACTCGACCCCGCCCGCCATGGCGATGAGCTGTTCAACGCCCTGCAAGGCCCCGGTGCCGACCCCAAG
This sequence comes from Pseudomonas sp. QC2, assembly GCF_002859085.1. Taxonomy (NCBI): domain Bacteria; kingdom Pseudomonadati; phylum Pseudomonadota; class Gammaproteobacteria; order Pseudomonadales; family Pseudomonadaceae; genus Pseudomonas; species Pseudomonas sp. QC2. The sequence continues at coordinate 223,279 of NZ_PKKS01000018.1, forward strand.
CTGTGGGACTACCTACCTTACGGCCCATTCCCCGAACGCAGCGTCTTCAATGATTGGCTGAAGAATCACGCCGCGCACAGCGACCCGTATCTTTTCAGCGTCATCGACCGCGCAACCGGCCAGGTACAGGGCATCCTCAGCCTGATGTCGATCGTCCCGGACCACGGTCGCATCGAAATCGGCCACGTCACCTTCGGCGCCGCCATGCAGCGCTCGCCAAAAAGCACCGAAGCGGTCTACCTGCTGGCCAAGCACGCGTTCGACCAGGGTTACCGTCGCCTGGAATGGAAGTGCAACAACGCCAACGGCCGCTCCAAATACGCAGCCGAGCGGTTGGGTTTCAGTTTTGAAGGCGTGTTCCGCCAGCACACCGTGGTCAAAGGCAAGAACCGGGATACCGCGTGGTACTCGATCATCGACGCCGAATGGCCACAGGTTGCAGCGGGCTTTGAGGCGTGGTTATCGGAAGCGAACCAGCAGGGTGATGGGCAGGTGAAGTCACTGGCGCAGTGCCGGTCCCAACACCTCTGATCAATGAGGGAGCCACGCGTTGATCGCCCGCTGGCCGATGCGTTTTTAATCGCGCCGCACTAGAGAAAACTCCCGCAAACTGGGGGTCGATGACCTGACAGTTATCGCCCCGTCATCTCGCTAAATTCCCGGCCTCATTCATCAGAGGTTGGGATTTCATGCCTTTTACACCCCACAGATTCGCACTCGTCATTGCCCTTGCTCTCAGCACTGCCAGCCTTCAACCCGCGCATGCGCGTGGCGATATCGAATACAAGCCGTACCCGCATCCGTACTACGATGCGCAGCCCGATCCGTGGCCTCCTGTAGAACCCGAGATCGAATCAACGCCCCTCGACGGTTATCTCACCCAGAAAGCGACCTCGCGCAATGGCTTGCAAGTGGCCAAGGTGCTGGAGCCGGGATTGATTCGGTTACTGGAGTCCGGGGAACTGACGTCCGAGCAAATCAAAGCCCTTGAAAAACTCGGTGATGGCCTCGAGAAACAACCCGGCGGCATCGGTGCCAGCCTTGAGCAACTGGCCGGCAGCCAGAACGCCAACCTCGCCGGCGCAACGCAAAACACCACACAGCACCTCAGCAACCAATTGCTCTCGACCCTGCGCACACTGCCCGCTGACGACGAAGGCCACTTCTGGATTCAAGGTGTGGGCAACGACGGCAGCCTCGACAAGCAAGGCGGCAGCGCCGGTCTGAAATATGGCATCGACGGCCTGTTGCTGGGCGCCGACTGGGCACTGGATCACGCCTGGCGCGTTGGCATCATGGGTGCAAAATCCACCAGCCATTTGAATACCCAACGCTTCTCTGGCGACCTCGACAGCTGGCACCTGGGGGGTTACGCCGTACGCCAGGACGGCCCGATAGGCCTGCGCCTGGGGGCGATCTACAGCGACCACGCGGGGCAGAACAAACGCGACGTCAACCTGCTGGACTACAAGGAGCAACTCAAGGGCAAATACAACGCCCAAAGCCAAACCCTGTTTTCCGAACTGGGCTATCAACTGGGCAGCGCGGACCTCAGCGTCGAACCCTTCGCCGGCCTCGGTTTCCAGCGCTACCACCGCGACAGTTTCAAGGAAACGGGTGGCTTGACCGCGCTGAACGTCGGCGCACAAACCCAACAAAACCTCAGCACCACCTTGGGCCTGCGCCTGGCAACGGTGTATCGGTTCGATAACCAGATCAGCCTCACACCCCACCTCAGCACCGGCTGGAAACACCTCTACGGCGGAGTCGACAGCCAGGTCCGCCAATCCTACCGCGCCCTGCCGGGGCTGGTTGACGGCTTCACCGTCACCGGCACCTCGCTGGACCGCAATAGCCTGGACCTTCAAGCCGGGCTCGACCTCGCCTTGTCGGCACAACACACCGTCGGCCTGACCTACAGCGCGCAGGCCGGCACAAACAGTCGCAACCAGGGCTTGATGGGGCAGTGGAAGATCAGCTTCTAACCCCACCAAATTGCGCACGAAAAAAAAGGGGGGCACCTGCCCCCCCGAGGATTAAACGGTCGTGTCGAAGGCTGGATCAGCCTTCGATTTCAATCAGGATTTCGCCAGGGTTGACCCGGTCGCCCTTGGCCACATGAACGGCAGTCACCTTGCCGGCAATCGCTGCCTGCACTTCGGTTTCCATTTTCATGGCTTCGGTAATCAGCACGGCCTGGCCGGCCTTGACCACGTCACCTTCCTTGACCAGCACGTCGACGATATTGCCCGGCATCGCGGTGCTGACATGGCCAGGCTCGGTGGCGTGCTTGCGCTTGCTGCCGCCACTGCTGACGAATTCGTTGAGCGGTTCGAACACCACTTCTTCCGGCATGCCGTCGATGGACAGGTAGAAGTGGCGCTTGCCTTCGGCCTTCACGCCGACACCGGTGATGTCCACGCGGTAGCTTTCGCCGTGTACGTCGATGACGAACTCGGTCGGTACGCCTTCGCCACCGGCACGCGCCACGCCGCCGGCTTCTGGGATCGGCAACAGCACTTCAGGGGCCAGGGTGCCGGCGTCGCGCTCTTCGAGGAACTTGCGCCCGATGTCCGGGAACATGGCGTAGGTCAGCACGTCTTCTTCGGACTTGGCCAACGCGCCGATTTCGCCGCGCAGTTTGGTCATTTCCGGCTTGAGCAGGTCGGCCGGGCGTACGTCGATCACTTCTTCGCTGCCGATAGCCTGGCGACGCAATTTCTCGTTCACGGTGCCCGGCGCCTTGCCGTAGCCGCCTTGCAGGTACAGCTTCACTTCGTTGGTGATGGTCTTGTAGCGCTCGCCGGCCAACACGTTGAAAAACGCCTGGGTGCCAACGATCTGCGAGGTCGGGGTGACCAGCGGCGGGAAGCCGAGGTCTTCGCGTACTCGCGGGATTTCGGCCAGCACTTCGCCCATGCGGTTGAGCGCGCCTTGCTCTTTCAATTGGTTGGCCAGGTTGGAAATCATCCCGCCCGGTACCTGGTTGACTTGCACGCGGGTGTCGACGGCGGTGAATTCGCTTTCGAACTGGTGGTACTTCTTGCGCACGGCGTAGAAGTACAGGCCAATCTCTTGCAGCAGTTCCAGGCTCAGGCCGGTATCGAACTCGCTGCCTTTAAGGGCGGCGACCATCGACTCGGTACCGGGGTGGCTGGTGCCCCAGGCGAAGCTGGAGATCGCCGTGTCGATGTGGTCGGCACCGTTCTCGATGGCCTTGAGTTGGCACATCGCGGCCAAGCCCGCCGTGTCGTGCGAGTGGATAAAGATCGGCAGGTTTTGCTCGGCTTTGAGTGCCTTGACCAGCTCGCCGGTGGCGTACGGAGTCAGCAGGCCGGCCATGTCCTTGATCGCAATCGAGTCGCAACCCATGGATTCCAACTGCTTGGCCTGGGCCACGAACGCCTCGACGGTGTGCACCGGACTGGTGGTGTAGGCGATGGTGCCTTGGGCATGTTTGCCGGCAGCCTTCACCGCTTCGATGGCCACGCGTAGGTTACGCACGTCGTTCATGGCGTCGAAGATGCGGAATACGTCGATACCGTTGACGGCAGCCTTGGCCACGAACGCCTTGACCACGTCATCGCTGTAATGGCGATAGCCCAGCAGGTTCTGGCCACGCAGCAGCATCTGCAAGCGGGTGTTGGGCAACGCGGCGCGCAGTTTGCGCAGACGCTCCCACGGGTCCTCCTTGAGGAAGCGCACGCAGGCGTCGAAGGTCGCGCCGCCCCAGACTTCCAAGGACCAGTAGCCGACTTTGTCGAGCTTGTCGCAGATCGGCAGCATGTCGTCGGTGCGCATGCGAGTGGCCAGCAACGATTGGTGGGCGTCGCGCAGGATGGTGTCGGTTACGAAGATTTTTTTAGACATTGGAATGTTCCTCACAGGCCTGCGTGGGCGGCGATGGCGGCGGCGATGGCCAGGGCCAGCTCTTCGGGTTTGCGCTTGATCGAGTAGTTGGTCAGCTCAGGGTGGCTTTCCACGAAACTGGTGTTGAACTGGCCGCTGCGGAATTCCGGATTGCGCAGGATTTCCTGGTAGTAGGCGGCGGTGGTCTTCACGCCTTGCAGGCGCATGTCGTCCAGGGCACGCAGGCCGCGGTCCATGGCCTCTTCCCAGGTCAACGCCCACACCACCAGTTTCAGGCACATGGAGTCGTAGAACGGCGGGATGGTGTAGCCGGTATAGATCGCCGTGTCGGTACGCACGCCGGGGCCGCCGGGTGCGTAGTAACGGGTGATCTTGCCGAAGCTGGGCAGGAAGTTGTTCTTCGGGTCTTCGGCGTTGATACGGAACTGCAACGCGAAGCCACGATGCTGGATATCTTCCTGTTTCACCGACAGCGGCAGGCCCGAGGCGATGCGGATCTGTTCGCGGACAATGTCGATCCCGGTGATTTCTTCAGTGATGGTGTGTTCCACCTGCACCCGGGTGTTCATCTCCATGAAGTACACCTCGCCCTCGGCGAGCAGGAACTCCACGGTACCGGCGTTCTCGTAGCCCACGGCCTTGGCGGCTCGCACCGACAGGTCGCCGATGTAGGCGCGCTGTTCCGGGGTCAGTTGCGGGCTTGGGGCGATTTCGATGAGCTTCTGGTTACGGCGCTGGATCGAGCAATCGCGCTCGAACAGGTGCACCACGTTGCCGAAGCTGTCACCGAGGATCTGCGCCTCGATGTGCTTGGGATTGACGATGCATTTTTCCAGGAACACTTCCGCCGAACCGAACGCCTTGGTGGCCTCGGAAATCACACGGGGGAAGGCTTGTTCAAGTTCTTCACGGCTGTTGCAACGACGAATGCCGCGACCGCCACCACCGGAGGTGGCCTTGAGCATCACCGGGTAACCAATACGGTCGCCTTCGGTGAGGGCCTCAGCGATGTCGGCGACGTTGCCTTCGGTGCCCGGCGTGACCGGCACACCGGCCTTGATCATGCTGCGGCGCGCTTCGGTCTTGTCGCCCATGCGGCGGATGACTTCGGCCGAGGGACCGATGAATTTGATCCCGCGTTCGGCGCAGATGTCCGCCAGTTCGGCGTTTTCCGACAGGAACCCGTAACCGGGGTGCAGTGCATCACAGCCGGTTTCCACGGCGAGGTTCACCAGCTTGCGCGGGTTCAAGTAACCGGCCAGGGGCTCGGCACCGATGCTGTGGGCTTCGTCGGCACGCTTGACGTGCAACGCGTGGCGGTCGGCGTCGGAGTAGACCGCGACCGAGCGAATGCCCATCTCGGCGCAGGCACGCACGATTCGTACGGCAATTTCACCACGGTTGGCGATCAGGATCTTTTTTATCACTTGGAAATTCCCTTGAGCCGATTGCTGCGTTCTTCGACCCTATGAATCCGGGTCGGCGCGTGACCAAATGTTTCATGACAGTCGCGAGACACACACTAAGCCCGCCAAGGGATTAACAAAAATCAATAATTATTGGGTCGTGCATAAGTAAAGACTTATAGTTGGCCGCACAGCCTGGGGCGAGAGGATTAAAAAATGCGTAAGTCATTGATGCGACTGACATTGCGTCAATTGCAGATCTTCCATGAGGTGTGTGACTTGCGCTCCTACAGCCGCGCGGCCGAGGAAATGTCTCTCACACAACCGGCCGTTAGCCTGCAAATTCGCCAGCTGGAAGAGCTGATCGGCCAGCCGTTGTTCGATTACGTCGGCAAAAAGCTCTACATGACCGAGGCCGCCGAAGCCCTGCAACGGGCCAGCCGGGATATTTTCGGGCGCCTGGAAAACCTCGATATGCAGCTCTCGGACATGCAGGGCTCGTTGCAAGGCCAACTGAAACTGGCGATTGAGTCCAGCGCCAAGTATTTCGTGCCGCACCTGTTTGCCGCCTTCAAGCGCCAGCATCCGGAAGTGCAATTGCACCTCACGGTGGTTAACCGTGCCCAGGTGATCCGCCGGCTTTCGGACAATCGCGACGACCTGGTGATCATGTCGATGGTGCCCCAGGACATGGGCTTGGAGTTCCTGCCGTTCCTTAACAACCCAATCGTTGCCGTGGCACCGCCCGACCACCCGCTCAGCCTTCAGGGACCGCTGCGCCTGCAGGACCTGGAACCTTACACACTGCTGCTGCGCGAACCGGGTTCCGGCACGCGGCTGGCTTGTGAGGAATATTTCAAGGAAAAACGCGTGCACTTCACCCAGACGGTTGAAGTCGCCTCAGCCGAGGCGCAGCGCGAATGCGTATGCGCCGGGCTGGGCGTGGCCTTGTTGACGCGTCACGCGGTCAACATGGAATTGGCCACCGGCGGGCTCAAGGAGCTGCCGGTGGAAGAGCTGCCGCTGTACCGCAGCTGGTGCCTGGTGCAGGCCAAGGCCAAGCGCCTGTCACCAGTGGCCCATGCGTTCCTGGGCTTTATCCGCAGCGAGCGGGTGCAGATCAGCGCGCTGGCTGAGCGCTTCGCTGGGCAGCCGCGGGTGCCTGCCAGTGGAGTTCCGGGTAGTCCGTGATGCTCTGGAGCAGTTGGCGCTGATCACAGCGGTCTTCGATTGCGCGACGGAACGCCATGCGGCGCTGGTCTTCCTGTTGACGACGGGTCTTGACGGAGCTGTTGCTGTCTTCGTAGGGCCGGGCCATTTGGAGTCTCCCAATGCGAGTACGGGGAGTACAGGATGGCCTTGGGGAGTTACGGTTTGGCGGCATAGGCATGACAAAAGGGTGAACATTGATCCGTGTTGAGCGGGCTTGCCCCGCGCTGGGCTGCGAAGCGGCGCCAATCCGGCCACCGCGTTCCTTCAGATAAAACGCGGTGGCCTGTTTTAGGGCCGCTTCGCGCCCCAGCGCGGGGCAAGCCCGCTCACCACGACAGCCCGCCACACGCAAAACTGCAATCAGTCGTCGAGGGCTTTGACGGATTTGGGCGACAGACGCAGGCTGCGCAAGCTGCGCTTGACGCTCTTGAGGTGGTTGACCAGGCTTGGCCCGCGCGCCATGGCCACGCCCATGGCCAGCACGTCGATCACCACCAGGTGGGCGATGCGCGAGGTCAGTGGCGTGTAGATCTCGGTGTCTTCATGCACATCGATGGCCAGGTTGACCGTGGACAGTTCCGCCAAGGGCGTCTGGCTGGGGCACAGGGTGATCAACGAAGCGCCGCTCTCACGCACCAGGTTGGCGGTGATCAGCAGGTCTTTGGAGCGGCCGGACTGCGAGATGCAGATGGCGACATCGGTGGGCTTCAAGGTCACCGCCGACATGGCCTGCATGTGCGGGTCACTGTAGGCCGCTGCGGTCAGCAGCAGGCGGAAGAATTTGTGCTGGGCGTCGGCCGCCACTGCGCCGGATGCACCGAAGCCATAGAACTCAACGCGCTGGGCCTGGGACATGGCCGTCACGGCCTTCTGCAGCTCCACCGGGTCGAGCTTCTCGCGCACTTCCATCAGGGTGTGCAGGGTGGTGTCGAAGATTTTCAGGCTGTAATCGGCAACGGAATCGTCTTCATGGATCGCAAATTGCCCGAAGCTCGCACCGGCGGCCAGGCTTTGGGCCAGCTTGAGTTTCAAGTCCTGGAACCCGGAGCAACCGATGGCGCGGCAGAAACGCACGATGGTCGGCTCGCTGATGCCCACGCTGTGGGCCAAATCGGCCATGGAACTGTGCATCACAGCCGCAGGGTCAAGCAGCACGTGATCGGCAACCTTGAGTTCCGATTTGCGTAACAGGTGGCGCGACTGGGCGATATGTTGCAACAGGTTCAAAGGACAGGACTCTTGTTATGGGCAGGGCCAAGGATGTAGCAAGCTTGTAGTTATACTACAAGAATTGCCGTTTTGCCCGTCCGACGCGTCACTAAATCGCCCTGCCCGCCTTTGAATTTAAGGGCAGCCAAGTTGTAGCCACAGGGGCGACCTTGGCATCACTCAGGAAAATCTGCATTTTTCCGTAACAAATCTGCCAACCCTTCGGCCTGCATTGGCCGGCTGATCAAATAGCCCTGCACTTCATCACACCGCTCACCGCGCAGGAAATCCAGCTGCTGCTGGTCTTCCACACCTTCTGCCACCACCTTGAGTGCCAGCCCATGGGCCATGGCGATAATTGCGCGGGTGATGGCCGCGTCTTCACGCCCCTGCCCGAGTCCACGAATAAAGGTCTGGTCGATCTTCACGTAGTCCACGGGGATACGCTTGAGGTAGCTGAGGGACGAATAACCGGTGCCGAAATCGTCGATGGCCAGCTTCACGCCCAGGTCGCGCAGTTGCTGGAAGGTGGCGATGATGTGTTCGACGCTGTCGAGTAACTGGCTTTCGGTCAGCTCCAGCTCGAGGTATTGCGGGTCCAGGCCGGTTTCCTCAAGCACTTGGCGCACCAGGCTGACCAACTTGCCTTGACGCAGTTGGTGCACCGAGAGGTTCACCGACACGCGAATCGGCGCCAGCCCCTGACGCTGCCATTCACACGCCTGCCAGCACGCCTCGCGCAGCACGAATTCGCCCAGCGGCACAATGAGGCCAGTCTCTTCGGCCAGGCCGATAAAATCCCCCGGCGGCACCATGCCCCATTGCGGATGCTCCCAGCGGATCAACGCCTCGGCCGCATTCAGCTTGCCGGTGGCCAGGCATAGCTTCGGTTGGTAGAACACTGAGAGCTGACGTTCTTCGATGGCCTTGCGCAGGTGGTTTTCCAGCTGCAAGCGCTCCAGGGTGCTGGCTTGCAAGCTGTCGGTGTAGAACTGAAAGTTATTGCCGCCCAAGTGCTTGGCGTGCTGCATGGCCATGTTCGATTGACTGACCAGCGCGGAAATCTCCCGCGCATTGTCCGGTAACAGGCTGACACCCATTGAGGCACTGACCACCAACTCATGCCCTTCCACCGTCACCGGCACCCGCAGTTTGGCCAGCAGCCGCGTGGCCACGCGCGCCAGGCTCGACAGGTTGCCATAGGCGTCGAACAACACAGCGAATTCATCCCCGGACAAACGCGCAATGGTGTCGGCCTCGGGCAAAGCGTTAATCAGGCGACGCGCCATTTTTTGCAGCAATTGGTCGGCAACTTCATGGCCGAGGCTGTCATTGAGTAACTTGAAGCGGTCGAGATTGATGTGCAGCAGCGCCAGGCTGCGCCCGCCTTGGCGTACACGCTGGTGAGCCTCGCGCAGCCGTTCGCGGAACAGCGAGCGGTTGGCCAGCCCGGTCAACTCGTCGTAATGAGTGAGGTAACGCATACGTTCTTCGGACTCACGCCGCGCCGAGAGATCGGCGAAGAACCCCACGATATGACTGACTTTTCCTCGAACATCGCGCACCACATTCAATTGCAGCCACTGCGGGTACAGCTCGCCGTTCTTGCGCGTCTCCACCAACTCGCCCTGCCACGTACCGTGGCTTAGCAACGCCTGGCGGATCACCGGAAAGTGGCGGCGGGCATCGCGGCTGCTGGGCAGCTCCACCACATTGCGGCCAATCATGTCGTCGGTTTCAAAGCCCGTGACACGGCTGAAGGCCTGGTTGACGGCAATCAGCACGTAGTCCGGGTCGAGGATCACAATGCCCTCGCTGGCGGCTTCAAAGACGGTCGACGCCAAACGCTGCTGTTCCTCCAGGGCCTTGCTGGCGCTGATATCACGGCGTGTACCGAGCATGCGCGTGACGCGGCCGCTGGGCGCACGCTCCACGGCACGGCCACGGTCTTCGATCCACACCCAGTGCCCATCGCCATGACGCACGCGGTATTCCACTTGGTAGTCCTCGCTGCGACCCTTGAGGTGCTCCACCAGGGCACGCTTGAGCAGCGGCAGGTCTTCGGGGTGCAGGCGTGGCTTGAGGTGACCGAGCATCGCCGTGACGTACTCAGGCTCCAGGCCGAACAGCTCCTTGAGCTGGGTGTGGTGGACTTCGTCGGTTTGCAGGTTCCAGTCCCACAGGCCCAGCTCGCTGGCTTGCAGGGCCATGGCCAGGCGCGCCTCGCTTTTATTCAGGGCCTGGCTGGCAGCGTCCAGCTCCTGGCTACGCTGTGCCACGCGGTCCTGCAGGCCGACCTGGGCTTCGCGCAGTTCCTGCTCGACCTGGCGGCGTTGTTCGACTTCGCGCACCAACTCCTGATTGAGTTGCTCGCTGCGCTGCTGTGCCTGTTGCAGATGCTCGATCAACGCCTGGTTCTGGAAGCGTCGCAGCAGCCCGCGCTGGATCAGGCGATTGACCTGCCACGCCACCAGGCTCAAGGACGCCAGCAGGATCAGGCCGAGTACGCCCCAGCCACGCTGCTGCGGGTCACCGCTCCAGAACAGGTAAATGATGGACGGCACCAGGCACGGCAAGGCGAACGACAAAAAGGCCGGCACGCTCACGGCGTAGGCCACGCTGGCCGACAGTGTCGCGGCGCCGATCAGGCCGAACACCCAGGCCTGCTGCATAAAGCTGCCCGCCGGCACCAGGGCGATGGCGGCGGTGGCCAGGGTCAGGCCGCTGACCGCCGAACCGAGCATGAACATGCGCCGCCACACCGGCTGGGCCTGGCGACTGGGCATGGCCGAATCAAACGCGGCCACTTGGATCACGCGCATCGCCACCAGGGCCAGCAGCCAGACCAACCAGATGCTGTCCAACAGGTATTGCTTGGGGTTCCAGAGCAGCCAGGCGCAGACCAGGCCATTGACCAACATCAACAGGGTCGGCAGCAGCGAGCCCTGATACAGCAGGCGTGTGCGCTCGACCGCCATCTCGGTGGCGTAGTGTTTGCGAAGAACCTGCGCGGGCGCCGCCGAGGGGCCAAACAGGTCGGTGCTGAGGGTCATAGGCAGTGTTCTTATAATGGTGAGCCCGAAACGTCGACGGAGCATACACAAGCAAACGCTTGGGCCAAACTGCTCTACGTCATAAAAACGGCATGCTCATGCGCCGCAAACTTCGGGACCAGACGGCTTGAGCGAGACGCTGCGCGGGCTGTGGCCATTGACCAACCGGTCATCACCCTGATTGTTTTCCGTCGACCACCCGGCATTGGTATTTGCCCCACTCCCCCGTGGGCCATAGAATGCGCCGATGCGCGATGATCTCTCTCTTTTGCTGAACTCCCTCAACGATGCCCAACGCCAGGCCGTAGCCGCCCCCGTTGGCCGTCAGTTGGTCCTGGCCGGTGCTGGCTCCGGTAAAACCCGAGTGCTGGTGCACCGTATCGCCTGGTTGATCCAGGTCGAGAACGCGTCCCCGCATTCCATCCTGTCGGTGACCTTCACCAACAAGGCCGCTGCCGAGATGCGCCACCGCATCGAGCAGTTGATGGGCATCAGCCCGGCCGGCATGTGGGTAGGCACCTTCCACGGCCTGGCGCACCGCCTGTTGCGGGCGCACTGGCAGGAAGCGGGCCTGAGCCAGACCTTCCAGATTCTCGACAGCGATGACCAGCAACGCTTGGTCAAGCGGGTGATCCGCGAACTGGGGCTCGACGAACAGCGCTGGCCAGCGCGCCAGGCCCAATGGTTTATCAACGGCCAGAAAGACGAAGGCCTGCGCCCGCAACATATCCAGGCCAGCGGCGACTTGTTCCTGGCCACCATGCGCAGCATCTATGAAGCCTACGAGGCCGCGTGCGTACGCGCCGGGGTGATCGACTTCTCCGAGCTGCTGCTGCGCGCCCTCGACCTGTGGCGCGACAACCCGGGTTTGCTGGCCCATTACCAGAAACGCTTCCGCCACATTCTGGTGGACGAGTTCCAGGACACCAACGCCGTGCAGTACGCCTGGTTGCGCCTGCTGGCCAAAGGTGGCGACAGCCTGATGGTGGTGGGCGACGACGATCAGTCGATCTACGGCTGGCGTGGCGCGAAAATCGAGAACATCTACCAGTATTCCGAAGACTTCCCGGACGCCGTCACCATCCGCCTGGAGCAGAACTACCGCTCCACCGCCGGTATCCTCAAGGCGGCCAACGCCTTGATCGCCAACAACACCGGGCGCCTGGGCAAAGAGCTGTGGACCGACGGCGGCGAAGGCGAAGCCATCAACTTGTACGCCGCGTTCAACGAGCACGATGAAGCGCGCTACGTGGTGGAAACCATCGAAAGTGCATTGAAGACCGGCCTGGCGCGCAGCGATATCGCCATCCTGTATCGCTCCAACGCCCAATCGCGGGTCTTGGAAGAAGCCTTGCTGCGCGAACGCATCCCGTACCGCATCTACGGTGGCCAGCGCTTCTTCGAGCGTGCCGAGATCAAGAACGCCATGGCCTACCTGCGCTTGCTGGAAGGCCGCGGCAACGATGCGGCGCTGGAGCGGGTGATCAACATCCCGGCCCGTGGCATTGGCGAAAAGACTGTCGAAGCCATTCGCGACCACGCGCGCCATGCCGATGTGTCGATGTGGGAAGCCATGCGCTTGCTGATCGCCAATAAAGGCCTGACCGGCCGCGCCGCCGGGGCGCTGGGTGTGTTTGTCGAACTGATCGAGAACCTCGCCGCCAAGTGCGCGGAAATGCCTCTGCACTTGATGACCCAGACCGTGATCGAGCAGTCCGGGCTGATTGCCTACCACGAAGCGGAAAAGGGCGAGAAAGGCCAGGCCCGGGTAGAAAACCTTGAGGAACTGGTCAGCGCCGCCCGTGCGTTCGAAAACACCGAGGAAGACGAAGAGCTGACCCCGCTCGCCGCTTTCCTCGGCCATGCGTCGCTGGAAGCCGGCGATACCCAGGCCGATGAGCATGAAGACAGCATCCAGTTGATGACCTTGCACAGCGCCAAGGGCCTGGAGTTCCCGTACGTGTTCCTGGTGGGCATGGAAGAAGGCCTGTTCCCGCACAAGATGAGCCTGGAAGAGCCGGGCCGTCTTGAGGAGGAGCGCCGCCTGGCCTACGTGGGCATCACCCGCGCGATGCAGAACCTGGTGATGACCTACGCCGAGACCCGACGCCTGTACGGCAGCGAGACCTACAACAAGGTGTCGCGTTTCGTACGTGAAGTGCCGAAGGGGCTGATCCAGGAAGTGCGCTTGTCCAACAGCGTCAGCCGCCCGTTCGGCGGAGGTCAGCAGCAGAACTCCAGCAGTATGTTCGCCGGTTCCGAGATTCCGGAAACCCAGTTCAGCCTTGGCCAGCAGGTCAGGCATTCGGTGTTCGGCGAAGGCGTGATCCTCAACTTCGAAGGCGCCGGTGCCCAGGCGCGGGTGCAGGTGAATTTCGCCGAAGGCAGCAAGTGGCTGATGATGGGTTACGCGAAGCTCGAAGCCATCTGACTGTGGCGAGGGAGCTTGCTCCCTCACCCCAACCAGCCCCTCTCATGAAACACTGCGTTACATGAAGATCATGGGCCCGCCCTTGTTTTAGACGAGCGCGGGCCAATATCTGTAATAAGTCCTACAGACCATTCTGAATCGGTCCTACGCAAAAGCCCGAAACATTATGTCGCTAGCCACTGTCACTACACCTGTGCAACATGGCGCGCGTGCAATCCACAAATGGGAATTCCCTTTATGAAACGTTTTCTTAGCATCGCCATGGCGTTGTGCATCGGCCTGACGATGAGCATCGACGCCAACGCCAAGCGCTTTGGTGGCGGCAAAAGCATGGGCTCGGCACCGACTCACCAGACCAGCCAAATGGCCCCATCCGCCGGTGCCGGCGGTGCTGCGGCTACCGCAGGCGCAGCCGGTGCTGCAGGCGCCGCTGCCAAGGCTGGCGGTGCTTCGCGCTGGTTGGGCCCTCTGGCCGGTATCGCCGCCGGTGGCCTGCTCGCTTCCATGTTCATGGGCGGCGGCTTCCAGGGCATGCAGATCTTCGACATCCTGATCATGGCGGTCATCGCCTTCCTGATCTTCCGCTTCATCGCTGCCCGTCGCCGCAAGCAGCAGGAGCATCTGGCTCCCGCTGGCGCGCCAATGCAGCGTGAAGTGTTCGAGCAAAAACCAGCCATGGGTTCGATCTTCGGTGGTTCGGCAGCACCTGCTGCGGCCCGTCCGGTGATCAACGCACCGGCCTGGTTCAACGAAGAGCGTTTCGTCGAAGCGGCCCGCAGCCACTTCCAGTCCCTGCAACAGCATTGGGACGCCAACGAAATGGACAAGATCTCCGAGTTCGTGACCCCGCAACTGCTGGAGTTCCTCAAGCGCGAACGTGCCGACCTGGGCGACGCGTTCCAGTCGACCTACATCGACGACCTGCGCGTACAGCTGGAAGGTGTGGATGATCGCGCTGACAAGACCATCGCCACCCTGACCTTCAGCGGTGTATCGAAGACTTCGCGCTTCGACCAGGGCGAAGTGTTCAGCGAAAGCTGGAACATGGAACGTGCCCAGGGCGACAACCAGCCTTGGCTGGTCGCCGGTATCCGCCAGAACGGCTGATCCCTGCGCGCTTAGCAAGCAGATACAAAAAACCCCGGACCTGTCCGGGGTTTTCTATTTCACGGTTGCACTTATAGCGAGCTACTGTATAAAACGCCCCTATAAACCGCGCCATCTAGCAAGAGGATCCCGGCCGTGGAAGAAATCATCGAACAATTGCGTGAAGCCAACGAACCGGTTCCGGTTCCGCTGGAACTGCCTGACGAAGACCAACTGGTGGAAATCGAGGAACAACTGTTCATCGACATCCCGTTTGTCTTCCGTGAATTTTTGCTGACCGTCAGCGATGTGGTGTACGGCAGCCTGGAGCCAGTGACCGTCACCGACCCGCAATCCCATACCTACCTGCCGGACGTGGCCGCCAACGCCTGGGATGCCGGTGTTGATCGCAGCCTGATCCCTATCTGCCAGGACGGCGACGACTACTATTGCGTCGAAGAAGACGGCACCGTGGTGCTGTGGTCCGGCGAAGAAGAAATCGTCACCGAGGAAACCTGGGAATCCGTGTGGCACTGGGCGCGGGACGTCTGGCTGGAAAGCTGACCGGGCTTGCTGTAGTGAGCGGGCTTTGTGGTGAGCGGGCTTGCCCCGCGCTGGGCTGCGAAGCAGCCCCATAGCCTCACATCGCCAAACCTGAAAGAACGCGTCGCCTGGACCGGGCCTGCTACGCAGCCCAGCGCGAGCAAGCTCGCTCACCACAAAAAGCCCGCTCACCACCGTAAGTGGCCCGCCTACTTTAGTGCTCCGGCGTATCCTTGTGGTTATCCAGGGTCTCCAGCAAAGCGACCTGCATCCGCGTATGCACGCGGATGAACCACCGCCAGAGCACGGCCGCCACCGCTGCCGTGACGACGGCGATCAGCACCAGCAACTTGTTGGTCGGCAGGATACTGGCCGACAAGGCGGCCAATAGCAGGAAGATCACCAGCAGCGAGAGGATCGGGATCAGTTCCGCGATCACCCTTCGTACACGCTGGGTGTGTCGCCCAGCCATTTCCGGTTTCACGCTCATCTCCGCCAGCAGCATCGACAGCGCCTTGAGCTTGCGGTACGCCGCGATCAGGAATGGCAGCGACAACAGCAACGCCCCGCCCCAGATCAGCGCCTTCTGCCAGCTTGGATCGCTGATCCAGCCCTCCAGATACCCACCGATGCGCGCCGCAAAAAAGCTGCCGGCAAAGAAGATCGCGATCACCAGCGCCAGGTTTACCCCCACTTGCAGGATGATCTTGCGGATCATCGACGCCAACATGGCGCCCTCGCCCTGAGGCTGGATGCTGCGCAACCATTCGCCGTACATGCCGAACACCCGGCTCATGCGCTTGGGCATGATTGCCGCAATCTTCAGCGACAGCGGGTCAGCGCCGCGAATCAAGTACGGCGTGAGCAGCGTGGTAATCGCTGAAACCGCCACGGCGACGGGATAAAGGAAATCACTGGTCACCTGCAGCGTCATCCCCAGCGCCGCGATGATGAAGGAAAACTCACCAATTTGTGACAGCCCCATCCCCACGCGCAATGAGGTCCGGCCATCATTGCCGGCGATAAATGCCCCCAAGCCGCAGGACAGCATCTTGCCGAGCACCACCGCCACGGTGATCACCGCAATCGGCCAGGCGTATTGCAGCAGGATCTGGGGGTCGATCATCAAGCCAATGGCCACAAAGAAGATGGCGCTGAACATGTCGCGAACCGGCTCGATCAGGCGCTCGATCTTAATCAACTGTCGGGATTCGGCCATGATTGCGCCGATCAGGAACGCTCCCAGCACCATGCTGTATTCCAGCTTGACCACCAGCAGGCAGAAACCGAAACACAAGCCCAGTACGGTGATCAGCAACATCTCGTTGCTTTCGAACTTGGCCACGTAAGCCAACAGCCTCGGCACCAGCAAAATACCGATGACCAGCGCAACGATCATGAACAGCGAGAGCTTGCCGACCGTGGAAAACACCTCGCCGGAGCTGACCGTACCGCTGACGGCGATGCTCGACAGCAAGGCGATGATGCCGATGCCGAGGATGTCTTCCACAATCAGTACGCCAAAAATCAGCTGGGCGAAGCGCTGGTTTTTCATCTTCAGGTCGTTGAGCGCCTTGACGATGATGGTGGTGGAGGA
This sequence comes from Pseudomonas sp. QC2, assembly GCF_002859085.1. Taxonomy (NCBI): domain Bacteria; kingdom Pseudomonadati; phylum Pseudomonadota; class Gammaproteobacteria; order Pseudomonadales; family Pseudomonadaceae; genus Pseudomonas; species Pseudomonas sp. QC2. Next base: position 239,686 of record NZ_PKKS01000018.1, read on the forward strand.
AATCGCCAGGATTGCGCCGAGGAACAGCGAGTCCATGGTGTTCCAGTCAAACCAGCGGCCAATCTCGTAGCCGATCCAAATCATCAGGATGATTTCCAGGAAGGCTGCGATAAACGCCGTGGCGCCGACCTTGAACAGCTTGCGCAGGCTGAACTCCAGGCCCAGGCAGAACATCAGGAAGATCACCCCCAGCTCGGCGAGGGTCTTGATGGTGTCTTCGTCGTGAATCAGGCCGAAAGGTGGGGTGTGGGGGCCAATGATGAACCCGGCGACGATGTAGCCCAGCACCACTGGCTGCTTGAGGCGGTGAAACAGGATGGTGACAACCCCTGCCACCAGCATGATCACGGCCAAGTCCTGGATAAAGCTGATGGCGTGCATGGCGAGGGGCTCCTTGAGGGTACTGGCGCTTTTCCCACTTCCGCCCGCGCCTTTGAAATATCGCAAAGTGCGGAAGGAAAAGTCTGCCTTGATCGTAAGAAATGCCCTGAGACGGGCTTTTGAAGGTTAACACCGCGACTTCCGCCGGAAAGCCGGTGCAATATATGGAAACAGATCGGAGAGCGCGTGACGGCAAGGCGCCTACCGGCGTCCCGTTATGGATGGCGCTGTAAAGATTCCAGCACCCGCAGAGGTGCGCCCCCAACCAATGCCTACAACCCGTGAGTGTGCTATGGAACCCGGAAACGCCCAGCTGTCGATGACGGTATTGATGACCCCTGATATGGCCAACTTCTCAGGCAATGTCCACGGCGGCACACTGCTCAAGTACCTCGACGAAGTGGCCTACGCCTGCGCGAGCCGTTATGCCGGCCGCTATGTCGTCACCTTGTCGGTAGACCAGGTGATCTTTCGCGAGCCGATCCATGTCGGTGAGCTGGTGACGTTCCTCGCATCGGTCAACTACACCGGCAACACGTCGATGGAAGTGGGCATCAAGGTGGTGACCGAGAACATTCGCGAACGCTCGGTGCGCCATACCAACAGTTGCTTCTTCACCATGGTGGCCGTGGACGACCAGCGCAAACCGGCCGCCGTGCCACCGCTGCAACCTCACAATAGCGAAGACAAGCGCCGGTTCGTGCAGGCCCAGCAGCGCCGGCAGATCCGTCAGGAGCTGGAAAAGCGATATCAGGAAATCAAGGCAGACGCGCTATAGCGCCATGCCCCCCCGTGTAGGAGCGAGCAAGCCCGCTCCTACAACCGCCAGCACCCATCGTAGTGGGCACACACATCAAAGCGCTGATCCAACTGGCTCATGCGCTCCATGTGATGGTTCACGATGTCCACCATCACGGCTTTGCTGGTGTTCGTGTAGTACTGCGCCATCAACTTGTCGTTAGCCTTGACGCGCTCGACAACGGCGGCGTCCGTCGGGTTCTGCCATTGCTCCAGAATCGCATCTTCGGTGCCGCTCAGGCGCATGCGGTAAACCCGCTCATAAAGCTCCAGCGTACGCGCCTTGCGGCCAGCCATTTCCTGATTCACCCGTGCATAGTTCTGACGGAACTGAACCCAATAGGCCTCAGGTGGCGTGAATGTGCCTAATTTCGCCTTGCGCTCGGCGATCGCCTCTTCGGTAGCTTGCGGGCGCTGCGCGGTGTCAGGCTCCATCAACGTGATGAGCTGCATATGGGTTTCAACGATTGCGTTGATCAACGCGGTACGGTGTGGCGTAGCCGGGATCACCTTACCGAATATCGGGCTCTTGCCCGCGCACGACGGCATACCGTTCTCGAATATCGGCTGGGGGATGCGCACATCCTTGCCATCCGAGCGCGTCAGGCGCTGAAACGAGGTCGTGCACATGCCCCGTTCCATGTCGAAGGTCACTTCATACTCTTCCCCGGCCTTTGGCGTGATGCTCATTGATTTGCCGCAGACATAGCTGCCGCCATTAGTGTTGATCATCAGCATGGTTTCTTTGCCGGGTGCCAGCTTGAACTCCAGCAAGCCTCTGGCCTTGACCGGTGGGGGCACAGACATGCCGACACGCCGCCGGGTATCGACCAAGAAAATATTGTTGAGCATGCCAGTGGTCTGGCCCATACAGTGCTCAGCGTCGTAGACGTCGATGGTGGTATTGGACGTATTAGAGATGAAGCGCAGCTTGGCGGCATCAGCCTCGGTGGCATCAGGGTAAGTGCCGTTCACACTGCAACCGGCCAGCAACGACGTCAGCACCAGGGCGGTCAGCGCCCGCGGCGAAGGGAATACGAGGGACATGGATCTTCCTTGAAAGCACTGTGGACTAGAAGGCGCCCGATAGTACCGGACGCCCTTTGCCTGGCTCAATCAGGAATATTCCTACAACTCGATGGGTGTCGCTTCGAAACGTACGCGAGGGTGGGCGATGCGATCCTGGGCCCGCACCAACTCCAGCTCGTAACTGGCGCAAGCCTGGGTTTCCAGCAGCACTTCGTGTACGGCGGCAGCGGTGAATTCGAAGGCGGCCAACAGGCTGTCGCCCAACAGAACGCGCGCCAGGAACAGGCCCGAGGTCAAATCGCCGACGCCCACCGGCTGACGCGGAAACGCCAACAGCGGCCGGCGCAGGTGCCAGCTGCCTTCGGCGGTCACCAGCAGCATTTCGAAACCATCCGGCAACTTGCCGGGGTAATCCAAATGCTTGACCAATACAGCCTTCGGCCCGCGCGCCAGCAACGCCTTGGCCATGGCCAGGCAATCGAACAGCGATTGCGGCTTGCGCCCGGCAAAACTGTCCAGTTCCAACTGGTTGGGGCACAGGAAGTCGGCCATTGCCGCGGCTTCGTCCAGCAGGAAATCGCTGACTTCCTGGGGCACGATGCAGCCCTTTTCCGGATGGCCCATCACCGGGTCGCACAGATACAAAGCCTTAGGGTTGATGGCCTTGATGCGCGCCACGCCGGTCAGGATCGCCCGGCCCTGATCCGCACTGCCCAGGTAGCCGGACAAAATCGCGTCGCAGTTGCCCAACTCGCCGATCGCGGCGATGCCTTCCACCAACGCCGGAATCTGCTGCGGCGCCAACACTTCACCCGCCCACTGGCCATACTGGGTGTGGTTGGAGAACTGCACGGTGTTCAGCGGCCACACGTTCACCCCGACGCGCTGCATGGGGAACACGGCGGCGCTGTTTCCGGCGTGGCCGAAGACCACATGAGACTGGATCGCAAGCAAATGAGGTGTGCGTTTCATGCGGGGGATTTCCGTAAAGCCGTTGAAATTCTGGCCGCGCAGTATGCGACTAAAAGCAGCCTATACGACAGACCGGCGACACAGTTAAGCTGCTCTCACTTTGTTGGAGTCTTTCGCATGCTGACCCTGGGAAACATCTTCGTGTTGATGCTGCTGGCGACCGGTGCCGCCTGGGTGTGGCACAACCACGGCCTGCGCGAGCGTGCGCTGGAGCGGGTCAAGCAGCATTGCGCCAAGCTCGACATTGAACTGCTCGACGGTGCGGTGGCGCTCAAGCGGATCGGGTTTGTGAAGGATGCCAATGGCCGGCGGCGCCTGGCACGTATCTACAACTTTGAATTCACCGTCACCGGCGAAACCCGCCACCCAGGGACCATCACCCAATTCGGCGCCCACAGTGCGCAGATCGAACTGGCGCCCTACCCGTTCGAGATCAAGACACCACTGCCCAGCGCCGAAGTGATCGAGCTGAGCCAGTGGCGACAGGACCACGGCACCAAGAACCGTCAGTAACGACAGGCCGCCAGTGCGGTCTGCAATGCCGCCACGTCCTGTGGGTCGCTGAAAATCAATTCGATACGCGAATCGCGCCGCCATTCGCTGGTTTGCCAGGCGAGCGGGCTGTTATCCACAGCGTTGGCCGACAACCAGCCTTCGGCGCTGTGGATAACCAGCTTGGCGCGGTGCCACTCAAGGCTTGCCAGCCAATGATGCAGGCGCTGGGCATCGAATTGCTGGCTCGGGTGCCAGCGCCAACCGATGCTCCAGCCGCCCTCTTGTTCCTGGCTCAGGCAGATCGGTTGCGCGGGATCGCTCCAAATGGCCGGCATCTGCGCCAGCCCCTTGGGTACTTCGAAGTTATCCACAGCCGCAGCCGCCTGTGCGTTCAGCCCTGGCAACTGGGCCAGCGGCAAATGCGCCTGCCGGGTCCAGTAAAACGGGCAATCCGGTAACTGCTGTTCAATGGCGTGGCGCTGCGCGGCGTCCAGCGCTTCCTCCTTGTTCAATACCAGCAGCCCGGCACTCGCCAAGGCTTCCTGCTGCGCCGACGGCAAGGGTTTACCCGCCGCCAGCGCCTGGGCATCCAACACCAGCACACAGGGCTGCACTGCCAACACGTTCTGCCACGGCGCCTCTCGCAACTGCTTGAGCAATTGCGCCGGATGGCCCAGGCCTGACGGTTCGATAAACAGCCGATCGGGTTTGGCCTTACGCAACAAACGCCCAAGTCCTACCTGGAACGGCGCGCCATTCACACAGCACAGGCAGCCGCCAGCGACTTCGCCCAAGGCAATGCCGTCGTCATCCTGAGTGAGCAAGGCGGCGTCCAGGCCTATTTGCCCGAACTCGTTGATCAGCACAGCCCAGCGCTCGTTGGCTGGGCGCTGGGCGAGCAGGTGCTTGATGAGGCTGGTCTTGCCAGCGCCCAACGGCCCGGCAATCACATGAGTGGGAATGTTCTGCAGCATGAGGAGCATCGTTCAGACCGTGTAGAGCGTTTGATCCTACGCGGTTATGCGAGCCAATCCAGTGTCAGGATCAAGCGGCGTTCGTCAGCCTTGAGTGCGGGCGAACGGTGAATCAGGCCATGGCCTTCATTGCCATGCCACTTGGTGCCCTTGAGCAGGGCGACTTCCCCGCACTGGAGCTGCTCGATTCGGTCGCTGGGTTCGGCGTCCGGCTGGCTCAACTGGCGACGGTCCATCACGCCTTCACGCAACCACTGGCTGCCGATCCCGGCATAGGTGGTGATCAGCCGCACCGGCACATGGTCGACGTGAAAACGCGGGCACATGGCTTTATCCAACAGGCGCAAGCGCACGCCGATACGCTTGGCACCCAGCAAACAGGCAAAAGCGCTGACCAGCCAAGACACATCGGCGATAAAGCCTTCGTAGCCTTCCAGGTCGCGGCAACTGGACGCCAGCCCCTGCAAGTCGGGCGCGGCGTCTTCGTTATTGAGCTCAATCACCCTGGAATCGGCCAACGGCTCATTGAGCGCTACCAGCAAGGCGCCGAACTCGGCGATGTGCAGGGGCAACTGGCGCTGCCACACCGCCAGGTTGACGCCGTCTTCAAGGATGTCGGACAGCGCCAGCGGAGTTTCACCACGGGTCTGGCGAATCACGGGACGCAGGGGAATCACCGGGGCCAGCATCAGGCGGCTGCCTCCTCATACCAAGGGCCAAAGGGATCGGCCAGCAGGCGCCAGCCTTCGACGCCCAGGGCCATTTCTTCATCGTCGAGCAAGCAGGCGTCCAGCTCGGCGCGCAGCTGGGTAAAGTCGATGTTCTGCCCGATAAACACCAGTTCCTGGCGACAGTCACCGGTGCTCAGTTGCCAGTTGCCCATGATCGCCGCGACGCTTTCCTCATCCTGGGGCCACTGGCTTTTTGGCACAAAGCGCCACCAGCGACCGGCAAACCCATGGCGCATCAAGCCGCCCGCCTGAGACCAACTGCCTGCATCCTGGTGCTTGCTGGCCAGCCAGAAAAAGCCCTTGGAGCGCAGCAGTTTGCCGTTGACCCACGGACGGTCGATAAAGTCGAAAAAGCGCTGGGGATGAAAGGGGCGGCGCGCACGGTAAGCGGTGGAGGCGATGCCGTACTCTTCGGTTTCCGGCACATGTTCACCCCGCAACGCCTGCAACCAGCCCGGGGCCTGCGCGGCGCGTTCAAAGTCGAATCGGCCAGTGTTGAGGATCTTGTTCAGCGGTACTTCGCCCATCACCATCGGGATGATTTCCGCCTGGGCGTTGAGGCGCTCAAGGATTGCCATCAACTCTTCACGCTCGCGGCTGCTGATAAGGTCGATCTTGCTGATAAGGATCACGTCGGCGAATTCGATCTGCTCGATCAGCAGGTCGGTGATGGAGCGTTCGTCTTCTTCACCCAGGGTTTCACCCCGGGAGGCGAGGCTTTCGGCGGCCTGGTAGTCGAGCAGGAAGTTCATGCCGTCGACCACCGTGACCATGGTATCCAGACGTGCGATGTCGGCCAGGCTTTGCTCGTTTTCGTCGCGGAAGGTGAAGGTTTCAGCCACCGGCAAGGGCTCGGAGATGCCGGTGGACTCGATCAGCAGGTAATCGAACCGACCTTCCTTGGCGAGTTTTCCGACTTCCTCCAGCAAGTCTTCCCGCAAGGTGCAGCAGATGCAGCCGTTGCTCATCTCCACCAGTTTTTCTTCAGCGCGGTTGAGGGTGACGTCGCGCTGGACTTCGCTGCCGTCGATGTTGATTTCGCTCATGTCGTTGACGATCACCGCCACCCGCAGGTTTTCGCGGTTGCGCAGGACGTAATTGAGCAGCGTGCTTTTACCGGCGCCGAGAAAGCCGGACAACACAGTAACGGGGAGACGGTTGGGCATCAGGTATTCCTCATCAAGGGTGGCCGGTCAAACTGCCCGTTTGTGGCGTTCGCGCAGCTCTTCACGTTCTTTGGCTTCGATACAGAGTGTCGCGGTGGGACGTAGCAGCAGGCGTTGCAGGCCGATGGGCTCACCCGTATCGCGACACCAGCCGTATTCGCCGCGAGCCAGTAATTCGAGGGCATCGTCGATCTTGTCCAACAGCTTCTTTTCCCGTTCCAGCAGACGCAGCTGCCACTGGCGCTGCTCTTCGGCGCTGCCGACATCGGCCGGGTCGCTGTTGGTTTCCTGCTCGCGCAGTGCCAGGAACTCGGCGTCGATACGCACTTGCAGCTCATGGCGCTGGGTCAGCAGCAACTCACGGAAGAACCCTTGTTGGGCTTCGTTCATGTAGTCGGCGGGCGGCTGGGCCAGCAGGTCTTGTTTGGTCATGGGGAGCGGGTCACGGGTCAGGCTATGCTTTGATGTTATAGTATAACAGTGCAAATAAGCCAATCCCCTCTTGCTCACCACGACGAAGGGCGCAATGCTTGAATACTTCCCTGCCTCGAGAAGCCCGATGAAATATTTGCTGTGCGCCCTGTTATTGGCTGCGGCAGGACCTGCCTGTGCCCAAGCGCCGAGCCTGCTGGCCAACTGCACGCGCAGCGCCAACCTGCTCGCGTGCGTCGACCCACTGGGCAATGCCTACAGCGTGGCGACGATCGGCAGCACCACGTATTTGCGTGGGTATGAGGTAATCGGCAAACGCTACTGGGCACAGACCAACAGCCGCTATGGGCAGCTGACGTTCTTTACTGGGTTGGCGTCGGACGGTGAGGCGTGGGTCGGCTATACACGGCGCGTGGGCTGGACCACCCTTAACCGGTTTTCCAGTTCGGGGGGCGCCAGCGCCAAATTCACCTGCAGCCGCATCACCGGCTGTTAGACCTGGGCGCTCTTCTGTTCCTGCATCCACGCCATGTAGCTGTTCATGGGCGGGTTCTTCTGGAAATATTTTTTCAGGCCTTCGAACAGGCCATCGGCAACCGCCTGTTGATGCCGCGCGGTGACCAGGCGCGCACTGTCACGCGCATTGGAGATAAACCCGGTTTCTACCAGGATCGACGGCACGTCCGGTGACTTCAGCACCGCGAAACCCGCTTGCTCCACGCGCTTCTGATGCAAGCTGGTGATGCCCTCCAGGCTGCCCAGGATCGAGCTGCCGAGTTGCAGGCTGGAGGCGATGGTGGCGTTCATCGACATATCCAGAATCACCCCGGCCAACATCGGGTCCTTGTCCTTCAGATTGAGCAGACGGGTGGCGCCGAGCAGATCGGCACCGTTTTCTCGTTGCGCCATGAAGCGTGCGGTGGCTGACGTCGCACCGCCTTCGGACAACGCATACACCGAAGCACCCGACGCGGTGATGCGCGGTGCCGCATCCGCATGCACCGAGATAAACATGTCGGCATTGTGCTTGTGGGCGATCTCCACCCGTTTGCGCAGCGGTACGAAGAAGTCGTCGTTGCGCACCAACTTCACGTCAAAACCCTTCTCGCGCTTCAGGCGTTTGGCCAACAGCTGAGCGATGGACAACACCACGTCTTTTTCTCGCTGGCCCTTGGAGCCGACTGCGCCGGGGTCCTTGCCGCCGTGGCCGGGATCGACCACCACGATGATGTCGCGCTTGGGGTGCGCCTTATCCACCAGGGGCGTGGGCTCTGACGCTATTTGACGAGGCGCCTGGGTGGCGCTGGTCAGATCCAGCACCAGACGATGACCCTGCCCATCCTGGGGCGGCAACACGAAGCTGTTGAGCTGCATCGGCGCAGCCAGGTCGAGCACGATGCGCGTGTCGCCCTTGCCAAAATGCCCCGAGCGGATCGAGGTGATCCCGCTGTTCGTCAACGCCAGCTGAGAGAAATCACCACTGAGCCCGGCGCCGCTCAGGTCGATGATCAAGCGCTCCGGCGCGCTCAGGGTGAAGGTCTTGTACTGCACCGGGCCGCTGAGGTCGAACACCAGCCGCAGCTTGTCGTCAGAGCGCCACAGGCGGGCGTTGCGTATCTGTGTGGCGTGGGCCGCAAACGGCAAGGTGAAAAGAGGGCTGGCCAGAAGCAAGTTAAGGAGCTGACGTCTGTGCATACAAATACCGCAAATAAAGGAGCGTCCCTACTCGACATGACTGAAAAAAGACAGGAGCAGAATATTCATCGTCGACTCTATTGTTATACTATAACATGTCAAATCATTTCCAACGATGGACCTGCTCATGAATGCGCTGACTCTGCCGGATATCGCCGCGCAGGCTTCACGCCAAGCCTTGCCACTCGACTGGGTGGGGATGTGCGGCATCGCCCTGCCGATCCTTATCGACGGCCAGCGCCTCACCGCCACCGCCGATGCCGGCGTGAGCCTGGACGACGGCGCCGCCCGTGGCATTCATATGTCACGCCTGTACCTGGCGCTGGAGATGCTCGACCAGCAGCCGCTTACGCCTGCACTTCTGCGTAATGTACTGCAGCGTTTTCTCGACAGTCATGAAGGTTTATCTAATAACGCCTACCTGCGTATCCACACCGATCTGCTCCTCAAACGCCCGGCGCTGGTCAGCCCACTGGGCGGTTGGAAACGCTATCCGGTGAGCATCGAAGCGCGTCTGGAAAACCAGATGTTCCACGTGGAACTAAAAATTGACGTTACTTATTCCTCAACCTGCCCTTGCTCTGCTGCACTCGCCAGGCAGTTGATTCAGCAGCAATTTCTTGATGACTTCGGCGACACACCGTTGCGGCATGAGGACGTGTTGACCTGGCTCGGCAGCGCCAACGGCATCGTCGCCACGCCCCACAGTCAGCGCAGCAGCGCGCAACTGTTGATCACATTGGACGGTGACCAAGCCGGCCTGCCCATCAATGACCTGATCGACAACGTCGAAGCCGCTCTCGGCACCGCCGTACAAACCGCCGTAAAACGTGCGGACGAACAAGCCTTCGCCCTGGCCAACGGGCAGAACTTGATGTTCTGCGAAGACGCCGCCCGCCGCCTGAACCTCGCCTTGAAACGCTCGGATGCCGTCAAAGCCTTCCACCTGAAAGTGATCCATGCCGAAAGCCTGCACGCGCACGATGCCGTGGCTGAAAGCCGCTGGACGAGAAACCCTGCATGATCACCTGCACCGCTTTGCGCTGGGGCGCCCCCGGCCAACCGCTGACGCCAGCCATAGATCTCACCCTGGAACAAGGCAGCCTCACCGGCATCATCGGCGCCAACGGCACCGGTAAAAGCAGCCTGCTCAAAGTCATTGCCGGCCTGCAAAAGCCCTTGGCAGGTAAAGTCTCGGTGGATGTTCCACGCCGTGGCGGCCTGTCGTTTCTGCCTCAGCAACAGCACCTGGACCGTCAGTTCCCCATCAGCCTGCAAGAACTGGTCGCCGCCGGATTCTGGGGTACCCAACTCACCCCGCAACAACGCAGCCAGCGCCTTGAAGCGGTGCTTGAAGACTGGTGCCTCAGCGGCCTGGAGCACCGCCCGTTGATGGCCTTGTCCGGTGGCGAATTGCAACGCGCCCTGCTCGCCCGCATGAGCCTGGCCGAAGCGCCGGTGTTGTTGCTCGACGAACCCCACGCCGCGTTGGATGAAGAAGGCCAAGCGCTGTGCTGGAAACACATCCATGCCTGGCACGACCAAGGCCGCACGTTGATTGTCGTCTGCCATGACCTCGCATCCGTTCGCCATCACACCCAGCAAGTGGTGCAGATCAAAAACACCGGCTGCGTCTTCGGGCCCAGTAAAGAACTGATCCGCCCGCAACCCCACATGCAGGTGGCCTGATGCACTTTGCCGCCCACCTGTGGATGCCCTTCGTCGACTTCGTCTTTATGCGCCGCGCGCTGATCGGCGGCCTGGTGCTCGCCTGCAGCACTGCGCCGCTGGGGGTGTTTCTGATCCTGCGGCGCATGAGCCTGATCGGTGACGCCGTGGCCCACGGCATCCTGCCCGGCGCTGCGCTTGGCTTCTGGTTCGCCGGCCTGAACCTGCCGGCCCTGACCATCGGCGGCCTCGGCGCCGGTCTGAGCATGGCCGGCCTGTCCGCCTGGATCACCCGCCGCACCGGTCTGCGTGAAGACGCCAGCCTCGCCGCCATCTACCCCATCTCCCTCGCCGCCGGTGTACTGATCCTCGGCATCGCCGGCAAGCGCCTGGACCTGTTGCACCTGCTTTTCGGCTCCGCCCTGGCCGTCGACGAAACCACCCTCACCGGCATGCTCTGGGTCTCCGGTTTCAGCCTGATCGCGATGGCCGCGATCTATAAACCGTTGCTGCTGGACACCCTCGATCCGTTGTTCCTGCAAACCGTCAGCCGCCTCGGCCCGCTCGCCCATGGGTTGTTCCTGACCTTGGTGGTGCTGAACCTGGTGATCGGTTTCCAGGCGATCGGCGCCTTGATGGTGGTGGGCTTGATGATGTTGCCCGCCATCGCTTCACGCTTCTGGAGCCGGCGCCTGCCGGTATTGATCGCAATATCGGCAGTGCTGGGATGCCTGTCGGTATGGCTGGGTTTGTTGCTGTCGTTCTACTACTCGTTGCCCAGCGGCCCGGCCATCGTGCTGGTGGCGGGCGCCGGGTATCTGCTGTCCGTGGTCTTCGGTCCGGTGCACGGCTTGCTGCGCCGCCCGCCTTTGCTGTCATCCCAATGAGGTGTTTCCCGATGCGCGCTCTACTCGTGCTGTTCAGTCTAATCCTGTCGTTATCGACGGCTCAGGCCGCAGACAAGCTCCAGGTGGTTACCAGCTTCAGCATCCTGGATGACATCACCCACCAGATCGGTGGCGATCACATCCAGATCAGCAACATGGTCGGCCCCGATGCCGATGCCCATACCTACGAACCGACACCCGACGACGCCAAGGCGCTGCTCAAGGCCAAGGTCATCATCAAGAACGGCCTGGGCTTCGAACCCTGGCTGGACCGCCTGGTGACCAGCACCGAAACCAAGGCCACGGTCGTCACCGCCAGCAAAGGCGTGATCTCCCACACCATGGAAGAGGACGGCGAAACCATCCCCGACCCACACGCCTGGCACAACCTGGCCAACGCCGAAATCTACGTGAACAACATCACCAAGGCGCTGGTGGCCGCCGACCCGGCCAACAAGGCTGACTACCTGCGCAACAGCCAGGCCTACCTCAAGGAAATCTACCGCCTGCTCGCTGAGGCCAAGACCAAGTTCGGCGCGTTGCCACCAGGCAACCGCCGCATCGTCACCTCCCATGACGCCTTCGGCTACCTGGGCCAGGCATATGGCATCGAGTTCCTCGCGCCTCAAGGCCTGTCCACCGAACGTGAGCCGTCCGCTGCCGAAGTCGCCGCGCTGATCACTCAGATTCGCAAAGATAAAGTCAAAGCCGTGTTCATGGAAAACATCAAGGATTCGCGCCTGCTCAAGCAGATCGCTGACGAAAGCGGCGCGCAGATCGGCGGCACGCTGTATTCCGACGCCCTCGCCGCTGAAGGCCCGGCCAGCACCTTTACCGGCCTGTTCGAATACAACCTCAACACGCTGTGCGCGGCGTTGAGCAAGCCATGAACTTGAGCATGCTCGACCTGGAAGGGGCTGCCGTCGGCAGTCGCTTTCCACTCGAACAGGTGCTGGATGCCCTGCCGTGGAACAGCGATGGCTTGGTGGCCGCCATCGCTCAGCAACATGGCAGCGGCGAAGTATTGATGCTGGCCTGGATGAACCGCCGGGCCCTCAACGAAACCCTGCTCACCGGGCAAGTCTGCTACTGGTCGCGCTCGCGCCAGCAGTTATGGCGCAAGGGCGAAAGCTCGGGCAACTGGCAGCAGTTGGTGGAAGCGCGCCTGGATTGCGACGGCGATGCGGTACTGCTGATCGTCAACCAACTGGGCCCGGCGTGTCACACCGGCCGCCCCACCTGTTTCTATAACGCCATCGACGGCGACCACGTCTACATCATTACGGAGCCCGCTGCATGATCCGCAAAAACCCTTCCGGCGATCTGCCGGTCATTGCCGAATCGGCCTACGTCGACAAAACTGCGATCATCTGCGGCAAGGTCATCATCGGCGAGAACGTCTTCGTCGGCCCCTACGCCGTCATCCGTGCCGATGAAGTCGATGCCAGCGGCGCCATGGACCCGATCACCATCGGCGCCAACTCCAATATCCAGGACGGCGTGGTCATCCACTCCAAGTCCGGCGCGGCGGTCACCATCGGCGAATTCACCTCCATTGCCCACCGTTCCATCGTGCACGGCCCCTGCACCGTCGGCGACCGTGTGTTCATCGGTTTCAACAGCGTGCTGTTCAACTGCGCCGTGGGCGACGGCTGTGTGGTGCGCCACAACTCGGTGGTCGACGGTCGCGATTTGCCCGCCGCCTTCTACGTGCCCTCCACCACCCGTATCGGCCCCAACACCGACTTGTCGCAATACCCGCCGGTGAGTGTGAGCGCCTCGGAGTTTTCTGAAGACGTGGCACGCACCAATGTCGATCTGGTGCGCGGCTACAAAGCCCTGCAAAACGAGTTCTGAACCATGAGCCGCCTGCTGATTCGCAATGCCCGCTTGGTGAACGAAGGCCAGGAATTCGACGCCGATGTGCTGGTCGCCAACGGCCGTATCGAGAAGATCGCCGGCAGCATCGAGGGCTGCGAAGCGCCCTTGGCCATCGACGCCCAGGGCCAATGGCTGCTGCCGGGCATGATCGATGACCAGGTGCACTTTCGCGACCCCGGCGCGCCGGACAAAGGCAGCTTTTACAGCGAATCCCGGGCGGCCGTGGCCGGCGGTATCACCAGCGTCATGGATATGCCCAACACCCAACCCGCTACGCTGACCTTGCAAGCCCTGGCCGATAAAAAGCGTCGCGCGGGCCTGCATTCGGTGGCCAACTATGGCTTTCACTTTGGCGTGAGCAACGACAACCTCGACCTCGTCGCAGCGCTGGACCCGCGGGAAGTGGCCGGCGTCAAAGTGTTCATGGGGGCCTCGACCGGCAATATGCTGGTGGATGATCCACGGGTTCTGGAGCGGTTATTCGCTGAAGTGCCGACCCTCCTGCTGGCCCACTGCGAACATACGCCGAGTATCCAGGCCAATGAACAACGCCTGCGTGAGCGCTTTGGCGACAATATTCCTGCCGTGGCCCATCCGCTGATTCGCGATGCCGAAGCGTGCTATCGCTCGTCCTCTCTGGCCGTGGAGTTGGCCCAGCGCCACGGCACACGCCTGCATGTGCTGCACCTGACCAGCGCCCGCGAGCTGGTGTTGTTCGAAGACAAGCCTCTGGCGCAAAAGCGCATCACGGCCGAGGTCTGCGTGCACCATTTGCTGTTCGATGACCGCGATTATCATCGGCTCGGTCATCAGATCAAATGCAACCCGGCAATCAAGACACGCGCCGACCGCGACGCGCTGCGCCAAGCCTTGTTGAGTGATCGTCTGGATGTGATTGGCACTGACCACGCGCCGCATACCTGGGCGCAAAAACAGTTGGGCTATCGCGAAGCGCCGTCGGGTTTACCCCTGGTGCAGCACGCGCTGCCGGCGTTGTTGGAGCTGGTCGCCGATGGGCTGCTACCGCTGACGACCCTCGTGGCGAAAACCAGTCACCGCGTGGCCGACCTGTTCGCCATCCCGGATCGGGGTTATCTACGCGAAGGGTATTGGGCCGACCTGGTGTTGATCAACCCGGAGCCCGAAGGCAAACCCGTCAGCAGCGAGCCGATCCTGGCCCGCTGCGGCTGGACGCCTTTTGCCGAGCGCAGCTTTCGCCACAGCGTCAGCACCACGCTGGTCTCAGGCCACCTGGCTTGGCACAACGGCCAGGTGGTCGACAGTTGCCAGGGCTTGCCCCTGCATTTCCTGCGTTAAGCGCGAGGCTTGACCGTCCCGCAATCGTTACCCAGCCACTGGGCATGGCTGTCCAGGCTGCCCTTCTGCTGAATACCGGTGGCATTGAAGGTGCCGTTGACGGTGGTGGTGAATTCTTTCTGGCTCTGGAAAGTAGCGACGCCGGTGCCCTGGGCTTTCGGGCAACTGAAGCGGAATTTCCACTGGTTACCGGTCTTGTCGGTGACTTCCTGTTTACAGCCCGATTGCGGGTCGGTCAGGGGGATCGAATCGGACGCGACCTGCGCCGGTGTCAGGCACACCTGCACGCCTTTGCCGGCCATGGTGATGCCTTGTTTTTCCAGCATGGCGCGCTGTTCAGGGGTCATCTGTTGCTTGAGTTGACCGAGGATCAGCGACAAGTCCGGCAGGTCCTGGTTATCGACCTTCATATTGCTGGTGGTCAATTCCCACAAGCCCGGCGCCAGCATCTGCGCCTGTGCTGCCACGGGCAGCGACAAACCAATAACCATGGCTAAACCAAGCAGACGAGCATTCATCGGGTAACTCCTGGGCAATTGTTGGCGTTAGACGCCGCGAAGGCGCCAGTGTTGCACGGCAAATAAAATAGCGACATTCGTCAGCGAACATGGTCTGTTAGGCACTCGATTGCCTGGAGTACCGTCGTCCATGGATTTTTTTGGCCCGCACCTGCTCGCCTACTTCATCGCCACGCTGCACTTTCTCGGGACACTCGCCGCGATCCACGCGGTGCTGACCGTCAGGACCGCCCAAGGCTCCATCGCCTGGGCCTTGTCGCTGATGTTCATGCCGTACCTCACGTTGATCCCCTACCTGATTTTCGGCCGCAGCACGTTCGACGCCTACATCCAGGCCCGTCGCCAGGCGAATCAGGAAATGCACACCGCCATCACCGCGCTGAACTGGCGGCCTTGGGTCGAGGAAGCCCTGGCCGCACGTAACTCCAGCGCCTACGCCTCCCTGCGCGCCATGCCCAAGCTGGGCCGCATGCCGTGCCTGGCCAACAATGAAGTGCATTTATTGATCAATGGCGATGCCACGTTCAGCGCGATCTTCGAGGCGATTCGCAACGCCAGGACAGCCGTGCTTTTCCAGTTCTTCATCATTCATGACGACGAGCTTGGCAGACAGTTACATGCCTTGTTGAAGGAAAAGTCCGCCGAAGGCGTAGCCATTTACGTGTTGTATGACCGCATCGGCAGCCATGCCCTGCCCCATCGCTACGTGCAATCCCTGCGCGACGCCGGTGTACAGGTCAAGGCGTTCGCCACCCGCAGCGGCTGGCTCAATCGCTTCCAGGTCAACTTCCGTAACCACCGCAAAATCGTGGTGGTGGACGGCATTACCGGGTTTGTCGGCGGGCATAACGTCGGCGATGAATACCTGGGCAAGAAGCCCCCGCTGGCGCCGTGGCGCGATACCCATGTGCAGGTCACCGGCCCGGTAGTGGCGTGCTTGCAGGAGTCGTTTGCCGAAGACTGGTTCTGGGCCGCGCGCGAGTTGCCACCGTTGATCCTGCCGGACGCCTACCCCGAGGATGGCGTGCTCTGCCAATTACTCGCCAGCGGCCCGGCCGACCCGTATGAAACCTGCTCACTGTTCTTCGTCGAAGCCATCCACGCGGCGACCGAGCGCGTGTGGATCACCAGCCCGTATTTCATCCCCGACGAAGCCGTGTTTGCCGCGCTGCGCCTGGCGGTGTTGCGTGGAGTGGACGTGCGCCTGCTGCTGCCCTCGCGACCCGACCACCGCATCGTCTACGCCGCCTCCAGCCTTTACGCGATCGAAGCGGTGCGCGCCGGCGTGCGGGTGTTCCGCTATACGCCGGGCTTTCTGCATCAGAAGGTGGTGTTGGTGGACAGTGAAATCAGCGCCATCGGCAGTGCCAACATGGACAACCGTTCATTCCGGCTGAATTTCGAAGTGATGTTGCTGACGGTGGACGAAGCCTTCGCCAAAGAAGTTGAGCACATGCTGCTCGACGACTTTGCCCTGGCCCATGAGGTCAGCCAGGAAGAAAGCCGCGAAACCCGCCGCCTGCAGCAATTGGGCATGCGGGTCGCGCGTTTGATATCACCGATTCTCTAACAAACAACGCGGTGAACTATGTGGGAGGGGGCTTGCCCCGATAGCGGAGGATCAGTGCCTGATGAGCTAGCTGACACACCGTCATCGGGGGCAAGCCCCCTCCCACATTTGGATCTCCAACAGTGTTGAAATTCAGCGGTAGATATCTTCCCGCGTCCACGGCAGTTCATGGCTGCCATCGGCATGGGGTTTCACCGCCAGTATCTGGTGCAGGTTGATCCAGCCCCGTGCAAACGCGTACGCGCAACCGGCCAGGTACAGCCGCCAAATACGCAACGCTTGCTCCGGCACCATCGTCGCTGCCGCTTCCAGGTTGTCTTCCAGGCGCTCGCTCCAGTGGTCCAGCGTGCGCGCGTAGTGCAGGCGCAGGCTTTCGACGTCGACCACTTCCAGCCCGACTTCACTGATCTCGGCGGTCATCATCGCCAAGTGCGGCAGCTCGCCGTTGGGGAACACATAACGCTCGATAAACTCCCCGGCGCCACGGCCTACCGGGCGGCCATCGGTGTGCTTGGCGGTAATGCCATGGTTCATCACCAGGCCGCCTTCGCGCACGGCGCCGTACAATGTCTTGCAGTACTCCGCCAGGTTGGCGTGGCCGACGTGTTCGAACATGCCCACGCTCACGACTTTGTCGAAACGACCGTCTTGCGGCAGGTCACGGTAGTCGAGCAGTTGCAGGTCCACCTGGTCTTCCAGGCCTTCGGCTTTCACCCGTTCCCGGGCCAGCGCCAACTGCTCCTTGCTCAGGGTGATGCCAAACACTCTGACTCCAAACTCTCGTGCCGCAAACCGTGCCAGCCCGCCCCAGCCACAGCCGACGTCGAGCAGATACTCGCCCGGCTGCAGCCGCAGTTTGCGGCACAGGTGGCGAAATTTGTCTTGTTGGGCCTGGTCGATGCATTCGCTGCCGGTTTCGAAGTAACCGCAGGAGTACGCCATGTCCTGATCCAGCCATAGCTGGTAGAACTCGTTGGACAGGTCGTAATGGTAGGAAATGGCTGCTGCGTCAGTGGCCTTGTCGTGGATCGAGCGCACCGGACGACTCACCTCGTCATCCTCGATCAGGGCGTGGCTCAATTCGTCACAGACCCGGATGACCTCGGAAATGGAGCCTTCCAGCTCCAATTTTCCCTCCACGAAGGCTTCGCCCAGTGAATCGAGCGTTGGATGTGTCAGCTGGGACACGACCGTGGGGTCCTTCACCACGATGGTCACACTGGGCTCGGGGCCCAAGTTGAATTCATGGCCGTCCCAGAGTCGAAGACGCAGCGGTAGCTGAAGATTCTGTAAGGCCGGTGGAAGTTGCGCGAGCATGAGTAATCCCCCCTTGTTTCAGACGTCTGCTGTGAGGGTAGACCATCCCAAGACAAAGTAGGAGGCTATCGATTTGATAGCGCTCTCCTATGGGGCTCGGCGCTCGAGCAAACCGTCCTGGACCCACTGTTTCAGCCACGTAACGGCCTGCAGTGGCGCACCCTCTGCGTAACTGACTGCCAACGCTGCGCACAGTTCGGCAAAGTTCCAGCCGGTCGTCACCATCCCCGCCAGGGCGCAGGCCTCTTCAGGCTCAAGGCTACGGTAATGGCACACATTCTGATGACGCCATACCAGGCAGACTTCGGTCGGAGCCAATGCCTGGCTGGCGGGAAAGGCTGACGCGTCCTTACTCGCACGCCAGATCGCTACGGTATTGAAATGGCACAGCAGCAGCTGCACCGACGGCGCCAGGGTCACCTGCAACAGCGGCCACGCTTCGGGCGGCAACACCGCCATCTCATTCAGCGTCAGCGGTTCGCCCTGCGGCGCATCAAACGCCAGGGTAAACGCCCATTCCAAACGCGCCAGTTCCGCCAGCGGCGCACTTTGCTCCGCCACCAGATGCTCAAGGATAAACGCCGGGAAACGCTCCCCCAGCCAACGCAGACTGTAGTGGGCCGAGGGATAACGGCGCACAAAGGCCTCGCTCAGCGTTGCAAACTCATCATCACCCAACCAATAGCGGATGGCATTGAAGTCATGCCGCAAAACCTCCTGCAACCGCGAGATATAGGCGTTGTGGTAAATCGCCAGGCCCGCGTCCACATCCAGCGTCGGCCCGCCCAGCAGGGTGGCCGCGAAGTCACTGTTGGCCACTGGCGTTTCGGACAACAGGTGCTGCTCGAAGGCCAACTGCCAATCGGTCAGGCGCATAACGTTCTCCTGGCCAACGCCATGGCCCCCAGTTCACGGGCCTTGCTCAGTTCGGTGAGCAGATCTTCAAAGGGTGGATAATGGTCGTCGCGCTCCAGTAGCGTCGATACGGGCCCCAGGTGCTCAAGCGTCTGCTGATAGAGCGCCCACACCGGATCGCATACCGGGTGGTCATGGGTGTCGACCACGTAGTCGCCATAGTCCATATGCCCCGCCAGGTGCAGTTGGCGGATGCTCTGCGGTGGCAGGTTGCGGATAAACGTCCAGGCATCGAAGCCATGGTTGCGCGAGCTGACATACACGTTGTTGACGTCAAGTAACAACTGGCACCCTGTCAGATGCGCCAGGGCGTTGAGGAATTCCCACTCAGTGAATTCGTCCGCCTTGGAGCGCACATAACTGGAGACGTTTTCCAGTACCAGCGGGCGCTGCAACGCGTCCTGCACTTGGCGCACGCGGGCGGCCACGTGGTAGAGACTTTCTTCGGTGTAAGGCAGCGGCAGCAGGTCGTGCAATTGGTGCGCGCTGCCGCGACTCCAGCACAGGTGATCAGACACCCACGCCGGGCGGATTCGCTCGGCGAGCTGTTTGATTTGCTTCAGGTAATCGGTATCGAGGGCATGGGGACCACCGATGGACAGGGACACGCCGTGCATCACCAGGGGATAGCGCTCGGCGATCGCGTCCAGGTAGTACAAGGCTTTACCGCCCTGGACCAGGTAATTCTCAGAGATCACCTCGAACCAATCCACAGCCGGCGATTGTTCAAGGATCTGTTCGTAGTATTCGTTGCGTAAACCCAGGCCGTAACCCAGGAAGGGAAGAAACGTGGCCATCATGGACTCCTGCAAACGTGTCCGCAGCAGCGGTGAGCGCCGCTGCGGTTGCACTCGGCTTCTACTTACTCGCCGACTTTACCGCCGGCGGCGTCGCAGGCAGCCTGGGTCATGGCCTTGAAACCGTGGCCCTTGCAGACAGCCTGGCCTTTGCAGGCGTTTTCAGCGGTCTTGCAGTCGTTCATGCCTTTGCAGGAAGTCACGCCGTAGCAATGAACGGTAGCGCCGGCGGCCTGTGCCTGGGTAGCGACACCGGCGAACAGAGTGGCGGCAGCGATAGCCAGGGCAGCACCGGACATAGCATTCTTGATGTTCATTGTGTAGTCCTCATCGATCAGTAGGTGGGTCGGTCTGAACGGATTGCTCAGTCTCGACACACCACTAGAGTGAGGTCCCCCAACGGCGTTACAGCGTTCCCCAAAAATTTCTGAACATTAATCTTCTAGCTTTAACAGTGGCTCCTGAAAGCGCAGCAAACGCCCGGCATTCCCCAGTACCAGCAAGGTGCTGAGGTTGTGCAGCACCGCCGCGATCATGGCGCCGGCCGCACCCAACCAGCCAAACGCGGCAAACACGACAATTGCCAAGGTCCAGCCCAGGCCGATGATCACGTTGACCTGCAACGTCTGCCGACACTGACGGCTCAAGCGCACACAGGTACCCAGGCGCCGCAGGTCGCTGCCGATCAACACCACATCCGCCGACGCCAAGGCAATATCCGCCCCGCCCGCGCCCATGGCCACACCAACCACGCCAGCCTTGAGCGCGAGCGAATCGTTGATGCCATCCCCTACCACCATCGGCCGGAAGCCGCTGCCGATCTCGCCCAGCACGCGGTTGAGCTTGTCTTCCGGCAAGGCCTGGGCTTCGACATCGCTGATGCCCACCTCCAGCGCCAGGCTGTCAGCCACGCTCTGGCGGTCGCCGGTGAGCAACAGTTGGCGGCCGAGGCCAAGGTCACGCAGCTCTTGCAGCGCTTGGCGCGCTTCCGGCTTGACGCTATCGGCCAGCAACAGCCAAGCGAGAAACACCCCGTTCAGCGCCAACCCGGCGATGGGGCCATCGTGATTAGGGACAGCGGTGGTGAGGATACCCAGTTGCTCGAACAACTCCGGCCGACCCAAGGCTGCTTCACCCTGCTCGGTCTGCGCCACGACGCCCAGGCCCTGGCGCTCGCGAATATCCGTCAACGCCAGCATCTGTTCCTGCGTCGCCAGCCCCGCCAACGCCCGGCTGACCGGGTGGCTGCTGGCCGAGCCCAAGCTGGCCGCCAGGTTCAGCAACACCTGCCGGTCCGGCGCCGTGGTGTCGATGGCGTGCAGGCGCAAGGTGCCGAAGGTCAGGGTGCCCGTCTTGTCGACCACCAACGAGGTCAGGTCCGCCAGCTCTTCGAGGAACGCCGAGCTGCGAATCAGGATGCCATGCCGCGCCGCCACGGCGATCCCGGCAATCGCCGTGGCCGGCGCCGACAGCACCAACGCACACGGACACGCCGCCACCAGCACCGCGAGCATCGCCTGGGCGTCGTTGGTCACAAACCAGGTGACCGCCGCCAGCAGCAACACCAGCACCATATAGCTGCCGGCATACCGCTCCAGCAGCCGCGTGATCGGCGGCTTGGAGCGCTCGGCGTTCTGCATCAGCGCGATGACTTTGCCCAGGGTCGACTCATTGCCGGTGCGGGTCACCTCAAGACGCAGCAGGCCGTCGAGGTTGATCGCCCCGCCAAACACCTGCACGCCCACACTCGCTTCCAGCGGCACCGACTCGCCGGTGATCGGCGCGGTGTCCAGGCTCGCCTGCCCCGATAGCACCACACCGTCGGCGGGCACGCGGTCACCGGCGCGCACTTCGACGATATCGCCAGTATTCAGCGTGCTGTTATCCACTTCGATAATGCTGCCGTCAGCCTGCACCAGCCGCGCATGGCTGCGGGTCAGTTTGCCCAGGGCATGGATCGCCTCCTGGGAACCGATCACGCTGCGCTCTTCCAGCACATGGCCAAAGATCATGATGATCGGCAGCAGCGCGGCGGTCAGCAGATCACCCGTGGCCCAGGCGCCGAGCATGGCCAGGGCGATCAGTTGGTCAGTGATCCCGTGCAGGCTGGGGAACCGCAGGCTGTACCAGGCCGAACGCATCACCGGCACGGCCACCAAGAGCGACGCGACGCCCAGCAGCAATTGGCTCACGCCGGTCTGGTCAGGCGCCAGCCAGCGCCATATCAGGCCCAACACCAGCAAGCCCAAGGCGAGCATGGCCAGGGTCAATTGCCGGGCAGCGCTGCGCTGCTCGGCGGAGGTCAGCATAGGTGCGCTCATTGTTCGGCTCCCTGGATGATCAAGCGGGAGTCGTCTTTAGGATCGACCGTGGTCACGGAGCCGGCCTGGCCGAGAATCTTCGGCAGGCGCTCGCGGTACAGGCGCAACATCAGGCCCGGGTCTTTTACCTGGGCCAGGCTGGCGACCGTGGCGGTTTGCGCCTGGGCATTGGCCAGGCGTTCGCTGGCCTGGGCGTGGGCGACTTGCACCAGGCGATCGGCCTGCTGAGTGGCGGTCTGGGTGAGTTTTTCCGCGTCGTTACGGGCATTGGCCACGGCTTTATCGGCCTGCTGGCTGGCGGTCAACACCGCATTGAACGCGTTCACCGCCGGGCCTGGCAGGCTAGATTGCACATCCACGCGGGTGACCTGGATACCCAATCCCAACCCGGTGGACGTCAACTCCGCCAAGCGTTTATTGATGCCTTGCACCAAGTCGCCGCGCAGCCGTTCGCGGCGTTCAGCAGCGCCGTTATCAGTACCGATCAATTCCGGCCTTGCCACCAAAATCGTGTCCAGGTCCCGCGCCGCCGTGAGGGCAACCGCGCTGCGGGTCACGAGTCGATCCAAGGCAGGCAACACATGCTCGCCCTGCAGCACAAACGCATAAGGTTCGGTGACTTTGTAAAACACCCGCACATCCAGCTGCACCACGCCGGCATCGCCGGTCAGCAGGTAACCGGAACCGGCCAGTGCATCACTCAACGGCGTGGCAAACGTGGCCACGCGGTCGGCCTGGACCGCCGCGTCAGAACGCAGCAGGTTCTGCACCCTGCGCTCGATCACGCGGTCAGCGGCCGGCAACAGCACCACCTGCTCGAACGGCTGCGGCCAGGCCAGCAACAGCCCGGCATTCTGGATACGGTCGAGGGCGCCGAAATGCAGGACCACCGCACGGTTCTGCGGGTCGATCTGGCGCACATTGGAAAATGCCCAGGCCAACGCGGCCAGCACGGTCACCGCGTATAACGCCAGGAATGTCAGGCGTCCGGCCTGGATCCATGGGCTGTCCGGGCTGTCACGCTCGGTCATGGCTGGACATCCTTCGGCCCGTCCACCAAGGCGCGGAATGGCGCAGCGTCGGTGCGCAGGATGATCTTGGTGCCCGGCGTGACCACGGTGCCCAGGGTATCCAGGGAGCGCAGCAGGTTATACAGCTGCGGGTTGCCGGCGTAGGCACGGCCATAGATCTGCGCGGCCTCGACCCGCGATTGCGCTTCGATATCGGCGGCTTTCACCGTGGCATCCGCCTGCACGATGCGTGCATC
The DNA here is from genome assembly GCF_002859085.1 of Pseudomonas sp. QC2. Classification (NCBI taxonomy): domain Bacteria; kingdom Pseudomonadati; phylum Pseudomonadota; class Gammaproteobacteria; order Pseudomonadales; family Pseudomonadaceae; genus Pseudomonas; species Pseudomonas sp. QC2. Next base: position 262,817 of record NZ_PKKS01000018.1, read on the forward strand.
GCGCTCGGCAGCGGAGCGGATCTGCGCCGCCTCACGCTTGCCCACGGCGGTGCGCTCGGTGGCGATGGTTTCCCGCTCGGCGCGCATGCGGTCGACGGTGGCGGTGAGGGTCACCGACGGCAAGGTCAGCCGTTCGATACCGATTTGGGCCACGCGCACGCCGTAGGTCGTGAGCAATTGTTGATCAATCTGCTGGCGCAACTGCGCTTCGAAATCAGCGATGCGCACTTGGCTGGCATCGGTGTTGATCAGGCTCGACAGGTCGAAGCTGGCCGCCGTGGTTTCCAGCGCCGAACCCACGAAGGTACGAATCTGCCGCGCCGCTTCGTCCGGCTGGTTCTGCACGGCGCGCATGAAGCGCTGCACATTGTCCGCATCGCCTTGTACCTGCCACGCCACGTACGCCTGCACGATGATGCGCAGGCCATCACGGGTGCCCACATCCTGCAAACCGCTGGAAGTGGTGCGCAGGCGCAGATCCACCGGGATCGCCGCCTCGAACGGCGCCGGCCAACGCCAGCCCAGGCCCGGTTCCAGCAGCACCCGCGAGGGGTTGCCGAAGCGGGTAATCACCGTGGCCTCGCCGGACCGCACTTGCACCAGGCTGGCGGCGGCGACCGCAAACAGCACCAGCAACAGCGCCCAGGCCATGCGGCGCCACGGGAATGGGCCGGCGGCTTGTTCGTCACCGTGATGATGGTGGTGGCCATGGTGATGACCGTGATCATGAGAATGAGCGCTCAACAGACCGACTCCTTATTGAACGGCTTTACGCGGCACCGAGGGATCGGCCGGCAAGGTAAAAGAACGCAGATCGATCGTCGGCGCGCTATCGGCGCCCAGGCGATGATCCAGAATGAGCAGCTTGGCGTGGGCCAGGCCTTGGCTGAGTTGGCCGAGGTATTGCTCCAGCACGAACGCCTGCCCGGCCGTGGCGTAGGCCTTTTGTTCGGCGGCGAAACGCAGGTCGGCGGCTTGGGCACCGGCATTCACTTCCCGCGCGGTGGCCTGGGCCTGATCACGCGCGGTGCTGGCTTGCAGCAGCGCCTGGTTGGTTTGCTCACTGGCTGCACCGCGCTCGCGGGAGATCAGGGCCTGGGCGCCGATCTGCGCGGCTTGCACGCCGTGATAAGCATTGGCGGCACCGGCCGGTGGGTGGATCGCCTCGACCACGGTCGCGAGGATTTCCACGCCGCTGTCGAGTGTTTGCAGGTCCGCCTGCACGGCGCGGCCGATCTCGTCGGCCAGGCGGGTGCGTTGTTCGCCGAGCAACTCATCAAGGGTGCGCGAGGCAAAGTCGTGCACCAGGATGCGACTGGCGGTGCTGCGGATCAGGGTCGGCACATCCGCGCTGTTGTAGGTGGCGGCCAGCGCGGCCTGATCGGTGAGGCCGATGCGGTAGACGAAGCGCACATCCATATTGACGATCTGGAAGCTCTGCTTGTCGCCGCTGCTGCTGGCGATCACTTGGGATTTGTCATTCACATGGCTGGCGTCCCACAACCGGTTGGCAATCAACGGCGGCGGGCCTTCGGCGGGGGCGAGTTCCGGGGCGGCGGCGTCGCTGACACTGGTGGCCAACTCATGCACCACGCCGTTTTCCACGCTGATGACACGCCCCAACGGCCACGGTAAGCCCGCATGCAGACCGGGGCCGAACACCTCGACGGGTTTACCGAAGCGCTCATAAATCCCACGGCCTTGCAGGGGCACTTCGTGCACACCGGTGAGCGCCCAGCCTACCGCGAGAACCACCAGCAACACCGGCAGAAACGCCCGGCGCATGTAGGTAAACGCCCAGATCTGGCGCAGGTCGATGCCGAAGCGGTTGTGCAATTCATGCTGCAACGCGAGCAAAGGTTGCGGCGGCCAACGCAGCAGTCCGGCGATAAAACTTTGCGCCATCAGGCGGGGCTCGAGCCGTGGCTGGCGCGGGCTGAACAGCGACAGCACGGCCCTTAATAGAAACTCCAGCGCGACCAATGCCGGCAGCAGGCCGATCAGTGCCGCCAGGCGCAACGGCCACACCGACGCCGCACCCGCAAACAGCAGGCACACCGCACTGACCACCAGGCAGATGATCGCCACCCGGCTCAACTGCGCCAGTTGCGAGGCTTCCGGCCATTGCGCGGCGGTTTCCTGAGCGAGGCGACGCTCGAACACCAACAGGCCAAACGCCAAGGCCAGCGCCAGCGCGGCACCGATGCTTGCCGATTGACCGATCGGTGCGGCGGGTAACGCCAGGTTCCAGAATTCGATAATGCTGACCAGCGCCAACAGCGACCAACCGCCAAGCCACAACACCGGCGCGCCGATCTGTTGGCCAAAACGCTCAACCAGGCGTGCGTAGCGGCCCGTGTCTTCGACCTGCACTTCAACCGCCGGTGCCTCCAACGCCTGGGCGCGCCAATCGTCCACCCACCACGCCGATTGCAACCCGGCCACCAGCAGCAGCAAAGCCGACGCACAGTTGATCAGTACCACCGGCCAGATCGACAGCGGCGCAAACAGCGCGACAAACAGCGCCAACACCCAACCGGCAACGCCCAGCACCGTCAGGCTGATACCGGCCTGGCGCAATCGACGGGCATGGAACAGCCCCTGTTGAAAACGCGGAAGGCCTTCCACCGAAGCGCCGTCAGCTTCCAGATCCACTTGCATCCACTCAACGCCTGCTTGTACATAATTCGTTACGATATAACACGATGCGTGAAATTTTTGTTCGAAAAACATCGCTTTAAGCGGCACACCGTTACCCTGTGGGAGGGGGCTTGCCCCCGATAGCAGTGTGTCAGCCAACACCGGTTTCAACTGGCCCATCGCCATCGGGGGCAAGCCCCTCCCACATTTGATCTACCGCACCGTCAAGATCGTGACTAAACCCCCATAAACACGCGCCATCACTGGTGCAAGCCACATTTAATCGGCACACTCCAAAACAGTTTTTCGCGGGCCCACGGACAAGGAAGCGTCACCCCCATGATTTCGATCTATCAGCTCAAGCCGCGCTTTCAAAACCTGCTGCGTCCTCTTGTGCAGCGCCTCTACGACAACGGCACCACCGCCAACCAGATCACCGTGCTGGCCGGCGTGGTTTCCCTGCTGGTCGGCCTGTTGATCGCCAGCTTCGCCGAACACCTCTGGCTGTTTGCGCTGATTCCGCTGTGGATGATCCTGCGCATGGCCCTCAACGCCATCGACGGCATGCTCGCCCGCGAATTCGGCCAGCAGTCACGCCTGGGTGCCTACCTCAATGAACTCTGCGATGTGATCGCCGACAGCGCGCTGATCCTGCCGTTTGCGCTGATCCCCGGTGTGAGCCTGGCGCCCGTGCTGCTGGTGGCGTTGCTGGCGGTGTTCAGTGAATACGCCGGGGTGCTGGGACCGATGGTGGGTGCATCGCGCCGCTACGACGGGCCGATGGGCAAAAGTGATCGCGCCTTCGTACTCGGCGTACTGGCCACCGGCGTGGCGCTGGGCTGGCTGGGCGCCGGTTGGGTCGACGGGGTGATGTGGCTGGTCGCCGCCCTGCTCGCCTACACCCTGTTCAATCGGGTGCGCCAAGGCCTCAACGAACAACAAGATACTTCCCCTTCTGCATAAGGATTTTGCGATGCGCGAACAGCAAGAGCACACCTTCAGTACCCATGATGGCGTCGAGCTTTTCTACCGGCACTGGCCGGCTGCCGCTCCAGCAGACGGCGAGCCACGCAAGGCGATTGTGTTGTTCCATCGCGGCCATGAGCATTCGGGGCGTATCGCCCATCTGGTCGATGAACTGAACCTGCCGCAGTTCGACTTTTTCGCCTGGGACGCCCGTGGTCACGGCCAGTCCCCCGGCGAGCGTGGTGACAGCCCCAGCTTCGCCACCAGCGCCCGTGATGTGCAGACCTTTTGCGACCACATCGGCACCACCTATGGCATCGAGGAAGAGCACTTAGCTGTCATCGCCCAAAGCGTCGGTGCGGTGATTGCTGCGACCTGGGTGCACGATTACGCGCCGAAAATCCGCGCGTTGGTGCTTGCCTCCCCCGCCTTCAAGGTCAAGCTGTACGTGCCGTTCGCGCGGCCGGGCCTGGCGCTGATGCGCAAGTTTCGCGGCAACTTTTTCGTCAACAGCTACGTCAAGGCCAAGTTCCTCAGCCATGACCCGGAACGCGTAGCCTCCTACGACAGTGACCCGCTGATCACCAAGGCGATCTCGGTGAATGTGCTGCTTGGCCTGTACGAAGCGGCTGACCGGGTAGTAGCCGATGCCCAGGCGATCCAGGTGCCGACTCAACTGCTGGTTTCGGGCTCGGACTTTGTGGTGCATCGCAAACCCCAACAGCAATTTTTCGACCGCCTTGGCAGCCTGAAAAAAGAGCTGCATATCCTCCCCGGTTTCTTTCACGACACCCTCGGCGAACGCGACCGCGCCACCGCCGTGAACAGCGCCCGGCGCTTTATCCTGCAGAATTTCGAACACCCGCTGGACCGCGCCTCGCTGTTGGATGCGGACAAACTGGGCGCCACCTGCGCCGAATCCGAAGCCCTCGCCGCGCCACTGCCGCGCAATTCCCTGCGCGACCTGTACTGGCGCCTGACCCGCGCCAGCATGGGCCTGGGCAAGAACCTGTCGGACGGGGTGAAGCTGGGCTTCGATACCGGTTTCGACTCCGGCAGCACCCTGGACTACGTGTACCGCAACACCCCCACCGGCAAGGGCGGGCTGGGGCGGATGATCGACACCAACTACCTCAACTCCATCGGCTGGCGCGGCATCCGCCAACGCAAGCTGAACGTCGAGGAACTGCTGCGCCTGGCCATGGCCACATTGCGGGATGAACAGCGTGAAGTGCGCATCGTCGACATCGCTGCCGGCCACGGTCGCTACATTCTTGAAGCCTTGCAGGGCGTGTCACCGCTGCCGGAATCGATCCTGCTACGCGACTACAGCGACATCAACGTGCGCGACGGTGGTGCACTGATCCGTGAGAAAGGCCTTGGGGATATCGCGCAGTTCGTCAAAGGTGATGCGTTCGACCGCCTGGATCTGGCGGCGCTGGACCCAAAACCGACGCTGGCGGTGGTGTCCGGGTTGTATGAATTGTTCGCCGATAACGCCATGGTCGGCGGCTCATTGGCCGGACTGGCCGAAGCCGTGGAGCCGGGTGGCTACCTCGTCTACACCGGCCAACCGTGGCACCCGCAGTTGGAACTGATCGCCCGGGCGCTGACCAGCCATCGCCAGGGCCAGGCCTGGGTGATGCGCCGGCGCAGCCAGGCGGAAATGGACCAACTGGTGGAAGCCGCCGGTTTCCGCAAGATCACCCAGCGTGTGGATGAGTGGGGCATTTTCACCGTGTCCCTGGCACAGAAGATCTGAACATGCGCGAACCCGGCTTGTTGAAACCAGCGGTCCTCTGGCTGCTGCTGTTGGCGCCGCTGTTTTTCAGCACTTACGGCTTTGCCACGTGGGTGACCAGCCAGCGCAGCGACGTCGGCACGCTGGTGTTCGGCTGGGAAACCCATATGCCGTTCTGGGCATGGACCATCGTGCCCTACTGGTCCATCGACCTGCTCTACGGGTTTTCCCTGCTACTGCCCAATAGTCGGCATGAGTTGAGACAGCATGCGCTGCGGCTGCTGTCAGCCCAGGTCATTGCGGTCAGCTGCTTCCTGATCTGGCCGTTGCGCTTCACCTTCGAACGGCCGGAACTGGACGGCGTATTCGGCTGGCTGTTCGCCGTGCTGGCGGGCTTCGATAAACCGTTCAACCAGGCGCCATCGCTGCATATCGCGCTGCTGGTGATCCTGTGGGTCATGTACCAGCGCCATACCCAAGGCGTGTGGCGTTGGCTGGTGCATGGCTGGTTCGCCTTGATCGGTATTTCGGTGCTGACCACTTATCAACATCACTTTATCGACTTACCCACAGGCGCCCTCGCCGGGTGGATATGTGTGTGGCTGTGGCCGGTGGAGCATCCGAGCCCACTGTTGAACGCGCGGCTGACACGGGACCCCAAGCGCAGGCGGTTGGGCATACGCTACGGGCTGGCTGCTTTGGTACTGGGCATTCTTGCCTTGGTGTTGGGCGGTGGTTGGCTGTGGATACTGTGGCCGGCGGTGTCTCTGGCGTTGATCAAGGCCAATTACGGGGCGCTGGGCGCTTCGGGTTTCCAGAAACGCGCCGATGGCCAACTGACGCCCGCCGCGCGCTGGCTGTATGCGCCGTATCTGGCGGCCGCATGGATCAACTCGCGCCTGTGGACGCGCAAACATCCACAACCCGACCTGATTGTGGATAACGTCTGGCTTGGTCGAATTCCTACGACAAGCGAGCAGTCGCCCTTCAAGGCCATCGTCGATCTCTGTGCTGAATTGCCGATGAATCCACAGGGCCGCGCCTATCAATGCATCCCCGTGCTGGACCTGATCGCCCCCACGCCCGACGAATGCCTGCAAGCTGCGCACGCTATCGAGCGGCTGCGCGCCAATGGGCCCTTGCTGGTGTGCTGCGCCCTCGGCTACTCACGCAGCGCAACGGCCGTCGCCGCCTGGTTACTGCACTCAGGGCGCGCCGCGACGGTAGAGCATGCGCTGACTATCATTCGTACAGCGCGGGCCGATGTGGTCCTGCACCCCGCACACCGTCAAGCGTTGGAGGGTTTGCCCCATGCCGGCTGATATGGAACTCCAGGTGGTCGCCAGCCTATTGCGACGTGGCCGTTCGCTGGATCAGTTATCCACAGGCCTGACCTTGGTCGGCGTGTTGTTCGGCTTGGCGCAACTGCTGATGGCGAGTGTCGCGCCGATCTGCCTGCTGCTGAGCCTGTGGATGATTATCCTCGGGCTGCTGCAAAAGTACTGGGCGCTGCGCGTGGCCTTCGATGCTGACCTGTTCGCCCTGCTGGCCCGTGACATCGAGCGCACCGCAGACCTCGACCAGGCCCTGCAAACCCTCGGCCTGCAGTCGCCCAAGCGTGCCGGCCGGCCTTGGACCGAGCGTCGTCGCGGCGCGCTCAAACTGTTGCGCAAACAAGCCTGGCTACTCGGCGCGCAAGCGCTGCTGACCCTGGGCGTGATCCTCGCCAGCCCTTGGCTGCCTTTCGCCGGATAAGGAACCCCCATGTTCGAACCCGTGGTCGCCACGCTGATTACCTCTATGGCCCGCACCGTCACAGGAGCGCGCAGCCTGTGGCTGGGGTGCGCGCCGGTGCCGGTGCAACGCATCTATTTTGCCAACCACAGCAGCCACGGCGACTTTGTGTTGCTGTGGGCGTCACTGCCGCAGAACCTGCGCAAATTCACGCGCCCGGTGGCCGGCAGCGATTACTGGAATAAAAGCGCCTTGCGCCGCTACATCATCAACCGCGTGTTCAACGGCGTGTTGATCGACCGCGAACGCAAGGACCCTGGGGATAACCCGTTGCAGCCGATGCTTAACGCCCTGGAAAGCGGCGACTCGCTGATCATCTTCCCCGAAGGCACGCGCAATCTCGAAGACGGCCTGCTGCCGTTCAAAAGCGGCTTGTATCACCTGGCCAACAGTTACCCACAGGCCGAATTGATCCCGGTGTGGATCGCCAACCTCAACCGGGTCATGCCCAAGGGCCGCGTGTTGCCGTTACCTCTGCTGTGCACCACCAGCTTCGGCGCGCCGCTGCAATTGGAAGACGGCGAAGACAAAGCCGCCTTCCTCGCCCGCACCCGCGATGCCCTGCTCGCCCTTGCCCCGGAGCATGTCTGACATGGATAGCCAAACCCTGATGTTGTTCGGCGGCATCGGCGCGATCCTGGTGCTCGCCTCGTTGATCGGCCTGATCCTCAAGCTGCGCACCCGTGGCACGCCCAACGCGGTGGTCGAAAACCTCAATGCCCGCATCAACGCCTGGTGGGTGATGGTGGTGGTGATCGGCATCGCCTTCTGGCTCGGCACCGCCGCAGTGATCCTGCTGTTCTACGCGGTGTCGTTCTACGCCCTGCGCGAATTCCTCACCCTCACGCCCACCCGCCGCAGCGACTACCCGGCACTGGTGGCCGCGTTCTACCTGGCCTTGCCGCTGCAATACCTGCTCATCTACGCCGACTGGTACGGGCTGTTCTCGATCTTCATCCCGGTGTACGTGTTCCTGCTGCTGCCAATCCTTGCCTCACTCGGCGGCGACAGCACCCACTTCCTGGAGCGCGCCTCGAAGGTGCAGTGGGGCCTGATGATCGCGGTGTTCTGCGTGTCCTTCGTGCCCGCCCTGCTGACCCTCGACATCCCCGGCTACGAGGGCCGCAACCTGCTGCTGATCGCCTACCTGGTAATCGTGGTGCAACTGTCCGACGTGCTGCAGTACGTGTGCGGCAAGCTGTTCGGCAAACACAAAATCGCACCCAACCTGTCACCCTCGAAGACGGTGGAAGGGTTCGTCGGCGGGATTCTGCTCTCGTCCCTGATCGGCGCGGCACTGTGGTGGACCACACCGTTCAACCCGTGGCAGTCGTTCTTGATTGCGCTGCTGATCAACCTGCTCGGGTTTGCCGGCGGCATCGTGATGTCGGCGATCAAGCGCGATCGCGGCGTCAAAGACTGGGGGCATATGATCGAAGGGCACGGCGGGATGCTGGATCGGCTGGATTCGGTGTGCTTCGCAGCGCCCATCTTCTTCCACCTCGTGCGCTACTGGTGGACCTGAGGTCACCGCTCTAAAGCCAAATAACGATCAACATGTGGGAGGGGGCTTGCCCCCGATGACGGTGTGTCAGACAACATAGTGGTAGCTGACTCGCTCTTACATGCAACACGCCTAGCGGGGCGGCGAATCGCGTCATCTTTTGTATCAAAGACGCGTGTAAGATACGCCGCACTTAGCCAGGGATGCTCACCATGTTCGATTCGTTCAAAGCGATCAGCCGCCGCATTGTCGGTGCGTTATTGACTGTGGTGGGGGCCGTCTTTGGCCAATGGCATCCGCCGGCCTGGCTGCGTGCCATCGGCCGTGGGCTGGCGAACCTGGGCAGCAAAGCCCGCGCTTATCCACGTCAAACCGGTGCCGGTTTATTAGGGCTGGTCTTGCTGGCCGCCGCCGGCTTCTATGGCTGGCACTGGTATTCCAACATGCCGCAGCCGCATACCGCGAGCTATTCGCTGCACAAACCGAACCTCACCGATTACACCCAGCAAACACCGGTTGTGGATAACTTGCAGGTGCGTTTCGGCGAGTCCGTGGCCCCGCTGGCGGCCATCGGCAAGCCGGTCACCGAGGGCATCACCCTCAAACCCGCGGTCGCGGGCACCTGGCGCTGGGCGGATGACCGCAGCCTGTTGTTCGTACCGGAAAAAGACTGGCCCATCGACGCTCATTACACCGTCGACCTGGCAAAGAAAAACCTGCTGGCCGACGGCGTGTTGCTGGACCAATACAGCACGCAGTTTTCCACCCAACCGTTCCGCGCCACCCTGGCGCAAAACGAGCTGTATCAGGACCCGTCCAATCCGACACTGAAACAGCTGGTGGCGACCTTCCATTTTTCCCACCCGGTGGATGAAGACAGCCTACGCAAGCGCGTCACAGTAACCCTCGGCAAAGGCCTGGCCTACCGCGACGCCCAGTTGCCCAACCGCCCGGAAATCACCTTCGACGAGAAAAAACTCAACGCCTACGTACGCTCCGCCGCCCTGGCTACCCCACTGGAAAGCACGCCGGTCAGCGCCAAACTCGACGACGGCATCAAGGCCCGCGACGGCGGCAACGCCAGCGCCGCCCCACTGGTGGCGGAAGTCACCGTGCCCGGTCGCTATCGCCTGACCTTCACCGGGGCCGAAGTCAGCTTTGTCGACAACGCACGTGGCGAGCCGGAGCCGGTCCTGATGTTCAGCAGCTCCAGCGCCGTAGCCGACGAAACCATCGCTGGTAAGGTCCAGGCCTGGTTGCTGCCGGAAAAAGCCCAGGACGACACGCGTCCCTACAACAGCAACGACATAGATGACGCCCTGCTCGCCCGCAGCACCAAGGTCAACCTGACCCACGTGCCCAGCGTCGAACCGCTGAATACCTTGCACGCCTTCAAGTTCAAGGCCCCGGCAGGCCGTGCGGTGTATGTACGCGTGCCCGCCAACCTGGAAGCCATCGGCGGCTATCTGGCGAAGAATCCTACGGCGTCGCTGATCAGCATGCCGGCGTACCCGCGCACCCTTCAGTTCCTGTCTGACGGCGCCTTGCTCAGCCTCAACGGTGAAAAACGCCTGGGCTTTATGGCCCGTGGTGTACCCGGCGCCCATGTAGAAATCGCCCGCTTGCTGCCCAACCAGCTGCAACACCTGGTGGACCAGAGCAGCGGCAGCTTTGCCCGGCCGAATTTCGGCAATGAGTATTTCGATCGCATGGTCGAGCGTCAGTCGTTGGATATCCCGCTGTCATCCAATGACCCGGCGAAAACCGTCTACGACAATGTCGACCTCAGCCGCTACCTCACCGCCAATGGCGGCCGGCGCGGCATTTTCGTGCTCAAGCTCAGCCCGCAGGATGACCCGGCCCCGCGCACGTTCGAGTACGACCGCAGCAGCACCAGCGACCTGCGTTTTATCGTGGTGACGGACTTGGGCATCATCGCCAAGCGTTCCAGCGATGGCAGCCACGATGTGTATGTGCAGTCCATCGGCAATGGTTCGCCAGTCGCCGACGCGCAAGTCGACATCATCGGCCGCAACGGTTTGCCGGTGAGCAGCGGCCACACTGACGGCGAAGGCCACGCGCATTTCGCCAAGCTCGATGAACTGCGCCGTGAGAAAACGCCGCTGATGTATGTGGTCACTCGCGGCAATGACCAGTCGTTCCTGCCGATCGCCCGCCAGTCCCAGCAGTTGGATTTGTCGCGTTTCGACGTAGGCGGTTTGGAAGAGGACGGCGCGATTGATCGCCTCAGCGCCTACCTGTTTACCGACCGTGGCCTGTACCGGCCGGGCGAAACGGCACATCTGGGCATGATCGTGCGCAGCGGCAACTGGAAGGGCGCACTGCAAGGCTTGCCGGTGGAGCTGCAAATCACCGACCCGCGCGGGCTGGAGGTGATTCGCCAGCCGCTGAAGCTGTCCGCCAGCGGTTTTGAGACCTTTGATTTCCCCAGCAGCGAAGTCGCCCCCGCCGGGGAGTACACCGCGACCCTGCAGTTGATTGGCGAAAAGCAAACCCGCACCGACCTGGGCAGCGTCAACTTCAAGGTCCGCGACTTCGAGCCGGACCGCATGAAGGTCAGCCTGAGCCTGCATGACACGCCTGTTCAGGGTTGGATTCCACCGGACCAGGTGGTGGCCAAGGTCACCGCCATGCACCTATTCGGCGCTCCGGCATCAGGGCGTCGTGTCACCGCGAAGATGTCCCTGAGCCCGACGCTCGCAGCGTTTGACCGTTACCCGGATTACCGTTTCCGCCTCAACGATGCCCTGGAAGAGGCCAGCACCGAAGACCTGGCCGAAACCACCGTCGACGACAACGGCCAGGCCGTGCTCGACCTCAACCTGCAACGCTTCGCCAACAGCACCTACCGCCTGCAGGTGATGACCCAGGTGTTCGAGGCCGAAGGCGGCCGTAATGTCGCGGCGCAAAGTGCCTTGCTGGTGTCGTCCGCACCTTATCTGGTCGGTGTGAAAAGTCAGGATTCGCTGTCGTACGTCGCCAAGGATGCGCCGCGCCAGGTGCAATGGCTGGCCGTCGCGCCGGACCTTACGCCGGTGGCGGTGGACGGCCTGACCAGCGAAGTGGTCGAACACCGTTATGTGTCGGTGCTGGTGAAACAGTCCAACGGCACCTACAAGTACGAGTCGCGCATCAAAAACATCAGCCAGCCCGCCTCGCCGCTGGCGATGACGAAAGAAGGCGCCAAGCAGACGTTGAACACGTCAGCGCCGGGCGATTTCACCCTGCAACTGAAAGACGCCAACGGCAACCTGCTCAACCAAATCGACTACAGCGTGGCCGGACGTGGCAACACGTCGCGCTCGCTGGAACGCAATGCCGAACTGCAATTGCGCCTGGATAAACGCAGTTACGCCACCGGTGATGAGATCGCCATCAGCATTCGTGCCCCGTATACCGGTGCCGGCTTGATCACCATCGAACGCGACAAGGTCTACACCCAGCAATGGTTCAAAGCCGACAGCACCAACAGCGTGCAGCACATCCGCGTACCTGCGGGGCTTGAGGGCAATGCCTACGTCAACGTGCAGTTTGTGCGCGATATGGGTTCGGCCGAGGTGTACATGAGCCCGCTGTCATACGGCGTGGTGCCGTTCAGCATCAACCTGGATGCCCGACGCATGGCATTGAAGGTTGAAGGCCCGGCGAAGATTGAGCCGGGGCAGACGCTGGATATCAAGGTCAACGCTGACCGTCCGGGCCGCGCGGTGGTGTACGCGGTAGACGAAGGCATCCTGCAAGTGGCGCGCTACCAGACGCCGGACCCGCTGGGCTTCTTCTTCCAGAAGCGTGCGCTGGAGGTCGGCACCAGTCAGATCCTTGACCTGATCCTGCCGGAATTCAGCCGCCTGCTCAGTGGGGCAGCGCCCGGTGGCGATACGGAAGGCGCCCTGGCCAATCATCTCAACCCGTTCAAGCGTAAACATCAGCCGCCGGTGGCTTGGTGGTCCGGGCTGGTGGACTTACCGGCCGGTGAAACCGTGCTGCATTACCAGGTGCCGGACAGTTTCAACGGCAAGCTGCACCTGTTCGCGGTGGCAGTGGACAGCGACAGTGTCGGCGTCAGCGAAGCCAATACCGAGGTGCGCGGGCCGATCGTGATCACGCCAAACGTGCCGGCCTTTGTGGCGCCGGGGGATGTGTTCAACGTCAGCGCCGGGGTGTTCAGTAACCTCGACGCGGCGGCGGACGTGAAGTTTGAAGTGCAGACCAGCGCTGGCCTGGTTGTGCAGGGCGACAAGGGCAATACCTTGTCGCTGCAACCGCGCAAGGAAGGCACAGCCGAGTTCAAGATCAAGGTCGGCGACACCCTCGGCTCGGCAGACCTGCGTTTTGTCGCAGTGCTGCCGGACGGCAAACGTATCCAGGTGGCGGAAACCACCTCGATCCGCCCTCTGAGCGAACATCGCGTTGCCCTGAGCCTGGGCCGCTTCGACAGCGCCAGCAAGGAGCTCAAACCCACTCGCGAGCTGTTCAGCCAACTGCGCGACGTGCAACTGGGCGTGGCCGCCTCGCCGCTGGTATGGGCCAACGGCCTCAAGCATTACCTGGATGACTACGGCTACGCCTGCACCGAGCAACTGGTGTCCAAAGCCATGCCGGCATTGATCTGGGGCGGCAATGCACCCGAGGCCGAACAAGCCTTCGGCAGCGCGGTACGCATGCTGCGCCAACGCCAGAACCAGGCCGGCGGCTTTGGTTTGTGGGCGGCCAACCCGGACGTGGCACCGTACGCCAGCCTCTACGCCACCGACTTCCTCATCGAAGCCAAGGAACGCGGGTTGCCAGTGCCGGAGGACCTGCTGGTGCGCTCGAATGCGTATCTGACAGACCTGGCCAATGGTCCTAGCGAAGGCCTGTCGGAATTGCGCAACCGTGCCTACGCCAGTTACCTGTTGAGCCGTCAGGGGATTCTGGTAAGTGGTGCGTTGAGCGATATCCGCGAACGCTACGAAAGCTACTTCAAGGACAGCTGGCAGAACGACTTGGGCGCCGCTTACCTGGCGGCCAGTTACAAGCTGCTCAAGCAGGATCGCCAGGCCGATACGCTGTTCCGCAAAATCCCATGGCGTTCGCTTGTGGATAAGTGGGACAGCGATGGCCTGTATTATGACCCGCTGGTGCACGACGCCGAACACCTGCACCTGCTGGCGCGCCACTTCCCTGAGCTGATGGACGATGTGCCCACGGCGTTGCTGGATAAACTCGGCAAGCGCCTCAACGAACAGCGTTACAACTCGCTGTCGGCGGCCCTGTTGCTGCGCGCGCTGGACAACTACGGCCAGCGTGCGCAAAACGAAATGACCCTCAAGGCCACCGCTTGGCTGGGTGACAAGCAACAGCAATTGCTGGAGATGGCCGGTCAGCCGCCGCGCGCCGCCGTGCCGGGCAACACGCAAAAACTGTTGATGGAAAAATCCGACGGTCCGGCTGCGTTCTACATGCTCAGCGAAGCCGGTTTCGACAAGGGCGCCAAGCTCAAGCCGATCAATAACGGGCTGGAAATCATCCACGAATACCTCGACCTCAAGGGCGAGCCGGTGAGCAAGGTCGCCGTGGGTGATGAGTTCCTGGTGCGCCTGCGCCTGCGGGCTACCGACCGCGATCAGGTGCAGCAAGTGGCCGTGGTCGACCTGCTGCCCGGTGGCGTCGAGCCTGTGTATAACTTGCCGCCGGAGCCGGAAGCCGCCAGCAGCGAGGAAAGTGAGGGTGAAGAGTCCGAGTACGTCGAAGAAGACAGCCAGGAAGAACAAAGCTGGCAAGCGCCCATCGGTGAAACCGAACTGAGCAACTGGCAGCCGGAGTATGTGGACGTGCGTGATGATCGGGTGGTGTTGTACGGCACCGCACTGCGTGATGTCGGCACGTTCGTGTACCGCGTGCGCGCCACCAACGCCGGTACCTTCAACACGCCACCGGCCTACGCCGAAGGCATGTACGAAACCACCCTGCAAGGGCGCGGCAAAGTAGGCCAGCTTGAAATTACCAAGCCTTAAACGCCTGACGCCGCCGCTGCTCGCAGCGGTGGTGGTGCTGGCGGGTTTGCGGCTGTGGCCCCATGCCCCGCTCGAGCAGACTGTGACCTCATCGCGGGTGGTACTGGCCGACGACGGTTCGCTGCTGCGCATGACGTTGGCGGATGACGGGCAATACCGCTTATGGCTACCGCTGGAGCGGATCTCTCCTTCACTGGTCGAAGCCTTGTTGCTCAAGGAAGACCGCAATTTCTACTGGCACCCGGGGATCAATCCCCCGGCATTGCTGCGCGCCGCCATGGCCACCTACAGCGGTGGCCAGCGCCAGGGCGGCTCGACCTTGAGCATGCAATTGGCACGGCGCTTGTGGGACCTGAACACACGCCAGGTGCCAGGCAAATTGCAGCAGATGGCGTTGGCGCTGTGGCTGGAAGCACGCTACAGCAAGCACGACATCCTGGAGGCCTACCTGAACCTGGCGCCCATGGGCGGCAATATCGAAGGGGCCGAGGCGGCGAGTCGTATCTATTTCGGCAAGTCGGCGGCGCAGCTGTCGTTGTCCGAGGCGCTGGCGCTGGCGGTGATTCCCCAGCAGCCAGGCCGGCGCGCACGCTTCGGGCCGTCGCTGCAAAACGCCCGCCTGCGCTTGATGAACGACTGGCGCGAGACTTATTCACAAGACCCGCGTAACGACAGTCTGCTGCAATTGCCCCTCGAAGCGCGCAACCGCCAGCAGATCCCGTTCCTGGCACCGCACCTGAGTGAACAGCTGCTGGCCTCCCAGGTCGGTAATGAACTGAACAGCACCCTCAACCTGCCGTTGCAACAATTGCTCGAACGCCTGATCACCGGCTTTATCGCCGAGCGACGCAGTACGGGTGTGGAAAACGCCACGGCGATCCTGATCGACAGCCGCGACCAGAGCGTCAAAGCGCTGGTGGGTTCGGCGGATTACTTATCCACAGGCATCCACGGGCAGGTCAACGGCGTGCTGTCGCGACGCTCGCCCGGTTCCACGCTCAAACCGTTTCTGTATGGGCTTGCGCTCGATCAAGGGGTGATCCACCCCATGAGCATCCTCAAAGACCTGCCGAGTAACTTCGGCTACTTCCAGCCAGAAAACTTCGACGGCAGTTTTGTCGGCCCGCTGACAGCGCGAGATGCCCTGATCCGTAGTCGCAACATCCCGGCAGTGTGGCTGGCCAGCCAAGTCAAGTCGCCGTCCTTGTACGGGCTGCTGCAACGCGCTGGAATCAAAGGCCTGCGCGACGAAAGCCATTACGGCCTGGCCTTGGCCCTGGGTGGCGGTGAGATGACCCCGGAAGAACTGGCGCAGCTGTATGTAATGCTGGCTGGCGATGGGCACCTGCGCCCGTTGCGCTATGTGCAGGAACAGCCCCAGACCACGGGCGCCCCACTGCTCACGCCCCAGGCGGCCTTTATGGTGCGCGACATGCTGCGGCGCAACCCACGCCCGGATGGCCTGCCGGGCCGTCACTGGCGCACCGCGTGGAAAACCGGCACCTCCTGGGGCTTTCACGATGCGTGGAGCGCCGGCCTGGTCGGCCCCTATGTGTTGGTGGTGTGGGTGGGTAACTTCGACGGCCGACCGAACCCGGCGTTTATCGGTGCCAAGACCGCTGCGCCGCTGTTCTTCCGCATCGCCGACGCCCTGCCCCTGGCCTTACCCACGGTGGTGATCAAGCCTGACAAGCCGCCCGCTGGACTGGTGCGCATCGACGTCTGCGCCGCCTCCGGTGAACTGCCCAACCGCTGGTGCCCGCAAACCCGCAAGACCTGGTACATCCCGGGCGTGTCGCCGATTCGCGTGTCCAACCTGCACCGCCCGGTGCTGATCGACACCCGCACCGGCAAGGCCGCATGCCCGCCGTTCGAGGCGCAATACACCCGCGAAGAAGTCTTCGAATTCTGGCCCAGCGACGTGCAACGCCTGTACCGCGCCGCCGGACTGCCAAGGCGCACACCGCCCAACGTGATGAAAAACTGCCAGCCCAACCGCCTCAGTGATTCAAGCGAAGCACCGCAGATCCGTTCGCCGTTGACCCAGGTGAGCTATCAGTTGCGCCTGTCCCAGCCGCAGGAAAGCATCCCGCTGAATGCCAACGCCGCCAGCGATGCGGCGATGCTGTATTGGTTTGCTGATCAAACCTTGATCGGCCAAGGCCCGCCGCAAACCACGCTGAACTGGCGGCCGGGCAAGTCGGGGGAATATAGGTTGCGGGTTACGGATGATCAGGGGCGCAGTGCGGGTCGGGGGTTGAAGGTGGAGTTTGTGCCTTAGGAATAACTCACACGCTCGACAAGCTCGACATAGTTTGACTCTCCGCCTCCCGACGCGCCCGACAACCAGCCCCATACAAAACTCAGGGTAGGCCGCCCGGCTTGATCCAGGCCGACCCTGCCACGTGACCAACCGGACAGCAGCTCACCTTCCAGCGTCAGGCACTGATACAGCAGTTCAATGGTATCCACACCGGTCACTCGCCCCACTTGCGTACCCAGCCGAATCCGCCCGCCCTGGTAAGTGCCGGAAATGGCATCACCTTCAACAAGGTAATGAAACACCGTACCCGCGCCAGATAGTCCTTGGGCGTTGTTGGCGACGGTGAATCGGCGGTTGTTCAGACGTTGGTGGATCAGGGAGGGGGTTTGCATCGAGGTCGCGTCCTTTCGCGGTAGCCTGGAGACCCGGGCGGGTCTCCAGGGCGTAGCGGGTTACTCCACCGTCACCGACTTCGCCAGGTTGCGCGGCTGGTCCACGTCGGTGCCCTTGAGCACGGCAACGTAGTACGACAGCAGTTGCAGCGGGATGGTGTAGAGGATCGGCGACAGGGTGTCATTGATGTGCGGCATGTTGATGACGTGGGTGCCTTCCCCGTTGGTCATGCCGGCTTTCTCATCGGCGAACACTACCAGTTGACCGCCACGGGCGCGGACTTCCTGCAGGTTGGATTTGAGTTTTTCCAACAGTTCGTTGTTCGGCGCCACGGTGACCACCGGCATGTCGTCATCCACCAGGGCCAATGGGCCGTGTTTGAGCTCACCGGCCGGGTAGGCTTCGGCGTGGATGTACGAAATTTCCTTGAGCTTGAGTGAGCCTTCCATCGCCACTGGGTATTGCGCGCCACGGCCAAGGAACAGGGTGTGGTTCTTGTCGGCGAACAGTTCTGCGACTTTTTCCACGGTGCTGTCCATTGCCAGGGCTTCACCCAGGCGGGTTGGCAGGCGGCGCAGTTCTTCGACCAGGGTCGCTTCAACGCCTTCGGCCAGGGTGCCGCGAACCTGGCCCAGGGACAGGGTGAGCAACAACAGGCCAACCAGTTGGGTGGTGAAGGCTTTGGTGGAGGCCACGCCGATTTCGCGACCGGCCTGGGTCAGCAAGGTCAGGTCGGATTCGCGCACCAGGGAGCTGATGCTGACGTTGCAGATGGCCAGGCTGGCCAGGAAGCCCAGCTCCTTGGCATTGCGCAGGGCCGCCAGGGTGTCGGCGGTTTCGCCGGACTGGGAGATGGTCACGAACAGGGTATCGGGTTGCACCACCACCTTGCGGTAGCGGAACTCACTGGCGACTTCCACCTGGCACGGGATGCCGGCCAGTTCTTCCAGCCAGTAACGGGCAACCATGCCGGCGTGGTAGCTGGTACCGCAAGCCACGATCTGCACGTTGCGCACTTTGGCAAACAGTTCGGCAGCTTGCGGACCGAAGGCGTTGACCAGTACCTGGTTCTGGCTCAGGCGACCTTCCAGGGTGCGTTGCACCACGGCTGGCTGCTCGTGGATTTCCTTGAGCATGAAGTGGCGGTATTCACCTTTGTCGGCGGCTTCGGCACCGTCGCGGTATTGCACGGCTTCGCGCTCGACGGATTGACCGTTAACGTCCCAGATCTGCACGCTTTCACGGCGGATGTCGGCGATATCGCCTTCTTCCAGGTACATGAAGCGGTCGGTGACTTGGCGCAGGGCCAGTTGGTCGGAGGCGAGGAAGTTTTCACCCAGGCCCAGGCCGATCACCAACGGGCTGCCACTGCGGGCGGCAACCACGCGGTCGGGCTGGCTGGCGCTGACCACGGCCAGGCCATAGGCACCGTGCAGTTCCTTGACCGTGGCCTTCAGGGCGACGGTCAGGTCGCCAAGGTCCTTGAGTTTATGGTTGAGCAGGTGAGCGATGACTTCGGTGTCGGTGTCCGAGGTGAACACATAACCCAAGCCTTTGAGTTGTTCACGCAGCACTTCGTGGTTTTCGATGATGCCGTTATGGACCACCGCCAGGTCACCGGAGAAGTGCGGGTGGGCATTGCGTTCGCACGGCGCACCGTGGGTCGCCCAACGGGTGTGGGCAATCCCCAGGCGACCGACCAGCGGCTCGCCAAGCAGGGCTTGCTCCAACTCGCTGACCTTGCCCGGGCGGCGCATGCGCTCGAGCTTGCCGGCATTGGTGAAGACGGCCACACCGGCGCTGTCATAGCCACGGTATTCCAGGCGCTTGAGGCCTTCGAGCAGGATGGCGGTTACGTTACGTTCAGCGACTGCGCCTACGATGCCACACATGGTGTTTCTCCTAGATGATTGCCGCGCATATCAGCGTAATGCCGCGGGCTTGGATCTGGTCGCGGGCCTCAAGCGGCAGGCGATCATCGGTGATAAGGGTATGGACGCTGCTCCAGGGCAGTTCCAGGTTGGGAATCTTGCGGCCGATCTTGTCCGATTCGACCATCACCACCACTTCACGGGCGACCTCGGCCATGACACGGCTCAGGCCCAGCAATTCGTTGAAGGTGGTGGTACCACGCTGCAAATCGATGCCGTCGGCGCCGATGAACAGTTGATCAAAGTCGTAGGATCGCAGCACTTGCTCGGCGACCTGGCCCTGGAACGAATCCGAATGCGGGTCCCAGGTGCCGCCGGTCATCAACAACACCGGCTCGTGTTCCAGTTCGCTCAAGGCGCTGGCCACGTGCAGGGAGTTGGTCATCACCACCAGGCCGGGCTGGTGGCCCAGCTCGGGGATCATCGCGGCGGTGGTGCTGCCGCTGTCGATAATGATGCGTGCGTGTTCGCGCAGGCGCATGACCGCAGCACGCGCAATCGCACGCTTGTAGACCGACACCGGTTGAGTGGCATCGCCCACCAGCTCCTGAGGCATGGTGATTGCGCCACCGTAGCGGCGCAGCAACAGGCCGTTGCTTTCCAGCGCCGCCAGGTCCTTGCGGATGGTAACTTCCGAGGTTTCGAAACGCTTGGCCAATTCGTCCACGCTGACTTCGCCCTGTTCATTGAGCAAGGTCAGGATGTTGTGGCGCCGTTGGGGTGTATTTCGTTTCGACATGGCGATGATAAGTTTCGTTTCGAAAGATAACGAAGGCAATCAAAACCTATCGGCGAAAGATCGTCAAGCAGCAAACCTCATTTTTTCAAGCTATACAAAACAAATGTGGGAGGGGGCTTGCTCCCGATCGCGGCAGATCAGTCAACTTTGCATCGACTGAACCACCGCCATCGGGAGCAAGCCCCCTCCCACATTGGCGTTATGCTGCCTGTGAAATTGTGGATAACTCAGGTCTTTTTGATTTTGACCGGGCGTTTCCAGCCGTCGATATTGCGTTGGCGGGCGCGGGCTACGGCCAGTTGGGACTTATCCACATCCTGGTTGATGGTTGAGCCCGCGGCAGTGTTCGAACCATCACCGATAGTCACTGGCGCAATCAACGAGTTATTCGAGCCGATAAATACGTCCTCACCAATAGTGGTCTGGTACTTGTTGGCACCGTCGTAGTTGCAGGTGATTGCGCCAGCGCCGATGTTGCTGCGAGCACCGATCACGGCATCACCGAGATAGGCCAAGTGGCCGGCCTTCGCATCGTCACCCATTTTCGCGTTTTTCAGCTCGACGAAATTGCCAACGTGCGCCCTGGCGCCCATCACTGTCCCCGGACGCAGCCGCGCAAACGGGCCGGCATCGCTGCCCTCCCCCATTACGGCGCCATCGATATGGCTGTTGGCCTTGATCACCGCCCCCTTGCGCAGGGTACTGTCCTTGATCACACAGTTAGGGCCGATCACCACGTCGTCTTCGATGATCACACGGCCTTCGAGGATCACGTTGATATCGATCAGCACATCGCGACCCACGCTGACTTCTCCGCGCACATCGAAGCGTGCCGGGTCGCGCAGGGTCACACCCTGGGCCATCAGGCGACGACCTTCGCGCAACTGGTAGTGGCGTTCAAGCTCTGCAAGCTGCTTACGGTCGTTGGCGCCCTGCACTTCCATCGGGTCGTGGGGTTGTTCGGTGGCGACCAGCAGGCCATCGCTCACGGCCATTTCGATGACGTCGGTGAGGTAGTACTCGCCTTGGGCGTTGTTGTTGGACAGACGGCTCATCCAGTCAGCGAGCTTATTGGCCGGTACTGCGAGAATGCCGGTGTTGCCTTCGGTGATCGCGCGTTGGGCCTCGCTTGCGTCCTTGTGCTCCACGATAGCCGCGACCTTGCCGTCGGCATTACGCACGATGCGCCCATAGCCGGTAGGGTCGTCCAGTTCGACGGTCAGCAGGCCCATCTGGCCAGGCACGACGTGCTTGAGGAGGCGTTGCAGGGTTTCCACTTCGATCAACGGTACGTCGCCGTAGAGGATCAACACCGTATCGGCGGTGATGAACGGCACCGCCTGCGCAGTGGCGTGGCCGGTACCCAATTGCTTATCTTGGAGAACGAAATTCAAGTCGTCTGCGGCGAGGCGTTCACGCACCACGTCCGCACCGTGACCGATCACCACGTGAATGCGCTGTGGGTCGAGTTGTCGAGCGCTGTGGATAACATGGCCAAGCATGGAGTTGCCGGCAACCGGGTGCAGCACCTTGGGCAGGGCCGAACGCATACGGGTGCCCTGGCCTGCGGCGAGAATGACGATTTCAAGAGACATGAATGGCTACCAATCCTGGGCGGTCCGGCGTCAGACCAACGAAGTGTTTTGCTGAAAAAGAAAAAGGGTAGCCGAGGCTACCCTTTTTAATCAATCGCGCATGAAGCATGACGGCGTGGCCGCTTACTTCTTACGGATCTGCTGGAGCGTGCGCAGCTGAGCTGCAGCCTCAGCCAGACGTACAGCAGCAGCGCTGTAGTCGAAGTCCGCACCCTTTTCGTTCAGGGCTTTCTCGGCAGCCTTGACGGCTTCCTGAGCGGAGGCTTCATCCAGGTCGCCAGCACGTTGCACAGTGTCGGCAAGTACCTTGACCATGTTCGGCTGAACCTCGAGGAAACCACCAGAGATGTAAAACACCTCTTTTTCCCCGCCTTGCTTGGTCAGCGTGATCGGACCTGGCTTCAAGCTGGTGATCAACGGCGCGTGGCCCATGGCAATACCCAGGTCACCCAGGTCGCCGTGTGCAATCACCATTTCTACCAGACCGGAGAAGATTTCCCCTTCCGCGCTGACGATATCGCAATGGACTGTCATAGCCATCTGATTGCCTCAACCTGATGAGCGCCCGTTGCCGGGCGCTTGGATTACAGTTTCTTGGCTTTCTCGATCGCTTCTTCGATGCCGCCGACCATGTAGAACGCTTGTTCTGGCAGGTGGTCGTAGTCACCGTTGAGGATGCCTTTGAAGCCAGCAATGGTGTCTTTCAGGGAAACGTATTTACCCGAGGCACCGGTGAAGACTTCAGCCACGAAGAACGGCTGCGACAAGAAGCGCTGGATCTTACGAGCGCGGGATACCAACTGCTTGTCGGTTTCCGACAGCTCGTCCATACCCAGGATCGCAATGATGTCCTTCAGTTCTTTGTAACGCTGCAGCACGTACTGAACGCCGCGAGCGGTGTCGTAGTGCTCCTGGCCGATCACGTTCGGGTCCAGCTGGCGCGAAGTCGAGTCGAGTGGATCGACCGCTGGGTAGATACCCAGGGAAGCGATGTCACGGGACAGTACGACGGTGGCGTCCAAGTGGGCGAAGGTGGTCGCAGGCGACGGGTCGGTCAAGTCATCCGCAGGTACGTATACCGCTTGGATCGAAGTGATCGAACCTTCCTTGGTCGAAGTGATACGTTCTTGCAGAACGCCCATCTCTTCAGCCAGGGTCGGCTGGTAACCTACTGCCGAAGGCATACGGCCCAGCAGTGCGGATACTTCAGTACCGGCCAGGGTGTAACGGTAGATGTTGTCGACGAACAGCAGAACGTCGTTACCTTCGTCACGGAACTTCTCGGCCATGGTCAGGCCAGTCAGTGCTACGCGCAGACGGTTTCCCGGCGGCTCGTTCATCTGACCGTAAACCAGTGCCACTTTGTCCAGAACGTTGGAGTCCTTCATCTCGTGGTAGAAGTCGTTACCCTCACGAGTACGCTCACCCACACCAGCGAACACGGAATAACCGCTGTGCTCGATGGCGATGTTACGGATCAGTTCCATCATGTTTACGGTCTTGCCTACACCGGCACCACCGAACAGACCGACTTTACCGCCCTTGGCGAACGGGCAAACCAGGTCGATAACCTTGATGCCGGTTTCCAGCAGGTCGTTGCCGCCAGCTTGTTCGGCGAACGAAGGTGCTGGACGGTGAATGCCCCAGCGCTCTTCGGTGTCGATCGGGCCAGCTTCGTCAATCGGGTTGCCCAGTACGTCCATGATCCGGCCCAGGGTCGCTTTACCGACTGGTACGGAGATGGCAGCGCCAGTGTCGACAACGTCCAGACCGCGCTTCAAGCCTTCGGTGGAACCCATCGCAATGGTACGAACTACGCCGTCGCCCAGCTGCTGCTGAACTTCCAGAGTAGTTTCCGCGCCTTGTACTTTCAGCGCGTTGTAGATGCTCGGTACGCTGTCGCGTGGAAATTCCACGTCGATAACGGCGCCGATGATTTGAACGATACGTCCGCTACTCATAGCTGGATCCTCTGAATATTTGAACCGTTAAACCGCGGCAGCGCCGCCGACGATTTCCGAGATCTCTTGGGTGATCGCAGCCTGACGCGCCTTGTTGTAGATCAACTGCAAATCGCTGATCAGATCACCGGCGTTATCGGTAGCGTTTTTCATCGCGATCATCCGCGCCGCTTGTTCAGCTGCGTTGTTCTCGACCACCGCCTGGTACACCTGCGACTCCACGTAGCGCACCATCAAGCCGTCAAGCAGCTCTTTGGCGTCTGGTTCGTAGAGGTAGTCCCAGTGGTGCTTGAGTTCCTGATCCGGAGTCGCCACCAGTGGAATCAATTGCTCCACGGTTGGCTGCTGGGTCATGGTGTTGATGAACTTGTTGGATACCACGGACAGGCGGTCAATCCGGCCTTCCAGGTACGCATCCAGCATCACCTTCACACTGCCGATCAAATCATTGATCGACGGCTCTTCACCCAGGTGGCTGATAGCTGCAACGACGTTACCGCCGAAGTTACGGAAAAAGGCCGCACCCTTGCTACCAACAACACACAGATCGATCTCG
Source organism: Pseudomonas sp. QC2 (assembly GCF_002859085.1). NCBI lineage: Bacteria > Pseudomonadati > Pseudomonadota > Gammaproteobacteria > Pseudomonadales > Pseudomonadaceae > Pseudomonas > Pseudomonas sp. QC2. The sequence continues at coordinate 286,917 of NZ_PKKS01000018.1, forward strand.
ACGCCGTTTTCGCGGTTTACCGCCATGTCCTTGACCAGGGCCTTGAACAGGTTGGTATTCAAACCACCGCACAAACCACGGTCACTGCTCACTACCACATAACCCACACGCTTGACGGCGCGTTCGATCATGAACGGGTGGCGGTATTCCGGGTTGGCGTTGGCCAGATGCCCAATTACCTGGCGGATACGTTCCGCATAAGGACGGCTAGCAGCCATGCGCATTTGTGCCTTGCGCATTTTGCTGACCGCCACTTTTTCCATGGCGCTGGTAATTTTTTGCGTGCTTTTGATGCTCGCAATCTTACTGCGAATCTCTTTTGCGCCTGCCATGTAACACCTATCAGGTTAGCAAGCGGGAGCCTTGCGGCTCCCGCTGCGGCTTACCAGGTTTGGGTGGCCTTGAACTTCTCGATACCGGCTTTCATGCCAGCGTCGATATCGTCATTGAAGTCACCCTTCACGTTGATCTTCGCCATCAATTCGGCGTGATCGCGGTTGAAGTAAGCAATCAGCGCTTGTTCAAAGCTGCCGACCTTGGCGATTTCAACGTCGGTCAGGAACCCACGCTCAGCGGCATACAGCGACAACGCCATGTCAGCGATCGACATTGGGGCGTATTGCTTCTGCTTCATCAGCTCGGTAACGCGCTGACCATGCTCAAGTTGCTTACGGGTCGCTTCGTCCAGGTCAGAAGCGAACTGGGCGAATGCCGCCAGTTCACGGTACTGAGCCAGAGCGGTACGGATACCACCGGAGAGCTTCTTGATGATCTTGGTCTGAGCGGCACCACCCACACGGGATACCGAAACACCGGCGTTCACTGCAGGGCGGATGCCCGAGTTGAACATGGCCGATTCCAGGAAGATCTGACCGTCGGTGATGGAAATCACGTTGGTCGGAACGAACGCGGAAACGTCGCCAGCCTGGGTTTCGATGATCGGCAGTGCGGTCAGGGAACCGGTTTTGCCGGTCACTGCGCCGTTGGTGAACTTCTCTACGTATTCTTCCGAAACGCGGGATGCGCGCTCCAGCAGACGGGAGTGGAGATAGAACACGTCGCCTGGGTAGGCTTCACGGCCTGGTGGACGGCGCAGCAGCAGGGAAATCTGGCGGTAAGCCACTGCTTGCTTGGACAGATCGTCATAAACGATCAGCGCGTCTTCACCGCGGTCGCGGAAGAATTCACCCATGGTGCAACCGGAGTACGGTGCCAGGAATTGCAGCGCAGGAGATTCCGAAGCACTGGCAGCCACGATGATCGTGTTGGCCAGGGCGCCGTTTTCTTCCAGCTTGCGAACCACGTTGGCGATGGTCGATTGCTTCTGACCGATGGCTACGTAGACGCAGAAAATGCCGCTGTTCTTCTGGTTGATGATCGCGTCGATCGCCAGAGCGGTTTTACCGATCTGACGGTCACCGATGATCAGCTCACGCTGGCCACGGCCGACAGGGATCATGGCATCGACAGCCTTGTAGCCAGTCTGTACAGGCTGGTCTACCGACTTACGCCAGATCACGCCTGGAGCAACTTTCTCGACCGCGTCGGTCTCGGTGTTGCCCAGTGGACCTTTACCGTCAACAGGGTTACCCAGTGCGTCGACTACGCGACCCAGCAGTTCCTTACCAACCGGAACCTCCAGGATGCGGCCGGTGCACTTGGCGCTCATGCCTTCAGCCAGACTGGTGTACGCGCCCAATACAACGGCACCTACGGAGTCTTGCTCCAGGTTGAGGGCCATACCGTAGACGCCGCCCGGAAACTCGATCATCTCGCCGTACATAACGTCGGCCAGACCGTGAATCCGCACGATGCCGTCAGATACGCTGACGACAGTGCCTTCGTTACGGGCTTGGGAGGTCACATCGAGCTTGTCGATGCGGCCCTTGATAATTTCACTTATTTCGGAAGGATTGAGTTGCTGCATTGCTCTGCTGCCCCTTCAAACTCAAGATTTCAATGCTTCGGCAAGTTTCGCGATTTTGCCGCGAATCGAGCCATCGATAACCAGGTCGCCGGCACGGATAACAACACCACCAATCAGGGATGCGTCCTCCGAAGCTTGCAGGCGCACTTCCCGATTGAGTCGTGCACTGAGAACCTTGGCGAGTTTGTCTTGCTGTTCTTGGTTCAATGCAAAAGCACTGGTCACTTCAACGTCTACCGATTTCTCTGCTTCGGCCTTGTACAGGTCGAACAGAGCGGCAATCTCCGGCAAAAGCGGGAGACGGTCGTTTTCGGCAACGACGTGGATGAAGTTCTGCACTTTCACATCAAACTTGTCGCCGCACACTTCAATAAAAGTGGCGGCCTTGTCTGCGCTCGTCAGGCGCGGGGCCTTGAGCACGCGCTGCATGGTGTCGTCTTGCGACACTGCTGCAGCCAGGCCGAGCATGGCTGACCAAGAGGCCAGCTGCTGGTGGGCCTGGGCGTGCTCGAAGGCTGCCTTAGCGTAAGGTCGGGCCAACGTGGTCAGTTCTGCCATGATCGCCCTCGCTTAAATTTCAGCAGCCAGTTTGTTAACCAGCTCCGCGTGCGCGTTTTGATCGATTGTGGCACCGAGGATCTTCTCAGCACCGCCGACCGCCAGAGCACCCAGTTGGGCACGCAGCGCGTCTTTGACGCCGTTCAGTTCCTGTTCGATCTCGGCATGAGCCGAAGCCTTCACACGGTCAGCTTCGACGCGGGCTTTTTCAACAGCCTCTTCGACGATCTGGTTACCGCGCTTCTTGGCTTGCTCAATGATTTCAGCTGCCTGTGCTTTAGCATCGCGCAGTTGATGACCCACTTTCTCTTGGGCCAACTCCAGGTCGCGAGCTGCACGGCTGGCAGCGTCCAAGCCATCAGCGATCTTCTTCTGACGTTCGTGCAAAGCCGCGATGACCGGAGGCCACACGAACTTCATGCAAAACACTACAAAAATGAAGAACGCAACGGATTGGCCAATCAGGGTTGCATTAATGTTCACGCCAACACCTCGCTCATTCGTTGTCCATCACTCCAATCAACTCGAAAATTCGAGTGATTAGCCAGCGAGTTGACCAACGAAGGGGTTCGCGAAGGTGAAGAACAGAGCGATACCAACGCCGATCATGGTCACGGCGTCGAGCAGGCCGGCGACGATGAACATTTTAACTTGCAGCATTGGAACCATTTCTGGTTGACGCGCTGCGCCTTCCAGGAATTTGCCGCCCAGCAGGCCGAAACCAATGGCAGTACCCAGGGCGCCCAGGCCGATCAACAGTGCAACAGCGATAGCGGTTAGACCAACTACAGTTTCCATCTTTCCTCCCGACTTTTACGTCGTATGGTTTAGGTTTTTTAGATTTTAAAGCGGTAAAACAAATCGTTTCATAGCCCTGGTGGGCCACCTTCCCGTTTCACCGGGAAGGACATCAGACTAGTCGAGACTGGTCTTAATGGTTCTCTTCGTGTGCCATCGACAGGTAGACGATGGTCAGCATCATGAAGATGAAGGCCTGCAGGGTAATGATCAGGATGTGGAACACAGCCCACGCCCACTGCAGAACCACGCCCAGGCCGCTAAGCCAGAGCAGACCACTGCCGAACATCACAGCGATCAGAATGAACACCAGCTCGCCGGCATACATGTTGCCGAACAGTCGCAGCGCCAGGGAAATCGGCTTGGCGATCAGGGTCACGAATTCCAGCAGGAAGTTCACCGGAATCAGCAGGGCTTGAACGAAGATGTTCTTGCTGCCGAACGGGTGCAGAGTCAGTTCGCCGATAAAGCCGCCGATGCCTTTGACCTTGATGCTGTAGAAAATGATCAACGCAAACACCGACAGGGCCATGCCCAGGGTGGCGTTAGGGTCAGTCGTCGATACGGCACGGAATGGAATGTGCGCATCGCCCGTAATCAGGATGGCCAACTGAGGAATCCAGTCGACCGGGATCAGGTCGACGGCGTTCATCAGGAACACCCAGACGAAGATGGTCAGTGCCAACGGTGCAATCACCGGGCTACGGCCATGGAAGCTGTCTTTCACGCTGCCATCGACGAATTCGACCAGTACTTCAACGAAGTTCTGCAAAGCACCTGGCTGACCGGACGTTGCCTTCTTTGCCGCCATGCGGAAAATCAGGACGAAGATCAGACCCAATGCGACCGACCAGCCCAGAGTGTCCAGGTGGAAAGCCCAGAAGCCCATTTCTTTGGCCTCTGCTGCGGAGTGGGCAAAGCCCCAGCCGCCATTAGGAAGCTGACCGAAGGTCAGGTTCTGCAAGTGGTGCTGGATATAGCCCGAAGCGGTTGTTTCTGCCATGGTTGCCTCAAACGCCCTAAGGTTTCGAAAGTCTTGTTTTCATTAGCAGGGGAGCGAACCAGCTGACCAGTTGGGTCAACACGAAGACGCCGAATACAGCCAGCGGCGCCAATGGCTTCACACCTGCAAAGGTCAGTGCAAACAGCACTGCCGTCAAAATCAGTTTCCCCGCCTCGCCGGCATAAAAAGACCGGACGATAGCCTGGGCTGCTCGGGCGCCGGAAAACCGAAAGGCCCTGTGAGCAAAATACATATTGGGCAGCAAGGCTATCAGGCCTCCGCAGAGTCCTGAATATCCGGCTACGACTCCATGCCAATACCAAAGCGCCAATGCGGCGATCAGCAAAACGACAAATTGAGCCAATAAAACCGGAAAAACGGCCAAGCGATGGAACGGCAACGTGTTTGGCGTGCGGGTTTCCATCACTCTTGCTCCTCAATGGTCGGCTGCCGGAAATCAATAACTTGGCATAATTTGTGCCGACAAAATGCGCGCAGAGTATAGGGGCGGTTCTGCCCCTATTCAACTGCCGGGTAGTGATTTCCGATCACGCGCTACATAAGCAAATGTTTCAGCGGATGTGAGCAAGGACGCCCTGAAGCTCATCAAGGGAGTTATATCCGATGACCAATTGTCCTTTGCCTTTCTTACCGTGGCGAATTTGCACCGCAGAGCCTAGGCGCTCGGCCAGGCGCTGCTCGAGACGTGCGATATCCGGATCAGGTTTGGCCGTTTCGACCGGTGTAGGTTTGCCGCTGAGCCATTGGCGAACCAGGGCCTCGGTCTGACGAACGGTGAGACCTCGTGCGACAACGTGTCGCGCCCCTTCAACCTGTTGATTTTCCGGCAAACCGAGCAAAGCACGGGCGTGACCCATCTCCAGATCGCCGTGGGAAAGCATGGTCTTGATGACTTCCGGCAGTGCGATCAGGCGCAGCAAGTTCGAAACGGTAACGCGGGATTTCCCCACCGCCTCGGCCACTTGTTGTTGGGTCAGCTGGAATTCCTGCTGCAAACGTTGCAGCGCGATGGCTTCTTCAATCGGGTTGAGGTCTTCGCGCTGGATGTTCTCGATCAACGCCATGGCGATGGCGGTTTCATCCGGCACATCGCGCACCATCGCCGGGATGGTGTCCTTGCCGGCCTGCTGGCTCGCGCGCCAGCGGCGTTCACCGGCGATGATTTCAAAGCGGCCACCCCCAATCGGACGCACCACGATCGGCTGCATCACGCCCTGAGCCTTGATCGAATTGGCCAGCTCTTCCAGCGCCTGCGGGTCCATGTCCCGGCGAGGCTGGTATTTGCCGCGCTGGATAAGGTCCAGGGGCAGGTGTTGCAGCTCGCGTTCGTCGGCCTGCACCGCCTGTTCTTCAAGCGATGTGACGGTCGGACCACTCAACAGTGCATCCAGTCCACGTCCGAGACCTCGTTTCTTGACGGCCATGGGGATTCCTTAAGTTGGCTGGGCTGCAGCGGTGCGTGAGTTGCGGCGTTGGCGACGAACCATCTCGCCGGCCAGCGCCAAGTAGGCAATGGCACCACGCGAAGTCTTGTCATATGCCAGCGCAGGCATGCCATAGCTGGGTGCTTCGGCCAGGCGGATGTTGCGCGGAATCACGGTGTCGTACAACTGCTCGCCGAAGTGTTCCTTGAGCTGGGCCGACACATCATTCATCAGGCTCAGGCGCGGATCGAACATGGTACGCAGCAAGCCTTCGATCTGCAGGTTCGGGTTGAGCAGCTCGGCAATACGCTTGATGTTATCCACAAGGTCACTCAAGCCTTCCAGTGCGTAGTACTCGCACTGCATGGGGATAATCACGCCGTCGGCGGCCACCAGCGCGTTCAATGTCAGCATCGACAATGACGGTGGGCAGTCGATCAAAATGTAGTCGTAGTTCTCGCGGATCGGCGCCAATGCGCTGCGCAGACGGCTTTCTTTCATCTGCATTTCCAGCAGCACAACTTCCGCCGCGGTCAAATCGCGGTTGGCCGGCAGCAGTTGGTAACCGCCGTGTTCGGAGTAGTGCATGGCTTGGGCCAGGTCGCACTCACCAATCAGCAGGTCGTAGACCGAGTTTTCCAGGCCGTGTTTATCCACACCGCTACCCATGGTGGCGTTGCCCTGTGGATCGAGATCGATCAGCAGCACCCGACGCTTGGTGGCGACCAGGGATGCTGCGAGGTTGATGCAGGTGGTGGTTTTGCCCACGCCACCTTTCTGGTTCGCTATCGCGAATACCTTAGCCATTCTTGCTTGTGTTCCCAATCATGCCGTGCGGCGCAGTATCAGCAGATGGCGTTGGCCTTGGCAACCGGGTACGGCCAAGGCGTGTTCGCTATCGAGGTGGAAGTCTGCCGGCAATGCTAACAGCTCGTCGCTTGGATGAACGCCCTTCATTGCCAGCCAACGGGTGTCACGATCGCCCAGATGGCGGGTCCAGTTGCTGAAGTTCTCCATGCTGCTGAATGCCCGGGAAACGATTCCGTTGAAAGGCTGTTCAGGCGTGAAGCCTTCGACCCGGCTGTGGATAACTTGCAGGTTATCCAGTTTGAGTTCGAGTTTGACCTGGGTCAGGAAGCGGGTTTTCTTGCCATTGCTATCAAGGCAGGTCACTTGCGACTCGGGAAACAGGATCGCCAGCGGGATGCCGGGCATGCCGCCGCCACTGCCCACGTCGAGCCAACGACCGTTTTCGATAAACGGCATCACGCTCAAGCTGTCGAGCAGATGGCGGGAGACCATTTCGTCGGGATCACGCACTGCGGTCAGGTTGTAAGCCTTGTTCCATTTGATCAACAGGGCCAGGTAGCCCAACAGCAATTCATGCTGGGCCGGGGTCAGGTCGACGCCCAACTGGCGCGCACCTGTGGATAACTCTTCGGCGTGTTGCGAGGTGACCAACGAACTCAAGCGCTTTGCTCCAACTGACGGCCCGCGCCGCGTTTTTTCAAATGGATCATCAACAGCGAAATCGCTGCCGGGGTGACGCCGGGGATACGTGAAGCCTGGCCCAAAGTCTGCGGCCGAGTTATCCCCAGCTTGCTTTGGATTTCTTTCGACAGCCCGGAAATTCCGGTGTAGTCGATATCCGTAGGCAGCTTGGTGTCTTCACTGGCGCGCAGGCGAGCGATCTCATCCTGCTGGCGGTCAATGTAACCGGCGTATTTGGTCTTGATTTCGACCTGCTCGGCAACCTGTGGATCCTCTGCGCCCTGGCCAGTCACTTCGACCAGACCGGCGTAGTCGATTTCCGGACGCGACAGCAGGTTCAGCAAGTTGTACTCGTGGGTCAGCGGCGTGCCGAATTTTTCCGCAATCGCGTCGCCTTGTTCAGTGCCCGGGCGAACCCAGGTGCTTTTCAGGCGCTGCTCTTCGAGCGTGATGCTTTCGCGTTTTTTGCAGAAGGCTTCCCAGCGTGCGTCATCAACCAGGCCCAGCTCGCGACCTTTTTCGGTCAGGCGCAGGTCGGCGTTGTCTTCCCGCAGGATCAGGCGATATTCCGCCCGGGAAGTGAACATCCGGTACGGTTCCTGGGTACCCAGGGTAATCAGGTCGTCCACCAACACGCCGATGTACGCTTCATCGCGACGCGGGCACCAGCTGTCTTTGCCTTGAGCACGCAGTGCAGCATTGGTCCCGGCCAGCAAACCCTGGGCGCCGGCTTCTTCGTAACCGGTGGTGCCGTTGATTTGCCCAGCGAAGAACAGACCGCCGATCACTTTGGTTTCCAGGCTGTACTTCAGGTCACGCGGGTCGAAGTAGTCGTACTCGATGGCGTAGCCCGGACGCACGATGTGTGCGTTTTCCATACCGCGAATCGATTGCACGATCTGGATTTGCACGTCGAACGGCAGGGAAGTGGAAATCCCGTTCGGGTACAGCTCGTGGGTGGTCAAGCCTTCGGGTTCGATGAAGACCTGGTGGCTTTCCTTGTCGGCAAAGCGATGGATCTTGTCTTCGATCGACGGGCAATAACGCGGGCCAATGCCTTCGATCACCCCGGAATACATCGGCGAACGGTCGAGGTTCGCGGCGATGATCTCGTGGGTACGTGCATTGGTATGGGTAATCCAGCAGCTGACCTGTTTGGGGTGCTGCTCTTTGGAACCCATGAACGACATGACTGGGATCGGCGTATCGCCTGCTTGTTCGGTCATCACCGAGAAGTCCACAGAACGCCCGTCAATACGCGGCGGGGTCCCGGTTTTCAAGCGACCGACGCGCAGCGGCAGTTCACGCAGGCGTTTTGCCAGGGCAATCGATGGCGGATCGCCGGCGCGGCCACCGGAGTAATTCTGCATACCGATGTGGATAAGTCCGCCGAGGAATGTGCCGGTGGTCAACACCACGGATTCTGCCAGGAAGCGCAGGCCCATTTGCGTGACAACACCGCGTACCTGGTCCTGCTCGACGATCAGGTCATCCGCTGCTTGTTGAAATATCCACAGGTTCGGCTGGTTTTCCAGGGTTTCGCGAACGGCAGCCTTGTACAGGATGCGGTCAGCCTGTGCCCGAGTGGCACGTACGGCCGGACCTTTGCGGCTGTTGAGCACGCGAAATTGGATGCCACCTTTGTCGGTCGCCATGGCCATCACACCGCCAAGGGCGTCGATTTCCTTGACCAGGTGGCTTTTGCCGATCCCACCGATGGCGGGGTTGCAACTCATGGCACCGAGAGTTTCCACGTTATGCGTCAACAACAGGGTTTTTACGCCCATGCGTGCTGACGCCAGTGCTGCCTCGGTACCGGCATGACCGCCGCCGATGACGATCACTTCAAAACGGGAAGGGAAATCCACCACGCACCTCGTGCCTGCTTATGTAGGTAATTAGGAATTGATTGGTTGAGCTGGTTTTAGAGCTTTGGCGGCAAGTATAGGGACTTAGCCCTTCCTAAAGAACCCTTTGCACAAAATTTAACCAGCTGTGGATGAATCACAGACAATAGAAATTAAAAGAGAGAAATATATTAAAGCTTTGTTTTTATGTTTATTTCTACTGAACAACATTTCTGTGGATAGATCTCTACAGGCCTTAATTTACGTTGTGTACAGCGATTCAAAAGTCTGTGGTCATGTGCCAATGAGGCCGTTGGATAAGTGCGTTAAGCCTGTGGATTAAACAGGTGGTTATCCACAGAGGGGTTTTTGCTCAGGTTTCAGGCCCTGTTATCAACTGGGCACAGGAGCGGTTATTCACAGGGCTTAATCCACAGAAATCAGTGAATCTGGCTGTATTCTGTCCACGACGACGCCAGCGGAAACCTTCCACTCGGTGGTGAGCACGGCAAAAAGAGATCTATTGTGAGAAAACCGCAGGACAGTTAATAATAGCGATTATCATTAACCTGCCTTGTCATGCCCTATGTCCCCTTCCTCACACACGGCTGCGGTCCAGAACATCTATGAGCAGCACCATTCCTGGCTGCATGGGTGGCTCAAAGGTAAGTTGCATAACGCCTGCGATGCGGCCGATGTGGCGCACGATACGTTCGTGCGCATCCTGGGCGGGCGGCATGCGGCGCAGATTGTTGAACCGCGTGACTATTTGGCGACCATCGCCAGAGGCCTGGTGATTGATCGTTACCGTCGGCACGCCATCGAACAGGCCTACAAGCAGACCTTGGCCGAACGGCCTGAAGCGAATGCCATCAGCGAAGAAGATAAAGCCATCATCCTCGAGACGTTAGTGGCTGTGGATAAAGCCTTGTCTGCACTCGGTGAGCGGGCCCGGAGGATTTTCGTGCTGTCGCAGATCGAGGGGCTGACTTATCAACAGATTGCCGATCAGCTCCAGGTGTCACTGACCACGGTGAAAAAGCACATGATCCGTGCATTGACTGAATGCTCGCTGATCATGGCCAGCTTGTAATGGCGGCGCCTGATCGCAAGACCTTCGAGGCCGCTGCCAGTTGGTATGTGCAGTTTCAATCCCAGACACCGACCGCCGCCGAGCGCCATGCCTGGCAACAATGGCTCAACGGCGATCCGTCCCATCAGGCCGCGTGGAACCAGATGGAGCAGTTGCAGCGCAGTCTCGGCGCCCTGCCCCAGGATTTCACCCGCCGCGCATTGTCGACCAGCCAGCAACGTCGCCAGGTGTTGAAGTGGATGCTGGTGTTGGGCGGTACCGGGTACCTCGGCTGGAATGTTCAGCAACACACGCCCCTGGGCAACGTATGGGCCGACTACCGGACCTCCGTGGGTGAGCGCCGACGTGTCGAGCTGGCTGACGGCACGCGAATTGATCTGAACACCCGTACGGCAATTGACGTGGTATTCGATGGGCGTCAGCGTTTGATCCGCCTGCGTGAAGGTGAAGTACTTATCCACACAGGCAAGCGGGGTGGCCAAACGCCCTTTTATGTCGAGACGCGCCAAGGCCGAATCCAGGCCTTGGGCACCATATTCAACGTGCGCCAGTTGCCAGATTCCACACGTGTCGGCGTCCTGGAGGATCGGGTGAGCGTAGCGCCTGGTGACCAACCCAACCATGCGCGGCTACTCAGTGCCGGTGAAAGCGCTGACTTTGATCGCCAACACGTGGGGGTTAACCACGCGTACCGCAGCTCACAGGCGGCCTGGGTCGATGGTCAGTTGATCGTATTGAATGCTCGCCTCGGAGAGGTGATCGAAGACCTCGCCCGCTACCGCCCTGGCGTTCTGCAATGCGACTTGGCGTCGGCACGCCTGCGTGTCTCCGGGACCTTCCGCCTGGATTCCACCGATGCGGTACTGGCCAATCTGCAGGCAACACTGCCGATCCAGGTGAAGTACTTCACCCGCTATTGGGTTTCGGTCAAGCGAATCGGTTGATCGCAAAAAATATCCGCACCAGGGGTTATCTTTTTTTTACCTGACACGGCCCTACAGGTAATCACGACGTCACCTTCAGGGCTTACCCACCTATGCGCCTCCCTTCCAAGCTCCGCCAACGACTTTCCTACCACGGTATGACGTGCAGCCTGCTGCTCGCCACGGCAGCCACCGCCAGTGTTTTGTTATCCACTGATGCCCTGGCCGCCAGCGCGGTGCAGCACTACGTCATTGCAGCCGGTCCCCTGGACAATGCCTTGAGCCAATTTGCGGCCAAAGCGAACGTGATTCTGTCTTTCTCACCCCAGCAAACCGCGCGTTTGAGCACGACCGGGCTTGAGGGCGAGTATTCAGTGGAGCAAGGCTTTGCGCTGTTGCTGCAGAACTCGGGGTTACAAGCGGTATCCCAGGCGCCCGGCAGCTATGTCCTGCAAGTCATTCCCGCAGGGCAACTCACGCTTGCGCCCACCACGGTCAGCACTTATCAACAAAGCGGTTTCAACCAGGAGATCGCCGGGGATGTGGGCTACAAGGCACAAAACAGCCGCATCGGTACCAAGACCAGCACGCCCCTGTCAGAAACACCGCGTTCGGTATCGGTCGTCACCAGCCAGCGTATCAAGGACCAAAAGTCGCAAACCCTGACGGAAGTGTTGGGCTACGTGCCGGGTATCTTCGCGCCACCCTTTGCTGCCGGCGACGGTCTGGCCGGTGACCTGTTCTTCATTCGTGGTTTCAATGCCACGGATTACGGCTACGGTTTGCTGCGAGATGGCCTACGCGTACAAGGCAATCGGTATGACACCACCAGTGAGCCGTATGGCCTGGAGCGCGTCGAAATCTTCCGTGGCCCCTCTTCCCTGCTCTACGGCGAAAACGCACCTGGCGGCTTGGTGAACTTGGTGAGCAAACACCCGACTGCCACGCCGCAAGGTGAAGTCCAGCTGGGGTACGGCTCGAATAATCGGCGTCAGTTGGGTGTGGATATCTCGGGGCCGCTCAATGACAGCGGCAATATCCTTGGGCGGGTTGTGATGCTTGGTCGAAAATCCGACACGCAGACTGACCATGTGCCAGATGATCGCCTGTACATAGCCCCCTCACTGACCCTGAATTTCGACGACTACAACACCCTCACCCTGTTAGCCAATTACCAAAAGGACCACACCAATCTCGAACTTGGCCTACCAGCCGCGGGCACCTTGCTGAAAAATCCCAATGGCAAGCTGTCCAAGCACACCCTGCTCGGCGACCCGGACTGGAACACATTTGAACGTGAAGCCTGGAGCACCGGTTACGAATTCAGCCACAGCTTCAACGATGATTGGCAGTTCCGTCAGAACTCGCGGTATATGCAGTCCCGCATCAACCGTCATGAAACCTGGCCCAGCGCGCTGAATAACCGCGGATTCGGTACGCAACTGAACATGACTGCCTACGACCGCTACAACAAGTCGATGGTGTATTCCCTGGATAACCAGTTGGAAGGCAAATTCCAGGTGGGTGGCCTGGAAAACACCGTGCTGTTGGGTGCTAGCTATGACCGCACCTCTTTCAATCAGGATTGGGATGCCGGTTTCGCCGGCACCATCAATGTATATAACCCCGTGTATCTGCGTGATCCACTTACGCCCGTGGCGGTGCAAAACACCTTGCTCGAGCAGCAGATGAAAGGCGTTTATGCACAGATCCAGAGCAAGTATGACCACTGGCTGTTCCTGCTGGGTGGTCGTCAGGACTGGGTCGACAGCGATTTCCGCGACAAGGTCAACAAGGCCAGCAACACCGGCTCGGAAGACCGCAAGTTCACCTACCAGGGCGGGGTGATGTACCAGTTCGACAACGGCCTGACGCCGTACGTCAGCTACTCCACCGCATTTGTGCCGGTGCAGCAGATCTCCAATGCCGGTTCGCCGCTGAAGCCGATTACCAGCAGCCAGTACGAAGTGGGTGTGAAGTACGAGCCGATCGGCTGGGATACGGCGATGACCCTGTCGGTGTATGACCTGCGCAAGGAAGACGACACCTACCTCGACGCCACCACCAACAGCTATCGCCAGGTGGGCGAAAGCCGGGCTAAAGGTGCGGAAGTCGAGGTGAACAGCAACATCACGCCCAACCTGAATGTGACGGCCGCCTACACCTACACTGACGCTCGGATTACCAAGGATTCGGCTACATCGCTGGTCGAAGGGCACCAGATGACGGGAGTTCCACGCAACCAGGCTTCGGTGTGGGGCAAGTACCGATTCCTTGATGGCCAACTCAAAGGCTTGTCCCTGGGCGGCGGTGTGCGTTATTTCGACAGCACCTTTTCCTACACCGCGCCAACGCTGTACGGGAAGTTGGATGCAGGAAGCGTCACCTTGGTGGACGCAGCCGTTGGCTATCAGATCGACAAACATTGGTCTGTGGACGTGAACGCCAAGAACCTGTTCGACAAGGAATATGTATCTGGTTGCAACGACGCGGGCCGCTGCTATTGGGGTGAAAGCCGTACGCTGCTTGGGACGGTTTCGTATAACTGGTGATGGATGAGGGCCTGAAGAATTCTGCTGTTCTTCAGGCCGCTATCGCTGGCAAGCCAGCGCCTACAGGGGTGTGGATAACTTGGTTATTTGCCGATGCAGAAGCTGGAAAATATCCGCCCCAACAAATCATCGGAGCTGAATGCGCCGGTGATTTCTCCCAGCAGTTGCTGCGCCTGGCGTAAATCCTCAGCCAGCAGCTCCCCTGCCCCCGCCAAGGTCAATTGCGCCCGACCATGCTCCAACGCTGCGCTCGCATGACGCAACGCCTCCAGGTGCCTGCGGCGCGCACTGAAGCTGCTTTCCGACGTCTGCTCGTAACCCATGCAGGCCTTGAGGTGCTCGCGCAGCAATTCCAGACCTTCACCTGCCGATTTCGCGCTCAAGCTTAGAGTGACATGGCCATCCGCGCTGGTTTCCATGGCAATGGCTTCACCCGTCAAGTCGGCTTTGTTGCGAATCAAGGTGACTTTGGCCGGGTCCGGCCGTTGCTCGAGGAATTCCGGCCACAATGCAAAAGGATCCACAGCCTCGGGCGCCGTGGCATCCACCACCAGCAACACCCGATCCGCTTCGCCGATGGCTTTGAGTGCGCGTTCCACGCCGATCTTTTCCACCTGATCGTCGGTATCACGCAAACCTGCGGTATCGACTACATGCAGTGGCATGCCGTCGATGTGGATATGTTCGCGCAGGATATCCCGGGTGGTACCGGCAATCTCGGTGACGATGGCGGCTTCACGCCCCGCCAGCGCATTGAGCAGGCTGGATTTACCCGCATTCGGCCGCCCAGCGATCACCACCGTCATGCCGTCACGCAGCAGCGCGCCTTGCCCCGCTTCGCGCAGGACTGTGGATAACTCATCACGAACTTTATCCAGCATCGCCAATACGTGGCCATCGGCGAGAAAGTCGATTTCTTCCTCGGGAAAATCAATCGCGGCCTCGACGTAAATACGCAGGCTGATCAGTTGCTCGGTCAAGTTATGCACACGCAGGGAGAACGCGCCCTGCAGCGAGCGCAGTGCATTACGTGCAGCCTGTGCAGAACTGGCTTCGATCAAATCAGCAATGGCTTCAGCCTGGGCCAGGTCGAGCTTGTCATTGAGAAAGGCCCGTTCGCTGAATTCACCTGGCCTGGCCAAGCGACATCCCAGTTGCAGGCAACGTTGCAGCAACATATCCAGGACAACCGGGCCACCGTGACCCTGCAATTCCAGGACATCTTCCCCGGTAAACGAATTCGGGCCTGGAAAATAGAGGGCCAACCCCTCGTCCAGCACGCTTTGGTCAGCGTCCAGGAACGGTCCGTAATGGGCATAACGTGGCTTCAATTCACGGCCGCTGATAGCGTTGGCTGCAACGCTTGCGAGCGGCCCGGAAATTCTAACGATGCCGACACCGCCGCGACCTTGAGCGGTAGCGACGGCAGCGATGGTTTCACGAGGTGCGCTCATCAGCAGATTCCAAAACAAAAGTGACGGAAAGCAAAACGCCCCACTAGGGGGCGTCTTGAGTGGTTATCCACAGAGTAAATTACGCCGCGGCTTTTGCAGTAGCCGCTTCGATTTTACGTGTGATGTACCACTGTTGAGAGATAGACAACACGTTGTTGACCACCCAGTACAGCACCAGACCGGCTGGGAACCACAGGAAGAAGAAGGTGAAGATGATTGGCATCATTTTCATTACCTTGGCCTGCATCGGATCCGGCGGAGTCGGGTTCAAGCGCTGCTGGATGAACATGGTTGCGCCCATGATGATCGGCAGGATAAAGAACGGGTCTTTGATCGACAGGTCAGTTATCCACAGCATGAACGGCGCCTGGCGCATTTCCACGCTTTCCAGGAGTACCCAGTACAGCGACAGGAACACCGGCATCTGCACCAGAATCGGCAAGCATCCACCCAGCGGGTTGATCTTCTCTTTTTTGTACAGCTCCATCATGGCCTGCGACATCTTCTGCCGGTCATCGCCATGTTGTTCTTTCAGTGCCGCCAGTTTCGGGGCCACGGCACGCATACGCGCCATCGACTTGTAGCTGGCTGCCGACAGAGGGAAGAAGATCCCCTTGATCAGCATGGTCAGGAAGATGATCGACCAGCCCCAGTTACCGACGATGCTGTGGATATGTTGCAGCAGCCAGAAAATAGGCTGGGCAATGAACCACAGGAAGCCGTAATCCACAGTCAGTTCCAGACCTGGGGACAACTCTTTGAGCACGGCCTGGCTTTTCGGACCGGCGTACAGGGTAGCGCTGGTTTCAGCCTTGGCACCGGGTGCGACGGTCAACGCCGGGCCAGTAAAGCCGATGATGTAGTTACCCTGGCTGTCCTTGCGGGTTTGAACCAGGTTCGCATCACCTTTGTTCGGGATCCAGGCGGTCACGAAGTAGTGTTGCAGCCAAGCAACCCAGCCACCTTGAACGGTTTCTTTCAGCGAGCCCTTGTCGATATCTTTCATCGACACTTTTTTGTACGGCTCGTTACTTGTCCACAGGGCAGCGCCCAGGTAAGTCGCGGTGCCGGTGGCGGTGCTGGAAGAAGGATCGGAGCTCGCGTCACGCTTGAGCTGGGCAAACAGGTTGCCGCTCCACGGTTTGCCGCTTTCGTTGTCGATCAGGTAAGTGACCTTCAAGTCGTACAAACCACGGGTGAAGCTGAAGCGCTTGATGTAGTTGACGCCGTCGAGGCTGAATTTCAGGTCGACGTTCAACTGGTTCTGGCCATCGGCCAGTTGATAAGTCTTCTGCTCGGTCGAATAAACCGGACGACCGGTAGCACGTGCATCCGGACCATTGGTGCCGGTCAGGCCGCTTTGCGCCAGATAAGTACGCTCACCACCGTTATCGAACAGTTGGAACGGAACATCCGGATGGTCTTGGCGACGTGGATACAGCGGCAGTTTCAACTGCGCAATATCACCACCTTGTGGGTCGATAGCCAGGTCGAGCACATCCGTTTTGACGTGGATGAGGTCTTTATTGGTGACCACTGGCGTTTCTAAAGGGGCGCTTGTCTCGCCATTCGCGCTGGGAACATCGGCACTCGCGGACGCATTGTTACCCAGCGGGGTGTCCGGAATAGCCGGCGCAGCCTGGTTGGTAGCAACATTCTGAGTCGGCAGGGCAGCCTGTCCATAGTCCTGGTTCCACTTAAGAACCATGACGTAGGACACGATTGCCAGGGCGACGATCAGGATCGTGCGTTTAATATCCATGATTACTCGGCCATCGAAGAAGAACGGGAGGTAGGGATAGGTGGAACCGGGTCATAACCACCGGGATTCCACGGATGACAGCGACCTAAACGACGAAAGGTCAGCCAGCCACCGCGCAGAAGACCATGGTTTTCTATGGCCTCTAACGCGTAGCAGGAACAACTGGGGTAGAAACGACAGTGGTTGGCCATCAGAGGACTAATGGCATAGCGATAAAACTGGATCGGAACGAGGGCCAGTTTACGCATCAAGGCTGTCTACCCCTACAGTTTCGGTGCTGACTGCTGGTGCTGGCTTGTTGGTACGCGCCAAACGTTTCCAGAGCTTGCCGAAATGCTGAATCAATTCGGGGTTTTCTACGTCCCCCAAGCCTTTGCGCGCGACGATAACAATATCCCAACCAACCAGAGTGTCCTGGTGGAGGCGAAACGATTCGCGCATCAGACGCTTGAGGCGATTGCGCTCAACGGAGAGCTTTACGCTCTTCTTGCCGATCACCAACCCGAGACGGGGGTGATCCAGATCGTTGTTACGCGCAAGGAGCAGGAGATTTTTCCCCGGAACCTTGCCGGTGGGGGAGTCAAAGACTGCCTTGAAATGCCGGGGGGTTAGCAGACGCTTTTCCCGACTGAAGTCCTGACTCACCACCAGTACCGGATTATCAAACTGCCAGACGCGCACGACCTTTGGCGCGACGACGCGACAGGACAGCACGGCCGTTCTTGGTAGCCATGCGAGCACGGAAACCGTGGGTGCGGGCGCGTTTGATGGTGCTTGGTTGGAAAGTACGTTTCATGGCGTTGTTACCTGGTTCGTCCACAACGGGCCGGAATGGCCCCCGTTTTAAGAGACCGGCGATTCTAGTGAAAGCAAGCCTCTAGGTCAATTTCCAACCAGCTTTTCCTTTAATTAGATCTCTGCAGCCGATTTGCCCTTTTGCGTCCGCGCCGCTTCCACGGGCAATGCCATAGATATAAAAATAAAGAAGGAAGTTATTTAAAGCTTTTCTGTAAAGCTTATAAAAGCTAGGCAGGCGATCATCTGTGGATAACTGCCTTGAGGCCATGTTCTACGTGATGTACAGAGAATGACAACACGGGGGAGAAACGGTGCTCTGCCTGTGCTGCGCTGTCGGATAAGCTGTGTGTGGAATGGCTTGTTATCCACAGGCCAGTTACCCACAGACTTTCTCCCCCACTTGTGCAACGACCTTAGGTGGGCTTATCCACAGAGCTTATGCACAGACCATTGGTCGCCTTTATTACCCTTAAGACGTTGATTTTGGCCGGTCCGTGATCAACCTACATGTGGATAAGTGGGCGGCTCGCCGCTACAATGGCGGCTGTTTTTGCCTCACCGGCTTTCAACTTAGGGGATATCCGTGTCAGTGGAACTTTGGCAGCAGTGCGTGGAGCTTTTGCGCGATGAGCTGCCTGCCCAGCAATTCAACACCTGGATCCGTCCACTACAGGTCGAAGCCGAAGGCGACGAGTTGCGTGTTTACGCGCCTAATCGTTTTGTTCTCGACTGGGTCAACGAGAAGTACCTGAGCCGCGTGCTCGAATTGCTCGATGAACATGGCAACGGCCTCGCACCCGTGCTCTCCTTATTAATAGGCAGCAAACGTAGCTCCGCACCTCGTGCTGCGCCGAACGCGCCATTGGCCGCTGCTGCGTCGCAAGCCCAGGCGGCACCGGTTGCCAGTACACCTGCACCGGCTCCTTCCAAATCGTCTGCGAAGAAAAATGCAGCCGAGAATGAAGAACCGTCGCGCGATAGCTTCGACCCGATGGCCGGTGCCAGCTCCCAGCAAGCCCCGATCCGTGCCGAACAGCGCACCGTTCAGGTTGAAGGCGCGCTCAAGCACACCAGCTACCTGAACCGCACGTTCACGTTCGAGAATTTTGTCGAAGGTAAGTCCAACCAGCTGGCTCGTGCAGCCGCCTGGCAGGTCGCCGACAACCCCAAGCACGGTTACAACCCTCTCTTCCTTTATGGTGGCGTCGGCTTGGGTAAGACTCACCTGATGCACGCTGTGGGTAACCACCTATTAAAGAAGAACCCGAATGCCAAGGTCGTGTACCTGCACTCGGAGCGCTTCGTGGCTGACATGGTCAAGGCCCTGCAGCTCAATGCCATCAATGAATTCAAGCGTTTCTACCGCTCGGTTGATGCGTTGCTGATCGATGACATTCAATTCTTTGCCCGTAAAGAGCGTTCCCAGGAAGAGTTTTTCCATACCTTCAACGCCCTGCTCGAAGGTGGCCAGCAGGTCATCTTGACCAGTGACCGTTATCCGAAAGAGATCGAAGGTCTGGAAGAACGCCTGAAATCGCGTTTCGGCTGGGGCCTGACTGTTGCAGTAGAGCCGCCGGAGCTCGAAACCCGCGTCGCGATCCTGATGAAAAAGGCCGACCAGGCGAAAGTCGACCTGCCTCACGATGCTGCGTTTTTCATCGCTCAACGCATCCGCTCCAACGTGCGTGAGCTGGAAGGCGCACTCAAGCGGGTCATCGCGCACTCGCACTTCATGGGCCGCGACATCACCATTGAGCTGATCCGCGAGTCCCTGAAGGACTTGTTGGCACTTCAAGACAAGCTGGTGAGTGTGGATAACATCCAGCGCACCGTGGCCGAGTATTACAAAATCAAGATTTCCGACCTGCTGTCCAAGCGCCGTTCGCGCTCGGTAGCACGTCCCCGTCAGGTGGCCATGGCACTCTCCAAGGAGTTGACCAACCACAGCCTGCCGGAAATCGGCGACGTGTTTGGCGGGCGTGACCACACCACGGTCTTGCACGCGTGCCGCAAGATCAATGAACTTAAGGAATCCGACGCGGATATTCGCGAGGACTACAAGAACCTGCTGCGTACACTGACAACGTGATGACACCAGCGCAGCTTATTAAGGCAAGGGACTAGACCATGCATTTCACCATTCAACGCGAAGCCCTGTTGAAACCCCTGCAACTGGTCGCAGGCGTCGTCGAGCGCCGACAGACCTTGCCGGTGCTCTCCAACGTATTGCTGGTGGTCGAAGGCCAGCAATTGTCCCTGACCGGTACCGACCTGGAAGTCGAGCTGGTTGGTCGTGTGCAGCTGGAAGAGCCCGCCGAACCTGGCGAGATCACCGTGCCGGCGCGCAAGCTGATGGACATCTGCAAAAGTCTGCCGAACGACGCGCTGATCGACATCAAGGTTGATGAAGCGAAGTTGGTCGTCAAAGCCGGTCGCAGCCGCTTCACCCTGTCCACCTTGCCGGCCAATGATTTCCCGACGGTGGAAGAAGGTCCTGGTTCGCTGACCTGCAGCCTGGAACAAAGCAAACTGCGTCGTTTGATTGAGCGCACCAGTTTCGCCATGGCCCAGCAGGACGTGCGTTACTACCTCAACGGCATGCTCTTGGAAGTGTCGGAAGGCATTATCCGGGCCGTGGCTACCGACGGTCACCGTCTGGCGATGTGCTCGATGCGTGCTGATATCGGCCAGCCAGACCGTCACCAGGTGATCGTGCCACGCAAGGGTATCCTTGAGCTGGCGCGTCTGCTCACTGAGCCGGAAGGCAATGTCAGCATCGTGTTGGGCCAGCACCACATTCGCGCTACCACTGGCGAGTTCACCTTCACTTCCAAACTGGTCGACGGCAAGTTCCCGGATTACGAGCGCGTGCTGCCTAAAGGCGGTGACAAGCTGGTACTCGGTGATCGCCAGGCCTTGCGCGAGGCGTTCAGCCGTACCGCGATTCTGTCCAACGAAAAATACCGTGGTATCCGTCTGCAACTGGCCAACGGTCAGTTGAAGATTCAGGCGAACAACCCGGAGCAGGAAGAAGCGGAAGAAGAAGTGGGCGTCGACTACAACGGCGGTTCGCTCGAGATTGGCTTCAACGTGAGCTACCTGCTGGACGTACTGGGTGTGATGACCACCGAACAGGTTCGCCTGATTCTGTCGGACTCCAACAGCAGCGCCTTGGTACAGGAATCCGACAACGACGACTCGGCTTACGTTGTCATGCCGATGCGCCTGTAACTATGCTCAGCAGAAGCTAGATGTCCCTCAGTCGCGTCTCGGTCACCGCGGTGCGCAATCTGCACCCGGTGACCTTCTCCCCCTCCCCCCGCATCAATATCCTCCACGGCGCCAACGGCAGTGGCAAAACCAGCGTGCTGGAAGCCATTCATCTGTTGGGACTTGCCCGTTCCTTTCGCAGCGCTCGCCTGTTGCCGGTCATCCAGTACGAGCAATTGGCGTGCACGGTTTTTGGCCAAGTTGAGCTGGCTGAGGGTGGGCACAGTAGCCTGGGGATATCCCGTGATCGCGGCGGAGAGTTTCAAATTCGCATTGATGGGCAAAATGCTCGCAGTGCTGCACAGCTGGCGGAAATCCTGCCGCTGCAATTGATCAACCCTGACAGTTTCCGTCTGTTGGAAGGTGCGCCAAAAATCCGCAGGCAATTCCTCGATTGGGGAGTGTTCCACGTGGAACCACGCTTTATGGCCACCTGGCAGCGCTTGCAGAAGGCCCTGCGGCAGCGGAACTCATGGCTGCGGCATGGTACACTTGACGCCGCTTCGCAAGCGGCCTGGGACCGGGAACTGTGCCTGGCCAGCGACGAAATAGATGAATACCGCCGTGCCTATATCAAAGCCTTGAAACCAGTCTTTGAGCAGACCTTGAGTGAGTTGCTGGATCTCGAGGGGCTGACACTGAGTTACTACCGTGGTTGGGACAAAGAGCGCGAGCTGAGTGCAGTGCTCGCCACGTCCTTGCAGCGGGATCAGCAAATTGGCCATACCCAGGCCGGACCCCAGCGGGCTGATTTGCGTCTTAGATTGGGCGCACACAATGCTGCGGACATCTTGTCCCGTGGCCAGCAGAAGTTGGTGGTGTGTGCACTGCGTATCGCACAGGGTCATCTGGTTAGCCAGGCCCGACGCGGACAATGTATTTATCTGGTGGATGACTTGCCGTCTGAACTGGACGAGCAGCACCGCCGCGCGTTATGCCGCTTGTTGGAAGAATTACGCTGCCAGGTGTTTATCACCTGTGTAGACCACGAATTATTGAGGGAAGGCTGGCAGACGGAAACGCCAGTCGCTTTGTTCCACGTGGAACAAGGCCGTATCACCCAGACCCACGACCATCGGGAGTGAAGGCATGAGCGAAGAAAACACGTACGACTCGACCAGCATTAAAGTGCTGAAAGGTTTGGATGCCGTACGCAAACGTCCCGGTATGTACATTGGCGACACTGATGACGGTAGCGGTCTGCACCACATGGTGTTCGAGGTGGTCGACAACTCCATCGACGAAGCTCTGGCCGGTCACTGCGACGACATCAGCATTATCATCCACCCGGATGAGTCGATTACTGTGCGCGACAACGGTCGCGGCATTCCGGTAGACGTGCACAAAGAAGAAGGCGTTTCGGCGGCAGAGGTCATCATGACCGTGCTTCACGCCGGCGGTAAGTTCGACGACAACTCCTATAAAGTCTCCGGTGGTTTGCACGGCGTCGGCGTGTCGGTTGTGAACGCGCTGTCCGAAGAACTGATTCTGACGGTTCGCCGTAGCGGCAAGATCTGGGAACAGACTTACGTCCACGGCGTTCCACAAGAACCGATGAAAATCGTCGGCGACAGCGAGTCGACCGGTACGCAGATCCACTTCAAGCCATCGGCTGAAACCTTCAAAAATATCCACTTCAGCTGGGACATCCTGGCCAAGCGTATTCGTGAATTGTCCTTCCTCAACTCCGGTGTAGGTATCGTCCTCAAGGACGAGCGAAGCGGCAAGGAAGAGCTGTTCAAGTACGAAGGCGGTCTGCGTGCATTCGTTGAATACCTGAACACCAACAAGACTGCGGTCAACCAGGTGTTCCACTTCAACATCCAGCGTGAAGACGGCATCGGCGTGGAAATCGCCCTGCAGTGGAACGACAGTTTCAACGAGAACCTGTTGTGCTTCACCAACAACATTCCTCAGCGCGATGGCGGTACTCACTTGGTGGGTTTCCGTTCCGCACTGACGCGTAACCTGAACACCTACATCGAAGCCGAAGGCTTGGCCAAGAAGCACAAAGTCGCCACCACCGGTGACGATGCCCGCGAAGGCCTGACCGCGATTATCTCGGTGAAAGTGCCGGACCCTAAGTTCAGCTCCCAGACCAAAGACAAGCTGGTGTCTTCCGAGGTGAAAACCGCGGTGGAACAGGAGATGGGCAAGTACTTCTCCGACTTCCTGCTGGAGAACCCGAACGAAGCCAAGCTGGTCGTCGGCAAGATGATCGACGCTGCACGTGCCCGTGAAGCTGCGCGTAAAGCCCGTGAGATGACCCGCCGTAAAGGCGCGCTGGATATCGCTGGCCTGCCAGGCAAACTGGCTGACTGCCAGGAGAAGGACCCTGCCCTCTCCGAACTGTACCTGGTGGAAGGTGACTCTGCTGGCGGTTCCGCCAAGCAGGGTCGTAACCGTCGCACCCAAGCCATCCTGCCGTTGAAGGGTAAGATCCTCAACGTCGAGAAGGCCCGCTTCGACAAGATGATTTCTTCCCAGGAAGTTGGCACCTTGATCACGGCGTTGGGCTGCGGTATTGGCCGCGACGAGTACAACATCGACAAGCTGCGCTACCACAACATCATCATCATGACCGATGCTGACGTCGATGGTTCTCACATCCGTACCCTGTTGCTGACCTTCTTCTTCCGTCAGTTGCCGGAATTGATCGAGCGCGGCTACATCTATATCGCCCAGCCGCCGTTGTACAAAGTGAAAAAGGGCAAGCAAGAGCAATACATCAAAGACGACGACGCCATGGAAGAGTACATGACGCAGTCGGCCCTGGAAGATGCCAGCCTGCACTTGAACGACGAAGCCCCAGGCATTTCCGGCGAGGCCTTGGAGCGCTTGGTTAACGACTTCCGTATGGTCATGAAAACGCTGAAGCGCTTGTCACGCCTGTACCCTCAGGAGCTGACCGAGCACTTCATCTACCTGCCGTCCGTGAGCCTCGAGCAATTGGGTGACCACGCACACATGCAGGAATGGCTGGCCCAATACGAAGTGCGCCTGCGCACCTCGGAGAAGTCCGGCCTGGTGTACAAAGCCAGTCTGCGTGAAGACCGTGAACGTAACGTGTGGCTGCCAGAGGTCGAACTGATCTCGCACGGCCTGTCGAACTACGTCACCTTCAACCGCGACTTCTTCGGCAGCAATGACTACAAGACCGTAGTAACCCTGGGCGCGCAACTCAGCACGCTGCTGGACGACGGCGCTTATATTCAGCGTGGCGAACGCAAGAAGCAGGTCAAGGAATTCAAAGAAGCCCTCGACTGGCTGATGGCCGAAAGCACCAAGCGTCACACCATCCAGCGATACAAAGGTCTGGGCGAAATGAACCCGGATCAGCTGTGGGAAACCACCATGGACCCGGCTCAGCGTCGCATGCTGCGCGTGACCATCGAAGACGCCATTGGCGCGGACCAGATCTTCAACACCCTGATGGGTGATGCGGTCGAGCCTCGTCGTGACTTCATCGAGAGCAATGCTTTGGCGGTGTCTAACCTGGACTTCTGATTCAGGTAACAGCTGAACCCAAAAGGCCAACGCTTAGCGTTGGCCTTTTTTATTGGGTAGTTTTCGGTGATCTACAAAATGCTCCACGTGGAACATCAGCATTTTCAGCCTTCAGAAGCGGCTGCCACGCTCTCTAATCGGTACCCATACCCGTAGATCGTCAACAGCTGCCAGCCCCGGTCTGCGGTCAACCCCAGCTTATTGCGCAACCGATAGATATGCGTATCGAGCGGCCGCGACGACACCATTTCTTCATGGGTCCAAAACCGCTCGTAGAGGTACTCGCGAGACAATGGCCGCGCCAGGTTGGCAAACAGGCAGCTCGCCAGCCGGTATTCACGTTCGGTAAGGTTGATAGGTTTACCCGCCCGCGTTACGGTCAATTCAGCATCATCAAACGTCAGGTCATTGAAGCTTTGTACTTCATGGGTCGCTGACTTCTGCAGTCCATGTCGACGCAGAACAGCCGTCACTCGCGCTTTCAGTTCATTGGGGCGAAAGGGTTTGCTGACGTAGTCGTCCGCACCGCTGTTCAGCGCAGTTACGATATCGCTCTCGGCGTCACGGCTGGTGAGCATGATGACGGCGGGTGGCGACTCCATGTGTTCACGGGTCCAGCGCAGCAGTGCGATACCGGTAATATCCGGCAGTTGCCAGTCGAGGATCAGCAGGTCAAACGTCTCCCGACGTAGCTGGCGCAGCAGGTCTTCCCCACGTTCGAAGCAATGCAAAGTCCAGGGCTGTTCGGCGGTGCTGGGGATTTGTCGCAGTGTCTGTTCCACCCGGCGCAGTTCCGCGGGTTCGTCATCCAATATTGCGACACGCATGGGTGGGTCCTTTCGTCTTGAAGTACGGCAGCCGTCGGCCGGTTTCGTTTATGGGCACGGACTGCTCAGATGCCGGCCATGGAATCTGAAGAATTGTGCTCA
Source organism: Pseudomonas sp. QC2 (assembly GCF_002859085.1). Taxonomy (NCBI): domain Bacteria; kingdom Pseudomonadati; phylum Pseudomonadota; class Gammaproteobacteria; order Pseudomonadales; family Pseudomonadaceae; genus Pseudomonas; species Pseudomonas sp. QC2. Next base: position 312,274 of record NZ_PKKS01000018.1, read on the forward strand.
GATTCGTTTGCCCTTGGATCTCTCGATACGCTGAGACCAATGAGGGTTTAATCCATTGAACGTCCTCGCCACCGATGTAGGAAAGATACCGGCTCCCGACCATAAGGAAAAGGATCAGCCGACGCATGCGCTGCCGTAAACTCTTGCGTGCTGATGTCAGTTGCCCTCTGGAACCCCAACCTTGATGAGCGCCATGATCCTTTCTCCGAACCGCTTGCGCCGCGCCCTCCCCCCGTTATTGATCATGGTGGTCAGCTCTGTGGGGGCGGCAGCCAAGGTTCGTTCGCCTTATATCGATGACAACGTTCTGTGCCGAGCCCAGCCTTTACCGGCGATTGTCCAGCATCTCACGGGTGAGGCGTGGAAACTCGATGCCAGGGGCACGGCGAGCCCCTTGCTGGAAGGTATGAGCATCGATGAGCAGGAAGGTGTGAAGACATCGGCTTCGGCGTTTGTCAGCCTGTTGCTCGGTGACGGATCCAGAGTGGTATTGCCCTCCAGTTCGCAAGTGCGATTGCGTCTGGAAAAGAAGCAGTCCATTCCCCAGGTGGTGCTTGAGCAAGGCCAGGCCGAGGCGTATGTGATCAAGCGCATCAGCGACCATGATCGTTTCCAGATCGTGACGCCAGTGGGTGTGCTGGGTGTGCGTGGCACGCACTTCCGGGTGCGCAATGACGCGGAGCAATCGGTACTGGAAGTGTTGGACGGACAGGTCGCCGTCAACCGCGAGGTTAAGACCAAGTCAGTGGAGCGAGAGGTAAAAGTAGGCGCCCGGCAAGGTCTGCTCTTCAAGAAACAGGGCGATTTGAAACCCGTTGAATTACTCGCCGCACCCACGCTTGTGGGACAGGATGGCCAGAAAGGTGATGCACCGGTCTGGAGTCTGTACCTTCGGCCCTTGCCCGGCGCACAGAGGTACCGGGCCCAGGTCGCCACCGACAAGGCCTTTATGAATATCAAGCAGGAAAACTTTTCCGCTGCGCCGAAAATGAGCTTCACTGGGCTCAAAGCCTCGTTCTATCACGTGCGCTTGTCGGCGTATGACGAAAACGGCCTGGAGGGAGAAACCGGGGTCTATGACATCTTCTACTACCCACCTACCGCTCAGGCACGTTGACCTATGATGCTTTGGGGCAAGGCCGAGAAACGTCAACCCACCCATGCCCAGCGCTTGTTCCACGGCTTGGTGCGTGAGTGGCTGTGGATCGGTTTGCTACTGCTGCCCGTTACCGCCTACCTGTCGGTGAGCCCAGGCCTGGCCTTGAATAATCCGTTGTACGACAGCCTGCGCCGCCTCACGCCTCTGCCTGTAGACCCGCGCATCCTGCTGGTGACCATCGACGATTCCAGCCTGAAAAAACTCGGCCAATGGCCCTGGCCGCGCAGCCTGCACGCTGACCTGATCGACCGTCTGAGTGCGGCGCAACCGGCGGGTATCCTGTTCGATGTGATCTTCAGTGAGCCCGGCGATCCGGCTAATGACAAACGCCTGGCCGAGGCGGTCTGCAATGCCGGCAATGTCTTGCTGCCGTTGGTGCGTGAAGGCACGGCGAGCTACAGCCAACCCAGTGCACAGATGCTGCCACTGCTTAAATGTGCCAAGGGCGTAGGTCATATCAATGTCGAGGCAGACAGCGACGGCGTTGTCCGTAGTTTGTTTATGCGTGAAGGTCCACCCGATGCCACCGCGCCGCAGCTCACCTGGCTGGCCTACGAGATGAGTGGCGAGTTATCAGAGATGCCGGGTGAGCCTCAGCCGTTGGTAGCCCAACCCTGGCATCGTGAACATTCAATCCGCATCCCCTTTATCGCGCCGCATAGTCATTTTCCCAGCGTGTCCTACGTCAGCGTATTGCGTGGAGAAGTACCTCCAGAGCAACTGCGCAACCGGCTGATCCTGGTGGGGTCGACGGCATCCGGGATGGGTGATCGATTTGTCACGCCCCTCTCTTCCACGGTGGGCACAACGGCCGGTGTGGAGATCCAGGCCAATGTGCTCAATGGCTTGCTGCAAGGTCGCATTATCGTGGATCTTCCGGGCTGGCTGGCGGCATTGATGGCCACCTCCCTCGTGGCGTTGCTGCTGGGCCTGCTGCTCTACCGTCCACGCTACGCGCTGTGGATGACCCTCGGCTGCATGGCCGGCGCGTTGCTCGGTTCCTGGGCCCTGTTGCGTCTTGGCCACTGGTGGTCGCCTGCGGCCTGCCTGATTGGGTTGTTGCTCAGCTACCTGATCTGGAACTGGCGTCGCCTCAGTGTGATCATCGCTTACTTCGGCTGGGAACTGACACGCCTGGATAACGAACCCAAAGTCCTGCCTGAACGCCGCCGAGCACCCGCCAGCAAAGGCGATGTATTGCAGGCGCGTATCTTCGCCCTGGAGCAGGCCGTAAGCCGCACACGCGACACCCGGCGCTTCATGGCTGACGGCCTGGAGTGCCTGCCGGTGGCGACACTGATCACCGACCCCAAAGGCAATATCCTGCTGGCCAACCGTATTGCCCGCGAGGTGTTCGGCAATGACCTTGTCACCGAAAACTTGCTGGAGCAGTTGGCGGACCTGGGCTACCCGCCGCTGCACAACGGTGTGCGCCCTGCTCTCTCAGCGATGGAGCTGGTGGAGTTCCGCGATATCCACCAACGCAGCCTGCGCATGGAATTGGCGCCCATGCTCCCCGCCGAAGGTGATGTCGCACTTGGCTGGCTGCTGAGCCTCACCGATTTGAGCAAGGAGCGCGAAGCCCAGCAACACCGCGAGACGATGTTGCGGTTCCTCTCCCACGACCTGCGTGCGCCGCACTCGGCGATCCTCGCGCTGTTGGATGTGCATGACGGTGAGTCGCCGGTGTTCGCCAAGATCGAACAACAAGTTCGTCGCGCCTTGAGCCTCACGGAATCCTTCGTCCAGTTGGCCAAGGCTGAGGCTGACGGTTACCAGTTCCAGCCAACATTGTTCGCCATGTTGGTGATGGACGCCTTTGATCAAGTCGCGTTGATTGCCCAGCTCAAGGGTATTCATTTGGTTCACGACTTGGATGAAGCCGACGAGGGCATGGTGTCTGCGGACCAGTCATTGCTCACTCGTGCGTTGTTCAACGTGCTGGAGAACGCGGTCAAATACTCGTCCTCCGGTACCACCGTGAGGTTGCGACACAGCAGTGCGCAAGGCTGGTTGGAATGCCGTATCAGTGACCAGGGACCGGGGATTGCCGCGCAGGACTTGCCTGAGCTATTCAGCCAATACCGTCGTTTTGATTCCGCCCAGGGCAGTGAGGGCTTGGGGTTGGGGCTGACCATGGTCAAGGCGGTGGTTGAGCGCCACGGTGGGCGCATCAGCTGTGAAAGCGTGGTTGGCAAAGGCACCACGTTCAGCCTGCAATTACCCCTGTTGGACGACTGAAAAAACGTACTTTCCTGCTGTGCATAAAAAACCGGTCACAAGGACCGGTTTTTTATGCGGAAAAAACTTATGCACCTTTTCCGTGATTTTATGAGCTTAGGAAATATGTAAGTAAATCAGCTTCTTAAGAGTCAAAAAGCACAATTCGCCAACAAACCGTGCACAGGTTATCCACAGATGGTCAGATCACCGGGGTGTCGACTACAACCGGCTCTGGCGGCAGTGAGCCCATGGCCCGTTGCTGCGCTTCATTCCATGCGGCAGCACGGTCATTCAGTGCGGCAATGGCGCGTGGTCCTTCGCCTTCGGCGTACATAGGTTCACCGATCACCACCGTGATAGTGCCTGGGCGTTTGGCCCAGCCAGTCTTTGGCCAAAACTTGCCGGCGTTATGAGCAATCGGCAACACGGGCAGGTTAGCGTTGACCGCCAACGCGGTACCGCCGCGTGAGAACTTGCCTACGGTGCCGTAGGGCACTCGAGTACCTTCGGGGAAGATCAGCACCCATACGCCATCCTTGAGCAGCTCGTCGCCCTTCTTGGCCACGTGTTTCAGGGCCGCCTTGGGGTTGTCACGGTCGATGGCGATCGGACGCAGCATGGCCATGGCCCAGCCGAAGAACGGCACGTACAGCAATTCACGCTTGAGCACCTGGCTCAGCGGAGAAAAGTACGCCGAGAGAAAGAACGTCTCCCAGGTGCTCTGGTGGTTCGACAGAATCACGCAGGGTTGGTCCGGGACGTTTTCCGCGCCTTTGATCTCGAAGCGAATATTCAGGAACACCTTGGTCAGCCACAACGCACAGCGGCACCAATAGACGTTGATAAAACGATAGCGCGCCTTGAACGGCAGGAACGGCGCGATAAAAAAGCTCAGGGTGCACCAGAGAAACGAACTGGTGCCCAACAGCAGGTAAAAGAAAAAGGTTCTGATGGCCTGCAAAATCGACATGGCGGCATTTACCGTTGCGGGACGCGGCCCGCCTGTTAAAAGCGCACTCCCGAACAGTCCTTGGTCAGGAAGTCGAGGGCGGCTAGTTGTTGATAAGTTCTGCGGCAACGGCCGCCAGATCGTCAAAAATCAAGGTGCCTACCGGCAGGTTTTTCGCCTGGGTCTTTTCGCCTTTCCCGGTCTTAACCAAAACTGGCTGAGAGTCGACGGCTTTGGCCGCCTCCAGGTCACCGAGGCTATCCCCGACGAACCATATCCCAGCCAAAGGCACCTTGTAATGTTCTGCAATGGTTTTCAACATGCCAGGCTTGGGTTTGCGGCAATCGCAGCCCTCATCCGGTCCGTGGGGGCAGTACACCACCAGCCCCACCTCACCGCCCTGCTCGGCCACCAACGTGCGCAAGCGCGCGTGCATGGCGTCCAGGGTGGCGATGTCGTAATAACCGCGGGCGATACCGGACTGGTTGGTGGCAATGGCCACCGTCCAGCCGGCTTTGCTCAACTGCGCGATGGCCTCGATCGAACCGGGCAGTGGAATCCACTCCGCCACCGACTTGATGTAAGCGTCGGAGTCGTAGTTGATCACCCCGTCCCGATCGAGAATCAGCAGTTTCAGCATGGTCAGCTCAGCGTCGAAATGTCAGCGATATTGACGAACAAGCCACGCAGGCGCGCCAGCATCGCGTAACGGTTTTTTCGCACGCCCGCATCTTCGGCATTGATCATTACCGCTTCAAAGAACGCATCCACCGGCTCACGCAAGGTCGCCAGGCGCGCCAACGCTTCGGCATAGTTGCGTTCGGCGATCAGCGGCTTCACAGCGTTTTCAGCCTTGGCGATGGCCGAGTTGAGCGAGAACTCCTTGGCATCGGCGAACAGGCCAGGGTCGACGTCGGCGTTGCCCAGGCCTTCGGCCTTGCTCAGCAGGTTCGACACACGCTTGTTCACGGCGGCCAGGGCATCGGCTTCCGGCAGTTTGCGGAAGGCCTGCACGGCTTGTACGCGTTGGTCGAAGTCCAACGCCGAACCCGGCTGCAGGGCACGTACCGACAGGTACACCGACACATCCACGCCTTCGTCTTCGTAACGCGCACGCAGGCGGTCGAACACGAACTCCAGCACTTGCTCGGCCAGGCCGGCCTGCTTGACCTTGGCACCGAACTGGCCGACGGCGAACACCACGGCCTGGGTCAGGTCGAGGTCGAGCTTCTTGTCGATCAGGATGCGCAGTACACCCAGCGCCGCACGGCGTAAGGCATACGGGTCTTTGCTGCCGGTTGGCAGCATGCCGATACCGAAGATACCCACGAGGGTGTCCAGCTTATCGGCGATTGCCACGGCTGCACCGGTCAGGGTGGTCGGCAGTTCAGCACCGGCACCGCGCGGCATGTACTGCTCGTTCAACGCCAGGGCGACATCGTCCGGCTCGCCGTCGTTGAGGGCGTAGTAGTAGCCGGCAACGCCTTGCATTTCCGGGAACTCGCCGACCATCTCGGTGGCCAGGTCGCACTTGGACAGCAGGCCTGCACGCGCAGCCCAGGCCGCGTCGCCACCAATACGTTGTGCAATATAGGCGGCCAGCTTGGAAACCCGCACAGCCTTGTCGTAGACGCTGCCCAGTTTTTCCTGGAACACCACGTTCTGCAGGCGCAGGTTGAAGTCTTCCAGCTTCTGCTTCTTGTCTTGCTTGAAGAAGAACTCGGCGTCGGTCAGGCGCGGGCGAACGACTTTCTCGTTACCGGCGATGATCTGCTGCGGGTCCTTGCTCTCGATGTTGGCCACGGTGATAAAGCGCGGCAGCAATTTGCCGTCCACGTCCAGCAGGCAGAAGTACTTCTGGTTGTCCTGCATGGTGGTGATCAGGGCTTCCTGCGGCACGTCGAGGAAACGTTCCTCGAACGAGCACACCAGCGGCACCGGCCATTCAACCAGCGCGGTCACTTCGTCGAGCAGGCTTGGCGGCACGATGGCGGTGCCTTCCTGCAGGCGGGCCAGCTCTTCGGTGCGCTTGCTGATCAGCTCGCGACGCTCGTTGGCATCGGCCAGCACGTAAGCGGCGCGCAGGTCGGCGGCGTAGTTGGCTGGCGAGGTGATGCGCACGGCTTGCGGGTGATGGAAGCGGTGACCACGGGAGTCACGGCCGGCCTTCTGGGCAAGGAGGGTGCAGTCGATGACTTGGTCACCGAGCAGCATCACCAGCCATTGGGTTGGACGCACGAACTCTTCCTTGCGTGCACCCCAGCGCATGCGCTTGGGGATCGGCAGGTCGTTCAGGGAGTCTTCAACGATGGTCGGCAGCAGGCTGGCGGTCGGCTTGCCGGTGATGACCTGGCTGAAACGCAGTTTCGGGCCGCTCTGGTCGATCTCGCTCAGCTCCACGCCACACTTCTTGGCAAAACCAAGGGCGGCCTGGGTCGGGTTGCCTTCGGCGTCGAACGCCGCCTGGCGCGGCGGGCCGTCGAGGTTGATGCTGCGGTCCGGTTGCTGGGTTTCCAGTGCGGTCAGCAACACGGCCAGGCGACGTGGCGCGGCGTAGACTTTCTTCGCTTCGAACTTCAGGCCAGCGCTGTGCAGGCCTTTTTCGATACCGGCCAGGAACGCGTCGGCCAGGGTATTGAGTGCCTTGGGTGGCAGCTCTTCGGTGCCCAGTTCAACCAGGAAATCTTGAGCACTCATTGTGCAGCCTCCAGCTTAGCCAACACTTCATCACGCAGGTCCGGGGTTGCCATCGGGAAGCCCAGCTTGGCGCGAGCCAGCAGGTAGGCTTGGGCGACGGAACGCGCCAGGGTGCGTACACGCAGGATGTATTGCTGGCGTGCGGTTACCGAAATGGCACGGCGCGCGTCCAGCAGGTTGAAGGTATGCGATGCCTTCAATACCATTTCGTAGCTCGGCAACGGCAGCGGCTGGTCGAGTTCGATCAGGCGCTTGGCTTCGCTTTCATAGAAGTCGAACAGTTCGAACAGCTTGTCGACGTTGGCGTGTTCGAAGTTGTAGGTGGACTGCTCCACTTCGTTCTGGTGGAACACGTCGCCGTAGGTGACTTTGCCGAACGGGCCGTCAGCCCACACCAGGTCGTAGACCGAATCCACGCCTTGCAGGTACATGGCCAGGCGCTCGAGACCGTAGGTGATCTCGCCGGTCACCGGGTAGCACTCGATGCCGCCCGCTTGCTGGAAGTAAGTGAACTGCGTCACTTCCATGCCATTGAGCCAGACTTCCCAGCCCAGGCCCCAGGCGCCCAGGGTCGGCGATTCCCAGTTGTCTTCGACAAAACGGATGTCGTGGACCAGTGGGTCCAGGCCCACATGCTTGAGCGAGCCCAGGTACAGTTCCTGGAAGTTGTCCGGGTTCGGCTTCAGTACCACCTGGAACTGGTAGTAATGCTGCAGACGGTTCGGGTTTTCGCCGTAGCGGCCGTCAGTCGGGCGACGACTGGGCTGCACATAAGCGGCGTTCCAGGTTTCCGGGCCGATGGCCCGCAGGAATGTAGCGGTGTGGAAAGTGCCGGCGCCTACTTCCATATCGTAGGGCTGAAGTACCACACAACCTTGCTCGGCCCAGTATTGCTGGAGGGCGAGGATCAAGTCTTGGAAGGTACGCACGGCTGGCGTAGGCTGGCTCACGAAATTCACCTGTTACTTGGGCTGCGATTTAAAGAGCGGGAGTATACCCGATTCGGCCGCGCCACCATCCCCTGGAGCCTTATGCCACGCTGCTTTTGGTGTTCTGAAGATCCGCTGTACATGGCTTATCACGATCAGGAGTGGGGAACGCCGCTGCGCGATGCGCAGGGTCTGTTCGAGTTGCTTTTACTCGAAGGGTTCCAGGCGGGCCTGTCCTGGATCACCGTTTTACGCAAACGCGAGCATTATCGAAAGGTCTTGTTCGGTTTTGATGCGCAGCGGTTGGCAAAGCTGACCGATGCCGAAATTGAAGCGTTGATGCTGGATCCGGGCATCGTACGCAATCGCCTCAAGCTGAACGCCACTCGCCGCAACGCCGCCGCCTGGCTGGCGCTGGAGGACCCGGTCGGGTTGCTCTGGTCCTTCGTCGGCGGCGTGCCCAAGGTCAATCATTTCAAGGACCGCAGCGAGGTCCCGGCGATCACGCCGGAGGCTGAAGCCATGAGCAAAGCCTTGAAAAAAGCCGGCTTTACCTTTGTCGGCCCAACCATCTGTTACGCGTTCATGCAGGCCTCGGGCATGGTCATGGACCACACCCAGGACTGCGACCGTTACGCGGACCTGGCCAACGCCGGTTAGAATGCCGGCTTTGCGCACCACACACACGATCAGGAGTGACCTGTGGAAAAGTTTAAAGGCGCCTTGCTGGTAGGCGCTCTTCGATTGTTTGCCTTGCTGCCCTGGCGCGCTGTCCAAGCGGTCGGTACGGCGATTGGCTGGATCATGTGGAAAACCCCCAACCGCTCCCGCGACACGGTGCGGATCAACCTGTCCAAATGCTTCCCCGATATGGACCCGGCTGCACGCGAGCGCCTGGTTGGCCAGAGCCTGAAGGACATCGGCAAGTCCCTCACCGAAAGCGCCTGCGCCTGGATCTGGCCGGCCCAGCGCTCCATCGACCTGGTGCGCGAAGTCGAAGGCCTGGAAGTGCTGCACGAAGCCCTCGCCTCGGGCAAAGGCGTGGTCGGCATCACCAGCCACTTGGGCAATTGGGAAGTGCTGAACCACTTCTATTGCAGCCAGTGCAAACCGATCATTTTCTACCGGCCGCCGAAGCTCAAGGCAGTGGATGAGTTACTGCGCAAGCAGCGCGTGCAGTTGGGCAACCGCGTAGCGGCGTCGACCAAGGAAGGCATCCTCAGTGTGATCAAGGAAGTGCGCAAGGGCGGCCAGGTGGGAATCCCGGCCGATCCTGAGCCTGCGGAATCCGCCGGGATCTTCGTGCCGTTCTTCGCCACCCAGGCACTCACCAGCAAGTTTGTGCCGAACATGCTCGCCGGCCACAAGGCGGTGGGCGTGTTCCTGCATGCACTGCGGCTGCCGGATGGCTCGGGCTACAAAGTGATCCTGGAAGCGGCGCCGGAAGACATGTACAGCACCGACACCGCCACGTCCTGCGCAGCGATGAGCAAGGTGGTGGAGCGATATGTCGGCGCTTATCCGAGCCAGTACATGTGGAGCATGAAGCGCTTCAAGAAACGCCCACCGGGTGAAGAGCGGTGGTACTGACTCACCGGCAGTACAACACCCATGTGGGAGGGGGCTTGCTCCCGATGGCGGTGGTTCAGTCATATAGGCATCGACTGACACCGCGCTATCGGGAGCAAGCCCCCTCCCACATTTGAATCCCACTCAGGCTTGGCGGTCGAGTTTTCTCAGGAACACCGTCATCTCTTTCTCGGCCTGTTTGTCGCCATGGGCCTGGGCCGCTTCGATACCCTTCTCCCACGCCTGTCGCGCGGCGTCACCGTCACTCTGCGCTTGGTGAGCCTTGCCCAACAACTTCCACGCCGCCGAATACTTCGGATCGAACTCGACGCACTTCTGCAAATGCTCCGCCGCCTTGGCGTTGTCCTTCAGGTCTAGATAACCCTTGCCCAAACCAAACCGCAGCAGCGCGTTATCCACACCCTTGGCGAGCATTTTTTCCAGGGAATCGAGCATTTATTGTCACCTTGAGCGAAAGAAGGCTGTTGTGGCGAGGGAGCTTGCTCCCGCTCGAGTGCGAAGCGCTCGCAAAATCTATGGGACTGCTACGCAGTCCAACGGGAGCAAGCTCCCTCGCCACAGTGGAATGCTCCGATTTAGAAGAAGCTCAATCCCACGTGGAACAGTTTCTCCACATCGCGGATATGTTTTTTATCCACCAGGAACAAGATCACATGGTCACCGGTGGCGATCACCGTGTCGTCGTGGGCAATGATCACTTCTTCATCACGAATGATCGCGCCAATGGTGGTGCCCGGTGGTAGGCCGATATCGCGGATTGCCTTGCCGATCACCTTGCTCGATTTCGAGTCACCGTGGGCAATCGCCTCGATGGCTTCCGCCGCGCCCCGACGCAGGGAGTGCACGCTGACGATATCGCCACGGCGTACGTGGGCCAGCAGGGTGCCGATGGTGGCCAACTGCGGGCTGATGGCGATGTCGATATCACCGCCCTGGATCAAGTCCACATAGGCCGGGTTGTTGATGATGGTCATCACCTTCTTCGCCCCCAACCGCTTGGCCAGCAGCGACGACATGATGTTGGCTTCGTCATCGTTGGTCAGGGCCAGGAAGATATCGGCGTCGGCGATGTTTTCTTCCATCAGCAGGTCGCGGTCCGAGGCGCTGCCTTGCAGTACGACGCTGCTGTCCAGGGTGTCGGATAAATGCCGGCAGCGTGCCGGGCTCATCTCGATGATCTTCACCTGGTAGCGGCTTTCGATGGCTTCGGCCAAGCGCTCGCCGATCTGCCCGCCACCCGCGATGACGATGCGTTTGTAGGTCTCGTCGAGGCGGCGCATTTCGCTCATGACGGCGCGAATATTCGCCTTGGCGGCGATGAAAAACACCTCGTCGTCAGCCTCGATCACCGTATCGCCCTGGGGCAGGATCGGGCGGTCACGGCGGAAAATCGCCGCGACGCGGGTTTCCACATTCGGCATGTGTTCACGCAGCTGCCGTAGTTGCTGGCCCACCAGCGGGCCGCCGTAATAGGCCTTCACCGCGACCAGTTGCGCCTTGCCACCGGCAAAGTCGATCACCTGCAGGGCGCCGGGGATTTCGATCAGGCGCTTGATGTAGTGGGTGACCACTTGCTCCGGGCTGATCAACACGTCCACCGGAATCGCATCGTTGTCGAACAGGCCGGCGCGGGTCAGGTAGGCCGCTTCGCGCACACGGGCGATCTTGGTCGGCGTGTGGAACAGCGTGTGGGCAACCTGGCAGGCTACCATGTTGGTTTCATCGCTGTTGGTCACGGCGACAAGCATGTCGGCATCATCCGCACCCGCTTGGCGCAGCACCGTCGGGAAAGACGCGCGGCCCTGCACCGTACGGATGTCCAGGCGGTCGCCGAGGTTGCGCAGGCGCTCGGCATCGGTGTCGACCACGGTGATGTCGTTCGCTTCGCTGGCCAAATGTTCAGCCAGCGTACCGCCGACCTGCCCTGCCCCAAGGATGATGATTTTCATCCGGTCACTCCCTTAAAACCATTCAGCCGCGCGCGGCGGCGATCTTGATCAGTTTGGCGTAGTAGAAGCCATCGTGTCCGCCTTCTTGCGCGAGCAATTGGCGGCCGTGGGGCTGCTTGATGCCGGCTGTGGTGGCAAGGTCCAGTTCCCGTGCGCCGCTGGTACGGGCGAGAAAGGCTTCGATCACCTCGGTGTTTTCGGTCGGCAAGGTGGAGCAGGTGGCGTAAAGCAGGATGCCGCCGACGTCCAGAGTCGGCCACAGTGCGTCGAGCAACTCGCCTTGCAGTGCGGCCAGGGCGGCGATGTCGTCGGGTTGGCGGGTGAGCTTGATGTCCGGGTGGCGACGGATCACACCGGTGGCTGAGCACGGCGCATCAAGCAGGATGCGCTGGAACGGTTTGCCGTCCCACCAGGTGGCAGTGTCGCGGCCGTCGGCAGCGATCAGCTCGGCGCTGAGGCCCAGACGGGCGAGGTTTTCCCGCACGCGTACCAGGCGCTTGGCTTCCAGGTCGACAGCGACCACCCCGGCCAGGTTTTTTTCGACTTCCAGGATGTGGCAGGTCTTGCCGCCCGGTGCGCAGCAGGCGTCGAGCACGCGTTGGCCGGGCGCCAGGTCGAGCAGGTCGGCGGCCAGTTGCGCCGCTTCGTCCTGCACGCTGATCCAGCCTTCGGCAAAGCCCGGCAGGCTGCGGACGTCGGCGGCGGCTTCTAATACGATGCCGTCGACGCTGTACACGCACGGCGTGGCGTTGATACCGGCAGTGGTGAGCAGTTGCAGGTAGGCGTCACGGCTGTGGTGACGACGGTTGACCCGCAAAATCATCGGCGGGTGCGCATTGTTCGCCGCGCAGATGGCTTCCCATTGCTCAGGCCAGAACGCCTTCAGGGACTTTTGCAGCCAGCGCGGGTGGGCGGTGCGCACCACGGGGTCATGTTCCAGCTCGGCCAGCAGCGCTTCGCTTTCGCGCTGGGCGCGGCGCAGTACGGCGTTGAGCAAGGCTTTGGCCCAAGGCTTTTTCAGCTTGTCGGCGCAACCGACCGTCTCGCCGATCGCGGCGTGAGCGGGTACGCGGGTGTAGAGCAATTGGTAGAGGCCGACCAGCAGCAGCGCTTCGACATCCGCATCGGCCGCCTTGAAGGGTTTCTGCAACAACTTGGCCGACAGCGCCGACAAGCGTGGCTGCCAGCGCGCCGTGCCAAAGGCCAGGTCCTGGGTGAAGCCGCGATCGCGGTCTTCGACCTTGTCCAACTGCGTGGGCAACGAACTGTTCAGCGACGCCTTGCCGTTGAGGACGGCGGCGAGAGCCTTGGCGGCGGCCAGACGTGGGTTCATTGGGCGACCACTCCAAGGACGGTGCCCAGGGCGAATTTCTCACGACGGCTGTTGAACAAATCGCTGAAATTAAGCGCCTTGCCGCCAGGCAATTGCAGACGGGTCAGGCACAGCGCTTGTTCACCGCAAGCGACCAACAGGCCGTCCTTGCTGGCGCCGATGATTTCACCGGGAGCGCCTGCGCCCTGGGCGAGGGTCGCGGCCAGCACTTTCAAGGCTTCGCCGTTGAGCGTGCTGTGGCAGATCGGCCACGGGTTGAAGGCGCGTACCAGGCGCTCCAGTTCCACGGCCGGGCGGCTCCAGTCGATGCGTGCTTCGTCTTTGTTCAGCTTGTGGGCGTAGGTGGCCAGGCTATCGTCCTGGACCTCGCCTTCCAAGGTGCCGGCAGCCAGGCCGGCGATGGCCTGGATCACGGCAGGCGGGCCCAGCTCGGCGAGGCGGTCGTGCAGGCTGCCACCGGTGTCTGCGGCGGTGATCGGGGTGGTGACTTTCAGCAGCATCGGGCCGGTGTCCAGGCCCGCCTCCATGCGCATTACGGTCACGCCGCTCTCGCTGTCACCGGCCTCGACGGCACGTTGGATCGGCGCCGCACCGCGCCAACGTGGCAGCAATGACGCATGGCTGTTGATGCAACCCAGGCGCGGGATATCCAGTACCGCTTGCGGCAGGATCAAACCGTACGCCACGACCACCAGCAAGTCCGGGTTCAGCGCTGCCAGCTCGGCCTGGGCCTCGGCGTTGCGCAAGGTCGGTGGCTGCAGCACGGGAATGTTGTGCTCCAGCGCCAACTGCTTCACCGGGCTCGGCATCAGTTTTTGCCCGCGCCCGGCCGGGCGATCCGGCTGGGTGTACACCGCGACAACGTCATGAGGGCTGGTGAGCAGCGCCTTGAGGTGTTCGGCGGCAAATTCGGGGGTACCGGCAAAAACAATGCGCAGTGGCTCGGTCATGGGAGGTCTCGGTTAAAAGCAGTCACAAAAGAAAAAGGCTTGCCGCAGCAAGCCTTTGGAAGGGGAGCATCAAGCTTGCTGGCGATGCTTTTTTTCCAGCTTCTTCTTGATCCGGTCGCGCTTGAGCGTGGACAGGTAGTCGACAAACAGCTTGCCATTGAGGTGGTCGCATTCGTGCTGGATGCACACTGCCAGCAGGCCTTCGGCGATCAGTTCGAACGGCTTGCCGTCGCGGTCCAGGGCCTTGATTTTCACGCGCAGCGGGCGTTCGACGTTCTCGTAGAACTCCGGCACCGACAGGCAGCCTTCCTGGTATTCGCCCATCTCGTCGGTCAGCGGTTCGAACTCTGGGTTGATGTACACCCTTGGTTCGCTGCGATCTTCCGACAGGTCCATGACCACGACGCGAAGATGCACGTTGACCTGGGTCGCGGCGAGGCCGATGCCCGGCGCTTCATACATTGTTTCAAACATGTCATCGACCAACTGACGAACCTTGTCGTCCACTACGGCCACCGGTTTGGCGATCGTGCGCAGGCGCGAGTCGGGGAATTCGAGGATGTTCAAAATAGCCATAAGCGTAATTGCTGCACATGTGAGGTAGAGGCAAATCGGCGTTGGGATGGACCCAAACAGCCGGTGTGAAACGTCCCGAAGCCGCGAAGGCTCTGGCATTTCACGCGAACGCACATAATAAAGGAGATTCACCCCATGAGGAAATCGCTACTCGTCTTGCTGCTGTGGGCCCCGCTTGCTATGGCCCCGCTTGCCATGGCCTTGGTGCCGCAGCCCGCCCAGCGCCTGGATCAACCGACGCAACAGGCCATCCAGCGCTTTTTACTGCATAACCGCATTCTTGATTCGCCCCACGACCTGGACAGCGCACCCTACATCGTCGCCGCGGATGCTGGCCGAGTGCTGGGCGCGAATGGCGAGCAGGTGTATGCCCGGGGCGTTCTGGACGCTTCCCAGCCAAGTTATGGAATATTCCGGCGAGGCAAGACCTACACCGACCCGCAAACCCGAGAGCTGTTGGGCATCAATGCCGACGACATCGGCACTGCCCGCTTCGTAACGGCGGGCGACCTCACCACCCTGGCCGTGCAGCGGGTCACCCAGGAAGTGCGCCCCGGTGATCGCCTGCTACGCGCGCAATCTTTCGTCGACCCGGCAACCCTTGCGGTCACGCCTACAGCGCCGTTCATCGAAGGGCAAATCATCGATATCCCCAAGGGTGTCACCCAGATCGGCGTACTCGACGCGATAACCCTGAATAAAGGCCGCCGCGACGGCTTGGTTGAGGGCCAACTGCTCAACGTGATCAAGACCGGCGCCAGCGTACGCGACAGCCTGACGGGCGCGCCAACCCAACTTCCTGATGAACGCGCCGGCACCCTGCTGGTGTTTCGCACCTACGAAAAGCTCAGCTACGCCCTGGTGCTCAGTGCCTCACGGCCGCTGGCCGTGACGGACCGTTTCGAGACTGCCCATCAAACACAATAAATAGCCTGCTAAATAAGTTACCAACAGAGTTATCCACAGCTTGTTCCGGTCAAGGATGATCAAATGAATCCGATAAACTGTCATGAAATATCCCCGTCAGAACTGGAAGCCCGACTACGCTTGCACAGGCTGCCTGAGCTGGGTCCGAAGCGTTTTCGCTTACTGATCGAAGCCTTCGGGTCTGCGTCAAAGGCCATCAGCGCGCCTGCCAGTGCCTGGCGTTCGTTGGGGGTACCAGCCATCAGTGCCGATGCCCGGCGCAGCCATGAAGTCCGCGACGGTGCCAGTGCGGCATTAGCCTGGCTGGCGTGTCAGGGCCAGCATTTGCTGATGTGGGACCAGCCGGACTACCCCGCGCTGCTCGCCCAGATTGATGACGCGCCACCGCTGTTATTTGTCGCTGGCGACCCTCTGATCCTGGAAAAACCGCAACTGGCGATGGTCGGCAGTCGCCGTGCTTCTCGCCCCGGCATGGACACGGCGGCTGCGTTTTCCCGCAGTTTGGCGAGCGCCGGTTTTGTCATCACCAGCGGTCTTGCATTAGGCATCGACGGCGCAGCCCATCAAGCGGCATTGGATGTGGGCGGCCAGACAATCGGCGTGCTCGGCACCGGGCTCGAAAATTTTTATCCACAGCGCCACAAACGGCTGGCGGCGGCGATGATTGATCAGGGCAGCGCCGTGGTTTCCGAGTTTCCCTTGGACGCCCCGCCCCAGGCCGGCAACTTTCCCAGGCGGAATCGGATCATCAGTGGCCTGTCCCTGGGCGTGCTGGTGGTGGAAGCCAGCATGGCCAGTGGTTCGCTGATCACTGCGAAACTGGCGGCCGAACAGGGGCGCGAGGTGTATGCGATCCCCGGCTCCATTCATCATCCCGGCGCCAAGGGCTGTCACCAGTTGATCCGCGATGGCGCCGTGTTGGTGGAAACCATCGAGCACATCCTGGAGGGCTTGCGCGGTTGGCAGGCGCTGTCGCGCCCTACGCCGATGCCGGTTGTGCATCCTCTGGTGGCGCTGCTGCACGCGGCGCCCCATACCAGTGAAGGCCTGGCGATTGCCAGCGGTAGGTCGTTGTCCCACGTGTTGGCGACCCTTACCGAGCTGGAGCTGGAAGGCCAAGTCATCTGCGAAAGCGGGCGCTGGCTTGCGCGCTGCTAGGTTTTGTAACGAAGATCGGTAAACTGCGCAGAGCTTTAGTCTGGAGAGTCAACAATGGTCAACCGGTGGCGTGTGCTGGAAACCGCACGAGAAATTCGCGCAGGCGCGGTGATTGCCTATCCAACCGAAGCGGTTTGGGGCCTGGGCTGCGATCCGTGGAACGAAGAAGCAGTGGACCGTTTGCTCGCCATCAAGAACCGTTCGGTGGACAAGGGCCTGATCCTGGTGGCGGACAACATCCGTCAGTTCGACTTCCTGTTCGAAGACTTCCCGCAGGATTGGATCGACCGCATGGCCAGCACTTGGCCTGGGCCGAACACCTGGCTGGTGCCTCATCAGGGCCTGCTGCCGGAATGGGTGACAGGTGTGCACGACACCGTGGCGGTGCGGGTCACTGACCATCCGCTGGTGCGGGATCTGTGCTCGCTGGTGGGGCCGTTGATTTCAACCTCGGCCAACCCTCAAGGCCGCCCGGCTGCCCGCACGCGGATTCGCGTGGAGCAGTATTTCCGTGGGCAGGTGGATCTGGTGTTGGGTGGCGCCCTGGGTGGGCGCAAGAACCCGAGCTTGATTCGCGATCTGGTGACGGGTGAGGTGGTGCGGCCTTCGTAGCGCTTTTGTGGCGAGGGCGCTTGCTCCCATTGGCCTGCGAAGCAGGCCCAAAGCCAGCGAATGCGGTTTACCTGAAGAAACATCATCGCCTGTTTTGGGGCCGCTTCGCGGCCCAACGGGAGCAAGCTCCCTCGCCACAAGGGGCCGTCAAGGCAGCAAAATTGTTGAGCCTGTGGTCCGGCGCCCCGACAACTCCGTCTGCGCCTTCGCCGCATCCGCCAGCGCATACCGCTGGTTGATATCAATGCGCACCTTGCCGCTCTTGATCATCGAGAACAGGTCATCCGCCATCGCTTGCAGGTTCTGCGGGTTGTTGGCATAGGTCGCCAGGGTCGGTCGGGTGACGTACAGCGAGCCTTTGGCCGACAGAATCCCCAAGTTCACCCCATCCACTGCGCCTGACGCATTACCGAAGCTCACCACGAGCCCACGTGGCGCCACGCAGTCCAGCGATGTCAGCCAGGTGTCCTTGCCGACGCCGTCGTACACCACCGGCACCTTTTTGCCGTCAGTCAACTCCAGCACGCGCTGTGCGACATCTTCCTTGCTGTAGTTGATCGTTTCCCAGGCACCGAGGGCTTTGGCCACTGCGGCTTTTTCCGGCGAACTCACGGTACCGATCAACTTCACGCCCAGGGCCTTGGCCCATTGGCAGGCCAGCGATCCCACGCCACCGGCAGCGGCGTGGAACAGGATGGTTTCACCGGCCTTCACTTCGTAGGTCTGGCGCAGCAGATACTGCACGGTCAGGCCCTTGAGCATGGCGCCGGCGGCTTGTTCGAAGCTGATGTCGTCCGGCAGGTGCACCAGATTGGCGGCGGGCAACACATGCAGTTGGCTGTAGGCACCCAGCGGGCCGCTGCCATAGGCCACGCGGTCGCCGACCTTGAATTGGGTGACTTCGCTGCCAACCGCGTCGACCACACCGGCGCCCTCTGCGCCCAACCCCGATGGCAATGCGGGCGGGGCGTACAGACCGCTGCGGAAATAGGTGTCGATGAAGTTCAGGCCGATCGCCTCATTCCGCACGCGCACCTGCTGCGGGCCCGGCTCCGCCGGGGTGTAGTCCACATACTCAAGCACTTCGGGGCCGCCATGGGCGCTGAACTGGATACGTTTTGCCATCTGCCTTCTCCTTGGGTCGAATTCGCGTAGCCCACTATCCCACTCCTAAGCTTGATCTTCGTCAACTGCGGCGCAATGGGGTGCAGTGGTATCCTGTGCGCCCATTTGCCGCCGATGCCCAATGGCCTCGCGTAGCTTTGCCCGATTCAAGGTGATGCCATGACTACCCGCACCGAGGCTGTAAAGGCCTACCTGCTTGACCTGCAAGACCGCATTTGCAGCGCCCTGGAAACCTTCGAGACGGACACTCGCTTTATCGAAGACGCCTGGACCCGGCCAGCTGGCGGCGGTGGTCGCACCCGTGTGATCGAAAACGGTTCGGTGATCGAAAAAGGCGGCGTTAACTTTTCCCACGTGTTTGGCAGCGGTCTCCCACCCTCGGCCAGCGCGCATCGGCCTGAGCTGGCCGGCCGTGGCTTTGAGGCCCTGGGTGTGTCGCTGGTGATCCACCCACACAACCCTCACGTCCCCACGTCCCACGCCAACGTACGGTTCTTCATCGCCGAAAAAGAAGGCGAAGAGCCGGTGTGGTGGTTTGGGGGCGGCTTCGACCTCACGCCTTACTACGGCAACGAAGAAGACTGCATCCACTGGCACCGCGTGGCCGAGCAGGCCTGTGCGCCGTTCGGTCCGGACGTGTACTCACGCTACAAGGCATGGTGCGACACCTACTTCCATATCAAGCACCGCAACGAACCGCGCGGCATCGGCGGCCTGTTCTTCGATGACTTGAACGAGTGGGACTTCGACACCTGCTTCGCCTTCATCCGCGCCATCGGCGACGCGTACATCGATGCTTACCTGCCGATCGTGCAACGCCGTAAGGCTATGGCCTATACCGAGCAACAGCGTCAGTTCCAAGAGTTTCGCCGCGGCCGCTACGTTGAATTCAACCTGGTCTACGACCGTGGCACCCTGTTCGGCCTGCAGTCGGGCGGGCGCACCGAGTCGATCCTGATGTCGCTGCCGCCGCAAGTGCGCTGGAGCTACGACTGGAAGGCCGAGGTCGGCAGCGAAGAAGCGCGCCTTACCGACTACTTCCTGCAAGACCGCGACTGGCTGGGCCTTACTGCGCCTAAGGCGGCGGTCTGATGGACCGTTATGTGGTGTTCGGCAACCCCATCGGCCACAGCAAGTCGCCGCTGATCCACCGTATGTTCGCCGAGCAGACCGGCGAGCAACTGGACTACAGCACCTTGCTGGCGCCTTTGGAGGATTTCACCGGTTGTGCCCGTAAGTTTTTTCGACAGGGTCGTGGCGCCAACGTCACCGTGCCGTTCAAGGAAGACGCCTACCGCCTGGCCGACATCCTCACCGAACGTGCTCAACGCGCTGGCGCGGTGAATACCCTGAGCAAGCGGCCCGACGGTAGCCTGCTGGGCGACAACACCGACGGCGCCGGCCTGGTGCGCGACCTCAAGGTCAACGCCGGGCTGAGCCTGCGAGGCAAGCGCATCCTGCTGCTGGGCGCCGGTGGCGCGGTACGTGGCGCGCTGGAGCCGTTACTGGCCGAGCAGCCTGCCTCGCTGATCATCGCCAACCGCACCGTGGAAAAAGCCGAGTTGCTCGCCGAGTTGTTCGACGATCTGGGCCCGGTGTCTGCCAGCGGTTTCGATTGGCTGCGTGAGCCGGTGGACGTGATCATCAACGCCACGTCCGCCAGCCTGTCAGGCGATGTACCGCCGATTGCCGGCAGCTTGATCGAACCGAGTAAGACGTTTTGCTACGACATGATGTATGCCAAGGAACCGACAGCGTTCTGCCGCTGGGCGACTGAACAAGGCGCGACGGTGGCGATGGATGGTTTAGGGATGTTGGTGGAACAGGCAGCGGAAGCGTTCTTCCTGTGGCGCGGTGTGCGTCCGAAGTCGGCGCCGGTGTTGGCCGAACTGCGCCGCCAATTGGCCTAACCTCAATTCAATGTGGGAGGGAGCAAGCCCCCTCCCACAGTTGAACTGCATTCAGTCTTGAAAGTGAATGGGGCATTGGTCGGCCCCTTCCAGTTTCCTCAACTCTTCCACCACTTGCGGCCTGGCCCGGCGCAACGTCAGGCTACGCCCCAAGCCCTTCAAGCGCCGCGCCTCCTGGTGCAGCATCTCCACCCCGGAATAGTCGATAAAGTTGATCTGCTGCGCCTCGATCACCACCCGCTCGCCTTGTAAACGTTGGAGGCGCACTTGCAGGTAGTGGCTGGCGCCGAAAAAGATCGAGCCGCCCACCCGCAACACATCCTCATCGCCATCGCGCCATTGCTGAACCCGTGGTTGCGAGGTGCGCTTGAGGTAGAAGAACAGCGACGCCAGCACCCCGGCATAAATCGCGGTTTGCAGCTCCAAGAGCAAGGTGGCGACGCACGTCAGGCCCATCACCACAAACTCGGCGCGACTGACGCGGAACAACGCACGAATGCCGCGATGGTCCACCAACCCCCAGCAAATCAGCAGGATGCTCGCGGCCATGCTCGGGATCGGAATGTGTGCGATCAGCGCCGCACCAAACAATGCGAACAACGCCACCCACAGTGCGGAAAACACCCCGGCCAACGGCGAGCACGCGCCCGCCTCATAACTGAGGCCCGAGCGCGTAAACGAACCGGCTGACAAGTAGCCGGAGAAAAAGCCGCCAACGATATTGGATAAACCCTGCGCGCGAACCTCTTGGTTGGCATCGAGCAATTGTTGCGAACGCGCCGACAGCGAGCGGGCAATCGACAGGCTGGTCACCAGCCCGAGCATGCCCACCGCCACGGCGCTGGGCAGCAGGCGCAGGATCATGTCCAGGTCCATCGGCAACGGGCTGAACGGCGGCAGCTTGCCAATAAACGAACTGACCAGCGCCACATGCCCGAACATCGCCGGCCACAACCACGCCACCAGGCTGCCCAACGCCAGCGCGATCAACAGCGTCGGCCAGCGGGGCACCAGGTACTTGAGCAGTGCGCCCACCAGTAGAGTCCCCAGCCCGAGGGCAAGGGATGCATGGTCCCATTCGCCGCTGTGGTGGATCAGCGCCAGCAGGCTATTGATCGCCGTGGCCTGGCTCGGCAGATCCAGCCCCAACAGGTTGGGCAACTGCCCCAGGGCAATCACCACGGCGGCGCCCAGGGTGAAACCGAGCACCACCGAATGGGAGACGAAATTCACCAGCGCGCCGAAGCGCAGCATGCCCAGCAGCCACTGGAAAACCCCGGCGAGGAAGGTGAGCAGCAAAATCAGGGTGATGTAGTCCTGGGAGCCCGGCACGGCCAAGGGACTGACGCTGGCATACAGCACAATGGAAATCGCCGCCGTAGGCCCGCAGATCAGGTGCCAGGATGAACCCCAGAGGCACGCGATCAGCACCGGGATGATCGCAGCGTACAGGCCGTATTCGGGGGGCAGGCCGGCGATCAGGGCGTAGGCAATCGACTGTGGCAACGCGAGAACCGCGCCACTGAGGCCGACGATTGCATCCCGGCCGACGCTGGCGCGGGTTTGGCGCGGGAGCCAGCTGAGGAAGGGGAACAGTGTGTGGCGGTTGGGCCGGGGCATCGCAGACTCGGTTTAAAGGTTTGGCGCAGAATATCAGTCCAGATCAGTTCCCGTGGGAGGGGGCTTGCCCCCTCCCACATCTGGATTGCATCACGCCTTAGAGTTTGGCTTTAACTGCAGAAAGTGCGTCTTTGCCGTCCAGTGTTTTTACACCCTCCAGCCACTTGTCCAATACCGCCGGGTTGGCTTTGATCCACGCCTTCGCCGCCTCGGCGTTGCTGACCTTGTTATTGGCCACCTGCGCCATGATTGCGTTCTCCATCTCCTGGGTAAAGCTCAGGTTGGTCAGCAATTTCCCTACATTCGGGCAGGCCTGTGCATAGCCCTTGCGGGTCAAGGTATACACACTGCCGGTGTCACCAAAATATTTCTCGCCACCCTTGAGGTAGTGCATTTTCAATTGCACGTTCATCGGGTGCGGAGTCCAGCCGAGGAAGGTCACGAATTTCTGCTTCTTAACAGCCCGTGATACTTCGGCGAGCATCGCCTGTTCGCTGGATTCCACCAGCTTCCACTGGCCGAGATCAAAGTCGTTTTTCTTAATGATTTCCTGCAACGAGATATTTGCAGGTGCACCGGAGCCGATGCCGTAGATCTTCTTGTCGAATTTGTCGGCAAATTTGTTTAAGTCGGCGAAGTCATGCACCCCGGCGTCCCACACATAGTCCGGCACGGCGAGGGTGAACTCGGTGCCGTCGAGGTTTTTCGCCAGTTGCACCACATCGCCATTAGCCACGAACTTGTCGTAGAAGCCTTGCTGCGCCGGCATCCAGTTACCCAGGAACACATCCACCTGGCCGTCCTTGAGCCCCCCGAAGGTGATCGGGACCGCGAGGGTGTCGACCTTGGCCTTGTAGCCCATGCCGGTCAGCAAAAAACCGGTGATGGCATTGGTGGCCGCGATATCGCTCCAGCCTGGATCGGCCATCTTTACCGTTTCGCAGCTGGCGTCCGCGTACACGTTGGCGCTACTCAGTACCAACATACCCAACACCACAGTTAACTTTTGCATGGCCTTCCCTCTGACTATTTATTGGTTTTGGCAGGGTTGTGGATAACGTGCCTTGCGCTCCAGGTCGTCGAGGTCGATGTGGTTGCGCATGTATTGCTGACTGGCGTCCACCAGTGGCTGGTGATCCCAGCTCTTCAGCTTGCCTTGGGTCAGTGCTTCAAACACCAGACGGCGGCGGCGTTGGCTGGCGAGCACCTGTTGGTGGATCGCCGGGATGTCCCATTTGGCCCGCGCCTCGTCCAGGAAGGCTGCAAACAGCGCCTGATGCGGCGGCGACTGGCTGAGTTCTTCCTGTTCCCGAGGGTCGTTGTGTACATCGAACAGTAGACAAGGGTCGTCTTCGCTGTAGATGAATTTGTACGCGCCACGGCGAATCATCATCAGCGGGCTGATGGTGCCTTCGGCCATGTATTCGCCGAACACCTCGTCGTGCCCGCCCTGCCCTTGCAGGTGCGGGACCAGCGAACGGCCGTCCAGCGGCAGGCGCGGGTCCAGCTCGCCGCCGGCCAGTTCCACCAGGGTCGGCAACAAGTCGGCGGTGGACACGGCTTTGGACACGCGGCCTGCCGCGAATTGCCCCGGCGCACTCACCAGCAGCGGCACGCGGGCGGCCATTTCAAACCAGTGCATTTTGTACCAGAGGCCGCGCTCGCCGAGCATGTCGCCGTGGTCGCCGGAGAAGATGATGATCGTGTCGTCTGCCAAGCCGGTGTCTTCCAGGGTTTGCAGGAGCTTGCCGACATTGCTGTCGATGTAGCTGCACGCGCCGAAGTAGGCACGGCGGGCATCACGGATCTTATCCACAGGCAGCGGCTTGTCCCACAGGTCGTAGACCTTGAGCAGGCGCTGGGAGTGTGGATCGAGGTCGCCCTGCGCAGGCGTTGTAGGCAAAGGGATGTCAGCGTCGTCGTACAGGTCCCAGAACGGCTTGGGAATCGTGTAGGGGTCGTGGGGGTGGGTCATCGACACGGTGAGGCAGAACGGCTGGTCGCCGTCTTCGCGGATATGGTCGAACAGGTACTGCTGGGCCTTGAACACCACCTCCTCGTCGAAATCCAGCTGGTTGGTGCGCACGCACGGCCCGGCTTGCAGCACCGACGACATGTTGTGGTACCAGGTGGGGCGCACGTCCGGCTCGTCCCAGTTGACGGCCCAGCCATAGTCGGCGGGATAGATGTCGCTGGTCAGGCGCTCTTCATAACCATGCAGTTGGTCTGGCCCGCAGAAATGCATCTTGCCCGATAACGCCGTGCGGTAACCGAGGCGGCGCAGGTAGTGGGCGTAGGTCGGCACATCGGCGGGGAAATCGGCGGCGTTGTCGTAGGCGCCGATCTTGCTCGGCAATTGCCCGCTCACCAGCGTAAAGCGCGAGGGTGCGCACAACGGGCTGTTGCAGTAGGCAGCCTCGAACACCACGCCCTGGGCGGCGAGGCGGCTCAGGTTCGGCAACTGGATCGGGGAAGGTCCGTAGAACGGTAGCATCGGCGCGGCCATTTGATCGGCCATGATGAAAAGAATGTTCTTGCGCTTCATGATCTATCGGGATTCCATAGGCGGTGTTTATGCGAATGAGCATGCAGCCCATGGAAAATGGGGTAAAGCCCACCCAAAGCAATGTCTAGGATAAGCACAGCTTATGTATGAAGCCCTCGGTGACCTGTCCCTCGATTTGCTGCGCGCGTTCGAAGCGGCAGCGCGTCACCGCAGTTTCACCGCCGCCGCGATGGAGCTGGGCACCACCCAGCCCGCGATCAGCCAGCAGATCAAGCGCCTGGAAGAACAGCTGGCGATCCGCCTGTTTGATCGCATCTACCGGGGCATCGAGCTGACCGATGCCGGCGCCCTGTTGTTCGAGCATGTGCAGGGCGGTTTGCAGGCCATCAACGCGGGCCTCAGCGCGATCACCCAGCAGGATCAGCACGAAGTGCTGCAAGTGGCCACCGACTTCGCGTTCGCCGCCTATTGGCTGATGCCGCGTTTGCATCGCTTTCACGCGGCCAACCCTCAGGTGGATGTGAGCCTGGTGACCAGCGAACGCAACCACGCCACGTTGCGCAGCGACATTGACGTGGCAGTGCTGTTTGGCGACGGGCGTTTCAAGCAGGGCGACAGCCTGTGGTTGTTCAACGAGGAAGTGTTCCCGGTGTGCAGCCCGCAGTGGCTGAAGGATCAGGCCACACCGCTGACTGTACAAAATTTGCACGATTTCCCCTTGCTGCACCTGCGCCAGGAAAATAACAGCCAGTGGTTCGACTGGAGCGGCGTGTTTCGCGAACTGGGCATCGCCACGGCGCCCACGCCCGGCCAACTGCGCTTCGACAACTACACTCTGCTGATCCAGGCCGCGATTGCCGGCCAGGGTGTGGCCATCGGCTGGCGCCATCTGGTGGATAACCTGTTGGAGCAGAACTGGCTGTGCCGACCGCTCAGCGACACCGTCATCTCGCGTTTCGGCTATTACGTGGTGCAGCCCCAGCGCAAACGCCGAGGGCAGTTGGTGGAGCGCTTTGTCGACTGGCTGGTGGCCGAGCAGGCCAGCAGCGCGCAGTCGCTGACCGGGCTGGCCCTGCCGTCGATTGCGGTCTAGCATCTGGCGCCTATTGGATTCGGAGTCCGTCATGCAACGTATCAAGGGTTACCACGCCCACATCTACTTCGACGCGAACACTATCGAACAGGCGCGCACCTTGTGCGAAGACGCCGCCAAGCTTTTCCCGCTGCGCATGGGGCGCGTGCACCAACGGCCGGTAGGCCCGCACCCGGACTGGAGCTGCCAGTTGGCGTTCGATGCCGAATACATCGGCGTGGTGCTGCCGTGGCTGGTCATACATCGCAATGGGCTGGTGGTGTTCCTGCACCCGGATACCGGCGATGACCTGAAGGATCACACCGACTATGCCATCTGGATGGGCGCCATGCGGGAACTGAACTTGTCAGCCTTTTCCTGACTCTCATTTCCAAATCATAATCCCTAAATATGGGATTGATATTTATATATTGAGACTTCCTCGCGCGTAGGTTTATATTCGCTGCATCCGCTCAGAACTCAGGTGAAGCGATGCAGGCGCAATTGATCGCGCTCGATTGGGGGACCAGCTCCCTTCGTGCTTATAAACTCGGCCCCGCAGGCGTGGTGCTGGAACAGCGCTCGCTGGCGTGGGGCATCATGCATCTGCCCAGCGAGCCACGGGTTATCGCTGGCGTTCACTGCAGCGATGGCTTCGAGTTGGCGTTCGAT
Source organism: Pseudomonas sp. QC2 (assembly GCF_002859085.1). Classification (NCBI taxonomy): domain Bacteria; kingdom Pseudomonadati; phylum Pseudomonadota; class Gammaproteobacteria; order Pseudomonadales; family Pseudomonadaceae; genus Pseudomonas; species Pseudomonas sp. QC2. The sequence goes on from NZ_PKKS01000018.1 coordinate 338,231, forward strand.
GCAGCCTGCGGCGATTGGCTCGACGCCGCGCCCACCCTGCCGGTGATCGCCTGTGGCATGGTCGGCAGCGCCCAGGGCTGGAGCGAAGCGGCCTACCGCAACACCCCGGTCGACGTGGCGAGCCTGGGCCAGGCCCTGCACCGGGTACGCAGCTTGCGTGGGGTCGACGTGCATATCGTGCCGGGTGTGATCGAGCAGGTTGGCTTGCCCAACGTGATGCGCGGCGAAGAAACCCAGGTATTAGGCGTGCTGCAAGGGCTGGGCGTCGATGGGTTGATCGGCCTGCCCGGCAGCCATTCCAAATGGGTCGAAGTGGTCGAAGGCTGCATCACCCACTTCGACACCTTCATGACCGGCGAGCTGTTCGCGGTGCTGAGCAAGCACAGCATCCTCGGGCGCACCCAGCAACCTTGCGAGCATTTCCAGGCCGAAGCCTTTGACCGAGGCGTGCACGTGGCGCTGTCGACGGACGGCGAGCGCGGTGTGCTGTCGACCCTGTTCAGTGCACGCACCCTCGGGCTCACTGGCGCACTCGCCCCCGACCAGCAGCCCGACTACCTCTCCGGGCTGCTGATTGGCCATGAACTCGCCGGCTTGCCCGGCAGCGCAAAACACACGCCGATCGTCCTGGTCGGCGCCGCTCCTCTCTGCGCCCGTTATCAACGCGCCCTTGCCCTTTGCGGCTTTGCCCACGTCAGCCTGGCGCAGGAAGCCACCGAGCGTGGCCTGTGGCAACTGGCCGTGGCGGCCGGGCTCACTCAACCTGTATCGGAGGCCTGACATGCTCAAGCAAGCACTCGCGCAAAACGGTTTGATCGCCATCCTGCGCGGCATCCGCCCGGACGAAGCCGAGGCCGTTGGCCAGGTGCTGTACCAGGCCGGGTTTCGCGTGATCGAAGTTCCGCTGAATTCGCCTGACCCTTACACCAGCATCCGCACCCTGCGCGACAGCCTGCCCGCCGATTGCCTGATCGGTGCCGGTACGGTGTTGCTGCCTGAGCAGGTCGAGCAGGTGAAGGCGGCCGGTGGCCAGGTAATCGTAATGCCTCACAGCGATGCCAAGGTGTTGCGTGCCGCGAAAGCGGCGGGGCTGTTCCTGTCGCCGGGCGTGGCGACGCCGACCGAAGCCTTCGCCGCATTGGCCGAAGGCGCCGACGTATTGAAGCTGTTTCCGGCTGAGCAAATGGGCCTGGCGGTGATCAAGGCGTGGCTGGCGGTATTGCCGGCCGGCACCTTGCTGCTGCCGGTGGGTGGCATCACCCCGGACAACATGCAGGTGTTCATCGACGCCGGCGCCAAAGGTTTCGGGCTGGGTTCCGGGTTGTTCAAACCGGGTATGACAGTGGATCAGGTAGCGAGCCGCGCCCAGGCTTATGTCGCCGCCTGGAAAGCCCTGAGCTGACTTCAAGTTCCGCGCCCACAGGCGCCGCATCTATAAGAGAGATAACAGATGAAAATCACCAAACTGACGACCTTCATCGTCCCGCCGCGCTGGTGCTTCCTCAAGGTCGAGACCGACCAGGGCGTGACCGGCTGGGGTGAGCCCGTGGTCGAGGGCCGCGCCCACACCGTGGCAGCTGCCGTCGAAGAGCTGTCCGACTACCTGATCGGCAAAGACCCCCGCAATATCGAAGACATCTGGACCGTACTCTATCGTGGCGGCTTCTACCGGGGCGGTGCCGTGCACATGAGCGCCCTCGCCGGTATCGACCAGGCGCTGTGGGACATCAAGGGCAAGGCCCTCGGCGTTTCCGTCAGCGACCTGCTCGGTGGCCAGGTGCGCGACAAGATTCGCGTGTACTCGTGGATCGGCGGCGACCGCCCGGCCGACACCGCCCGCGCCGCCCAAGAGGCCGTGGCCCGTGGCTTCACGGCGGTAAAAATGAACGGCACCGAAGAACTGCAGTTCGTCGACAGCTTTGAAAAAGTCGACCTGGCCCTGGCCAACGTGGCCGCCGTGCGTGATGCCGTCGGCCCCAACGTCGGTATCGGCGTCGACTTCCATGGCCGGGTGCACAAACCCATGGCCAAGGTGCTGATGAAGGAGCTGGACCCGTACAAGCTGATGTTTATCGAAGAGCCGGTGCTCAGCGAAAACTACGAAGCGTTGAAAGAACTGGCACCGCTGACCAGCACGCCGATTGCCCTGGGCGAACGCCTGTTTTCGCGCTGGGACTTCAAGCGCGTGCTCAGTGAAGGTTACGTCGACATCATTCAGCCGGATGCGTCCCACGCCGGTGGCATCACCGAAACCCGCAAGATCGCCAACATGGCCGAAGCCTACGACGTGGCCCTGGCCCTCCACTGCCCGCTGGGCCCGATTGCCTTGGCAGCCTGCCTGCAACTGGACGCGGTCTGCTACAACGCGTTTATCCAGGAGCAAAGCCTGGGCATTCACTACAACGAGAGCAATGACCTGCTCGACTATGTGAAAGATCCGCGAGTCTTCGACTACGACAAAGGCTTCGTGAAGATCCCTAACGGGCCGGGCTTGGGCATTGAGATCAACGAGGAATACGTGATCGAACGCGCGGCCATCGGCCACCGCTGGCGCAACCCGATCTGGCGCCACGCCGACGGCAGCTTCGCCGAGTGGTGATTTTCCTCTGAACAAACGCGGTTAGAGAATGTGGGAGGGGGCAAGCCCCCTCCCACATTTACCTCGTTTCTTCAGTCAGATCTGTCCTCAATAAACATAAGAAGAGGCATCCCCCATGCACCCTGAGTCCTTCACCGGGCAGGCTTCTCTCGTCACGCCTACCAGAAAGCGTTTTTTCATCATGGTGCTGCTGTTTATCACCGTGGTGATCAACTACCTCGACCGCAGCAACCTGTCGATCGCAGCGCCCGCGCTGACCAGTGAACTGGGCATCGACCCGGTGCACGTCGGGCTGATTTTCTCCGCGTTCGGCTGGACCTACGCCGCCATGCAAATCCCCGGCGGCTGGCTGGTGGACCGCGTGCCGCCGCGCATTCTCTACACCGCTGCACTGCTGTTGTGGTCCATTGCCACCGTGATGCTTGGCTTCGCTGCCAGCTTTATCGCGCTGTTCGTGCTGCGTATGGCGGTGGGGGCGTTGGAAGCCCCGGCTTACCCGATCAACAGCCGCGTGGTCACCACGTGGTTTCCCGAGCGCGAGCGCGCCACGGCGATTGGCGTGTACACGTCCGGGCAGTTTGTCGGGCTGGCGTTTCTCACGCCGGTATTGGCTTGGCTGCAGCACGCATTTGGCTGGCACATGGTGTTTGTCGCCACGGGCGGCGTGGGCATCTTGTGGGCGGTGATCTGGTACGCGGTGTATCGCGAGCCCAAGGATTTCAAAGGCGCCAACGCCGCGGAGATCGAGCTGATCCGTGAAGGGGGCGGGCTGGTGGATATGCAGGCGAAAACGGTCAAGGCGCCGTTCAGCTGGGTCGACCTGGGCATCGTGTTGAGCAAGCGCAAACTCTGGGGCATCTACCTGGGTCAGTTCTGCCTGAACTCCACGCTCTGGTTCTTCCTGACCTGGTTCCCGACCTACCTGGTGAAATATCGCGGCATGGACTTCATCAAGTCCGGCCTGCTGGCGTCGTTGCCGTTTCTCGCGGCGTTTGTCGGCGTGCTGTGTTCCGGGGTGTTTTCCGACTGGCTGATTCGTCGCGGCGCGTCGGTGGGGTTTGCGCGCAAGTTGCCGATCATTGGTGGGTTGCTGATTTCCACGGCGATCATCGGCGCCAACTACGTGGACTCGACGGCGTGGGTGATTGCGTTCCTGGCGGTGGCGTTCTTCGGCAATGGCCTGGCCTCGATTACCTGGTCGCTGGTGTCGACACTGGCCCCCGCACGCTTGCTGGGATTGACCGGTGGCGTGTTCAACTTTATCGGCAACTTGGCGGCGATTACCACGCCGATTGTGATTGGCTTCCTGGCCAGTGGCGATTCGTTTGCGCCGGCGATCACTTATATCGCGGTGCTAGCGTTGCTGGGCGCGCTTTCCTATGTGTTGCTGGTCGGTAAGGTGGAGCGAATCGAGCTCAATGAATAACCCACGGTCAGGCGCTTGTCGTGGTGAGCGGGCTTGCCCCGCGTTGGGCTGCGCAGCAGCCCCATTGAGGCCGCTGCGTTTGGTCAGGTGTTACGCGCTGACCGTTCTGGGGGCGCTTTGCACCCCAACGCGGGGCAAGCCCGCTCACCACAGAAGCTAAGTCGCCACCCTATCGTCCGGGCTTAGTTGAGGACGCCGTCGAGAATCTCGTAGACGATGCCGGTGCCCACCGCGATCAACACCACGTCCGGCCCGGAACGGCGCCATTCATAACCTGGATACACCGGGAGGCGCGCCAGTGCACGGTTGTCCAGGCGCTCGCCGTAATAACCACGAGGCAACGGCTGGCCACGCACCAGGCGTACATTCGGCGGCGGCGGCGCGCCACGGGAGAACTGGCCGTGGTTGTCGTGGATGATCTGCCGAACCGGGCCAAAGTCCTGGGGTGGGCCGCCGCGACGGTTATCCGGCGGGCCGCGATGGTCGTCGCCACGTTGTTCGTGCTGGCCTTGCGGGCCGCCACGGTCTGGGCCGCCTTGGTCATAAGGCGCGGCCTGCACCAGGGCGCTGGCGCCAAGCACCAGCACGCCAAGGCCCGCAATCACGGATTTGGGCATTTTCATCGGGTATTCCTCAGGGCACACCTACAAAAAAGGGATCTCGAACACGGTTCGAAATCCCTTGGTCTTGCTGTTTAGGCCGTGCCCGAGCGGGTTGATTCCTCTGTATCAGGAACTTTACCTACTGGTTACGGAGCCTTTACTTACGAGCGTTACGAACGCCTTCCGACAGCGCCGCACACAGGCTCAACACGCCGTCGATGGCTTGCTGGTCGTTGCTGGCGTTGGCGATGTGATCGATCAGCGCTGAACCCACCACCACTCCGTCGGCCAGGCGGGCGATGGCCGCCGCTTGTTCCGGCGTACGGATACCGAAGCCGATGCTGATCGGCAGGTCGGTATGACGACGCAGACGGGTCACGGCTTCCTCGACGTGTTCCAGGGTCGCGGCGCCGGCACCGGTCACGCCGGCCACCGACACGTAGTACACAAAGCCGGAGCTGCCGTTCAGGACTGTCGGCAAGCGCACATCGTCAGTGGTCGGCGTGGTCAGGCGGATAAAGTCGATGCCGGCGGCCTGGGCCGGGTCGCACAGCTCGCCGTTATGCTCTGGTGGCATGTCGACCACGATCAGGCCGTCGACCCCGGCTTCCTTGGCGTCAGCGATGAACTTAGGCACACCGTATTTATGGATCGGGTTGAAGTAGCCCATCAACACCAGTGGCGTGTCGTTGTTGTCCTTGCGGAACTCGCGAACCATCTGCAGGGTTTTCACCAGGTTCTGCTTGGCTTCCAGCGCGCGGATGTTGGCCAGCTGGATTGCCGGGCCGTCGGCCATTGGGTCGGTGAACGGCATGCCCAGTTCGATCACATCGGCGCCGGCGGCCGGCAAACCTTTGAGGATCGCCAGGGAGGTGTCATAGCCAGGATCGCCAGCAGTGACGAAGGTCACCAGGGCGGCGCGATTCTGTTCTTTCAGCTGCGCAAAGCGGGTTTGCAGGCGGCTCATCAGTGTTTCTCCTGCTTAGCGGTTTCCATATGGTGCATCACCGTCTGCATGTCTTTGTCGCCACGGCCCGAGAGGTTGACCACCATCAGGTGATCCTTCGGCAAGGTCGGTGCACGCTTGAACACTTCGGCCAGGGCGTGGGCGCTTTCCAGTGCAGGAATGATCCCTTCCAGGCGGCAGCATTTGTGGAACGCGTCCAGGGCTTCGTCGTCGGTCACCGAGGTGTACTGGACGCGGCCGATGTCATGCAACCAGGCGTGTTCAGGGCCGATGCCGGGGTAGTCCAGGCCTGCGGAAATAGAGTGGGCGTCGATGATCTGGCCGTCGTCGTCCTGCAACAGGAAGGTGCGGTTGCCGTGCAGCACGCCCGGTACGCCGCCGTTGAGGCTGGCGGCGTGCTTGCCGGTCTCGATGCCGTAGCCGGCCGCTTCAACGCCGATGATCTCGACGCTGGTGTCATCCAGGAACGGGTGGAACAGGCCCATGGCGTTGGAACCGCCGCCGATGCACGCCACCAGGCTGTCCGGCAGGCGGCCTTCCTGGGCTTGCAACTGGTCGCGGGTTTCCTTGCCGATTACGGCCTGGAAGTCACGCACCATGGCAGGGTACGGGTGCGGGCCGGCCACGGTGCCGATCAGGTAGAACGTGTCGTCGACGTTGGTCACCCAGTCACGCAGGGCTTCGTTCATCGCATCTTTGAGGGTACCGGTGCCGGCCACCACCGGGATCACTTCGGCGCCCAACAGCTTCATGCGGAACACGTTGGCTTGCTGGCGCTCGATGTCGGTGGTGCCCATGTAGATCACGCATTGCAGGCCAAAGCGCGCAGCCACGGTGGCAGTGGCCACGCCGTGCATGCCGGCGCCGGTCTCGGCGATGATGCGTTTTTTGCCCATGCGCCGTGCCAAAAGGATCTGGCCGATGCAGTTGTTGATCTTGTGCGCGCCGGTGTGGTTCAGCTCTTCGCGCTTGAGGTAGATCTTGGCGCCGCCGCAGAACTCGGTCAGTCGCTCGGCGAAATACAGCGGGCTTGGACGGCCGACGTAGTCGCGCTGAAAGTAGGCCAATTCTTCTTTGAATGCCGGATCGTCCTTGGCCGCTTCGTATTCGCGGGCCAGGTCGAGGATCAACGGCATCAGGGTTTCAGCGACGTAACGGCCGCCGAACGCGCCAAACAGGCCGTTGGCGTCTGGGCCGTTGCGTAGATCGGTCTGGGACTGAGTCATGGGAGGCTCCAGGTAAGCATTCGTGTGAAAAGCAATGACGGCCACTCTACCCCTGACGTTCCACGCTGAAAACCGATAAGATCGCCGCAACCTGTCAGGAAAACTCACAAATGAGCCGAGACCTTCCGCCCCTTAACGCCTTGCGTGCCTTTGAAGCGACAGCGCGGCTCAATAGCGTCAGCCAGGCCGCCGAGCAATTGCACGTGACCCATGGCGCCGTCAGCCGCCAGTTGAAGGTGTTGGAAGAGCACTTGGGTATCAGCCTGTTCGTCAAGGATGGGCGTGGCCTTAAACTCACAGATTCCGGCGTGCGTTTGCGTGATGCCAGCGCCGAGGCGTTCGACCGGCTGCGGGATGTGTGCGCCGAGCTCACCCAAAGCAGCGCCGATGCACCGTTCGTGCTGGGTTGCTCGGGTAGCTTGCTGGCACGCTGGTTGATCCCGCGCCTGGGGCGCTTGAACGCCGACCTGCCGGATTTGCGCCTGCACCTCTCGGCGGGTGACGGTGACCTCGACCCCAGGCGGCCGGGTCTGGATGCCTTGCTGGTATTCGCCGAGCCGCCGTGGCCCGCGGATATGCAGGTGTACGAACTGGCCAGCGAGCGCATCGGGCCTGTGATGAGCCCACGGTATGCCGGCTACGAGCACTTGCGCCAGGCTCCCGCCCAGGCCTTTTGTGATGAAGCGTTATTGCACACCACCTCCCGCCCGCAAGCCTGGCCCAGTTGGGCGCAGCAACACGGCATCGCGCCCGGCGCGCTGAAGCATGGCCAGGGGTTCGAGCATTTGTATTATTTGCTGGAGGCGGCGGTGGCGGGATTGGGGGTGGCGATTGCACCCGAGCCATTGGTGGCAGAGGACCTGCGAGCAGGTCGCCTGGTGGCGCCGTGGGGGTTCAGTGAAACCCCGGCGCACTTGGCGTTGTGGCTACCCAAGCGCGCCGCAGACGGGCGCGCTGGGCAACTGGCGCAGTGGCTCAAGGCTGAGCTGTTGCGCGAGCCGGTTTAGCCGGGAAACAATCAGTCACCACGTTTGCACAGCAGATAAGCAGCCAGCAGACCCAGTGCACCGACAGCGACGCCGGCTGTGGTCCATGGGTGCTCTTGTGCGTAATCCCGGGTGGCAACACCGGTTTCGCGGATTTTGACTTTGCTTTCTTCGTAGGCATCGCTGATCAGGTGACGGGAGTGCTTGAGGGCATTCTCGGCGTTGCTTTTCAGGGCCTTCAACGTTTTGCGCGACTCATCGGACGCATCGTCCTTGAGGCTCTCCAGAGACTTGAGCAGGCTCGAAATCTCGGCTTCCATGCTTTCCAGCGATGCTTTGCGTAAAGAAGTGTTAGCCATTTGGACTCTCCTGAAGTGATTGAGTGGCGTGTGTAGATACCGACTGCGGCCGTTTCAGAAAGTGCAGTAAATCTGAACTTTCAGGTAGGAACCGTCGCCTGAAGCAGTACGAACATTGACTGCTACGCTCACTAGAGACCTCAGGAGAAACGCCATGTCTGATCATCACACGTACAAGAAAGTCGAACTGGTGGGTTCATCGACGACCAGCATCGAGGACGCCATCAACAACGCAATCGCCGAAGCCAACAAGAGCATCAAGCACTTGGAGTGGTTTGAGGTGGCTGAAACCCGTGGCCACATCAAAGACGGCAAGGTCGCGCACTATCAGGTCACCCTCAAGGTGGGATTCCGAATTGCCAGTAGTTGATCGCATCGGTTGAACTTGCCGACTGGCCGATTGCCATAACCTGCGCTACAACCAATGGGTGCCGATGCCACGAGCGTCGGCACGCTCTTTTTGATCAGCGCAAGGAAAGTAACGGATGAAGAAGTTCCTGTTAGCGGTAGGTTTGTTGAGCATTGCCGGCACAGCCCTGGCGGCGGGCAAGCCTTGTGAAGAGCTGAAAAGCGAGATTGCAGCGAAAATCGACGCCAAGGGCGCTTCGGGTTATTCGCTGGAAGTGGTGGACAAAGGCGCTGCAGCCGATGGCTACACCGTAGTCGGCAGCTGCGAAGCCGGCACCAAGGAAATCGCCTACAAGCGCGGTTAACCTCGTGCTCCAGACATAAAACCGACGTACTTGTGGCGAGGGAGCTTGCTCCCGCTGGAGTGCGCAGCGCTCCGGTTTTTGGAGCCGCTACGCAGCCCAGCGGGGGCAAGCTCCCTCGCCACAAGTGCGTCGGTTTTTTTCGCGTGGGATTTAGCCCTTCATTACTTGCGCGAGCAGCTCGTAGGAATGAATCCGGTCAGCATGTTCGTACAGGTCGCTGGTAAAAATCAGCTCGTCGGCGCCGGTTTGCTCGATCAACACTTCCAGTTTGGCGCGGATCTTCGCTGGGCCACCGACCATCGCCAGGCCGAGGAAGCTGCCGACCGCCTCTTTTTCATGGGGTAACCACAGGCCATCCATGCTGTCGACTGGAGGGCGCTGCACCAGGCTCTGCCCGCGCATCAGCGCGAGAATGCGTTGGTACACGGAGGTCGCCAAGTAGTCCGCCTGTTCATCGGTGTCCGCCGCAACCAACGGAATGCCGAGCATCACGTAGGGCTTGTCCAGCACGGCCGAAGGCTTGAAGTGGTTGCGGTACACGCGGATCGCTTCATGCATCAGGCGCGGTGCGAAATGCGAGGCGAAGGCGTAAGGCAAACCGCGCTCACCGGCGAGCTGCGCACTGAATAGGCTGGAGCCCAGCAGCCACACCGGTACATTGGTACCGGTGCCCGGTACGGCGATCACCCGTTGGTCAGGCGTACGTGGGCCGAGGTAGGCCATCAATTCGGCTACATCGTCCGGAAAGTCATCGGCGCTGCCGGAGCGTTCACGGCGCAGGGCGCGGGCGGTCATCTGGTCGGAGCCGGGCGCGCGGCCCAGGCCCAGGTCGATACGGCCGGGGTAGAGACTTTCCAGGGTACCGAACTGTTCGGCAATCACCAGAGGCGCGTGGTTGGGCAGCATCACTCCGCCGGAACCGACGCGAATGGTCGAAGTGCCACCGGCCAGGTAACCCAGCAACACCGAGGTGGCCGAGCTGGCGATGCCGTCCATGTTGTGGTGTTCAGCCACCCAGAAACGGTTGTAGCCGAACTTTTCCACGTGCTGGGCCAGGTCCAGTGAATTGCGCAGCGACTGCGCCGGACTGCCGTTGGCCCGCACGGGCACCAGGTCGAGGGTCGAGAACTTTACGTCGGACAACGATTTCATAAGCCTGCTTCTCCAATGGGGGCGCAGGCTTCTTAGACGAACCAAAACCTGCCGCTTCATGTGCATGTTCTATGCAATGAGGGCATATACCCGAGATTCAATAGCGAGCGTAGAAATTTCCTACTAAATCGCTAGGTTTCTCCGACAAGATGAACTTTGCCGGGCCGTCTATCCTCAGAACCCTTACTGAAGCAAAACCACCGTTCGAGGAGACCGCTATGAGTATCGTTAAAAAAGCATCCGCGCATTGGGAAGGTGACCTGAAGACTGGCCTGGGTTCCATTTCCACGGAAACCGGCGTGCTGCGTGAAGCGCCCTACGGCTTCAAGGCCCGTTTCGAGGGCGGCAAGGGCACCAACCCGGAAGAATTGATCGGCGCAGCCCATGCCGGCTGTTTCTCCATGGCGTTTTCCATGATTCTTGGCGATGCCGGGCTCAAGGCTGACAGCATCGACACCCAGGCTGAAGTGACCCTGGACCAGGTTGAAGGTGGTTTTGCGATCACCGCCGTGCATTTGATCCTTAAGGCCAAGATTCCCGGCGCGAGCCAGGCGCAGTTCGATGAACTGAGCAAGAAGGCCAAGGAAGGGTGCCCGGTGTCGAAAGTGCTGAACGCGAAAATCAGCCTGGATGCCACCTTGGTTGGCTAACGCAGCAGGTCCAATGTGGGAGGGGGCTTGCCCCCGATAGCGGTGAAGCAGTCAACATCTCTGTTGCTGATCGACCGCCGTCGGGGGCAAGCCCCCTCCCACATTTAGTTCTGCGTTGGATCAGAACTCGTGTTTTGTAAGTGTGGTCCTATTACCATGCAGCCTTAGCCGCACACTCGTGCGCAATGCATTCAGGGAGCTTCAAACATGAAACGTTTTGCCTTGGCAATCATCTGCGGTGTATTGGCCACCTCGGCTGTGGCCGCACCCAAAGACTGCGAAGAGCTCAGGAAAGAGATCGAGGTCAAGATCCAGGCTAACGCGGTTCCGTCCTACACCCTGGAGATCGTCAGCAAGGAAGAAGCCGACAAGCACGACAGCGCCATGGTTGTCGGCAGCTGTGAGAACGGCACCAAGGCCATCGTCTACCAGAAGAACAACGACTGATCAGAGGCAGTTGACGCTGCGTTCTTCCGCGAGCAACTGACGCGCCGAGTCATACAACCGGATATTGGGTGTGAAGGCTAGCGAGCGCCCTTCCAGCACATAGCGCTGGCCGGCCTGGAAGTGATCGTATTCCAGCGTCATGAAGCAGGTGCGGTACATCATCTGGCTCAGCCCACCCAAACCGCCGCCCGCGGGGACTTCAAAGTCGAAACGCACCATCAGTTCATGATGGCCGGGCGGGAACTGGAAGAAACGCCCGTCATCCAGGTTCTTGCCGTCCAGACGCTGTGCCATCACCAGCTTGGACCCCGGCGTAGGCGTGGTGAAATCGACCCAGGCTTGCTGCGGGTCCACCGGCGGTACGGGCGTGGTGGTGCAGGCACTGAGGAACAGGGCGGCGACGGGAAACAAGAGCTGACGCATGGCAGGCACTCGACGGAAAGAGAGAATTGAGCCCGGCGCCGACGGCAGCAGACTCCCTATGAGTATAAACACGTCATGCGATGGAAAAATTCCGTGCGGGCGCGATAGTCTGGCGAGCAAATTACCCAGGAGCGGTCGGGGCATGGTCAGGCGTTTTCTTCCAGGGTTGATGGTTGTGCTGCTCAGCGGCTGCTCCAGTGTCAGTTATTACGGCCAGTTGGCCAGTGGTCAGTGGCAATTGCTACGCGCCCGGGAGCCGGTGGCGCAGGTGATTGCCGACCCTTCTCGCCCAGCGTTATTGCGCGAGCATCTGGCGCAATCGCAAAAGGCGCGCACGTTCGCCAGTGAACACCTGCACCTGCCCGACAACCAGAGTTACAGGTTGTATGCCGACATCGGCCGGCCCTATGTGGTCTGGAACGTCTTTGCCACGCAGGAGTTTTCCCTGTCACCCGAAACCCATTGCTTCCCCATCGCCGGCTGTGTGGCCTATCGCGGTTACTACAACCAGGGCGCGGCGCGTGGCGAAGCCGCGTTGTTGAAGCAGCAGGGCATGGATGTGTCGATCGGTGGCGTCGAGGCCTATTCCACCTTGGGCTGGTTCAACGACCCGATCATGAATTCAATGATGAACTGGGGTGATGAGCGCCTGGCCACGCTGATCTTCCACGAGCTGGCGCACCAGCGTTTCTATGTGAAGGACGACACCGAGTTCAACGAGTCGTTTGCCAATTTTGTCGAGCAGGAGGGTACGCGCCAGTGGCGTGCTGCACGCGGTTTGGCAGCGGATAGCTTATCGACGTCGAAGCAGCGTGATCAATTTATCCAGTTAGTCCTCGATACCCGTCAACGCTTGGAAAAGCTCTACGCCCAACCGTTGGCGGCTGACGCGATGCGTCAGGCCAAGGCGGATCAGTTCGAGCGTTTGCGCGCCGAATATCGGCACATGCGCGATCACCAGTGGGGCGGGGATAAGCGTTATGACGCTTGGTTCAACCAGCCCATGAACAATGCGCGGCTGTTGCCGTTTGGGCTGTATGACCAGTGGGTGCCGGCGTTTGCGGCGTTGTTTGCGCGGGAAGGTGGGGATTGGGTGAGGTTTTATGCGGCGGTGGAGAGGCTGGGTGGGTTGCCGGTGGGGCAGCGCAAGGCGGCGTTGAGGCAGTTGGAAGGGGGTGGCCTCTAGGGCCTCATCGGGGGCAAGCCCCCTCCCACATTTGAACGGCGTATACAGATCAACTGTGCGAGGGGGCTTGCCCCCGATGGCAGTCTCAGGACCGCTGCAAAAACGCCTGATGCATCTGTGCCAGCGTCTCGAAATGCCAAGTCGGCGCCTCGGCATTCAACTCTTCAAAACTGCCAAACCCATACCCCACCGCCGCCGAATCCAGCCCATTGCTGCGCGCACCGATCAGGTCATGCTTGCGGTCACCAATCATCAGGGTGGTGCTCGGGTCCAGGCCTTCTTCGCTGATCAAATGCGCGATCAGCTCGACCTTATTGGTACGCGTGCCGTCCAATTCGCTGCCGTAGATCACCTTGAAGTGCTTGGCGAAATCGAAATGCCGGGCGATCTCGCGGGCAAATATCCACGGCTTGGACGTCGCCACATAGAGCTGGCGGCCCTGGCTGCCCAGGTCTTCCAACAGCGGCATCACGCCGTCGAATACCCGGTTTTCATACAGGCCGGTGACCTTGAAGCGCTCGCGATAGAAATTCACCGCTTCCCAGGCCTTGGCCTCGTCGAAGTCGTAGAACTGCATGAAGGCTTGCAGCAACGGCGGGCCGATGAAGTGTTCCAGTTTACTCAGGTCCGGCTCGTCGATACCCAGCTTGCCGAGGGCGTACTGGATCGAGCGGGTGATGCCCTCGCGCGGGTCGGTGAGGGTGCCGTCCAGGTCGAACAGCACGGTTTGGTAAGGCAGGCTCATCGGTCGAATCCTTCAGCCAGGTGCAAGTCTTTGAGCTTCACGTAGTTCGCGGCGCTGTAGGTGAAAAAGGCGCGTTCCTTGTCAGTCAGTGGGCGGACCTGTTTAACCGGGCTGCCGACATACAAAAAACCGCTTTCGAGTTGCTTGCCCGGCGGCACCAGGCTGCCGGCGCCGATGATCACGTCGTCCTCAACCACGGCGCCGTCCATCACGATGCTGCCCATGCCGATCAGGATGCGGCTGCCCACGGTGCAGCCATGCAGCATGACTTTGTGGGCGATGGTCACGTCGTCGCCGATCAACAGCGGGAAACCGTCCGGGTTGAAGGGGCCTGCATGGGTGATGTGCAGCACGCAGCCGTCCTGCACGCTGGTGCGCGCACCGATGCGGATGCGGTGCATGTCGCCACGGATCACGGTCAGTGGCCAGACCGAGCTGTCGGCGCCGATTTCGACATCGCCGATCACCACCGCCGAAATATCGACAAAAGCCCCGGCGCCCAGGGCCGGCGTGTGGTTCTGATAGGTGCGAAGGGTCACGATAGCCTCTCTCTCTTCTGCTGATAGCTGCGGTGGACGTTGATTGTAATTAAGATGGCCCCATCTTTGTTCTTACCTGTTTCTTCAGCCAAGGTGCCAACCGTGAGCGCGAACAACCCTCTTCTGCAGTCCTACGACCTGCCGCCGTTCTCGGCGATCCGTGCCGAGCACGTCCAGCCGGCCATCGAACAGATCCTCGCCGACAACCGCGTTGCCATCGAAGGCATCCTGCAAAGCCAGGGTAAAAACCCGACGTGGGCCGGCCTGGTCCTGGCCATGGATGAACTGAACGACCGCCTGGGCGCCGCCTGGAGCCCGGTCAGCCACCTTAATGCCGTGTGCAACAGTGCCGAACTGCGCGAAGCCTATGAAGGCTGCCTGCCGGCGTTGAGCGCCTACTCCACCGAGATGGGCCAGAACCGTGCGCTGTTCCAGGCCTTTGAAGCCCTGGCCAACAGCCCGGAAGCCGCCGGTTTCGACGTGGCGCAAAAAACCATCCTGGAATATTCTCTGCGCGACTTCCGCTTGTCGGGTATCGATTTGCCGCCCGAGCAGCAAAAACGCTACGCCGAAGTGCAAAGCAAACTGTCCGAGCTGGGCAGTAAGTTTTCCAACCAGTTGCTGGACGCCACCCAGGCCTGGACCAAACACGTGACCGATGAGGCCACCCTCGCCGGCCTGACCGATTCGGCCAAGGCGCAGATGGCTGCCGCTGCCCAGGCCAAAGGCCTCGACGGCTGGCTGATCACCCTGGAGTTCCCGAGCTACTACGCGGTGATGACCTACGCCCAGGACCGCGCCCTGCGTGAAGAAGTCTACGCGGCCTACTGCACCCGTGCGTCGGACCAAGGCCCGAATGCCGGTCAGCATGATAACGGCCCGGTGATGGAACAGATCCTCGACCTGCGTCAGGAGCTGGCTCAGTTGCTGGGTTACGCGTCGTTCTCGGAACTGAGCCTGGCCACCAAGATGGCCGAGTCCAGCGACCAGGTGCTGAGTTTCCTGCGTGACCTGGCCAGGCGCAGCAAGCCGTTTGCCGCCCAGGACTTGCAACAGCTCAAGGCTTACGCCGCCGAACAAGGCTGCGCCGACCTGCAAAGCTGGGACAGTGGTTTCTACGGCGAAAAACTCCGTGAACAACGTTACAGCGTGTCCCAGGAAGCCCTGCGCGCTTACTTCCCGATCGACAAAGTGCTCGGCGGCCTGTTTGCCATCGTGCAGCGCCTGTACGGCATTGAGATCGCCGAGCAGAAAGGCTTCGACACCTGGCACCCGGATGTCCGCCTGTTTGAAATCAAGGAAAACGGCCAGCACGTCGGCCGCTTTTTCTTCGACCTGTACGCCCGCGCCAACAAGCGCGGCGGTGCCTGGATGGACGGCGCCCGCGACCGTCGCCGCACGATTGACGGCGTGCTGCAAAGCCCGGTGGCCAACCTGGTGTGCAACTTCACCCCGGCCGACAGCGGCAAGCCTGCCCTGCTGACTCACGATGAAGTCACCACGCTGTTCCACGAGTTCGGCCACGGCCTGCATCACCTGTTGACCCGTGTTGAACACGCTGGCGTGTCCGGCATCAACGGTGTGGCCTGGGATGCGGTGGAGTTGCCGAGCCAGTTCATGGAGAACTGGTGCTGGGAGCCGGAGGGCCTGGCGCTGATCTCCGGTCACTATGAAACCGGTGAGCCACTGCCCCAGGACCTGCTGGAAAAAATGCTCGCAGCCAAGAACTTCCAGTCCGGCCTGATGATGGTGCGCCAGCTGGAATTCTCGCTGTTCGACTTCGAACTGCATGCCACCCACGGTGATGGCCGCAGCGTGGCGCAAGTGCTCGAAGGCGTGCGCGATGAGGTGTCGGTGATGCGTCCGCCGGCGTACAACCGCTTCCCCAACAGCTTTGCGCACATCTTCGCCGGGGGTTACGCCGCGGGTTACTACAGCTACAAGTGGGCCGAAGTGCTGTCGGCGGATGCCTTCTCCAAGTTCGAGGAAGACGGCGTGCTCAATGCCGAGACCGGCCGTGCGTTCCGCGAAGCCATCCTGGCACGTGGCGGTTCCCAGGCACCGATGGTGCTGTTCGTCGACTTCCGCGGACGGGCGCCGTCGATTGACGCACTCTTGCGCCACAGCGGCCTGAGTGAGGACGCGGCAGCATGAGCGAAGGGCCTGTGATTACCAAAAAGCAATTTATCGCCGGGGCGGTCTGCCCGGCGTGCAGTGAGCCGGACAAGCTGAAGATGTGGACTGAGGACAACGTACCGCATCGCGAGTGTGTGGCCTGCGGCTATACCGACACCCTCAATGACCAGGGGCTGTCGGTGCCCAAGGAGTTGGGGACGCGGGTGAATACCTCGGCGTTGAAAGCGCCTGCGGACCCTAAGGTGCAGGCGGTGCAGTTCTTTCCTAATCCGAAGTTGAAAAAAGACTAGTCGCCTTACGCAGACCCAATGTGGGAGGGGGCTTGCCCCCGATAGCGGTGTATCAGCCAGCCTATTTGGCATTGATAGACCACCATCGGGAGCAAGCCCCCTCCCACTTTTTTGCCCGCGCTTATTCGACTTAGGTCGCTGAATCGATTCTCTTCATGCTTAGCCTGCTATCATTTGTAACTATTGATTGCCGCTACGCTCTATCTCTTTGGATCAGTTGGATCCAATTCGCCGCATACACCCGTTCAAGCCGCTCACTAGAAGCTGGCTGTTCAACCCGTGACCACATGATGAGGTGCCACCATGTCTGATCAAGATCAAGACAACCCCCGGCGTGACTTTTTGCGCAAATCCTTGACCTTGATCCCGGTGGTCACGGTTGCCAGCACCGGCCTTGGCGGTTCGATGCTGATGGCGACGCCTGAACCCGTCCAGGCTGCGCCTGCCAAGCCTGTGGCTGACGAAAAAGCCTACGAGCCGACTTACTTCACGGCCGAGGAATGGGCGTTTATCAACGCCGCCGTCGAGCGTTTGATCCCCGCTGACGCCCAAGGCCCGGGTGCCCTGGAAGCCGGTGCGCCGGAATACATCGACCGCCAGATGAATACGCCGTATGCCAGCGGAGCCCTGTGGTTCATGCAAGGCCCTTTCAACGCCGATGCGCCGCCGGAAATGGGTTGGCAGAGCAAATTGGTCCCCAAGGAGATCTACCGCTTGGGTATTGCCGCGACGGATGCCTGGTCGAAGGCGTTCAACGGTAAGGTTTTTGCTGCGCAAGACAGCGCTACCCGAGACGATATGTTGCGCCGCCTGGAGGCTGGCGGAGGCGAAGTTGCTGCGCATTTCGAGGCGGTGCCGCCGAAGATATTCTTCAATCTGTTGCTGCAAAACACCAAGGAAGGGTTCTTCTGCGACCCGATTCACGGCGGCAACAAAGGCATGGTCGGCTGGACCATGATCGGCTTCCCCGGCGCCCGCGCCGATTTCATGGACTGGGTGGAACGCAACGAGCAGTACCCCTTCCCGGCCGTTTCAATCCGTGGCGAGAGGGCATAAGCGTGGCGACCATCATGAAGAAAGTGGATGCAGTGATCGTAGGCTTCGGCTGGACCGGCGCGATCATGGCCAAGGAACTGACGGAAGCAGGTCTCAACGTGGTCGCGCTGGAGCGCGGCCCGATGCAGGACACTTACCCGGACGGCAACTATCCCCAGGTCATCGACGAATTGACCTACAGCGTGCGTAAGAAACTCTTCCAGGATATCTCCAAAGAGACGGTGACCATTCGCCACAGCGTGAATGACGTTGCCCTGCCTAACCGTCAGTTAGGTGCGTTTTTGCCGGGCAATGGCGTGGGGGGCGCGGGCCTGCACTGGTCGGGCGTGCATTTCCGGGTCGACCCGATCGAGCTGCGTATGCGCAGCCATTACGAAGAGCGCTACGGCAAGCAGTTCATTCCCAAGGACATGACCATCCAGGACTTCGGCGTCAGCTATGAAGAGCTGGAGCCGTTTTTCGACTACGCGGAAAAAGTCTTCGGCACCTCCGGCCAAGCCTGGACCGTGAAAGGTCAGCGAGTAGGCGAAGGCCGTGGCGGCAACCCGTATGCACCGGATCGCTCCAACCCGTTCCCACTGGAAGCGCAGAAGAACACCGTCTCCGCACAGCTGTTTCAGAAAGCGGCTGCCAGCGTGGGTTACAAACCCTACAACCTGCCGTCAGCCAATACATCGGGGCCTTACACCAACCCCTACGGCGCGCAGATGGGCCCGTGCAACTTCTGTGGCTTCTGCAGTGGCTACGTGTGCTACATGTATTCCAAGGCTTCGCCGAACGTGAACATCCTGCCGGCGCTGCGCCAGGTGCCGAACTTTGAGCTGCGGCCCAATTCCCACGTGCTCAAGGTCAACCTCGACAGCACCAAGAGCAAGGCCACCGGCGTGACGTATATCGACGCCCAGGGCCGCGAATGCGAGCAGCCGGCCGATCTGGTGATTCTCGGTGCCTTCCAGTTTCACAACGTGCGCTTGATGCTGTTGTCGGGCATCGGCAAGCCCTACGACCCGATTACCAACGAGGGCGTGGTGGGCAGGAACTTTGCCTACCAGAACATGGCGACCATCAAGGCGTTCTTCGACAAGGACACCCACACCAACAACTTCATCGGTGCGGGCGGTAATGGCGTGGCCATCGATGACTTCAACGCCGATAACTTCGACCACGGGCCTCACGGCTTCGTGGGCGGTTCGCCGATGTGGGTCAACCAGGCCGGCAGCCGGCCGATTGCCGGCACCTCCAACCCGCCGGGTACCCCGGCCTGGGGCAGCGCGTGGAAGCGCGCCACCGCCGATTACTACACCCACCAAGTGTCGATGGATGCCCATGGCGCCCATCAATCCTACCGAGGCAACTACTTGGATCTGGACCCGGTTTACCGCGATGCCTACGGCCTGCCGCTGCTGCGGATGACGTTCGATTGGCAGGAAAACGACATCAAGATGAACCGCTTCATGGTCGAGAAAATGGGCAAGGTCGCCGAGGCGATGAACCCCAAGGCGATTGCCGTGCTTGGCAAAAAGGTCGGTGAACACTTCAACACGGCGTCCTACCAGACCACCCACCTCAATGGCGGTGCGATCATGGGCACCGACCCGAAAACCAGTGCGTTGAACCGTTACCTGCAGTGCTGGGATGTACACAACGTGTTTGTCCCAGGCGCCTCCGCGTTCCCACAAGGCTTGGGCTACAACCCTACCGGCCTGGTGGCGGCGCTGACCTATTGGTCGGCCCGGGCGATCCGCGAGCAGTACCTGAAAAACCCCGGTCCACTGGTTCAGGCATAAGGAGCGATGACCATGAAAGCACTTGTTATCGCGACCTTCGCCCTGTTCAGCAGCTGCTCGGTGAGCGCCGCTGAAACCGACTTGATCAAGCAAGGGGAATACCTGGCCCGCGCCGGTGACTGCGTGGCCTGCCACACCGCCAAGGGCGGCAAACCCTTTGCCGGCGGGCTGCCGATGGAAACCCCCATCGGTGTGATCTATTCCACCAATATCACCCCGCACAAGACCGGCCTGGGCGACTACAGCTTCGAAGACTTCGACAAGGCCGTGCGCCATGGCGTCGCCAAGAGCGGTAGTACGCTTTACCCGGCAATGCCCTACCCGTCTTACGCACGCGTCAGTGACAGCGATATGCAGGCGTTGTACGCCTATTTCATGAAGGGTGTTGAGCCGGTCGCCCAGGAGAACAAGGACAGCGATATTCCCTGGCCCTTGAGCATGCGTTGGCCGCTGGCGGCGTGGCGATGGATGTTTGCCCCGTCTGTCGAAGAGCATCCGGTGCAGGCCGCTGCCGATCCGGTGATCAGCCGTGGCGCTTACCTGGTGGAAGGCCTCGGCCACTGCGGCGCGTGCCATACGCCACGGGCGTTGACCATGCAGGAAAAAGCCCTGAGCGCCACTGACGGCAACGCCTTCCTGTCCGGCAGCGCGCCACTGGAAGGCTGGGTTGCCAAGAGCCTGCGCGGTGACCACAAGGACGGCCTCGGCAGTTGGAGCGAGGAGCAATTGGTGCAATTTCTCAAGACCGGTCGCAGTGATCGCAGTGCGGTGTTTGGTGGCATGAGCGATGTTGTCGTCCACAGCATGCAGTACATGTCGGAAAATGACCTGACGGCTATCGCCCGTTACCTCAAGAGCCTGCCGGCGGTTGACCCCAAGGATCAGCCGCACCCTTACGACAAGCAGGTAGCGGATGCCCTCTGGAAAGGCGATGACAGCCAGCGCGGCGCCTCGGTGTATATCGACAACTGCGCCGCCTGCCACCGTACCGATGGCCATGGTTATACACGCGTATTCCCGGCGTTGGCGGGCAACCCGGTGTTGCAGACGGCGGATGCCACATCGTTGATCAACCTCGTGTTGAACGGCGGTACTCTGCCGGCTACCCATGCGGCGCCGTCGACGTTCACCATGCCGGCGTTCGCCTGGCGCCTGTCTGACCAGGAGGTGGCCGACGTGGTCAGTTTCATCCGGGGTAGCTGGGGCAATAAAGGCGCGCCGGTGACCGCCAGCGACGTGGAGAACCTGCGCCAGAACGACATGCGTACCACCTCCGGCGATGACCTGGGACAAGTGACGCAAAAGCACTGATCCCTCCCTGGCCGCCAAACGGCACTGGTCAGAAACCTCGCGCCTCGATACTGTATATAAAAACAGTATCGAGGCGCTTTCATGTCTACTCCGCTGCCACCCCGAGGCCGGGGCACGGCCACCAACCTGCACAACCGCTTTGCGCCCACTGTCAGCGTGGCCGAAGACGACGGCTGGTTCCAGGAAGTGCCGCCGACCCAGGGCACCGAAGTGCGCATCGAAACGGCCAAGACCATCATCACCCGCAACAACTCGCCGGACTTGCCGTTTGATCGGTCGATCAACCCCTACCGTGGCTGCGAGCACGGCTGCATCTACTGCTATGCCCGGCCCAGCCATGCCTATTGGGACATGTCGCCGGGGTTGGATTTCGAAACCAAACTGATCGCCAAGACCAACGCTGCCGAGGTGCTGGAGCAGCAACTGTCAAAGCCGGGCTACGTGTGTGCGCCGATCAACCTCGGTTCCAATACCGACCCGTACCAGCCGATCGAGCGCGAGTACACCATCACCCGGCAAACCCTGGAAGTGCTGCTGCGTTATCGCCACCCGGTGACCATCATCACTAAGGGTTCACTGATTTTGCGCGACCTGGACCTGCTCACCGAGCTGGCCCGCCAGCGACTGGTGGCCGTGATGATCAGCCTCACCAGCCTGGATGATGAACTCAAGCGCATCCTCGAGCCACGCACGGCGGCGCCCAAGGCGCGGTTGCGGGCGATTCGGGTGATGCGTGACGCCGGGATCCCAGTGGGCGTGCTGTGCTCGCCGATGATCCCGATGATCAACGACAGTGAATTGGAAAGCCTGTTAACCGAAGCCCATGCCGCAGGCGCGCAAAGTGCCGCATACATGATGCTGCGGCTGCCGCTGGAGGTGGCGCCGTTGTTCGAGGAGTGGCTGGCGGCGCATTACCCGCAACGCGCGGCCCACGTGATGAGCCTGGTGCGTCAGGTGCGGGGCGGTGAGGTTTACGACAGCCGCTTCGGCGTGCGCATGCGTGGCGAAGGGCCGTTTGCCGATTTGCTGGCGCAGCGCTTCAGCAAGGCGATCAAGCGCCTGGGGCTCAACCGGCGGGAAGGCTTCAACTTGGATTGCAGCGCCTTTTGTCCACCGGGCAGGCAGATGGCTTTGTTGTAGACTGAAGAGGTGAAAGGCGACATCCCTGTGGGAATGGTCGCGTTTTGATATCACTGAAAGCCGCGAGATAGAGCGGTTCATTCAGTTTGAGTTAAGTTTCGACGGTTACCTTGTTCAGCGAGTGACTGATGAGTCGGCGGCCCGGTTTGTAGCGTTTACAACTATTGCCTTGGCCTGACGTCGAACTGAGCTGAAAACTCCCCCTGCATTAATCAAGAGGATGAATCATGAGTGACAAGGATAAACAGCCGTTGGCTGCGTCGGCTTCTGCCTCTCCGGTGGCTGAAACCGCCGATGCAGCGCTGCAGCATATCGTTGACGGCTTTTTGCATTTCCATCACGACGTCTTCCCACAGCAGGAAGAACTCTTCAAGAAACTCGCCACGGCGCAGAGCCCACGGGCGATGTTTATCACCTGCGCGGACTCGCGCATCGTGCCTGAGCTGATTACCCAAAGCTCACCGGGCGACCTGTTCGTAACGCGTAACGTCGGCAACGTTGTGCCGCCATACGGCCAGATGAACGGCGGTGTTTCCACGGCCATCGAGTACGCGGTTCTCGCCTTGGGTGTGCAGCACATCATCGTCTGCGGGCACTCCGATTGCGGCGCTATGCGGGCGGTCCTCAATCCCGCCAGCCTGGAGAAAATGCCGACGGTAAGGGCCTGGCTGCGGCACGCCGAGGTCGCCAAGTCCATGGTCGAGGACAACTGCGACTGCGCCAATGAAGGCGAAAGCATGAAGGTGCTGACCGAAGAAAACGTCATCGCCCAACTGCAGCATTTGCGTACCCACCCTTCCGTGGCCTCGCGCATGGCCAATGGTCAACTGTTTATCCACGGTTGGATCTACAACATCGAGACCAGCGAAATCCGCGCCTACGATGCCGACCAGTCGGCGTTCCGACCGTTGGGCGGCGAAGGGCCAATTCCTTCCGCGACGCCTAAAGCGCGCTTCTAAAACACTTCCCTGCCGGGTAAAGCGGTGGCTGCCATGGACGCAGCCAGGCTTTACCGCGCCCGGTAAATGCCTCGGGAGAGTCATCATGCGTGCTGCTCAATTGAAAGCTGTAATACCTCGAGAGCTACTCGCCTCGGTGGTCGTGTTTCTGGTCGCCCTGCCCCTGTGCATGGGCATTGCAATCGCTTCCGGCATGCCGCCGGCCAAGGGCCTGATCACTGGGATCATCGGGGGCCTGGTGGTGGGTTGGCTGGCCGGCTCGCCGTTGCAGGTCAGCGGCCCGGCGGCGGGTCTGGCGGTGTTGGTGTTCGAGCTGGTGCGCCAGCATGGGATGATGATGCTGGGGCCGATCCTGCTGCTGGCAGGCTTCCTGCAACTGGTGGCCGGGCGTCTGCGCCTGGGTTGCTGGTTCCGCGTCACGGCGCCGGCAGTGGTGTATGGCATGCTGGCGGGCATTGGCGTGCTGATCGTGTTATCGCAGATACACGTGATGCTCGATGGCGCGCCCAAGCCTTCGGGTCTGGATAACCTGGCGGGTTTCCCGGCGGCGTTGGCCGAGGCGATCCCGACCTTGGGTGGCGGCTTGGGCTGGCAGGCAGGATTGCTCGGTTTGTCGACGATGCTGGTGATGTACGTCTGGGATAAATTCCGCCCGCAGAAGCTGCGCTTTGTGCCCGGCGCCTTGCTGGGTGTGGGGCTGACCACCGTCGTCAGCCTGGTGCTGGCATTGCAGGTCAAGCGTGTGGAAGTCCCGGAGAACCTTGCCGATGCCATCGATTGGCTGCGCCCCAGTGATCTGCTGAACCTTGCCGATCCGCAGTTGCTGATTGCGGCCTTCGCCGTGGCGTTTATCGCGAGTGCCGAGACGTTGCTTTCCGCCGCCGCGGTAGACCGCATGCACAGCGGGCAGCGTTCCGATTTCGATAAGGAATTGTCTGCTCAAGGTGTAGGCAACATGCTGTGCGGCCTGGTAGGTGCTCTGCCGATGACCGGTGTGATCGTGCGCAGCTCGGCCAACGTACAGGCCGGTGCTACCACCCGCCTGTCGGCGATGTTCCACGGTGTGTGGCTGTTGGGCTTTGTATTGCTGCTGTCGAGTGTGTTGCAAAGCATTCCGGTGGCGAGCCTGGCCGGCGTGCTGGTGTACACCGGGATCAAGCTGGTCGACATCAAGGCGTTCAAAGCCCTCGGGCGCTATGGGCGGATGCCGATGTTTACGTATGCGGCGACGGCTTTGGCGATCATCTTTACCGACCTGCTGACCGGCGTTCTGGTGGGCTTCGGGTTGACGCTGGTCAAGCTGGCGCTCAAGGCGTCACGGCTTAAGGTCAGCTTGATCGACTTGCCCCAGGACGGTGAGATGGAGCTGCGTCTGATCGGTGCGGCGACCTTTCTGAAAGTGCCGGCGTTGACCCAGGTATTGTCGACGGTGCCTGCGGGAAGCACCGTGCATGTGCCGCTCAATAACTTGAGCTATATCGACCATTCCTGCCTGGAGTTGCTGGAGGAGTGGGGACGGGCGAATGCGGCGAAGGGTTCAAGGCTGGTGATCGAGGCGCGTGGGTTGAAGCGCCGGTTGGAAGGTCGGGTGAGGACGACGACCGGGATAGGTTCGGCGGCTTCTACTGGCTGACGAAACCGGATAAAAATGTGGGAGGGGGCTTGCCACCTCCCACATTTGGTTCGCGTCAGACTGAAAGTTTAAGCCGGCTGATCCAACGCCAACTCAACCCCCAACTGCCGCGACAGGCACGGCCAGCGCTTCCACGCCGCTTCCGTGTCCGGGCTCTTCAGTTGCTCGCGATAGGCCTCGACCGACTCCAGCGCAAAGCTCTCTTCGTTGAGCATTTCATCCACCGCGTGGTGCACCGCTTCATCCAGCTGGTTGGCAAACGCTTCGCCGATCAGTTGATGGGCGATGACATTGGCCACGGTGGTATCCGCCGGAATCAACGGCTGACCGAAATGCTTGATATACAGATCGTTTACTTCTTCCACCAGGCGATGAGCCAGGTAAGCCTCGTCCAGCAGGCCATCGAGCCCTTCATGGCCGGCCAGGATAGCGGGTGGTTGCAGGAAAAAATGCTCGGCGATCTTCAGCACCGGCTTGATCTGGCTTTCGATACCGGCCTCGCGGGCCACATCGTTGGCGGCGTCCAGCAACTCCGGGACGAGGTCGATGTAGGCGGTCACAAAGCGGGCCATGACAATGTTGCGATCACCGTCAGCCAGGGCGATGGCCGAATGCAGGTGCGGCAATTGTTTTTCCAGTTGCTGGGCCAGCTGGCCCGTGCTGGCTTCGTGTTGATGGGCACGGGAAATCTGCTCGCGCAATGCGGCGGTGTTCATGAAGGCTCCAGTCATGCAGGCGTAGGAATAGGGAGAGGATAAGGTAGCTCGTTTATACGAGCGCCTCAGACGCATTTGTCATAATTATTTCATGGTTATGCGCGGGCGTTATATCGAATCGCGATAGATAACGGGATAAACGATTCCGCCGCCTATTTCATTAGCCTGAAACACCTCATTTTTGCTCATTTACCCCTACACATTGCGGGGTTGCAGAGCGTGTCTATACTCGGATTTGTACGCGATTAGCTGATGACGCCAGACTGCATAAGCAGGCAAGGCTAAGCGGTTGTAAGCAGTATGGAAGCCGCTCCCTTCGACGCAGGTGCATACCGGCGGGATAACAAGAACGATAAGGGGAACCCGCAATGATGCGACATCCACACGTTTGGATGGGCCTCCTGTTGTGGTCGGTATTCGGCCAGGCGCACGCCGCCTGGACAACGAATATGGCGCCAGGGGCGACAGAAGTCAGTCACGCTGTGTTCGACCTGCACATGACCATTTTCTGGATCTGTGTGGTGATCGGCATCATCGTGTTTGGCGCGATGTTCTGGTCGATGATTGTTCATCGCCGGTCCACAGGGCAGGTTGCGGCCAAGTTCCACGAGAGCACCACCGTGGAGATCCTCTGGACCGTCGTGCCGTTGTTGATCCTGATCGCGATGGCCATTCCGGCGACCAAGACCCTGATCAATATCTACGACAGCAGTGAGTCGGATATCGATATCCAGGTCACCGGCTATCAATGGAAGTGGCATTACAAATACCTGGGCCAGGATGTGGAGTTCTTCAGCAACCTGGCCACGCCCGCCGAGCAGATCCACAACCAAGCCACCAAGGGCGAACACTACCTGCTGGAAGTCGACCAGCCGCTGGTGTTGCCGGTGGGGGCCAAGGTGCGCTTTCTGGTGACCGCCGCCGACGTGATCCACTCCTGGTGGGTGCCGGCGTTTGCGGTCAAGCGCGACGCCATCCCAGGCTTCGTCAACGAGGCGTGGACCCGCGTAGAGAAGCCTGGCATCTACCGTGGCCAGTGCGCCGAATTGTGCGGCAAGGACCACGGTTTCATGCCCATCGTGGTCGAGGTCAAGTCCAAGGCCGACTACGAAACCTGGCTGGGCGAGCGCAAGGAAGAGGCCGCCAAGCTCAAGGAGCTGACCTCTAAAGAGTGGACGCTGGAAGAGCTGGTAGCCCGTGGCGACAAGGTCTACCACACCACGTGCGTGGCCTGTCACCAGGCCGAAGGCCAGGGCCTGCCACCGATGTTCCCGGCACTCAAGGGCTCGAAAATTGCCACCGGACCGAAGGAAGGCCACCTGAGCCTCGTCTACCACGGCAAGCCCGGCACCGCGATGGCGGCCTTCGGCAAGCAGCTTTCGGAAGTGGATATCGCCGCCGTAGTGACCTACGAGCGCAATGCCTGGGGCAACAACAAAGGCGACATGGTCACGCCTAAAGACGTGCTGGCCATCAAGCAGGCGGAAAGCAAATGACCTACTCCAAGGCGTTTACCTCGACCCGCCCCGCCCACTTGCTTGCAGGAGAACGGCCATGAGCGCTGTGATCGATGACCATGGTCACGCCGACCATGCCCATGGCCCCGCGAAGGGCTTGATGCGCTGGGTGCTGACCACCAACCACAAAGACATCGGCACCCTGTACCTCTGGTTTGCCTTCTCCATGTTCCTGCTCGGCGGCTCGTTCGCCATGGTGATCCGGGCCGAGCTGTTCCAGCCCGGCCTGCAGATTGTCGAGCCGGCGTTTTTCAACCAGATGACCACGATGCACGGCCTGATCATGGTGTTCGGCGCGGTGATGCCGGCGTTCGTCGGCCTGGCCAACTGGATGATCCCATTGATGATCGGCGCGCCCGACATGGCCCTGCCGCGCATGAACAACTTCAGCTTCTGGCTGCTGCCGGCGGCGTTCCTGCTGCTGGTCTCGACGCTTTTCACGCCGGGCGGCGGGCCGAACTTCGGCTGGACGTTCTACGCCCCGCTCTCCACTACCTACGCGCCGGAAAGCGTGACGTTCTTCATCTTTGCGATCCACCTGATGGGCATCAGTTCGATCATGGGCGCGATCAACGTGGTCGCGACCATCCTCAACCTGCGCGCACCCGGCATGACATTGATGAAAATGCCGCTGTTCGTCTGGACCTGGCTGATCACTGCGTTCCTGCTGATCGCGGTGATGCCGGTGCTGGCCGGTTGCGTGACCATGATGCTGATGGACATCCACTTCGGCACCAGCTTCTTCAGTGCGGCCGGCGGCGGTGATCCGGTGCTGTTCCAGCATGTGTTCTGGTTCTTCGGCCACCCCGAGGTGTACATCATGATTCTGCCGGCCTTCGGCGCCGTCAGCTCGATCATCCCGACCTTTTCGCGCAAGCCGCTGTTTGGCTACACCTCGATGGTCTACGCCACGGCGAGCATCGCGTTCCTCTCGTTCATCGTGTGGGCGCACCATATGTTCGTGGTCGGCATTCCGTTGGTGGGCGAGTTGTTCTTCATGTACGCCACCCTGCTGATCGCCGTCCCGACAGGGGTGAAGGTCTTCAACTGGGTCAGTACCATGTGGCAGGGCTCGCTGACCTTCGAGACGCCGATGCTGTTCGCCGTGGCCTTTGTGATTCTGTTCACCATCGGCGGGTTTTCCGGGCTGATGCTGGCGATTGCGCCAGCGGACTTCCAGTATCACGACACCTACTTCGTGGTGGCGCACTTCCATTACGTACTGGTGCCCGGCGCGATCTTCGGCATCTTCGCCTCGGCCTACTATTGGCTGCCGAAATGGACCGGCCACATGTACGACGAAACCCTGGGCAAGCTGCACTTCTGGCTGTCTTTCGTGGGCATGAATATGGCGTTTTTCCCGATGCACTTCGTCGGGCTGGCGGGCATGCCGCGGCGGGTGCCGGACTACAACCTGCAATTCGCCGACTTCAACATGGTTTCGTCGATTGGCGCCTTCATGTTTGGCGCTACGCAGATCTTCTTCCTGTTCATCGTGATCAAGTGCATCCGTGGCGGCGCGCCGGCGCCGGCCAAGCCGTGGGATGGCGCCGAAGGCCTGGAGTGGAGCATCCCCTCGCCTGCGCCGTACCACACCTTCACGACGCCGCCGGAGGTCAAATGAACACGCCTTGGCACTGCGTACACGACCCATGTGTAAGGGGGCTTGCCCCCGATGGCGGTGTGTCAGCCGACATCATTATTGGCTGTAAAACAGCTATCGGGGGCAAGCCCCCTCCCACAATGGCCTCATTCACATTGGGTGGGCGTCATGGCTGAATCCTTGCCGATCAAGCGCCTGGTCACCCGCCTGCTGATCCTGGTGGTGGCAATGTTCGCCTTCGGCTTTGCGCTGGTGCCGATCTACGACGTGATGTGCAAGGCGTTCGGCATCAACGGCAAGACGGCCGGGCAGTACGAGGGGTCGCAGGTGGTGGACCCAACGCGCCAGGTGCGTGTGCAATTTTTGTCCACCAACGCCATCGACATGGTCTGGGATTTCTACGCCAAGGCTGACGAAGTGGTGGTCAACCCAGGCGCGGTCACCGAGATGTTGTTCGTGGCCTACAACCCCACCGACAAACCCATGACCGCACAGGCCGTACCGAGTATTTCCCCGGCCGAAGCGGCGATGTATTTCCACAAGACCGAGTGCTTTTGCTTCACCCAGCAAGTGCTGCAGCCAGGCCAGCGTATCGAGATGCCAGTGCGCTTCATTGTCGACCGTGACATGCCCAAGGATGTGAAGCATTTGACCCTGGCGTACACGCTGTTTGATATCACTGCGCGCCAACCGCCGGTGGCTGTGCACACCGGGGGCTAGCTACTGTTTGCCCGCTCAATCAGGAGAGCGAATACATGTCGACTCATGATACGTACTACGTACCAGCGCAAAGCAAATGGCCGATAATTGCCACGATTGGCATGCTGGTCACCGTGTACGGCCTGGCCGTGTGGTTCAACGACCTGAAGGCGGCGCGCCCGGAATCCCACGGCCCGTGGATCTTTTTCATCGGTGGCCTGCTGGTGGCCTACATGATGTTTGGCTGGTTCGGCGCGGTGATCAAGGAAAGCCGCGCCGGTTTGTACAGTTCGCAGATGGACCGCTCGTTCCGCTGGGGCATGACGTGGTTCATCTTTTCCGAAGTGATGTTCTTTATCGCATTCTTTGGTGCGCTGTTTTATGTACGGCACATGTCCGGCCCTTGGCTGGGCGGCGAAGGGCATAAGGGCATTGCGCACATGCTGTGGCCGAATTTCGAATTTGCGTGGCCGTTGCTGAACAACCCCGATCCGAAAATGTACCCCGCGCCGGAAGGCACCATCAGCCCTTGGGGCCTGCCGCTGGTCAATACCATCCTGCTGGTGAGTTCCAGCGTGACCATCACCATCGCCCACCATGCGCTGCGCAAAGGCCATCGCGGTGCGCTGAAGATCTGGCTGGCGATCACGGTGCTGCTGGGCCTGGCATTCCTGGGGTTCCAGGCTGAGGAATACATCCACGCTTATAAAGAGCTGGGCCTGACCTTGGGCTCGGGCGTCTACGGCGCGACCTTCTTCATGCTCACCGGATTTCACGGCGCCCACGTCACCATCGGCACGATCATTCTGTTCGTGATGCTGATGCGCATCCTCAAGGGGCATTTCAATGCCGAGCACCAGTTCGGCTTCGAGGCGGCCAGTTGGTATTGGCACTTTGTGGACGTGGTGTGGATCGGGCTGTTTTTCTTCGTCTATGTGCTGTGAAGCGGTTTACCACGGCGCATGAGAAACCAGTTGGCCGCTGAAAAAGCCCCAGGTGATCAACGCCAGGGTCATCACGGCCAGTACGACACGCACGGTCAAGGCGGTGACGAGGCGATTGGAGTTGCCCTCGTCCTTGACCAGGAAGAACAAGCCACTGAACAGACTCACAACGGTCGCGATCAGCATCAGGGCAATGGCGGCTTTGAGCATGGTCGGGCTCCTATGGGATGGGCGGGCAATGAAAACAAGTATAGCCAGCGCCGCAAAACGCTTTCGTCCAGGGATCGCACCCACCTTAGTGGTGCTGTTGTTGCTGCCGTTGATGGTGGGGCTGGGGTTCTGGCAGCTGTCCCGCGGCCATGAAAAGCAGCTGCTGGTGGACAGTTACACCGAGCGCCGCGCGGCGGATCCGATCAGCAGTGCGCAACTCACCGATATGCCTGACCCGGCCTTTCGCCGTGTGCGGCTGCGCGGACAATTCGATGCCGAACACAGCGTTTTCCTCGATAACCGCATGCGCGACGGCAAGGCCGGCGTTGAACTGCTGCAACCCTTCCACGACCAGGCCAGCGGCCTGTGGCTGTTGCTCAATCGTGGTTGGCTGCCCTGGCCGGATCGGCGCACGTCACCGGTCTTCAGCACCCCTGAGCAACCTGTGAACCTGGATGCCTGGGTCTACGTCGCCCCCGGCGAAACCTTCCAGCTGCACGCCGACCCGGCGGGCGCGCAATGGCCGCGCCTGCTGACGGCGCTGCACCCGGCCGCGTTGTGGGCGGAGCTGGGACGCAGCGGTTTCGCCTACGAGCTGCGGGCCGAAGCCGGCCCCGGCACCTACGAAACCACTTGGCCGATCGTGGCCATGGGGCCGGAAAAACACCTGGCGTACGCCGTGCAGTGGTTCGCCATGTCGCTGGCCCTGCTGGCGCTTTACCTCTACCTCGGATGGCACAACAAAAAGGAGAAGCCCCATGGGAGCGGCCATGAATCCACTCAACATGTCTGAAGTGCCTGATCGGCGCAAAGGCCGTTGGCAGTTGATCCTGATCCTGATGATGGTGATCGGTCCGATGGCGCTGGCGACCTTCATGTACAAGCTGCAGTTTTGGGTGCCGGACAGCCGCAGTTACCATGGCGAAATGATCGGCAACGGCCAGACCCGCGCCGACATCGGCGTGCAGGCTGATGAACAGCGTTGGCAACTGCTGGTGACCGCGCCCGCCGCTTGCGCCGCGGATTGCCAGCAACTGGTGTACCTCGCGCGGCAATTGCAGATTGGCCTGGGGCGCGATGCCTCCCGCGCCAGCCATGCCTTGGCCAGTGCTCAGCCGCTGGGCAGCGACTATGACGCCAAGCTCAAGGCCGAGTACCCGCAACTGCAACGTTACCCGCTGGACCTCTCGACCTTCAGCAAAAATGCCGGTGCGCCGGGTGATGCGCAGCTATGGATCGTCGATCCCCACGGCAACCTGGTGTTGCGCTACGACGCCAAGGTCAAGGGCAAGGACTTGCTCAACGACCTGCGCCACCTGCTGAAACTGTCCAACATCGGATAAGGGCATCGTCATGGCCAAACCTGGATTTCGCCTCGCGCTGTTTGCCACCTTGCTGGCGCTGATTGTCGTGCTGCTCGGCGCCTATACCCGCCTGACTCACGCCGGACTTGGCTGCCCGGACTGGCCCGGCTGCTACGGCTTTATCAGCGTGCCCAAGACCGAAGCCCAATTGGCCCATGCCGAGCTGCACTTCCCTGATACGCCGGTGGAAGCGGACAAGGGCTGGGCCGAGATGACGCATCGCTACTTTGCCGGCACCTTGGGCTTGCTGATCGTATTGCTGGCCGCGCGCTCGTGGGGCCATCGGCGCGATCCGGGGCAGCCGGTGAAATTGCCGCTGTTCGTGCTGGCGGTGGTGTTCGCGCAGGCGGCGTTTGGCATGTGGACGGTGACGCTGAAGCTGTGGCCGCAGGTGGTGACGGGGCATTTACTCGGCGGCTTTGCGACCTTGAGCCTGCTGTTCCTGCTGACCCTGCGCCTGTCCGGGGTGTTGCCCGCCTTGATCGTGCCCAAGCGCCTGCAGTATTGGGCAACCGCCGGCCTGGTGCTGGTGATCGGCCAGATTGCGTTGGGCGGCTGGGTCAGTTCGAACTACGCGGCGGTGGCCTGTATCGATTTGCCGACCTGTCATGGCGAGTGGTGGCCGGCAGCGGATTTTGCCAATGGCTTTCATCTCACCCAGCACATCGGCCCCAACTACCTGGGCGGGCAGCTGGACAGCGAGGCGCGCACCGCCATCCACCTCACCCATCGTATGGGCGCCGTCATCGTCAGCCTGGTGCTGTTCGGCCTGGCCTGGCAATTACGCGCGGTCGGCATGACGCGATTGGCCGGCTTGCTGCTGATCGCCTTGGCGGCGCAAATCTGCCTGGGCCTGAGCAACGTGTACTTCCATCTGCCGCTGCCGGTTGCGGTAGGGCATAACGCCGGCGGTGCGGCCTTGCTGCTGACGCTGGTACTGGTTAACTACCACGCCCGCACCAGCCTGGTCCGGGTGCGCAACCAGCTGCCGTTCGGCTGGCGCTTTATCCCGCGCAAACACGTATCGGGCCTCATCACCCTTAAAGGAGAGATGCCATGGCGACCTTGATCGGCGCGCGCCACCGCCAGGCGATCTGGCGAGACTATTTGGAGCTGACCAAGCCGAAGGTGGTGGTGCTGATGCTCATCACTTCGCTGGTGGGGATGTTCCTGGCGACCCGCGCCGGCGTGCCGTGGACGGTGCTGGTGTTTGGCAACCTGGGGATTGCCCTGTGTGCGGGGGGGGCGGCGGCGGTCAACCATGTGGTGGATCGGCGCATCGACGCGGTGATGGCGCGCACTCACAAGCGGCCGTTGGCGGAGGGCCGTGTGTCGCCGCTGGCGGCATTGGCGTTTGCATTGTTTCTGGCGGTTGCAGGATTGGCGCTGCTGCTGGCGTTCACCAACCCGCTGGCGGCCTGGTTGACGCTGGCCTCGTTGCTGGGTTATGCGGTGATCTACACCGGCTTTCTCAAGCGTGCCACGCCGCAAAACATCGTGATCGGTGGGCTGGCCGGAGCCGCGCCGCCGCTGTTGGGCTGGGTTGCCGTCACCGGCCACATCAGCGCCGAACCCTTGCTGCTGGTGCTGATCATCTTCGCCTGGACCCCGCCGCACTTCTGGGCCCTGGCCATTCACCGCAAGGAGGAATACGCCAAGGCCGATATCCCGATGCTGCCGGTCACCCATGGCGAGCATTACACCAAGGTGCATATCCTGCTTTATACCTTCGCCCTGCTGGCGGTGAGCCTGATGCCCTATGTCATTCATATGAGCGGCCTGCTGTACCTCGCGTGTGCGCTGGTATTGGGCGGGCGCTTTCTGCAATGGGCCTGGGTGCTGTACCGTGGCGCTCAGCCGCACGCGGCGATCAACACCTTCAAGTACTCTATCTGGTACTTGCTGCTGCTGTTCATCGCCCTGCTCGTAGACCACTACCTACTGTTGAACCTATGACTCGAACTCAAAAAACTGTCTTTATCCTGGTGGCCATTGTCGCGTTGATCATGGGCCTGACCGTCAACAAAGTGCTGAGTGGCAAAGGCCAGGGCGATCCCACCGCCTTGATCGACGCCGGCATCATCCTGCTGCCGCAAAGTCGCCAGCTGCCGCCGGTAACCATGACCAATCAGGAAGGGCAGCCGGTGGTGGTCAATGAGTTGAAAGGCAAGTGGAGCTTGTTGTTCTTCGGCTACACCTTCTGCCCGGACATCTGCCCGACCACCCTCGCCCAGCTGCGCCAGATCAAGAGCGAACTGCCCAAGGACGTTGTGGATAAGCTGCAGGTGATCCTGGTCAGCGTCGACCCGAACCGCGATACGCCGACCCAGCTCAAGCAGTACCTGGGCTACTTCGACCCGCAGTTCCAGGGCCTGACCGGCGCGAATGTGGAGGATGTGCAGAAGGTCTCGAATGCCGTGAGCATTCCGTTCATACCCGCCGATACCAGCAAGCCGAACTACACCGTCGACCACAGCGGCAACCTAGCGCTGATCGGGCCGGATGGGACGCAGCGCGGGTTTATTCGTGCGCCGTTGAATAACCAGAAGCTGGTGGCGCAGTTGCCGGGGTTGTTAAAGCGCAACTAACAGGCGACACATAACAAATGTGGGAGGGGGCTTGCCCCCGATTGCTGAGTGTCAGTCATTGCTTTGGTGGCTGACCCACTGCTATCGGGGGCAAGCCCCCTCCCACATTTTTTGATCTCCAGTGCTTGGGAGATCGGGTTACATCAGAACGCCGGCTTGATCGCGCCTTTGTACTTCTCTTCGATGAATTGCTTCACTTCAGGGGTGTGCAGGGCTGCTACCAGCTTCTTCACCGCGTCGGAATCCTTGTTGTCTTCACGGGTCACCAGAATGTTCACGTAAGGCGAGTCGTTGCCTTCGATCACCAGGGCGTCCTTGGACGGATCCAGCTTGGCTTCCAGCGCGTAGTTGGTGTTGATCAGCGCCAGGTCGACCTGGGTCAGCACGCGCGGCAGGGTGGCGGCTTCCAGTTCGCGGAATTTGAGCTTCTTATCGTTGCCAGTGATGTCCTTGATGGTCGACAGGATATTGGTCGGGTCCTTCAGGGTGATCAGGCCGTTCTTGGCCAGCAGCAGCAGCGCGCGGCCGCCGTTGGTGGCGTCGTTCGGGATCACCACGTTGGCACCGTCAGGCAGGTCGGCCAGCTTCTTGTACTTGCTGGAGTAAGCGCCCAGTGGTTCCAGATGCACGGCGCCGACGCTCACCAGGTGAGTGCCCTTGGCTTTGTTGAACTCATCCAGGTACGGCTGGTGCTGGAAAAAGTTGGCGTCCAGGCGTTTTTCCGCGACTTGTACGTTGGGCTGCACGTAGTCGGTGAAGACTTTGACCTGCAGATCTACGCCTTCTTTGGCGAGGGCAGGTTTCACGAACTCCAGGATTTCCGCGTGAGGAACCGGCGAAGCGGCGACCGTGATGGTCTCGGCGTGGGCGGAAAACGCGGCAACGGCGGCGAAAGCAACCAGTAGTTTTTTCATCCAACAAGCTCCTTGTTCGGGCATGGGCCGGCGGGGGCCGGCCATGGCCGTTATTTTCGAGAAAAGTGCACCACCAGCTTGTCGCCGACGGTTTGCAGAATTTGCACCAGGATCAACAGCATCACCACCGTGACCACCATCACATCGGTCTGGAAGCGCTGGTAACCGAAACGGATTGCCAAGTCGCCCAGGCCACCGGCACCGACCACACCGGCCATGGCCGTGTAGGACACCAGTGTAATCGCCGTCACCGTAATCGCTGCGAAAATGCCCGGACGGGCTTCGGGCAGCAAGGCATTGGTGATGATCTGGCGCGTGGTGGCGCCCATGGATTGGGTGGCTTCGATGATGCCGCGGTCCACTTCACGCAAGGCGGTTTCTACCAACCGTGCAAAGAACGGCGTCGCGCCCACGACCAGCGGCGGAATCGCACCCGCCACACCCAGCGAAGTGCCGGTGAGCAGCACGGTGAACGGGATCATCACGATCAACAGAATGATGAACGGCAGCGAGCGCAGAATGTTCACAATCAGCGACAGCAGCGCGTACAGGCCCTTTTGCTCGAACAGTTGGCGCGGGCTGGTCAGGAACAGCAGCACACCCAGCGGCAGGCCGAGCACCACGGTGAAGAACAGCGAGCCGAACAGCATGGTCATGGTGTCGCCCGTGGCCAGCCAGATTTCAGACCAGTCGATATTGGCGAAGAAACTCATCAGGACTTCCATTAGCGCAGGACCTCCATGTGGACGTCGGCGGCGGTGAAGCGTGCAAACGCGGCTTCCATGTCACCACCGGTGACGGCGAGGGTCAGTTGCCCGTAAGGGATGTCTTTGATGCGGTCGATACGGCCGGCCAGGATGCTGTAGTCCACCCCCGTTTCCCGGGCGACGGTACCCAGCAATGGTGCGTAGGTCGCTTCGCCCTGGAATGTCAGGCGCACGATGCGGCCCGGCACGTGGGCGAAGTCATCGTGTTGCTCGCCTTCGTCGACCTGCTCGGCTTCTTGCACGAAGCGTTTAGTGGTCGGGTGCTTGGGGTGCAGGAACACATCGGCCACCGAGCCTTGCTCGACGATCACGCCGGCGTCCATCACGGCCACCTGGTCGCAGACGCGGCGGATCACGTCCATTTCATGGGTGATCAGCACGATGGTCAGCTTCAACTCGCGGTTGATCTCGGCCAGCAGTTGCAGCACCGAAGCGGTGGTCTGCGGGTCAAGGGCACTGGTCGCTTCGTCGCACAGCAAAATCTTTGGCTTGGTCGCCAGGGCGCGGGCGATGCCGACGCGTTGCTTCTGGCCACCGGACAACTGCGCCGGGTATTTCTTGGCGTGGTCGGACAGGCCGACGCGGGCGAGCAATTCGGCCACTCGCAGGTCGATGTCCTTGCGCGACAATTCGCCGGCCAGGGTCAGCGGCAGCGCCACGTTGTCGGCGACGGTCTTGGAGGCCAGCAGGTTGAAGTGCTGGAAGATCATCCCGACCTGCTGACGGAAACGGCGCAGGCCGTTGGCATCCAGGGCGGTGACTTCTTCGCCATCCACCGTGATCTTGCCGCCGCTCGGTTCTTCGAGGCGGTTGATCAGGCGCAGCAGGGTGCTTTTACCCGCACCAGAGTGGCCGATCAGGCCGAATACCTGGCCGTTTTCGACACTCAGGCTGGTGGAGTGCAGCGCGGGAATATCCTTACCGGCGACGCGGTAGGTTTTATGGACGTTTTGAAACTCGATCACGTAGCGAACCTTGTGGGGCGCATGGAAAAGGGATCAGCGGTTAGCCGGGCGCGCATTTTAGCCTGTCCGTATAGCGTTTCTTAGCATTTATTTCGCATTCAACCTTTGATTTGGCAATAACGCGATCAAAGGTCATAAAAAAGGAACGGCCCAAAACCCCATCAGTCACTACTTAAGCAACTTGATTTCCCAGGTGCCGTGCCTGGGGTTTTGCTCAAACGAGCCGGGGACCGCTCTGGCCACTTTGAATAAGGAGTTTTGTCTGATGAGTACCAAGAAGCCAGCCACCCCGCCGAAGAGTGAACTCGCGGGCACCGATACCCTGGACCGTGGCAACACCAACGCCAAGCTGCAGGCCCTGGAGGAATTCCGTTCCGATGCGACCGGCCAGGCCCTGCGTACCAACCAAGGCGTCAAGATTTCCGACAACCAGAACACGTTGAAAGTCGGCTCCCGTGGCCCATCGCTGCTGGAAGACTTCATCATGCGTGAAAAAATCACGCACTTTGACCATGAGCGCATCCCGGAGCGCATCGTGCATGCCCGTGGTACGGGTGCCCATGGCTATTTCCAGACGTATGAGAACCATTCGGCGCTGACCAAGGCCGGGTTCCTGCGTAACCCTGGGCATAAAACGCCGGTGTTCACGCGCTTTTCCACCGTGCAGGGCCCGCGTGGCTCGGGTGATACGGTGCGCGACGTACGGGGCTTTGCCGTGAAGTTTTTCACCGAAGAAGGCAACTTCGACCTGGTGGGCAACAACATGCCGGTGTTTTTCATTCAGGACGCGATCAAGTTTCCTGACTTCGTGCACGCCGTTAAGCCTGAACCGCACAACGAAATTCCTACCGGCGGATCGGCACACGATACGTTCTGGGACTTCGTTTCGTTGCAGCCCGAATCTGCCCACATGGTGATCTGGGCAATGTCTGACCGCGCCATTCCAAAAAGCCTGCGCAGCATGCAGGGCTTTGGCGTGCACACCTTCCGCCTAGTGAATGCCGAGGGTCAATCCAACTTCGTCAAATTCCACTGGCGCCCTACGGCGGGTACTTGCTCGCTGGTGTGGGACGAGGCGCAGAAGCTGGCCGGTAAAGACACTGACTACCATCGCCGCGATCTGTGGGAAGCCATTGAGATGGGCGACTACCCTGAGTGGGAATTGGGCGTGCAGGTTATTCCTGAGGACAAGGAGCATGCCTTCGACTTCGACATTCTCGACCCGACCAAGCTGATTCCCGAAGAGCTGGTGCCCATCACCCCATTGGGCAAGATGGTGCTCAACCGCAACCCGGATAACTTCTTTGCTGAAGTCGAACAGGTGGCATTCTGCCCAGGGCATATCGTGCCGGGTATCGACTTCTCCAATGACCCACTGCTGCAAGGTCGACTGTTTTCGTACACCGATACGCAGATCAGCCGACTGGGTGGCCCGAACTTTCACCAGCTGCCGATCAACCAGCCTGTTACACCGCTGCATAACAACCAGCGCGACGCCATGCACCGCAGCACCATCGACAAAGGGCGTGCGGCTTACGAGCCAAACTCCATCGATGGCGGCTGGCCGAAAGAAACCCCGCCGGCGGCGCAGGATGGCGGTTTTGAGTCTTACCCTGAGCGTATTGATGCGCACAAGATCCGTGAGCGCAGCGAGTCGTTCGGCGATCACTTCTCCCAGGCGCGCCTGTTCTTCCGCAGCATGAGCAAGCACGAGCAAGAGCACATCATCGCGGCTTATAGCTTTGAGTTGGGCAAGGTGGAGCGTGAGTTCATTCGCGCGCGCCAGGTCAACGAGATCCTGGCCAACATCGACCTCGAACTGGCCAAGCGCGTGGCGCAGAACCTGGGGCTGCCAGCACCGACCAAAGGCACTGTACCGGAGCGCAAAACCCAGCCGGAGCGCTCGCCAGCATTGAGCCAGGCGAACCTGCTGCCGGGCGATATCAAGACGCGTAAAGTGGCGATACTGGCGGCCAATGGTGTGGACGGCGTGGCGATTGCCGCGTTGAAGAAGGCGCTGGAAGCGGAAGGTGCTCACGCCAAACTGCTGGGGCCGACCTCGGCACCGGTGAAGACGGCCGATGGCAAGAGCCTGCCGGTGGATGCGTCGATGGAAGGCATGCCGTCCATTGCGTTTGATGCGGTGTTCGTGCCGGGCGGGAAAGAGTCGATCAAGGCGTTGAGCGGTGACGGTGTGGCGCTGCATTTCGTGCTGGAGGCGTACAAGCACCTGAAGGCGATTACCGTCGCCAATGATGCGAAGCCATTGCTGGATCTGTTGAGGCTTGAGGCGGATGCAGGGCTGATCGTCGGGTCGGATGCCAAGGCATTCAAGGCGTTTTTTGCCGCGATCGGCCAGCATCGGGTCTGGGATCGGGAGCCTAAGGCCAAGGCGATTCCGGCTTAAGTCTTTGGTTGTTTGTTAGATCGTCATCGGGGGCAAGTCGAATCGTCGCTCCGCCCCCGATGCTCTTACTCCGCTTTGCGCGGAATCAGCACAACCTGCGCCGGAATATTCTTCAGAATCTGCCGGTGAATCTTCAGGTCATACCCCGAATCGATACGCTTCACCCGTTTGGTCAGCAAGGTGGCCAGCCACGGGTAATCCTCTGTGCGCGGTGCCTGGATGCTCACATCGCACTGGTAATTCACCACATCGGTGGCAATTGCATCCAGCTGGTGGCGCAGTTCTTCGATATGGGTGAGGTTCAGCGCCACGGTCGTGCTCGGTGCCGACGGGTCGATGACCTTGGCGGCGGGCTTGGCTTCGGCGGCTTTCAGGGCGGCCTCGGCTTTGTCCAGCTCGGCTTTGCGGGCGTGGGTGATTGCGCTGTTTACGCCGCCGGTGAGTGCGGGTGCCTTGGGCATCAGGGCGCGGGCACGGCTGAGGGCGGTGGCGGCGGCGTTTACGTCACCTTTTTGCAGCACGATCTGACTGCGCTGCAGATAGGCTTCGGCCAATTGACGCTGGTAGGTTTCCAACGCCGGGTCGTTGGGCGACTGGGCCTGTAGCGCGGCTAACTGGTCTTCGGCGGTGGCCAACTCGCTGCTGGCCAGGTTTTGCTCCAGCTGTGCAATGGCCACAGCGCGTGCGTCCGGGGCCTCGGGGGCAGCGGGCGGTGTGCTTTGACAGGCGCCCAGCAGCAGGGAAAATGCGGCAAGGAGCAGATAACGGGAGGTGAACGGCTTCATTCCTGCGACTCTCTATTTGCGCAAAAAGCGAGCAAGTCTACACCCCTCGACGGGGCAGGACAAAACTCAGCAAAAACAGGGCGGCGGCCGTGACCACAATCGATGGCCCGGCGGGCGTATCCTTGAACCAGGACAGCGCCAAGCCCCCGCACACTGCGAGCATCCCCAACAGGCTGGCGCCGATCGCCATTTGCTCCGGCGAACGGGCATGGCGCTGGGCAGCAGCTGCAGGAATGATCAACAGCGACGTGATCAACAATACGCCCACTATCTTCATCGCGACAGCAATCACCACGGCGATCAGCAACATCAGGGCCATGCGCAGGCTCGGCACCGGCAAGCCCTCGACCGTGGCCAGCTCTTCGTGCACGGTAATCGCCAGCAATGGGCGCCACAGGGCGACCAGCAATACCAGGACGGCCGCGCTGCCGCCGAGGATCCACGCAAGGTCGGTGGGGCTGATCGCCAGCAAATCGCCGAACAGGTAGGCCATCAAGTCGATGCGCACTTCGTGCATGAAGCTCAGCACCACCAGGCCCAACGACAGGGTGCTCGGCGCCAGGATGCCGAGCAAGGTGTCGGAAGCCAGCGGCTGGCGCTGCTGCAGCGTCACCAGCAGCACCGCCAGGAGCAGGCAGCCCACGGTCACGGCGATGGTGGGGCTGACATCCAGCAAGAAGCCCATGGCCACACCCAGCAGCGCAGCGTGGGACAACGTGTCGCCGAAGTAAGCCATGCGCCGCCAGACCACGAACGAGCCCAGTGGGCCCGCCACCAGCGCCAAAGCCAAGCCTGCCAGCAGGGCGTAGAGCAGAAAATCAGCCATGCTTGCAGCTATCTCCATGAACGTGGGTGTGAGGGGCAACGGGATCGTCGACCACGGCGCCATGCAGATCGTGGGCGTGGTCGTGATGGTGGTGGTAGATCGCCAGGCTTTGGGCATTCTTGCCGAACAGCTCGACGAAGGCCGGGTCGCCGCTGACCTGTTCCGGGTGACCGGAGCAGCACACGTGGCGGTTGAGGCACACCACTTGGTCGGTGGTGCTCATCACCAAGTGCAGATCGTGGGACACCATCAGCACGCCGCAGCCATGACGGTCGCGCAGCCGGGTGATCAGGCTGTATAGCTCGGCCTGGCCGGCGACGTCGACGCCTTGCACAGGCTCATCCAGCACCAACAGTTCCGGCTCGCGCAACAGGGCGCGGGCCAGCAGCACGCGCTGCATTTCGCCGCCGGAGATGCTTTGCACCGGGCTGTCGATCACCTGTTCAGCGCCGACTTCCTTGAGCGCAGCCTGGGCACGGGCGCGATCCACGCCTGGCACCAGGCGCAGGAAGCGCAACACGGAGAGTGGCAGTGTGGGGTCGACGTGCAGCTTCTGCGGCATATAACCGACGCGCAGCTTGGGTTTGCGCCACACGCTGCCAGTGTCGGGCTTGAGCAGTCCGAGCACGGCGCGTACCAAGGTGGTCTTGCCGGCGCCGTTGGGGCCGATCAGGGTGACGATCTGCCCAGGCTCAACGCTGAGTGCGATGTTATCCAGCACGGTTTGCCCGGCGAACGTGACCCCGACCTGCTCCAGGCGGATTAACGCGTTGCTCATCAAGCCCCCTGGCAGCCCGAGCACAGGCCGACCACTTCGACCGTTTGCCCTTCGACCCGGAAGCCGACATCGGCGGAGCTTTTGATGATGGCGTCGCTGATGCTTTTTTGTTCAAGCTCGATGGCGGCGTGGCACTCGCGGCAGATCAGGAACTGGCCCTGGTGCGCGTGCTCCGGGTGGCTGCAGCCGACGAAGGCGTTGAGCGAGGCGATGCGGTGTACCAGGCCGTTTTCCAGCAGGAAGTCCAGCGCGCGGTACACGGTCGGCGGTGCGGCGCGGCGGCCATCCTGCTCGCTGAGCACGCCGAGAATGTCGTAGGCGCCCAGCGGCTTGTGGCTCTGCCACACCAGTTCCAGCACGCGGCGCCGCAAGGCGGTCAGGCGCAACCCCTTCTGTGTGCACAGGGTGTCGGCCTCCGACAGCGCGGTATGCACGCAGTGAGAGTGGTCGTGGGGACGGCTGGCAAGCGGTGTTTTAGGCATGAGCGGCGACAGATATTTGATAGAGACGTTATTATGTTACCCGTTCCTACGCCATTGAGTGGTCATCGTGTCCCGACTTTTTCCCGTTTTTGTCGTATTTGTCACCAGTTTGTTCATTACTGGCGCCGCTCAGGCCGAGGTCAAGGTGCTGACCAGCATCAAGCCATTGCAGTTGATTGCCGCTGCTGTGCAGGACGGCGTAGCGGTTCCCGAGGTGTTGTTGCCGCCGGGTGCATCGCCTCATAACTACGCGTTGCGACCATCCGACGTACGGCGCGTGCAGTCGGTGGACCTGTTGTACTGGATCGGTCCGGATATGGAGAGTTTCCTACCACGCGTGCTGAAAGGTCGTACGGCCGCAACGGTGGCGGTGCAGGACCTACCGGGCATGAAGCTGCGTCGATTCGCCGAAGATAGCCACTCCCACGCCGACGATGCCGACGAGCACGACCACGATCACCGACCAGGCAGCCTGGATGCGCACTTGTGGCTATCGACCGTAAACGCTCGGGTGATTGCCGCGCGTATGGCGACTGACCTGGCGACAGCCGACCCGGCCAATGCCACGCGTTACCAGAGCAATGTGAAGGCCTTCGATGAACGCCTGGATGCCCTGGACGCGCGCTTGAAAGCCCGCCTGGCGCCGATTGATGGCAAACCTTACTTCGTGTTCCACGAAGCCTTCGATTACTTCGAAGACGCTTATGGGCTCAAGCATGCCGGTGTGTTCAGCGTTGCCGCAGAGGTACAGCCTGGTGCCCAGCACGTGGCGGCGATGCGTACGCGTTTGCAGGAAGTGGGCAAGACGTGCGTGTTCAGCGAGCCGCCGTTGCGCCCGCGTTTGGCTGAAACGCTGGTGGCCGGGTTGCCGGTGAAGCTGGCGGAGTTGGACGCGCTCGGCGGGTATACCCCGGCGACGGCTCAAGGTTATGAGCAGGTGTTGGAGAAGTTGGGGAATGACTTGGCCGGGTGCCTGGAGTCGTTGTAACAGACGGCGCAGGTCTAATGTGGGAGCTGGCTTGCCTGCGATTGCGGTGGGCCTGCGACGAAATTGCTGGCTGACCTGACGCTATCGCAGGCAAGCCAGCTCCCACATTGACCGAGTTGGGGCTTTAGAGGGCGAACGGTAGTTGGATCGTGACCTGCTGG
The DNA here is from genome assembly GCF_002859085.1 of Pseudomonas sp. QC2. Taxonomy (NCBI): domain Bacteria; kingdom Pseudomonadati; phylum Pseudomonadota; class Gammaproteobacteria; order Pseudomonadales; family Pseudomonadaceae; genus Pseudomonas; species Pseudomonas sp. QC2. The sequence goes on from NZ_PKKS01000018.1 coordinate 381,277, forward strand.
CGTTGTGCCAAGCGGTGCTCGAACTCTGCCGGGTCATGGATCAACACATCCTGCCCTGCAAACGACTCGGCGGCGATCAGGCGTGACAGCCAGAACCGCACACACGCCACCCGCAACATCGTCGGCCACAGTTCGGCTTCCTTGGCAGTGAACGGTCGCAGGCCGGCATAGGCGCCGAGCAGCGCACGGGCGCGTTGCCCGTCAATCACGCCATCGGCATCCGAGCACCAGTCATTCAGGGCGATTGCCACGTCGTAGAGCATCGGGCCCGAGCAGGCGTTGTAGAAGTCGATCAGGCCGGTCAGGTGCGTGCCTTCGAACATCGCGTTATCGCGGAACAGGTCGGCGTGCACATTGGCGCGCGGCAGGGCGAGGATCTGGGCCTTGTGCGCTTTGATCTCATTCAGCGCGTCTTGCAGCAGGCGCTGCTGTGCGTCGTTCAAGTGCGAAATCAACTGCGCGCCTTCGTTGAGCATCCAGTCCAGGCCGCGATCGGTCTTACGTTCCAGTACCTTCTCGCCTTGTGTCGCCAAGTGCAGGTGGCCAAGCAGGTCGCCGACCTGGGCGCAGTGCTGGGCGTTGGCGTCCTTGATGTGCTTGCCGGCCAGGCGCGGTTGCAGCAGGGCCGGTTTGCCTTTCAGCTCGCGCAGGGCCACACCGTCGGTGGTGCGCAGGGCGTAGGGCACGGGCAGGTCGGCGTCGTGGAGCACGTCGAGCAGTTCGATGAAGAACGGCATTTCCGCGACCGGGCCGCGTTCAACCAGGGTCAGGACGAATTCACCCTGCTCCAGGCTGATAAAGAAATTGGTGTTTTCGCTACCGGCGGCAATCCCCTGGAAGTCGATCAGGCGGCCGAGCCCGTAAGGGGCGAGAAAGGTTTCCAGCTCGGGCCGAGCCAGGGGGGTGAACACAGACATGGTTAAAACTGCCAGTACGGGCGCCGCGGTGTGCGGCGCCAATTGAAGTTAAGAAATCATTTCCATTCGAAGATCTTCCATGACGGGATCAGCATATCCGGCTGGTCAGAGCGGATGAAGTTCGCGTCGGTTCCGTCCGCGCGTACCAGGAAATACGGAGGTGCACCCTTCGGGGTGACCTTGATTGCGTACAGGAAACCGTTCTGACGGTATTCCTGGATGGTCTTGTCGCCTTCCGTGCGGATCGTAACTTCCGGATCACCCCCAGGGGCATCGTCTGCCGCCATGGCAGCCATCGGAGCGAGTGCAATCAAGCCGGTCAACAGCAGGCGATTGAATGTACGCATGATAACCTTGTCCCTTTGTCGTCATTGGTCCGGCTATTCTAGCGCCTGACCCGCCGAAAAGGTTGATTCTGCTCATGAGCCAAGCACCCCTCGTCCTGGTGGACGGTTCTTCCTATCTGTACCGCGCGTTCCATGCGCTGCCACCGCTGACCACCTCCAAAGGCCTGCCCACCGGCGCGGTCAAGGGGGTGTTGAACATGCTCAAAAGCCTGCGCAAGCAGTACCCGGACAGCCCGTTCGCGGTGGTGTTCGACGCCAAGGGTGGGACCTTTCGCGATGACATGTACGCCGAATACAAGGCCAACCGCCCGAGCATGCCCGATGACATGCGCCTGCAGATCGAGCCGCTGCACCAGAGCGTGATCGCCCTGGGCTTCCCGTTGTTGTGCGTCGAAGGCGTTGAGGCCGATGACGTGATCGGCACCCTGGCCCGCAGCAGTGCGGCCGCTGACCGTCCGGTGGTGATCTCCACCGGGGACAAGGACATGGCACAGCTGGTCGACGGGCACATTACCTTGGTCAATACCATGACCGGTAGCGCGATGGACATCGAGGGCGTGAAGGAGAAATTCGGTGTCGCTCCCGAGCAGATCATCGACTATCTGGCCTTGATGGGCGATTCGTCCGACAACATCCCAGGCGTCCCGGGCATTGGTCCGAAGACGGCTTCCGGCTTGCTGGTCGGTGTGAACGGTGGCCTTAAAGAGCTGTATGAACAGCTGGATATCGTGCCGACCCTGCCTATTCGGGGCGCGAAGACGCTGCCGGCCAAGCTGGAAGAGCATAAGGAGATGGCGTTCCTTTCCTACCAGTTGGCGACGATCAAGATTGATGTGCCGCTGGATGTGGGCCTGGATGACCTGCACCTGATTGAGCCGGACCGTGAAAAACTGCTGGAGCTGTACACGCTGCTGGAGTTCAAGAGCTGGTTTGATGAGATCCAGCGCGACGCCAAGCGGGTGGAGCTCAAGGCTGCGCCGGTTGTTGAGGACGTCGCTGAGGTAGCGGCGCCGGCGGAGGCGACCTACACCACGATCCTTGATCAGGCCACCTTCGACATCTGGTTGAAGAAGCTCAACGACGCGAAGCTGTTCGCCTTCGACACCGAAACGACCGGGATCGATGCCCAGCAGGCGCAGTTGGTGGGTGTTTCCTTCGCGGTGCAGCCCCACGAAGCGGCCTATATCCCGCTGACCCACGCCTACATCGGCGCGCCGGAGCAGCTGGATCGCGATACCGTGCTGCTGGCCCTCAAACCGCTGCTGGAAGACCCGACCAAGCTCAAGGTCGGCCAGCACGCCAAGTTCGACATGAACATCCTGGCCAATTGCGCCATCGGCGGCGACCCGGCGCACGGCATTACCGTGCGGGGTATCGCCTTCGACACCATGCTCGAATCCTATGTGTTGAACGCCACCGCAACGCGGCATGACATGGACAGCCTGGCCAAGAAGTACCTGGACTACGACACCGTCGCCTTCCAGGACATTGCCGGCAAGGGTGCCAAGCAGCTGACTTTCGATCAGATCGCGCTGGAGCAGGCTGGCCCTTATGCGGCGGAAGACGCCGATGTGACCTTGCGTCTGCACCAGGCGCTGTTTGCGCAACTTTCAGCCATTCCGAGCCTGGCGAGTGTGCTCACGGATATCGAGATTCCGTTGGTGCCGGTGTTGGCGCGTATTGAGCGCCAGGGTGCGCTGGTCGACAAGGACCTGCTGGGTATCCAGAGCATCGAACTGGGCAACAAGATGGTCGAGCTGGAGCGCCAGGCGTTCGAGATCGCCGGTGAAGAATTCAACCTGGGTTCGCCCAAGCAACTCGGGGCGATTCTTTACGAAAAACTCGGCCTGCCGGTACTGAAGAAAACCGGCAAAGGCCAGGCTTCAACCGCCGAAGAAGTGCTGGCAAAGCTGGCCGAAGATGACTACCCGCTGCCCAAGGTGCTGATGCAGTACCGCAGCATGAGCAAGCTGAAAAGCACCTACACCGACCGTCTGCCGGAACAGATCAACCCGCGCACCGGGCGTATCCACACGTCCTATCACCAGGCGGTGGCGGCGACCGGGCGTTTATCGTCCAGCGATCCGAACCTGCAGAATATCCCGGTGCGTACCGCTGAAGGGCGGCGGATTCGCCAGGCCTTCATCGCGCCCAAAGGCTACAAAATGCTGGCGGCGGACTATTCGCAAATTGAGCTGCGGATCATGGCTCACCTGTCGAAGGACGAAGGTTTGATGAACGCCTTCCGTCACAACCTCGACGTGCACACGGCCACGGCGGCCGAGGTGTTCAAGGTTGAGCTGGGTGACGTCACGTCTGATCAACGCCGCGGCGCCAAGGCGATCAACTTTGGTTTGATCTATGGCATGGGCGCACAGAAGCTGGGCAAGGATATTGGCGTCGATACCAAGACGGCCAAGGCGTACATCGATGTGTATTTCGCCCGTTATCCCGGGGTTCGTGAGTACATGGAACGCACCCGCGCCCAGGCGTCCGATCAGGGCTACGTAGAGACCTTCTTCGGTCGCCGCCTCTACTTGCCGGATATCCATTCCAACAAGCCCCAGGAGCGCGCGGCGGCTGAACGCACTGCCATCAACGCGCCCATGCAGGGCACAGCGGCAGACATCATCAAGAAAGCCATGGTGCTGGTGGATAACTGGCTGACGGATTCAGGCCTGGATGCCAAGGTGATCCTGCAGGTGCACGATGAATTGGTGCTGGAAGTGCGTGAGGATCTGGTCGCGGAAGTCAGCGAGAAGATTCGCGAGCACATGAGTGCCGCTGCTCAGCTGGATGTGCCGCTGCTGGTGGAAGTGGGCGTCGGCGATAACTGGGACCAGGCGCACTGATCTCGGGGCTTTGCTGCCACTGTGGGGTGGTGGCAGAGTGCTTTAGTCCGGAAATCGCTGTCAGTTATTTCAAATAGTTTTTCGAACCTGCCGGAACTTAACCCGTGAATTGCCACTCAGAGTTACTGAATGGGTGGTGAAGCCCTTCAATGCTCCTATGTTGTGTTAAGTGTTGGCAGATATCTGGACCCCGCCCTAGCGGTCCGGAACTTGAACCCCGAACTTCCCCTCCCCATACGAAGTCCGGGGTTTTTTTTGCCTGCGCAAAAGTTACTCCGCGATTTCCGCGCCCTTGTCCGCCAATTCCATCCAGCCGGCCAGTACGGTGTAGGCGTCTTCCAGGCCCATGCGCTTGGGCGCCGAGAACAGTTGGATGGTGATCGCATCACCCCAGCCTTTACGGATTTCAGACTGCACTTTAAGCAACGTGTTTTTGGCGGCGCCGTAGGTCAGCTTGTCGGCTTTGGTCAGCAGGATATGCATCGGCATGCCGCTGGCAACTGCCCAGTCGAGCATCAGCAGGTCGAAATCGGTCATCGGATGGCGGATGTCCATCATCAGAATCAAACCCTTCAAACTCTCCCGGCCACCCAGGTAGGCCTCCAGGTGACGCTGCCAGTGCAGCTTCAGCGGGATAGGTACTTTTGCATAACCGTAGCCCGGCAGGTCGACCAGACGCCGATCATCGTCTAGCTTGAAGAAATTGAGAAGTTGCGTACGGCCTGGGGTTTTCGAGGTGCGTGCCAGGCTGGCGTGAGTCAGGGTGTTCAGCGCGCTGGACTTACCGGCGTTGGAGCGCCCGGCAAAGGCGACTTCAAAGCCCTCGTCATCGGGGCATTGGTCAACTTTGGCGGCGCTGAGCATAAACGTGGACTGTTGGCACAGGCCAAGGATGGGATTCTTGAGTTGCATGAGATTTCCGATGTGGGCGATGCCGAGAAAGGGTGCGGCAAGCGGTGTCGTTTCCGTTTCAGTAGCGCCAGTATATAATGCCGCAGATTTTGTGTGTGCTTTGTCCCAGCGAAGGATGAAGTTCACGGGAGCGAAAGACCTTTATTGCGCATTAGAACGCAAAACGCTCTCAAACCCTGAAATGGTCGACGTATGACCAAGTGGTTGCTCGCTATCGGTGTCCTGCTTCCGCTTTATGGCGCTCAGGCTACACAGGATCCGGAAGCGGTGTACAACCGAGTTTGCGTGGCTTGCCATGCCGGCCAGTTGCCGAATGCTCCGAAGCGGGGTGATCAGGCAGCCTGGGCGCCAAGACTGGCGCAGGGCATGGACACGTTGGTGCAACACGTGACCCAGGGTTTCAAGGCAATGCCGCCGCGTGGTTTGTGCATGGACTGCAGTACTGAGGATTACCAGGCCGTCATTGAGTTGATGGTGAGTAAACCCGGTAGATAACTCTTAAACCCCTTAGCCGTAGTTGGATTAGCTGATGAACAAACTGATCGTGAGTCTGCTGTTGACCTTGGGCATCACAGGCGCTGCCGTCGCTGCAGAGGGCCCCCTTAAAGGTGATGCCACTGCCGGTCAAGCGAAGGCCGCTGTATGTGGTGCTTGCCATGGACCGGATGGTAACAGCCCGGCGCCGAACTTCCCCAAACTGGCCGGCCAGGGTGAACGTTACCTGACCAAGCAACTGCACGACATCAAGGACGGCAAGCGAACGGTGTTGGAAATGACCGGCTTGCTGACCAACCTCAGCGATCAGGACCTCGCGGACCTCGCAGCGTATTTTGCCAGCCAGAAAGGCAGTGTGGGAGCTGCTGATCCGAAACTCGTGGCCCGTGGTGAGAAATTGTTCCGCGGCGGCGACCTGGAAAAAGGCCTGCCAGCCTGCACCGGCTGCCATTCGCCCAATGGCGCGGGCATAGCCGCCGCCGGCTTCCCGCACCTGAGCGGCCAGCACGCGACCTACATCGCCAAACAGTTGACCGATTTCCGTAAGGAAGAGGCAGGGCGAGCTAACGACGGCGACGCAGCGATCATGCGTACCATTGCGCGCAAGCTGAGCGATGAAGACATTGCAGCGGTCTCCAGCTATATCCAGGGCCTGCACTAACATGCCTGCAACGTTAACACTCGATTAATCCAGCGATGCAAGCATAAAAAGGGTGGCTTAGGCCGCCCTTTTTTGTGGCCGGTGCCGTTACACTAACGAACTCATGCCCGCGCAGACCTGTCACAACAAAGGTCGCGTGAGGCGACTTTATTTGTCCAGGAGTAAAGCATGCGTAATCTGATCCTCAGCGCCGCTCTCGTCACTGCCAGCCTCTTCGGCATGACCGCACAAGCTGCCGACGTGCCGCTTGAAGCCGGTAAAACCTACGTTGAATTGGCTAACCCGGTTCCGGTCTCGGAGCCAGGCAAGATCGAAGTGGTGGAGCTGTTCTGGTATGGCTGCCCGCATTGCTACGCCTTTGAGCCGACCATCAACCCATGGGTCGAGAAGCTGCCTAAAGACGTGAACTTCAGACGTATCCCTGCCATGTTCGGTGGCCCATGGGATGCCCACGGCCAGCTGTTCCTGACCCTGGAAGCCATGGGCGTGGAGCATAAGGTCCACAACGCGGTATTCGACGCGATCCAGAAACAAGGCAAACGCCTGACCAAACCAGACGAAATGGCTGACTTCGTGGCCACCCAAGGTGTCGACAAGGACAAGTTCCTGGCCACCTTCAACTCCTTCGCGATCCAGGGCCAGATCAAACAGGCCAAGGAGCTGGCGCAGAAGTACGGCGTGCAGGGCGTTCCAACCATGATCGTCAACGGCAAATACCGTTTCGACCTGGGCACCTCCGGTGGTCCTGAGCAAACCCTCAATGTTGCCGACCAGCTGATCGCCAAAGAGCGCGCAGCCAAGTAAGGGGCTCATCATGCGCCGCTGGGGTACCGAACGCGTGGTTGGCCTGCATGATCCGCAGGTCAACGAACATCACCTGGAGTCCACGGGGTTGCCGCCGGACAGCCGCTTGCGGCTGCTCAGCTTCAATATCCAAGTGGGGATCAGTACCGAGAAATACCGTCACTACCTCACCCGTGGCTGGCAGCACCTGCTGCCCCACAACGGGCGGGCCGGCAACCTGCAAAAGATTGGCAACCTATTGAATGACTTCGATCTGGTTGCGCTGCAGGAAGCCGACGGCGGCAGCATGCGTTCCGGTTACATCAATCAGGTGGAGCACCTGGCCCAGCTCGGCGCGTTCCCCTATTGGTACCAGCAACTCAATCGCAACCTCGGGCGCCTGGCGCAGCACAGCAATGGTGTGCTCAGTCGCCTGAAGCCCTCCGCCATTGAAGACCACCCGCTGCCAGGCCCCAAGGGCCGGGGGGCGATCCTTGTGCGTTTTGGCGAAGGCCCAGAGGCGCTGGTGGTGGTGATGATGCACCTGGCGTTGGGTGCGCGCACCCGCACGATGCAACTGGCCTACATCCGCGAGCTGATTGGCGGTTACAAACACCAGGTACTGATGGGTGACATGAACACCCATGCCAATGACCTGTTGTTGAATTCTCCGTTGCGCGACCTCGGGCTACTAGCTCCGCAAGCCGAAGCCACATTCCCCAGCTGGCGCCCGCAACGCTGTCTTGACCATATTCTGCTCAGCCCTACCCTCACACTCGAGAGTGTGCAGGTGCTGGCGCAGCCCATCTCCGATCACCTGCCGGTCGCGGTAGAGATTCGTCTGCCGGGTTCGCTCACGGCTGATGCATTACCCGCGTTGAGCCCCGGCCCTCGCGGACCCCTTGCATGAGCGACGACGCCCAGCGCTGGAAAGAGAAATACCTCAAAAGCATCGAGCAACAAGAAAAGCTCGAACGCCGTTGGGCAGCCCGCCTCGACCTGCTACGCCGTGGGCTGGTGCGCAGCACGCTGGCCGCTGAAGGCACCGACCGCGCCGTCGACCAGTGCATGAAGGAAATGCGTGACGTTGTCCGTACAGATGATATGGACGCCGCCCTCGCCGCCTTGCTGCCGCGCCTGGAAAAAGCCGTGCTGGATTCGGAGCAGCGCCGTGAAACCCGGGTCGACCAGATCAGCACCGCGCTGACGTCCCTGGTTACCCAGCTGCAAAAGTTGCCATTACCGCGTGAGGTTGCCCGGCCGCTTAAGACGTTCGCCAAGCAGTTGGACGGCCGAGTCAGCCAGGCACGTGAGATCCCCTTGCTGCTCAGCGAGTTGAGTGGCCTGCAGGGCCAGGCGCTGAACAACCTGGAGCCGGACGGCGAAACCACACGCCCAGGGCCGGGGCTTTTGCAGCGCCTGTTTGGTTCCAAAGACGTCGCGACCGAGCCGGAGGCCAGCGAATCAACAGCTGGCCCGGCACCGCAACCCGTTGTGGCCAAGCCTGTCGCCGAGCCCCAACCGCCCGAACAGTCCGAGGAACTGACGCAAGCCTTGCGCGCCTTTGCGCCGCCGCCTCAGGAAAAGGCTGCCCCCGCAGTTGAGTCGGCCGCGCCTGCCAAGGTGGCGGACGCTGTCAGTGAAACGTTTGTATACGAGGCTCCGCCTCAAGCTGAGCCCGTTGAAGCGTCCGTAGCACCCGTAGCGCATGTCGAGCGGGAGCTTCCGACAGAAGAGCCGGCACCGGAAAGCGCCCTCGCCGCCTTTATCGAAACGCCTGACGTTCAGGTCGAAACGCCGGGTGAGACCACCATCGGCAGCCTGTCGCTCCCTCCTGTGCTGGAGGTCGAGGAGTCCGACCCCGACGAGCTGCAAGCGGACGGCACGTATGCCTTACCTGATTCACCGGAGCCGTCCTACAGCTCCGTAGCCAAGCATATTGAAGACACTCTGCTCGGGCTGCTGGAGGAGTTGTCGCTACCCGAGCGTCACCGGCCCCAGGCCGAGGCCATGCGTGAGCGTCTGGCGCACGGCCTGAACTGGTACGAACTGCTACCGATCCTCGACGACCTGGCCGTCTTGATGCTGGCAATCACCGACAGCGGCCAGCACGAATTCGAGGCTTACCTCAAGCAGCTCAACGAGCGTCTCGAAGCGTTCCAGGGGCATTTGCAGGTCGCCAGCGACGGCCATGCCGATAGCCGTTCGGCCGCCCGTGAGCTGGACACGCAGATCCGCGAACAGGTCGATGGCCTGCAAAGCAGCGTGCAGGAGGCCGCCGATCTGGAAAGCCTCAAGCACGTATTGGAAAGCCACCTCGAAGGTCTTCTCGGCACCATGGACGAGCACCAGCAGCAGCGTGACCAGCGAGAGCAGGAAACGGCAGCGCGACTGAAAGGCTTGGCCGAGCGGGTTGCCAATATGGAGCAGGAAGCCCAGGGCTATCGCGAGCATTTGGAGGTGCAGCGCCAGAAGGCCTTGATCGATCCGCTCACTGGCCTGCCCAACCGCGCCGCCTGGAGTGAGCGGCTCGATCACGAGGTCAACGCCTGGCATCAACGGGGTAACAGCCTGTCGCTGGCGATGCTGGACTTGGATCACTTCAAGCGCATCAACGACGGCTACGGCCACCTGGCTGGCGACAAGGTGCTGAAGATCATCGCCAACGTATTGCGCAAGCGCCTGCGGCCAACCGACTTTATCGCGCGTTTCGGCGGTGAAGAGTTCGTGTTGCTGATGCCCGACTCATCCCTCGCGGATGCCCTGGCGGCAGTTGAAGTGTTACGCGGCGCGATTGAAGCCTGCCCGTTTCACTTCAAGGGCGAGCCAGTGACAATCACTGTGTCCATGGGGGTGGCGCAGTTCCAGCCGGGAGAGCGCAGTGAACTGGCGCTCAAACGCGCGGATGCGGCCTTGTACCGGGCCAAGGCCGCAGGCCGAAACCAAGTGCAGGCCGCCTAAAAGATGTTCCATTTTGTAATTTGACGGTTAGGTCACAAGCGGTACGTTACACTGTTGCATTATCGTCTTCAGCGTAACGTCTTCCGTCATGAAATTTTTGTACATTGCCTTTGTGTTTCTTTTCCTTGCGGGCTGCGCCAGCGGCCCTCGCCTGGACACCAACCACCCCTCGGTGAACCACGACAACCGCGTGCAGTTCGTGGTGGTGCATTACACCTCCACCAACCTTGAGCGCTCCCTGGCATTGCTCACCCACGGTCAGGTGAGCAGCCATTATCTGATCGGCGACGATGCCTCAGGCACTATCTACAAGCTGGTGGATGAGAGCCAGCGCGCCTGGCATGCCGGGGAAAGCGAATGGATGGGCCGCACCTGGCTCAACTCCAGCTCCATTGGTATTGAGATCGTGAACCCTGGCTACAAGGACACGCCGACAGGCCGCTTGTGGTATCCGTACTCCGAAGCCCAAGTGAAATCGCTGGTGGTGCTGCTCAAGGACATCAGCAAGCGCAATGGCATCGACCCCAAGAACATCATCGGCCACAGCGATATCGCACCGCTGCGCAAGCTGGACCCGGGTCCCTTGTTCCCCTGGAAGCGCCTGGCCGCTGAGGGGCTGGGTGTTTGGCCGGATGCACAGGCCGTCGCGCGGTTCCAGGTGCAGTACGCCACAGAACTGCCGAGCATTACCTGGTTCCAGGAACAATTGGCCCACTTGGGTTACCAGACGCCACAGACTGGAGAGCTGGATGTGGCTACACGTCATGTGATCGCGGCGTTCCAGATGCATTTCCGGCCATCGCTGTTCGACGGCACGCCTGACGCGCAAAGCGCTGCGATCCTGCGAGCGTTGAACTGTGGCGAGCAAGCGTGCTTGCGCTCGGGTGCGGAGCGCCCTTAAGAGGCGGGTGGAGCGGTGCGACGCTTCAACAAGCGTCCTTGCTACAACAAGCGGGGTTCCTACAAAGGCAACGCCATATAGAACTGAGTGCCCTGCCCCGGCCGCGAGTACACACCCATGCGGCCGCCGTGCAATTGCACGATCTCTTTGCACAGCGCCAGCCCCAGGCCGGCGCCGCCTTTCTTGCGACCCACCTGCACAAAGGGCTCGAAGATCCGCCCCTGCTGCCCATAGGCGATGCCTTCGCCGTTATCTTCGACGCTGATAATCACGCGCTCGCCGTGGCGGCGTGCCTGCAGACGAATCTGCCCCCCATTAGGCGTGTGGCGTAGGGCATTGCCCAGCAGGTTGTCGAGCACCCGTTCCAACTGTGCTTGGTCCGCATATAACCGGGGCAGGTCGGATTGGGCTTCTACCATCAGCTCGACGTTTTGCACGTTGGCCGGCTCGACGAAGCGTGCTCGTGCGTGTTCAAGCAGATCGGTCACGTCGCACGGGCCTAAGGTGAGCTTCTGCAGGCCGTTCTGGTAGCGCGAGAAGTTGAGCAGGTCGTTGATCAATTGCATCAGCCGCTGCATCTCTTCATTGACTGTATCCAGCAGGTCCGCTTCACGGGAGTCCGGTGGAAATTTCGCCCGCTCGCGGAACAGCCCGAATGCCATGTGCATGCCGGTCACCGGTGTTCGCAGCTCATGGGAGGCGCGCAGTACGAACTCGCTGCGTACCCGCTCGAAGGCGCGTTGTTCGGTGACGTCATGCAGCACCATCACCGCCCCGAGGATATGCCCCTGGGTATGGCTGACGGGGGTCAAGCTGTAGGTCAACAGGCGCAATTCGCCTTCGACTTCCACTTCCAGATCTTCCGGCGCCCGCTCCAGGCTGCCGCCACGCAGTACCAATTGCAGCTGTTCATCCAGTTCCGGTCGCACCAGGGCCTCGCCCAGGCCCTGGCCAAGGCGCTCCTCGTCCCAGCCCAGTTGGCGTTGGGCCACCGGGTTGAGGTGTTCCAGGCGGCCTTGCCGGTCAATCATCAGCAGACCATCGTCTATGCTGTCGAGCACCGCTTGCAGGCGCTGCTGACCAGCCAGGAGTTCATCGACATTGGTCGCCTGATGCTGGCGCAACGCCTCGGCCATGATGCCGAAGCGGCGGGTGAGTTGGTTCATCTCTGCTGCCGACGAGATCGGCAGTGTCACTTCGAAATCGCCCTGCCCTATCTTGTCCGCCGCCTTGGCCAGCGCTTCGATCGGTCCGCCAAAACGCCGGGCGATGCCATGCGCCGTCACAAACCCGATGATCAGCACCGCGAGCCCGACCAGCCCCAGTAGCCCGGCGATCAGCAGGGCACGTTCGCGGGATTTGTGTTCGCTGTTGCTGATGTTCTCCAAGGCCTGCTTGTGCTCGTTGATCAAGCCATTGCGCAGCGCATTGAAGGTGTCGGTGAGTTTTTCCTTGGCCCCAGGTGGAGGGGTCGGTTGCTGGGACTCGTCAAAAGCGTTCAGCAGTTCCTGATACTGGCCCTTGGCCTGGCTGAACCCCGTCCCGCGACCGTCGCGTTGTTCATGGGCGATACCTTGGTCCAGCAGGTCGACGTAGCGCTGCTTGGAGGTTTGCAAGGCCTCGGGGTCGGGGCGCTCCTCCAGCATCATGATCAACTGATCACCCAGGCTCTGACGCAGCTTGAGGCCCAGGTCCAAGGTGATGAAGTTGCTGCGAATCAGGGATTCCTGAGTCTTGGCCATTTGCATGACGCTGACCAGGCCCAGGATCAAACCCAGCAGGGCAACGGTGATCAGCGCTGAGATGCTCAGGAATAGCCGAGTGCGCAGCTTCATCGCTAACTTCATAGGGTACAGCTCACAGGTTGTACTGTTTGCGTTTGCGGTACAGGGTCGACGCGTCGATACCCAGGGTGCGAGCCGCCTGGTCCAGGGTGTCGCTGGTGGCGAGCACGGCGCCGATGTGAGCTTTCTCCAGCTCGTCCAGGCTCAGCGCCGCGCCGATCCGCGGAGCGTTGTTGGTCGGCTGCTCGGCCATCCCCAGGTGGCTGATTTCTACCTTCTCTTGCGGGCAAATGATGCTGGCGCGCTCTACTACGTTGCGCAGCTCGCGGATATTTCCCGGCCAGCGGTAGTTGAGAAGGGCCTCGCGCGCTTCGTCGCTGAAACCGCGCGCCGGTCGGGCGTACTCCTTGACGAAACGTGCCAGGAAGCGGTCGGCCAGGGTCAGGATGTCCTCGCTACGTTCGCGCAGCGGCGGCAAGTGCAGGGTGATCACGTTGAGGCGGTAGAGCAGATCTTCGCGGAAGCGGCCATCACGCACCATGTCTTCCAGGTTCAGGTTGGTGGCGGCGAGGATGCGCACATCCGCACGTCGGGTAACGGGGTCACCGACCCGCTCGTATTCTTTGTCTTGGATAAAGCGCAGTAACTTGGGTTGCAACGTGAGCGGAAAATCGCCGATTTCGTCGAGAAACAGCGTGCCGCCGTCCGCCTGATTGACACGGCCCAAGGTGCTTTCACTGGCGCCGGTAAAGGCACCACGACTATGGCCGAACAGCTCGCTCTCCATCAGTTCCGCCGTCAGCGACGGGCAGTTGATGGTCACACAGGATTTCTTCGAGCGCTTGCTCCAGCCGTGAATGGCTCGGGCCAGTTCACCTTTACCCGTGCCGGATTCACCCAGGATCAGAATGTTGGCGTCTGTGCCAGCCACCTGGCGTGCGGTTTCCAGTACTACCATCATCGACGGGCTGTGGGAATCAAGGCCGTCTTTCGGTTGGCGCACTGCGCCTTCCAAGGCTTCGAGGCGCGCAGAGAGTTGACGCACTTCCAGCTGCTTGGCAGTGGCAAGGCGCAGTTGGTCTGGGCTGCAAGGCTTTACCAAGTAGTCAGCGGCACCGGCCTGGATCGCATCAACGGCAGTGTCGACCGCCGAATGGGCGGTGACAATGACCACACGCATCCATGGCGCCTGGATGCGCATCTGGGCCAGTACGTCCAAGCCGTTGTCTTCACCCAGGCGCAGGTCCAGGAAGCACAAATCGAACACTTGGCGCTGCATCAAGGTATCCGCTTGGGCAGCGCTGTTCGCCGTGGCGACGGTGTAGCCCTCATCTTCCAGGCAATAACGGAAGGTGCGGAGGATCGCGGATTCGTCATCCACTAAAAGAATGCGGCCTTGAAGTTCCTTGGCTGATTCCATCTGTCCCGCGCTCCTTAACTCTATGAATGATGGTGTTTAGTCCCGGAATAATCGGGCAAGTTGCATGGTTTATTCTGATCGATAAAAGACAACGTTGTGCAGGTATCTGCATCACTTCCTACAAGGCGCCGATTGCAGGCGTTTTCATGTCGTCTTGCCACTTCGGCAATACACCCTCCGTGTTCTATCCCTTGATCCGACCGCTGGCTATCGTGCATTTCGCACGGCCCTCAAGGGGGCATCGTGCAGGATGCTGGGAGCTTGTTGGGTTATAAATATTTAACTCATTGATTTTATTGGTATTTATTTTGTAAAAAAGCTGGCATGCGCTCTGCAATACCTCTCCTAACGAATAATCAGAATGCGGGAGAACATCAGCATGACTCGCCAAAGCTTCAGCCCACTGCGTGTATCGCCACTGCGCTTGCAGCAAGGTCTGTTTGCCAGCCTGGCCTTGATGGTCACGTTGATTGGCGGCCAGCAGTTGCAGCATTGGCAGCAGAGTCAGCAGCAGATCCCGCAATTTGAACGTCCGAGCATGACCCAGACCCATTTCCGTTCCGTTGGCAGTGTTGCTGCCGATGCAACAGCCCCGCAATTGCAGATGGTTGATCAGGAATCTTCCCTGAGTGAACTGCCGTCGCAAGAGCGTTGGGTGTTCTAGGCACCAAAAGCCGCTCGTGTTGAGTGGCAGTACGGCACTACCGCTGTTACCTCTAAAAGAAGCATAAGGAGAATCACCATGTTGAGTTGGGCAATCACATTTCTGATCATCGCCATTGTGGCTGCAGTCCTGGGCTTCGGTGGTATCGCGGGCACCGCCACGGGTATCGCAAAAATTCTGTTTGTGGTCTTCCTGGTGATGTTCATCGCTTCCTTCTTCTTTGGTCGTCGCGGCCGAGGCTGAAAATGACCACTTTGTCCTTCAAAGCCATTACTGCCGCCCTATTGTTGGGCGGCAGCGGTTTGGTGATGGCCGCCAATGACGGTCAATCCCGGGCCAACGAATTGCTCAGCGCGGACCCGCAATACCGTGAGACCTGGCAAAGCGTGGTGAAGAAAGAAGAGCGCCTCCCGGAATGGGTGATGAACCTGTCGGGCACCGCCGAGCAAATGAATGCCGTGGAAGAAGATGGCGACAAGTACTTGGTCGGGCCGCTCTGCGAAACCGCAGACACCTGCCGGAACAAGCGTCTGATCGTTGCCTTCAGCCTCGACAAGGAAGATGCCTACGCCATGTTGGTGGAAGTCCCGGCCGGCCTGCCGGCGGACAAGTCCCCAACGCGCCACGCCGATTACCGTTTTATCGGTAAACCGGATGAAGGCATGCAGAAGTTGCTGATGGAACAGCTGAAGAAAGATCCGAATTGGTACTAGGTTCCGTCCGGCGCGTCTGTCGTCAGCGGGACCAGCGTCCATAGAAAGAAGCCCCCTCGCTTCTTTCTGTTTGCACTGCTCGCCAAGGGTGGTGCATGACCAGGGGGCCGGGTTGCTCTGATCAAATGGGATCGGCGTGACCTACGGGTACAGGGAGTGCCTGCGCAAGGGCCGGGTCAGGAGAAAAGCTGCGACGCAGGTTCACAAGCCCATCGCTTGCTGAACTTGCGGCGGGCTTGTGACTTTCATCCATCCCCTCGCCTCTCATATCGCTCTGTCATACCTCCCATAGCCGCAAATTTTGTTATCGCTCGCCTTTAACCATTTCTTGGTGTGTCGAGACGACCATCTATCGATAAAATTTTCGTCGCGCTATAGGACATATCTGACGTCAGGTCGCGGATTCCCCAGGCATTTCTGCCAGCACCGCAAAGACGTGCTGCATCTCTAGGCGAGCCGGGTTTGGCAGGTTAACGGCATATTTGCCGGACAATCTGTCGCATTTGAACTGACCGTTCGGACAGTTATTATGAAAAAAGGCCATGCCGATTCGGCATAGGGTAGGCGTTTACGGCATTAGACGTCGCTCCCTTGCATGGGAATAGTTGCGCCTTTTTTCGCCTGCCAGTAAGCCATTTCGGCCACGCTGCGGTGACCTTCCATGGAGGCAGATGCACACACTTTTTCGCTCTCGAGCGTTCCAGCTGGCGCATTTGCCTTAAGTTCACTTGAAGTAAGGGTAATGACATGAAGAAGGCAAAGCTAAGCCTCGCCTGGCAGATCCTCATCGGTTTGGTGCTGGGGATCGCAATCGGTGCAGTGCTCAACCATTTCAGTGCTGAAAAGGCCTGGTGGATCAGCAATGTGTTGCAGCCAGCGGGCGATATCTTTATCCGCCTGATCAAGATGATCGTGATCCCGATCGTGATCTCCTCGCTGATCGTCGGCATTGCCGGTGTCGGTGACGCGAAGAAGCTCGGGCGTATCGGTGTCAAAACCATCCTTTACTTCGAAATCGTCACCACCATTGCCATTGTGGTCGGCCTGCTGCTGGCCAACGTGTTCCACCCAGGCGCTGGCATCGACATGAGTACCCTGGGTACCGTCGACATCTCCAAGTACACCGCCACCGCTGCTGAAGTGCAGCATGAGCATGCGTTTATCCAGACCATCCTCAACCTGATCCCATCGAACATCTTTGCCGCTGTTGCCCGTGGCGAGATGCTGCCGATCATCTTCTTCTCGGTACTGTTCGGCCTCGGCCTGTCGAGCCTCAAGCCTGAGCTGCGCGAGCCGCTGGTGACCATGTTCCAAGGCGTGTCCGAGAGCATGTTCAAAGTCACCCACATGATCATGAAGTACGCCCCGATCGGCGTATTCGCATTGATCGCCGTGACCGTCGCCAACTTCGGCTTCGCCTCGCTGTTGCCGTTGGCCAAGCTGGTGATCCTGGTTTACGTCGCCATCCTGTTCTTCGCTTTCGTGATCCTCGGCCTGATCGCCCGCCTGTTCGGCTTCTCGGTGATCAAGCTGATGCGCATCTTCAAGGATGAGCTGGTACTGGCCTATTCCACCGCAAGCTCCGAAACCGTGCTGCCACGCGTGATCGAGAAGATGGAAGCCTACGGCGCGCCGAAGGCGATCTGCAGCTTCGTGGTGCCGACCGGCTACTCGTTCAACCTCGACGGTTCGACCCTCTACCAGAGCATTGCGGCGATCTTCATCGCCCAGCTGTATGGCATCGACCTGTCGATCGGCCAGCAACTGATGCTGGTGCTGACCCTCATGGTCACCTCCAAAGGCATCGCCGGTGTGCCGGGCGTGTCCTTCGTGGTGTTGCTGGCCACGCTGGGCAGCGTGGGCATTCCGCTGGAAGGCCTGGCGTTTATCGCCGGTGTCGACCGCATCATGGACATGGCACGTACCGCCCTGAACGTAATCGGCAATGCCCTTGCAGTGCTGGTGATCTCCCGTTGGGAAGGCATGTACGACGATGCCAAGGGCGAGCGCTATTGGAATTCGCTGCCGCACTGGCGCAGCAAGGAAGCCTCGCCGCTGGGCCAAGCCACCCGCAGCTGATAATACGACTGCTCTGACACAAACCCCGGAAAATTCCGGGGTTTGTCGTTTCTGCCGGCCCCGCTATCATTCGCTCCATTCTTCGGGGGATTTAACTGATGCTCAATGGCCTGTGGCTTGGCTTCTTTGTCGTGGCAATGGTGTCGGCACTGGCGCAATGGCTGGTCGGCGGTAACGCCGGGATTTTCGCGGCGATGGTCGAAAGCATTTTCGCCATGGCCAAACTGTCGGTGGAAGTGATGGTGCTGCTGTTCGGCACCCTGACGTTATGGCTGGGCTTTTTGCGCATCGCCGAAAAAGCCGGGATCGTCGACTGGCTGGCAAAGGCCCTCGGCCCGCTGTTCCGCCGCCTGATGCCGGAAGTGCCCGCCGGCCATCCGGCCATCGGCTTGATCACCCTCAACTTCGCTGCCAACGGCCTGGGCCTGGATAACGCCGCCACGCCTATCGGTTTGAAAGCGATGAAGGCGCTGCAGGAACTCAACCCAATCCCCAACACGGCGAGTAACGCGCAGATCCTGTTCCTGGTGCTCAACGCCTCATCGCTGACGTTGTTGCCGGTCACCATCTTCATGTACCGCGCCCAGCAAGGCGCTGCGGACCCAACACTGGTGTTCCTGCCAATCCTGCTGGCGACCAGCGCGTCCACCTTGGTGGGCCTGCTGTCGGTGGCGGTGATGCAGCGCCTACGGCTGTGGGATCCGGTGGTGCTGGCCTATCTGATTCCAGGCGCACTGGTGCTGGGCGGCTTCATGGCGCTGCTGGCGACCCTCTCCGCCACCGCTCTGGCCGGGTTGTCGTCGATCCTGGGCAACCTCACGCTGTTTGGCCTGATCATGTTGTTCCTGGTGATCGGTGCGTTGCGCAAGGTCAAGGTGTATGAGGCGTTTGTCGAAGGGGCCAAAGAAGGCTTCGATGTGGCCAAGAACCTGCTGCCCTACCTGGTGGCGATGCTGTGTGCCGTGGGTGTGTTGCGTGCCTCAGGGGCGCTGGATTTTGGCCTTGAAGGCATTCGCCATGTGGTCGCCTGGACGGGCATGGACACGCGCTTTGTGGATGCCTTGCCGACCGCGATGGTCAAGCCGTTCTCCGGCAGCGCTGCGCGAGCGATGCTGATCGAGACCATGCAGACCCAGGGCGTGGACAGCTTCCCGGCGTTGGTGGCGGCGACGATTCAGGGCAGTACCGAGACCACTTTCTATGTGTTGGCGGTGTACTTTGGTTCGGTGGGGATCCAGCGAGCGCGGCATGCAGTCGGGTGTGCGTTGCTGGCGGAGTTGGCCGGTGTGGTGGCGGCGATTGCGGTGTGCTACTGGTTCTTCGGCTAAGGCATAACCCCTGTGGCGAGGGAGCTTGCTCCCGCTGGGCCGCGAGGCGGCCCCACAAGATTTCACAGGTGTATCCGATAAAACTTATTGGCTGGTATTGGGGCTGCTGCGCAGCCCAGCGGGAGCAAGTGATGTATTGCCCTGACTCACCACCCAATCCACCACCTGCTTATTCAACTGATCCCCCGCCTGTCCAAACCCGGCGACCACCGCCGGCACCTTGGTATCGCTCACCGGTTGCCTCACTTCAAACCGCCGACTGGCAACAATCCGCTGATCACTGCCGCGTACCAGGCGCGCGTCCAGGCGAATCACCACCTCCACCGCACTGCCGCGGTATTCACTCTGGAACGCCTGCAATTGCCCGCCCAGTTCATAGTCGGACTGCAGGTTGGTGTCATCGGTACTCAGCAGCGTCACCCGACCATCGCGTTGAAAGCCATCCATGAAGCGGTTGCGCAACAGTACCGGCGACGGATCGCTCCAGCGCGAGTTGGCATAGCTGCTGATCAGGTCGCCATTGGGCACCACGGCAATACGTGGGCTGTCGAGAAATTCGCTGGTCTGCGGCTTATTCACACGCAGCGACCAGCTGACCGGCGCACCCTGGCTGGTGGTCTGGGCCGAGGCCAGGCGATACACATCAGAAGGGTCGGCCTTGGGCAGGATCGAGCACGCGCTCACGAGTGCCAGCGCCACAGGGGCGATCATTTGGTAAACACGCTTCATGGCGTGAACTCCTTGTTCTTGTCGCTGCCCAGCAGGTAACCGCTGGGGTTGGCTTCCAGGCGGCGGGAGATGGCGCGCAGCGAACCGAGCGTTTCGCGCAGTTCGCGCACGGCCGGCGCCAGTTCGTTGAGGCCTTGCATGCCGCTGTTCACCGAGTCCTTGTTGTTGGTCAGCAAGGTGTTGATGGTCGCGGTGCTGTGTTCCAGGGACTTCATGGCCTGCTCGGCGCTGCCAAAGGCCTGCTTGCCTTGTTCGTTGAGCAAGCCGTTGGCGTTGCGCATCAGCACAGTGGTCTGCTCCAGGGCGGCGCTGGCCTGTTTGCTCACTTGCATCAGTTGCTGCATCACCACCTTGATATCGCCGCGCTGGTCGGCGATGACGCCGGTAGTTTTTTGCAGGTTATCGAGGGTGTTGCTCAGGCGCTCGACGTTCTCGCGGGAAAACAGGTCGTTGGCGTTATGCAACAGCAGGTTGATGCTGGTCATCAGGTCGTTGCTGTTGTTCAGCAGGCGCGCGATAGGTGAGGGTGAGGCGATGATTTCCGGCAAGTTACCGTCTTTGCCCTTGAGTTCGGGGCTTTGCGGCGTACCGCCGCTGAGTTGGATAATCGAGGTGCCGGTGATGCCGGTCAGCGCCAGCTTGGCCTGGGTGTCTTCCTTGATCGGCGTCTCACCGGCCAGGCGGATACGTGCCAGTACGCGACGCGGATCTTTGGGGTCCAGGCGCAGGCTGATCACATCGCCCACTTTAATCCCGCTGTACTGCACCGAACTGCCCTGTGACAGGCCGCTGACCGCCTCGTTGAAAATCACTTCGTAATCCTGGAAGGCGCTGTCGACGCTGGACTTGGCCAGCCACAGGCCGAACAACATCGCGCCGACTACCACGATCACGCTGAACAAACCGATCATCACATGATGGGCTCGGGTTTCCATGTCATACCTCGTTGAGCGATTGAGCGGCATCCAATGCCGCGCGGCCTCGGGGGCCGTGGAAATATTCGTGAATCCACGCGTCGTCCGTTTCGGAGACGACATCGATGGCGTCGGCCACCAGCACCTTTTTCTGTGCCAGCACTGCCACGCGGTCGGTGATGGTGTACAGCGTGTCCAGGTCGTGGGTGACCAGGAACACGCTCAGGCCCAGCGCATCGCGCAGGGTCAGGATCAGTTGATCGAATTGCGCCGCGCCAATCGGGTCGAGGCCGGCGGTGGGTTCGTCGAGAAACAGGATGTCGGGGTCCAGGGCCAGCGCGCGGGCCAGCGCGGCGCGCTTGATCATGCCACCCGACAGTGACGCCGGGTATTTGTCGGCTGCCGACAGTGGCAACCCGGCCAGGGCCAGTTTGACCGCGGCCAGGTGCTCGGCGTCGCGGCGGCTGAGGCCGGCGTGTTCGATCAATGGCAGCGCTACGTTTTCGGTCACGGTCAGCGAGGAAAACAGCGCGCCCTTCTGGAACAGCACGCCAAAGCGTCGCTCCACCAGGGATCGCTCATGCTCCGCCAGGCTTGGCAGGCTCTTGCCGAACACCCGCACTTCGCCTGCGCTGGGCCGGCGCAGGCCGACGATGCTGCGCAACAACACCGACTTGCCGCTGCCGGAGCCGCCGACCACGGCAAGGATCTCGCCTTTGTACAAGTCCAGATCGAGGTTCTCGTGCACGCGTTGAGTGCCAAAGCGATTGCACAGGCCGCGCACTTCAATCACCGCCTCGGCGGTCGCACGGTGTAAGCGACTCACCAGCCCATCTCCATAAAGAACAGCGCGGCGACCGCGTCCAGCACGATCACCACAAAAATCGATTGCACCACGCTGGAGGTGGTGTGGGCACCGACGGACTCGGCGCTGCCGCTCACCTTGAAGCCTTCCAGGCAGCCGATGGCGGCGATCAGGAAGGCGAAGATCGGCGCTTTCACCAGGCCCACCAGGAAATGCTGCACGCCAATGTCCGATTGCAGCAGTGAGAGGAACATCGCCGGCGAAATATCCAGGGCCACGGCGCACACCACGCCACCGCCGACAATGCCCGAGAGCATTGCCAGGAAGGTCAGCATCGGCAGCGCTACCAGTAGCGCCAGTACGCGCGGCAATACCAGCAGTTCCATCGGGTCCAGGCCCAGGGTGCGGATCGCGTCGATCTCTTCGTTGGCCTTCATCGAGCCGATTTGTGCGGTAAAGGCACTGGCGGTGCGACCGGCGATCAGGATCGCGGTCAGCAACACACCGAATTCGCGCAGGAAGGAGAACGCCACCAGGTCGACGGTGAAAATCGTCGCGCCAAAACTCTTGAGTACGGTGGCGCCGAGGAACGCCACCACGGCACCGACCAGAAAGGTCAGCAGGGCCACGATGGGGGCGGCGTCGAGGCCGACCTGTTCCAGGTGCGCGACCATCGGAGTGAGGCGCCAACGCCTGGGCCGGAAAATTCCGCGGGCGAAGGTTTCGAGGATCAGGCCGATAAAGCCCAGCAGTTGCTTGCTGTCTTGCCAGACGGTGTCTACCGCCCGGCCGATGCGAGCCAGCACTTGAATACCGGCGGCTTCTTCCGGGGCTTTCTCCGGTACGCAAAAATCATTCAGGGAGCGGTAGACGGTCTTGAGCAGTGCACGGTCAGCGGCAGACAAGCTGCAATCGGTCTGCTCGGCGGATTGCTCGATGCGGGTCGGTCCCAGCAACTCCACCAGCAGCGAGGCGCCGGCGGTATCGAGGGCGCCCAGGCCATTGAGGTCGATACGCGCGCCCGCATCGTATTGGCCGTCGAGCTTGTCCGACAGCTTCTTCAGGCTGGCATAGTGGGCAAGCGTCCAGTCTCCCGTAATCCTCAGCTGTGGCGGGGTGATGGACGTATCGAGGTGGGCTGCACCGGCCGAGGTACTGGTGGTCATAAGCTCCGAGCTTGTTGGCTATCCACAATTCCTACGTAATAGCACGATCCTGCCTACTTTGGGTTGTCCGTTTGTGCTGAGTCCGTCACTTTGAAACGCAGCACGCCGATCACCTGCCCGTCTTCGGTCAGCACCTGTACCTGCCAGCGACCCACGGCATCGGCGGGGAAGTTCTGCTTGTGGGTCCAGGCGCGATAGCCCTCTTTGCGCCCGCCGTGGATATCCAGGGCGATGCGGTCAACCTCTTTGCCATTGAATTTCCACACGTGGTAAATCCGCTCATCCAGCCCACGCGGTGCGTTGATCGCGGTGTAGGCGTAGAGGCCGCCGCTGCGCAGTTGAGCGGCGGTGACTTCCTTGAGGTCGTCGCCCGGCGTGCGGTCTTGCAGTTGGGTGCTGATGGCCACTTCGGTCATCCACAGCGTGGCTGGCGGCACCCAGCTGCGCAGGAACCAACCGGCGCAGCCAATCGCAGCGGTGACCCCCAGTAGCATCGCCCAGCCTTTGAGGCTGCGCAGCGGCAGGCTTACCGCCAGGCTCGGGATCGACAGTGCCATGGCGACGCCAAGGGCCAGCTTGTAACTCTCAGCCGTGGTCAGGTGCAGGATGATCGGCAGTGCGGTGAGCAGCGCCGCGAACAGCGTGAAGGTGTGCAGTGCGAGGAACAGCGAGCGTTTGGGCGCCAGCCATTTGTAGTACAGCGGGTCGATTATCGATACCAGCGCTGCGGCGCCGAGCAGGCCGGTGAACACCGACTGGCCACTGTTCCAGGCGGTGGTGATGAAAAAGAACGGCAGCACAAAGAACAGGCTTTCCTGGTGAATCATCTGGGTCGCATAGCGCAGCAGCGGCTCGGGGATTTCGCGCTTGAAGACTTTGGTGAACAGCTGGGTAAAGCTGTTTTCCAGCATCAGCCACAGCCAGCTCACCAGCATGATCACGGCGATCCAACTGGCCATGCCCTGCTGGCGATCCACCAGAATGAAGCTGCCCACACCCGAGACAAAACCGCCAAGTGCTATCACCCCGGGGTAGCGCTTCATCAGTTCGAGGATGCGGGTGATCAAGCGGGTCAGGTTTTGCATTCGGCGGTTCGCAGTCTTTGTAGGAGAAAATCCCAGACAGAATAACGTCTTAGCCCGTTGTCCGGTGCCTCATTACGCAAACCGTTTGCGATAAACCCGCACGCCGATCAACACAAAGGTGATCAAACCGAGCACGCCGGCACCGATCCAACTCAGGCCGTCATAGCTGAGCAGCGGTTTCTCGATACGCCAGTAGCCGGGCTGCTGGAACACTTGGCGCATGGCCTGGTTGGTCTGCTCCAGGCTTACCGCCTTGATGCGCTTGACCGGGTCGCTGAAATGGCCGTTGTTGTAGTCACCGGAAGCGCTCCAGTAGTAGTCGGCCAGCGCGCTGTTGCCCTGCACTGCCCAGGCCTGGCGCGCGATGGCGGCTTGTTGCAAGCGAGCGAATACCGCCGGATCGAGGCCATCCTTGAGCAGTTGGGCCTTGAGGTCCTGGAGAACCTGCTCTGCTTCGGGGAGGTTTTCGCGCTCAAGGTCGGCATTCAAGCTGAGGAAACCGACGCCGCCGAGGACTTCACGTTCGCTCCAGGGGCCGTAGGACAAACCGTGCTTGAGGCGCAGTTGGCGGTACAGCGCCCAATCGAGGTAATCCTTGAGCAGGTCGTAGGTCTCATCATGCTGGTCGTCCAGCACCGGCTCGGGGAACAGCCAGTGCAGCTTGGCGCTGTCGCCGACCCAGCCGTGGATCAGTTCGCGATGGCTGGCGGCGGCGTGCTGGATCTCCGGCAGCGCTGGGTGTTCAGTGGGGTCAACCGGGTCGAGTTGCCCGAAGGTGCGCTCCAGATAGGCCGGCAGCAGCTTGTCGAGGTCGCCGACGATGATCAAGGTCATGTTGTTGGGCGCGTACCAGTGTTTGCGCAGGTGCTCCAACTGGTCGCGGGTCAGGTGGTCGACCTCGGCGCGCTCGGCGCATTTGAGTCCCAGTTCGACCGCCAATTGGTTGCTGGCGGTGTGACCCAGGTCCTGGCGGTCCAACAGGCGTTGCAGGTGTGAGTAGTGGCCGCCGTCTTCACGTTCGACGACCTGCTTGGCGGAGTTGATATTGGCGTCGGTCAGTTCGGTGCGGGTGATGATCGCCAGCAGCAGGTCCAGCACTTTGCGCTGGTTTTGTGCGGGCGCCTCGATCACAAAGGTGGTGTCGGCGTTGCTGGTGTAGGCATTCCACTCGCCGCCCAGCGCTTGCATGCGGTCTTCCAGCTCACCTTCGCCGCCGCCGTCGATGCCGCTGAACAGCAAGTGTTCCAGCAGGTGCGGCAATTCCTTGTCTTCGCAGCTGAAGTCATCCAGGCCCACGCCCACCACCAGGCGGATCGCCACATGCCCGCGCTCGGTGCCCGGTTTGAGCAACAGTTGCAGGCCGTTGGGCAAGGTGTAGCCCTCGACTTGCAGGCGGTCAAAGGCGAAGACGTGGGCAGAACCCATGAGCAGACAAGCGAACAGCAGGCGACGCATAACAAGCTTCCTGGCGAGTGAGGTCAGTGTTAACTGACTTCACGGGCCATCGTACGTTCAGGGCGAATGTGTGATGTCGGCAATATCTTCGGCAGAGAGCGCGCCGGTGTCGGACGTTTCCAAGACTACATAGGCACTGCTGCAAAACAACGAGTTCAGTCGTTTCATGTCGGCAATCAGTTCCAGGTGCAGGGAGCTGGTCTCCAGGCTTTGCACGATTTTGCGCTGTAGCCGGCTGACGTGGGCATGTGCCAGGCGGCGTTCCTGGGCGCGGAAACGGCGTTTTTCGCGCAGCAATTGGCGGGCGCTTTCCGGGTCGGCGCTGAGGAACACCGACAGGCCCAGGCGCAGATTGGCGATCAGTTGGCTGTGCAGGCCAGTGAGTTCTTCCAGGCCGACTTCGGAGAACTGGCGACGCTGTGAGGTTTTTTGCTGCTGGACTTTGCGCAGCATGCGTTCGATCAGGTCGCCGGCCAGTTTCAGGTTGATGGAAAGCTCGATGATTTCCGCCCAGCGGCGGCTGTCGTGCTCGCTGAGGTCTTCGCGGGGCATCTGCGCCAGGTAGAGTTTGATCGCGCTGTAGAGCGACTCGACGTCATCGCTGAGGCTGCGCATTTCCTGGGTGATGGCGGTCTGTTTGCCACGCAGGACTTCCTGCATGGCGGTGAGCATATTGTCGATCAGGTCGCCCAGGCGCAGGGTTTCACGGGCGGCGTTGGCCAGCGCCAGGCTCGGTGTGGCCAGGGCGGCCAGGTCCAGGTGGCGTGGTTTGGCCTTGCCATTGGTTTCTTCGCGCTCGGGCAGCAACCAGGCACATAGCCGGGCCATCGGGCCGATGGTCGGCAACAGGATCAGGCAGCGGCTGACGTTATAGAGCAGGTGGAAGGTGATGACCATGCCTTGGGCGCTGTAGTCCAAGCCGTCCATCCACAGCACCAGCGGGTCGAGTACCGGGATGATCAGCAGCAAGCCGATCAACTTGTACAGCAAGCTGCCCAGCGCCACTTGGCGTCCGGCGGCGTTTTGCATGCTCGTGCTGAGGA
Organism: Pseudomonas sp. QC2; assembly: GCF_002859085.1. Classification (NCBI taxonomy): domain Bacteria; kingdom Pseudomonadati; phylum Pseudomonadota; class Gammaproteobacteria; order Pseudomonadales; family Pseudomonadaceae; genus Pseudomonas; species Pseudomonas sp. QC2. The sequence goes on from NZ_PKKS01000018.1 coordinate 407,291, forward strand.
AAGCCAGGACGCCGCTGCCGATGTTGGCGCCGATCACCAGGCCGATCGCCACGTGCAAGCCGATCACGCCGGCGCCGGCGAGGGTGGCGGTCAGCAGGACGGCGGCCAGGCTGGAGTAGGAAATCATCGCGAACAAAGCGCCGACCAGGGCGTCGAGCAAAATGTCGCCGGTCAACGAAGCGAACAGCACTTTCACACCTTGGGCGTGGGTGATGGGGCCGGCGGCTTCGACGATCAATTGCAGGGCGAGGATGATCAGCCCGAGGCCGATGCCGACCCTGCCCAACTGCCCTGCCCGCGTTTGTTTGCGCGACAGAAAGAAAATCACCCCGAGAAAGATCAGCAGCGGTGACAGCCAGGACAAGTCAAACGTCAGCACCCGCGCCATCAGCGCGGTGCCGACGTCGGCACCGAGCATGGTCGCCAAGGCGGGCATCAGCCCCATCAGGCCCTGGCCGACAAAGGAGGTCACCAGCATTGCCGTGGCGTTGCTGCTCTGCACCATGGCGGTCACCAGGATACCGGCGATAAACGCCAGCCAGCGCTTGGACATGTTCTGCCCGATGACTTGGCGCAAGTTGGAACCGTAGACCCGCAGGATGCCGGTACGGACGATGTGCGTGCCCCAGATAAGCAGGGTCACGGCGGAAAGCAGATTGAGCAGGGTCAGCATGCTCGGCCCCCCGTGTAGGTGCGCTCTAAAATGAGCGAAGGAAAGTTACCGCGTGCCGCTCTACGTCTTTTACTTAAGCTGTAGTTGGCGAATGGGCTCTGCGCCAGCATCGCATAGCTAAAGTGGGGATTGAAACAAAACTGTCATGAAATCAGCTTTTTGCAGATGCGAAAAAGGGGCTCGAAAGCTAATGCCAGTCAGTTAAGGGCAAACACTGTACCTGTGGCGAGGGAGCTTGCTCCCGTTAGACTGCGCAGCAGTCCCATTTTTGGGGCCGCTTCGCGGCCCAACGGGAGCAAGCTCCCTCGCCACAGGTTATTTTGTACCCTTTCTACGTCTTAACTGACTGGCATTAGGCGCGAAAGCCCCTTTCAGCAGCGGGTCAGCTTTATTGACCCGGAATGTCTTTGCGCAGTTTCACCGGATCCTGCTGTTTGCGCTTTTTCGCGATGGCCGTACGCATCTTGATGTTCACCGCTTCCACCGCCAGCGAGAACGCCATGGCGAAGTAAACGTAGCCTTTTGGCACGTGCACATCGAAGGATTCGGCGATCAGTACAGTACCCACCACCAGCAGGAACGACAGGGCCAGCATCTTCAGCGACGGGTGCTTGTCGATGAATTCGCTGATGGTGCCTGCGGCCAGCATCATCACCAGTACCGCAACAACAATCGCCGCGACCATGACCGGCACGTGGGAGACCATGCCGACAGCAGTGATCACCGAGTCCAGGGAGAACACGATGTCGATGATCGCGATCTGGATGATGGTGTAGATGAACTTACCACCCTTGCCGCCTGGCTCGTCGTGGGTTTCGTCTTCACCTTCCAGTGCGTGGTACATCTCCTGGGAGCTTTTCCACAGCAGGAACAGACCACCGAAGAACAGGATCAGGTCGCGGCCGGAAATGCCTTGGCCGAAGACCACGAACAGGTCGGCGGTCAGTTGCATCACCCAGGTGATCGACAGCAGCAACATGATGCGCGTGACCATGGCCAGGGCCAGGCCGAAGATCCGGGTGCGCGCCTGCATATGCTTGGGCATGCGGCTGACCAGGATCGAAATCATGATGATGTTATCGATGCCCAGGACGATCTCGAGGGCCGTCAGGGTGAAGAAGGCAATCCAGATTTCCGGATTGGTCAGCCATTCCATGTGTATTCCTTTGAGCAAGTGTTAAACCGCGCAAGCTGCAGCGCCGCGCGGTGAGTGAGTCGGTACGATTATAGAGTGCTGAACAGCGGAAAAATCCCCATCAGCAATGCGGCGAACATTATGCACAGGCACACCAGTACTGCCCACTTCAGGGTGAAGCGCTGGTGATCGCCAAATTCGATACCGGCCAGGGCTACCAGCAGGTAGGTCGACGGTACCAGTGGGCTGAGCAAGTGCACAGGCTGGCCAACGATGGAGGCGCGGGCCATTTCCACGGCGGTGATGCCGTAGTGGCTGGCGGCTTCGGCGAGCACTGGCAGAACGCCATAGTAGAACGCGTCGTTGGACATGAAGAAGGTAAACGGCATGCTCACCAGTGCGGTGATCACGGCCAGGTAAGGGCCCATGGCCTCCGGGATGACCGCCAGCAGGCTCTTGGACATGGCGTCGACCATGCCGGTACCGGACAGGATGCCGGTGAAGATACCCGCGGCGAAGATCAACCCCACCACCGCCAGTACGCTGCCGGCGTGGGCGGCGACGCGGTCTTTCTGCTGTTGCAGGCAGGGGTAGTTGACGATCATCGCGATACTGAATGCCACCATGAACAGCACCGGCAACGGCAACAGACCGGCGATCAGGGTGCACATCAGGGCCAGGGTCAGTGCGCCGTTGAACCAGATCAGCTTGGGACGACGAGCGTCGGGGTATTGCGACACGCTGATTTCACTGTGGTCGATCTCATCGCCTTGCAGGTGCAGTTCACCCAGGCGCGCACGTTCGCGTTTGCCGTACATGTAGGCAATCACCAGGATCGCCACCACGCCGGCGGCCATCGCCGGGATCATCGGTACGAAAATATCCGATGGGTCCACATGCAGCGCACTGGCGGCACGGGCGGTCGGGCCGCCCCAAGGGGTCATGTTCATCACGCCACCGGCGAGGATGATCAAGCCTGCCATGATCCGCGGGCTCATGCCGATGCGCTGGTACAGCGGCAGCATCGCGGCCACGCAGATCATGTAAGTGGTAGCGCCATCACCGTCGAGGGACACGACCAGGGCCAGCACGGCGGTACCGACGGAGACCTTCAGCGGGTCGCCCTTGACCATCTTGAGGATCTTGCGCACGGCCGGGTCGAACAGGCCGGAGTCGATCATCAGGGCAAAGTAGAGAATGGCGAACATCAGCATCACGCCGGTCGGCGCGAGCTTGGTGATGCCTTCGAGCATCATCGGGCCGATCTTCGGGGCGAAACCGCCGAACAGCGCAAACAGGATCGGCACGATGATCAGGGCGATCAGCGCGGACAGGCGCTTGGTCATAATCAGGAACATGAACGTGATGACCATGGCAAAGCCAAGGAAAGTCAGCATAGGAATACTCCAGGCGTAGCGCGGCTAGGGAATGGCGAACCGGGTGGGGTCAGCGCAGAACGAAAGGCACGAGGCGTACGGGTGGAGTTGGGGCGAACAGGCGGGTACGGACGGACATCGGGAATCACCATTGTTGTTGTTAACAGCCGGTCTGTTGCCGGCAGTGGAGGCGATCCTAGACGGGTAAGCTTTCAGCCAGCTTTCGCCGGAAAAACAGGTGACGAAGGGAATGCACGCAGTCTCTGGCTTTATGTAGATCAAAATGTGGGAGGGGGCTTGCCCCGATAGCGGTGTGTCAGCCTGTGCATGCAGTGACTGGCACGCTGCAATCGGGGGCAAGCCCCCTCCCACATTTGTCTGTGTTTGGCTTGAGGTTTTTAGGGCAGTTCCAGACCGCCCGCTGCTTTGTGCAACGTCCGCAAATGCTCGCCCACCAGTTTGAGGTTGGCTTCGCAGGCGGCAATTTCGGCGGAACGGGAAGGATCCAGCAGCGCCCTCACCTCTTTATCCAATTCGCCGGTCAGGGATTGCAGCTGCTTCTGGCGCTCGGCGCTTTCCGATTCAAGACGCTTTGCTTCCGAAGGTTGCGGTAGGCCATAACCACCGCTGCCCAGCAGCTCCGCCGGGCGACTGAGGAAGCCGCTGTTGGCGAGGATCTGCTGCAGCGTGGCGTTGGCTTTCTCCATGCCACCGTTTTTCAGCTCGCGGGCACCGAGGTAGCGTTGTTTGACTTCGTCCTGGGCCAGCATCAACTGCTTGCGAAAGCTTGCCTGCTCAAGCAGTAGCAGCGCGGCGCTGGTGCGCAGATCGGCCTGGCCGAACCACTGGCGGCGCTCCTCTGCACTGAGGGACAGCCAGTCTTCAACCTGGGTCTGTTTGATCGGCAGGCGTTTGCGCAGCACATCGAACATGGCCTGGTAGCGTTCGCGGAAGGAGTCGAAGTGATAACCCAGGCGCAGTGCCCGGCGTTTGTCATCCAGCACACTGGTGTCGGCCAGGCCGCGGGCGTTCAGGACTTCGAGCAGACCGTTGGGAGTGATGTTGTCCAGGCCGGTCAGTTGCGGGTTGGCGCTGCCGCTGCGTAGCAGTTTCAGGCTCTCCACCGCGCAGTTGTTGGAGATGAAGAAGTAGTTGCCGTCGTAGCTCCAATGCATCTCGGCGGCGTGCTCGACGGTGTCGTTGATTTCCTGGCGGGTCAACTTCAACGGTACGGAAGCCAGGCCGCGCAATTCGGTCTTGGTGTATTCGTCGATCACTTGCGCCAGCGGCAGTACAAACAACCGCGATGGGTACTTGCCGACCAGGCCATCCCAGCTCGATAGCTGTACGTCACCGACGAACGCGCGGTAGGACAACACCAGATGCTGGTCCAGGTCCAGGCGACAATCCGGCCCGCGTGGACGCCCCGGCGCACAGATCACCAGGCGTAGCATGCTGTGGCCCCAGCGGCTGACGAGGTTCTGGTTGGCTTCGGCCAGGAGGTAGTCGATTTCGTAGACGCGCTCCGGGTCCACATGACCCAGCGGCGTCTTGGCGAAATCGTTACCGGCGTTCAGGAAGGCGTAGGTGCTGGCGCAGGTGTCTTGTTCCGGCGGGGCCCAGCCGAAGTGTTCCTGGTAATAGCGGAACAATGCCGGGCGCCGGCAGGCGTAGCTGGGGTCGAGGAGGAAGTACTCCATGTTGACCGCGACGAATTCCAGCGGGCTGGTGGTTTCGTAGATGTCCGGGCTGCGGGCGACCTGATGGTTGTGCTGCTCACGCTCGCCGCGACGGCCGACGTATTGCGGCCAGCCGGCAAGGTCCAGCAGGCGCGGGTCGTCACTGAGGGTAAAGCGACGGCCATTCTGGCCACGGCATTGATCAGGCAGGCCGATCAGGCCGGTGAGGTTGTTTTGGCGGCTGCAACGATTGATCAGCGCGCGGTCCTCTTTGGACCACAGGCGCGCACGGTCATAGATGTGGGTCAGTTCGTGCAGCACCGTGGCGAGCATTTCGCGACGCACGGTGCCGTGGGGGCGATTGGTTTTCTGCGTGGCGGCGCTGCCGTCGGTCAGGCTGGCGAGCAGGTTACGGTTGAGGTCCAGCTCGGACACGAGGGAGGCTTGCCCGTAGGCATTCTCGGGCATTTTGTCGGTCCAGCCGACATCGATGCGCCGGTCCAACTGCTCGATAAAGCGCGGCGGTAACGAGCGCATGGCTTCGTCGAGCAACGCCTGGCTGGCCTGCTGTTCAGCCGGACTCAGACCCTCGGTCTTGAGCCGCAGTTGCAAGCTGGCCTGGGCTGCGCTGGCACACAGCAGCACAGTCCCGGCCAGGAGCCAGGCGGCAATTCGCCTCACAGTGCGAGGATAGCTTCTGCGAGGGTCTGGTCACTGGCGTCGCGGGCTTCCGGCAGGCGTGTGCGCAGGGTATCGAAGGCCGCTTCCAAGTGCGCGCCACGGATCTCGCCGTTGGTAGCGACGAAACTGGCGGCGTCATCGTGGGCTTCGCGCACCACTTTGGAGTCGCGGATGGAGGTGGTGGTGTCCGAAGTGAAATCAATGGTGCGGCCTGAGGCGCGAACAATGATGTTACTGGTGGCCACCAGGGTATGCGCTTGGGCAACGTCGGCCAACAACAGCAGGCCAAGGGTGGCGGCGATCAGCGGGCTACGCATGGAATTACTCCGAATACAAAGATGGAATACAAAGATGATTATTGGACGAGAATTGCTTGCGCCAGTTCAAGGTCGCTGGCGTTAAGTTTTGGTTGGCTGCGGCGCAGATAATCCAGCGCTGACTCCAGCCGTGCGCCCCGCCATTCGCCGTCAGTGGCGATAAACGCGGCAGCGTCATCCTGAGCGGCCATTATCACTTTTTTGTCGAAGGGTGCGGAGGTCACCTTGCTGGTGGCATACGCGCTCACGACCGTGCTCTGGGTGGTGAGGTCAAAGGCCGAAGCCAATGGCGACCAGCCGCAGAAAAACACCACAGGGACTATTAAAAGGCGGTATGAAAAAGCCATGGGACTCGACAACTGAAAGCGAGCGCCAAGGCTAGCGCAATGCCCAGGCGAGAGCCAGTGCATCGGTATCAGGGAGCGGCAGACGCTCCCTTTGTGCTCCGAATCAGATAGCCAGGATCGCTTGGGCCAGTTGCGCGTCAGTCGCGGTATTCAATTGCGGCGCTTGTTGGCGGATCTGTGCCAGGGCGCTCTCCAGTTTCACACCACGAATGGCACCTTCGCTGGCGACAAAGCTGGCGGCGTCGTCACGAGCGGCGCGCACGACCTTGTTGTCGCGCAGTGAAGAAGTGGCATCGGAGCTGGCGTCGGAGGTGGCCTTGAGCGCGCCGACGATGGAGTCGGTGGTCACGATGAAGCTGCTCGCGCTGGCGTTGGCAGTCAGGGCCAATAGGGCAGCAGCACTCAGCAAGCGAAGACGGGACATGGGAAGACTCCTGTAGATGAACGGATAAGGTGGCGCAGGGCAGCCATTGGGGATCAGACGCCTGTACGACGCGGTTCGCCACGTGGTGGCTGGATATTAAGCTGCCGCTTATCCGTTCGGGAAGCTTCTTGACTGCCTAGTCACGCCAGAACGGCTTGGACAGCTCGGCCATTCGGTCGCCATGGCTGATGCCCAGGTCTGACAGTTCCCGAGCATCAAGCTGTGACAGTTGACGCCGTTCATAAGCCAGGCGTGCCCATCTAACGAAGGCCAAGGCCACCTGGCGTGGCAGCCGCTTATAAAGAGGGGAAGTCTTATCCATGGCGAGTACCTTTCATGAGGTCTTGGATCACCATGTTGGATGGGGCGGGGTCACCGATACAGATACACCAGAGTTAAATTGTACTGCTTAACTGTTTTGCTTTATTAACTGTACCTGTCATTGAGAAAGGCTTCTGTTTTTACGCTCAAAACCCCAAACCCGGAAACAACAAAGCCCGCCTCCGGTTTCCCGGGGCGGGCTCTGTTTTGACAAATCAGGTTGCTGGCAGTGGACCCGTCAGGTCAGGGCCAGCGAGCGCTAAATCAGCGCCAGAACGGCTTGCTCAGCTCTTCGTAGCGTTGAGCTTCGCTGATGCCTGCGTCAGCCAGCAGACGCGAATCCAGACGAGCCAGTTGGTGGCGGCTGGAGATGCGGCGCTGCCACAACATCAGGTTGGCGATAACGCGCAGAGGCAGGGAAGCCTGGGTGTTTACAGCTTTTTCTTCAAAGAACAGTTCGGAACTGAGTGTACGTTCCATGATGACATCCTTCCGCTTGTGGCGGGATTAGGTAGTGGTTTAACTGATGCCAATGATCCTCTCCCGGCGCAAGACTCTCTAGATACAGTTCACCTGTATTGTGAGGGGCCAGTTAACTGTTTATAGGCGCTGTACTGTACGAAAATAGGGCAACTGTACCTGTCTGCACTTAAGTAGTGCGAAATAGCCATTTTCGATGAGGGGTGTGGGATATTTCGGTAGGAAATGACCGGTACAGCAGTACAGTTTTTTCAATAAGTGGCAGCGACAAGGCCGAGCTGATGAAACTGTATTTGCATCAGCTCGGATCTGTATCAATCAGGCCTTGAGCATGTGCCCGGTTTCTTCCAGGTTAATGTGCCAGCTCAGTGCTTCGCGCAGGATGTGCGGGGTATGCCCGCCGATGGCACAGGCAGCATCGAAGTAACTGTTCAGTGCATCGCGGTACGCCGGGTGTACACAGTTGTCGATGATCACCCGCGCTCGTTCCCGTGGCGCCAGGCCACGCAGGTCAGCCAGCCCGACTTCGGTCACCAGGATGTCTACGTCATGCTCGGTGTGGTCCACATGACTGACCATCGGCACTACGCTGGAAATTGCCCCGCCCTTGGCAATCGACTTGGTCACGAAGATCGCCAAGTGCGCGTTGCGCGCGAAATCCCCGGAGCCGCCAATGCCGTTCATCATGCGCGTGCCGCAGATGTGGGTGGAGTTGACGTTGCCGTAGATGTCGAACTCCAGTGCGGTGTTGATACCGATGATGCCCAACCGACGCACCACCTCAGGGTGATTGGAGATTTCCTGCGGGCGCAGTACCAGCTTGTCTTTGTAGTGTTCCAGGTTGCCGAACACATCGGCATTGCGCCGCTCTGACAGCGTGATCGAGCTGCCCGACGCGAAGCTCAATTTGCCTGCATCGATCAGGTCGAAGGTCGAGTCCTGCAACACTTCCGAATACATGGTGAGGTCTTCGAACGGCGAGTCGATCAATCCGCACATCACTGCGTTGGCGATGTTACCTATCCCTGCCTGCAGCGGGCCGAGCTTGTTGGTCATGCGTCCCGCATCGACTTCCTGCTTGAGGAAGTTGATCAGGTGATTGGCGATGCCTTGTGTGTCGCTGTCGGGCGGCGTCACGGTAGAGGCCGAGTCAGCCTGGTTGGTGATCACGATGGCGACGATTTTTTCCGGTGGGATCGGGATGGCGGTGCTGCCAATGCGATCATCGACTTTCACCAATGGGATCGGCGTGCGCGTCGGCCGGTAGGTCGGGATATAGATGTCGTGCAGCCCTTCCAGGTTCGGGTTGTGCGCCATGTTGATCTCGACAATCACCTGCTTGGCGAAAATCGCGAAGCTGGCCGAGTTACCCACAGACGTGGTGGGCACAATATGCCCCTGTTCCGTGATTGCGACCGCTTCAATCACTGCAATGTCCGGCAGCTTGAGTTGGTTGTTACGCAATTGCTCGACGGTTTCCGACAAGTGCTGGTCGATAAACATCACTTCGCCGGCGTTGATCGCTTTGCGCAAGGTACTGTCGACCTGAAACGGCATGCGTCGGGACAGCACGCCGGCTTCGGTCAATTGCTTATCCAGGTCATTGCCCAGGCTGGCGCCGGTCATCAGGGTGATTTTCAGCGGAGAAGTCTTGGCGCGCTCGGCCAAGGCGTGGGGGACGGCCTTGGCTTCACCGGCACGGGTGAAGCCGCTCATGCCGACGGTCATGCCGTCTTCGATCAGTGCGGCGGCGTCTGCCGCGCTCATGACCTTGTTCAACAACGAAGGCAAGCGGATGCGATCACGGTACATGGATTCTTATCTCGGGCTACGGAAGCAAGGTGCGCAGTTTAGTGATTTCAAAAAAAATCGGCCCGCTACCATGGTCGAATGCCAGGTAGCGATTTAGAGCCTTTGGTCGGGTTTCATGGAGTAATAAAAAACCCCAGCCTACAAGAGGCCGGGGTTTCGAGTATTGCGCTGAAGCAGTGTTACTCGACGGCTTTGACCATGTCTTCAATGACCTTCTTGGCATCTCCGAAGACCATCATGGTCTTGTCCAGATAGAACAGCTCGTTATCCAAACCGGCATAACCGCTGGCCATCGAGCGCTTATTGACGATGATGGTTTTGGCCTTGAACGCCTCGAGGATCGGCATGCCGGCAATCGGCGAGTTCGGGTCGTTTTTGGCGGCCGGGTTGACCACGTCGTTCGCGCCAAGCACCAGCACCACATCGGCCTGGCCGAACTCGGAGTTGATGTCTTCCATCTCGAACACTTGGTCGTAAGGCACCTCCGCCTCGGCGAGCAGTACGTTCATGTGCCCAGGCATACGGCCCGCCACTGGGTGAATCGCGTATTTCACGGTGACGCCGCGATGGGTCAGCTTCTCGGTCAGTTCCTTGAGTGCGTGTTGCGCTCGCGCCACTGCCAGGCCGTAGCCCGGCACAATGATCACGGTGTCGGCGTTGGTCAGCAGGAAGGTCGCGTCGTCGGCCGAACCGGATTTCACCGGGCGCGCTTCTTTCGAGCCCGCCGCCGCGCCGGCATCCGGCGCATTGCCGAAACCGCCGAGCAGTACGTTAAAGAAGGAGCGGTTCATCGCCTTGCACATAATGTACGAGAGGATTGCGCCGCTGGAGCCCACCAGGGAGCCGGCGATGATCAACATCGAGTTGTTCAGCGAGAAGCCGATGCCCGCCGCTGCCCAGCCGGAGTAGCTGTTGAGCATCGACACCACCACCGGCATGTCCGCGCCGCCGATCGGGATGATGATCAGCACGCCAAGCACGAAGGCCAGGGCCAGCATCAGCGCAAAGGCGGTGAGGTTGCCGGTGAACATGAACGCCAGGCCGAGGCCAAGTGTTGCGAGGCCGAGCACCAGGTTCAGCTTGTGCTGGCCGCCGAACTGTACCGGTGCGCCTTGGAACAGACGGAACTTGTACTTGCCCGACAGCTTGCCGAACGCGATTACCGAGCCGGAGAACGTAATTGCGCCGATGGCCGCGCCGAGAAACAGCTCCAGTCGATTACCGGCTGGAATCGAGTCGCCCAGGTGTTTGACGATGCCCAGGGATTGCGGCTCGACCACCGCGGCAATCGCAATAAACACGGCGGCCAGACCGATCATGCTGTGCATGAACGCCACCAACTCCGGCATCTTGGTCATTTCTACGCGCTTGGCCATGATCGAACCGGCGGTGCCGCCGATCAGCAGGCCGACGATCACATAGCCGATGCCGGCGGTGGCGAGCTCAGCGCCCAGCTTATAGATGAGGCCCACCGTGGTAAGTACCGCCAGCGCCATGCCGAGCATCCCGAACAGGTTGCCGCGCCGCGACGTGGTCGGATGTGACAGGCCTTTGAGGGCCTGGATGAAGCAGATCGACGCGATCAGGTAGAGCGTCGTTACCAGATTCATGCTCATTACTTCGGCGCCTCTTCTTTTGCTTTCGGGGCTTTCTTCTTGAACATCTCAAGCATGCGGCGGGTGACCAGGAAGCCACCGAATACGTTCACTGCTGCCAGTGCCACGGCCAGCGTGCCCATGGTCTTGCCCAGTGGTGTGACGGTGAGGGCTGCGGCGAGCATGGCGCCGACGATCACGATCGCGGAAATGGCGTTGGTCACCGCCATCAATGGCGTGTGCAGTGCGGGCGTTACGTTCCAGACCACGTGGTAACCGACATAAATCGCCAGCACAAAGATGATCAGGTTGTAGATACCGGGGGAGATAAGCTCTTCCATCGTCTGAATCCCTGCTTAGGCGTTTTTGCGGATGACTTGGCCGTCGCGGCACATCAGGCACGCAGCGACGATGTCGTCTTCGAGGTTGATTTCAAACTGCCCTTCCTTGGTGAAGACCAGCTTCAGGAAGTCCAGCAGGTTGCGCGCATACAAAGCTGACGCGTCGGCAGCGACGGCACCGGCCAAGTTGGTCGGGCCGCAGATGATCACGCCATTTTCCACCACCACCTGGTCGGCGACGGTCAGCGGGCAGTTGCCACCTTGGGCGGCGGCGAGGTCGATGACCACTGAGCCGGGCTTCATCTGTGCGACGGTTTCGGCACTGAGCAGGGTCGGCGCTTTTCGGCCGGGGATCAGGGCGGTGGTAATGACGATGTCGGCCTGCTTGGCGCGCTCGTGCACGGCCAGGGCCTGGCGCTGCATCCAGCTGGTCGGCATTGGGCGTGCATAGCCACCGACCCCGACGGCGCATTCGCGTTCTTCATCGGTTTCGTAAGGCACGTCAACGAATTTGGCACCCAGGGATTCGATCTGCTCTTTAACGGCCGGGCGCACGTCAGACGCTTCGATCACTGCACCCAGGCGTTTCGCTGTGGCAATCGCTTGCAGGCCTGCGACACCGGCGCCCAAGATCAGTACGCGCGCAGCTTTCACGGTGCCTGCGGCCGTCATCAGCATCGGCATGAAGCGCGGGTAATGATGCGCAGCCAGCAACACGGCTTTATAGCCGGCGATGTTGGCCTGGGATGACAGCACGTCGAGGCTCTGGGCCCGTGAGGTGCGTGGCGCTGCTTCAAGGGCAAAGGCCGTGATGCCGCGTTCGGCGAGCTTGGCAATGGTTTCATTGCTGAACGGATTGAGCATGCCCACCAGCACGGTGCCGCTTTTGATCAGCGCCAGCTCGCCGTCGCTGGGGGCCACCACCTTGAGAATCAGCTCGGCGCCAAACGCATCGTTGGCACTGCCAATGGTTGCGCCTGCCGCTTCATAGGCATTGTCCACGACGCTGGCCTTTAGGCCTGCCCCGCTTTGTACAGTGACCTTATGGCCCTGGCCGATCAGCTTCTTGATGGTTTCCGGGGTGGCAGCCACCCGCGTTTCACCGGTCTGGGTTTCGAGAGGAACACCAATGTGCACGTCAAATCTCCTGCATGATCTTTTTGCTTTTGATCTTTTTGTAAAAAGGCCAGTGCACCGCGAGTGGCGCAACTGGGGCGGCCGATCAGCACGATCCCGCTGAAATGACAGCGGGGCGCGGCATTTTGCAGGCGAACTTTACGGCCTTCAAGGGATTATGACGGGTGACGAAAAATTAACTACAAGTCACCCTGTGACTGATTGTCGCAATACCCTGAAATAACCTCTTCAAATACATGGGCTTAAAGGGCTGCAGGCAGTTTTGCACTCTTTTGCCATCGCCGATGTGAATAGTCGGCTATTGGCTTGTGACAGTCGCTATAAGCCAAGTAGATCATGGCTTTGAGCCTTTTCTTGGACTGACAGATACAGTCTGCTGAAATGCGACATATACGTATATCTGTAGGATTGAAAATTTACTGACTACAAAGTCAGTAACATGGTTGTGGCCTTTAAATGCTGGGGCTGTAGCGCTGGGACTGGTCGATAAGCCAATCCCTGAAGGCGTGCAATGAGGCAGATTCGACCTTTTTGTCCGGAATCATCAAGTAATAAGCCTTTGAGCTGCTCAGCGCCTCTGGGCTGGCGATCAGCAATTGTCCCTCCTCAAGCTCGCGCTGGATGAGGAACGGTGGAATCAGCGCGATCCCCATATCGTGCATGGCGGCCTGGGACAACATCGAGAATAGCTCGTATCGGGGGCCTGTCATGTCGCGGGGTATGTTCAGTTGTTGGGCGTTGAACCATTGGCGCCACGCGTAGGGGCGTGTGGTCTGCTGCAGAAGCGGCAGTTCTGCGATCTCCTGGGGACTGAACCGCGTGTGGCTACCCAATAGCCGAGGGCTGCACACTGGGACAGGGTTTTCCCCCATCAGTCGGTGGGATTCTGTGCCGGACCAGTCGGCATCGCCGAAGTAGATCGCGGCGTCGAATTCAGTGTCGGCAAACAGGAAGGGTCGTGTTCGGTTCGTGAGGTTAACGGTGACTTCGGGGTGCTGGCGTTGGAAGTCCTTGAGGCGAGGAATCAGCCATTGAGTACCGAATGTCGGGACAACGGCCAGTTCGATGGTGTTAGCGCCCTGCTGACCCATGACGGAAAGCGTATCGCGTTCCACCGCATCCAATTGCGTGGCCACGCGACGACTGTAGGACAGCCCCGCTTCTGTAAGCTTTACCCCACGCCGTGAGCGGCGAAACAGCTCGACACTTAAAAACTCTTCGAGGCTGGCGATCTGTCGACAGATGGCACCTTGCGTGATCGAAAGCTCCTGCGCCGCCTTGGTAAAGCTCTCGTGGCGGGCTGCCGCTTCAAAACTCACAAGAGCGGTGGTGCTGGGGATTTTTCTGCGCATATACCGTGTCCTCACTTACTAAAGCGCATATGCGCCTTTCTCGGCTACTTCGAAGTGAGAAATTAGCACAACCCTATGCGGAAACCTCGTTTGCCCTCTGCGCGTGTCGGGCCTAGGCTGCTTCCACGACTTCCGATTCTTTCCGCGAGGACTTATTCATGGCTGGCAAGGCAAGCTTCAACTGGATCGATCCACTGCTGCTCGATCAACAGCTCACCGAAGAAGAGCGCATGGTGCGCGACAGTGCTGAGCAGTTCGCCCAGGACAAGTTGGCCCCGCGTGTGCTCGAAGCCTTTCGCCATGAAAAGACCGACCCTGCTATTTTTCGCGAGATGGGCGAGACCGGTTTGCTCGGTGCGATGATCCCTGAGCAGTACGGTGGCAGCGGCTTGAATTACGTCAGCTATGGGTTGATCGCGCGCGAAGTGGAGCGTGTCGACTCCGGCTATCGCTCGATGATGAGTGTGCAGTCGTCACTGGTCATGGTGCCGATCAACGAGTTCGGCACTGAGGCACAGAAACAGAAGTACCTGCCGAAGCTGGCTTCTGGCGAATGGATCGGTTGTTTCGGCTTGACTGAGCCCAATCATGGCTCCGATCCGGGTGCGATGATCACGCGTGCTCGCAAGGTCGAGGGGGGGTATAGCCTGACGGGCGCGAAGATGTGGATCACCAATAGCCCGATCGCGGATGTGTTTGTGGTCTGGGGTAAGGACGATGCTGGCGATATTCGTGGGTTTGTCCTGGAGAAAGGCTGGAAGGGCCTGAGCGCTCCGGCGATTCATGGCAAGGTCGGGCTGCGCGCCTCCATCACCGGTGAAATCGTCATGGATAACGTGTTTGTTCCGGAAGAGAACATCTTTCCGGATGTGCGCGGTTTGAAGGGGCCCTTCACCTGCCTTAACTCGGCACGCTATGGCATCTCCTGGGGGGCGTTGGGGGCCGCCGAGTTTTGCTGGCATACCGCCCGCCAATACACGCTTGATCGCCATCAATTCGGCCGCCCATTGGCGGCGACCCAGTTGATCCAGAAGAAGCTGGCCGATATGCAGACTGAGATCACCCTGGCCCTGCAAGGTTGCCTGCGTTTGGGGCGGATGAAGGACGAAGGTACGGCGGCGGTTGAAATCACGTCGATCATGAAGCGCAACTCGTGTGGCAAGTCCCTGGATATCGCACGCATGGCGCGTGACATGCTGGGTGGCAACGGTATTTCCGACGAGTTCGGGGTGGCACGTCATCTGGTCAACCTGGAGGTGGTGAATACCTATGAAGGTACTCATGACGTGCATGCGTTGATTCTGGGGCGCGCGCAAACCGGTCTTCAGGCGTTCTATTAATAGGAGCACGGCATGGGCGCGCTTTCGCATCTGCGGGTACTGGATTTATCGCGAGTACTGGCGGGCCCCTGGTCCGGGCAGATCCTCGCGGACCTTGGGGCTGAGGTGATCAAGGTTGAGCGGCCGGGCAGTGGTGATGACACACGCGCCTGGGGGCCGCCATTCCTTAAGGATGCTTATGGTGAGTACACCAGTGAGGCGGCTTATTACCTGTCGGCCAATCGCAATAAGCAGTCTGTGACGATCGATTTCACGCGGCCGGAGGGGCAGGCGCTGGTCCGTGAGCTGGCGGCCAAGTCAGACATCCTGATCGAGAACTTCAAGGTGGGTGGTCTTGCTGCGTATGGGCTGGACTATGAGTCGCTCAAGGAGATCAACCCGGAGTTGATCTACTGCTCGATCACTGGCTTCGGTCAGACGGGGCCATATGCTACGCGTGCGGGTTATGACTTCATGATCCAGGGGCTCGGCGGGCTTATGAGCCTGACTGGCCGCCCCGAGGGTGATGAGGGGGCTGGGCCGGTGAAAGTGGGCGTCGCGCTGACTGACATCCTGACGGGGCTCTACTCGACCGTGGCCATCTTGGCGGCACTGGCTCATCGGGATCATGACGGTGGTGGGCAGCACATCGATATGGCGCTACTGGATGTGCAGGTGGCATGCCTGGCGAACCAAGCGATGAATTATCTGACGACAGGTGCCTCGCCCAAGCGCCTGGGGAATGCTCACCCGAACATCGTGCCTTATCAGGACTTTCCCACGGCCGACGGTGATTTCATCCTGACGGTGGGTAATGACGGGCAGTTTCGTAAGTTTGCTGAAGTGGCCGGGCGGCCACAGTGGGCGGATGATCCGCGCTTCTCTACTAATAAGGTGCGGGTGGCCAATCGGGCGGAGCTGATTCCGTTGATTCGCCAGGCTACGGTGTTCAAGACGACGGCTGAGTGGGTATCGCAGTTGGAGCGGGTGGGTGTGCCTTGTGGGCCGATCAATGACCTGGCCCAGGTGTTTGATGATCCGCAGGTCAAGGCGCGCGGCTTGGCGATGGCGTTGCCTCATGCGTTGGCAGGGATGGTGCCACAGGTTGCCAGCCCAATACGGTTGTCGAAGACGCCTGTGGAGTACCGGAGCGCGCCTCCTCTGCTGGGTGAGCATACGGCCGAGGTGCTTCAGGAAGTACTGGGGTTGGGCATGGCGAATGTAGTCGCTTTAAAGGCGGCGGGGGTTATTTGACTGCTTCCTTCTATATAGAGGGTATTGGCGGCTTTTTGTTGGTGGTTTTTTAATCAATGCTAACTAATTGATAGAAAAGCAGAATTAAGGGTTGACGGCAGATTCTGGAAGTCTATAATTCGCCCCACTTCCGGCGCAGTCGAAACGGAAAACTCCTTGGTAAACAAAGAGTTACGCAGAATTCGACAGCGAGTTGCTTCCGTTCATCGAAGCCCAGAAGGAGTTGGTAGAGCAGTGTTGTTTGGCTCTATTAACGTTTCGATCCTCTCGGTCGAAAGCGGAGAAAAAGAGGTGTTGACAGCAGCGTGTAACGCTGTAGAATTCGCCTCCCGCTAACGAGAGATCGGAAGCG